>CAMOIE010000012.1 GCA_946615905.1 uncultured Treponema sp. | reverse complement strand
AAAAGCTAAAATATTGGTTGCGTAAACTGTCCAATAAAATGGGTTCAGTTCACTTTCCGCAGTTCGCCGTCTAACCGCGGCTCATCCATTCGCTTCGCTCAGGACTGCTTCGCAGCTGCTACAATCCTTTGCGCACAAAGTCTTTTCAATATATTCCGTTTGATTTTTTACAGGATTTTTTATATATTTGTTACATTATTCAAATTTTTGAGGATTTTTATGGACGAACTTAAAAGACAAATCAAAGAATGTATAATTTCCTCTCTCGAACTTGAGGACATCACTCCGGAAAAAATCGTTGACTCAGAGCCGCTTTTTGGAACAGGACTTGGACTTGACTCTATCGACGCTCTGGAACTCGGAGTCGCATTAAAAAAGAAGTTCGGCGTTAAATTCAATGCGGAAAACGCGGAGACAAAAGCTCACTTCGCTTCTGTGAACGCTCTCGCCGAATATATCTCAGCTGAACAGGGAAAAGCAAATGACTAAAGATGAACTTTTCGGCGTTTTGAAGAACGTTTTAATCAATGACTTTGACGTGGAAGAAGAGCTTGTCAAACCGGAAGCAAACATCGTTAAGGACTTGGACTTGGATTCAATCGATGCGGTGGAGCTCATCGTCAAAATGAAACCCTACGTCAACGGAAAAATCGCGCCCGCCATGTTCAAGAACGTCAAAACATGTCAGGACACGATTGACCTCCTCTATCCTCTTTTAAAACAGGACTGACGGAATAAAAATGAAGGGTCTTTTAAAAGCGCTGTTTTTTGTGGCTTCCGCCCTTTACCCGGCGATTGTTTTTCTCTGCCTGGTGATTTTAAAAGTTCCCTTCCGCGTATTTTCACTCTTTATAATTTTCATAGGTCTGGTCTACCTTCTTTCCGCGACAGGAAAGGGCAAATTCAAAGAAAACCTAAGGCTTTTCATTTCCGCCGCCCTCCTGCTTACGGCCGGACTCGTCTGTTTTTTCACCGGCTCCACGCTTTTCATCAAATTGTACCCGGTTTTAATTTCTGGGATTTTTTTATTCACTTTTTCATACACGCTTTTCAATCCGCCAAACATCTGCTTCCGAATGGCCTGTCTGCAAAACAGAGGTCTGCCTGAATCAATCAGCGGAAAAAGGGTTGAAGACTACTGCCGCAAGGTGACTCTTGTCTGGTGCGTCTTTTTCGTTTTGAACGGATTGACCGCCCTTGCCACGGTCTTTTTGAAAAACGAGCTTTTATGGTCTGTATATAACGGGGGAATCGCCTATGTCCTGATGGGCATACTTTTCACCGTGGAATTTATAATAAGGAAGGTCGTAAACAAAAAAATGCCAAAACTCACTCCAATCTCAACATTTGACGCAAAGTCCCGCCCGCTCGACATGGTGATGTGCTATGAGCGCAAGTGGTCTGACGGAAAGTATTTCACATGGGGCCAGTTCCTTGAGAACACAGCCAAACTCCGCCGCTTTATCCGCTCACACGCCGATACGCAAAAATGGATTCTTCACTGCGACGACTGGTGGTATTTCACAGCATCCCTTGTCGCCCTCCTACAATGTAAAAAACAGATTCTTTTGACCGCAAATATTTCCCCCCAGTTCATCGCCGAAATCCGCAGCGAGCCTGACATCCGCTTTTTGACCGACGCGCCCAATCAGGCTGACTCTGACTTTTTGCCCGAACTCGTGGAAAATGAACCGGCCCCCAGCGAAGAAGAAAAATTCGAAAAAATCACGATTGTTCCCGCCGAGACCGACATCCGTTTTTACACGTCTGGAACGACCGGCCACCCAAAGAAAGTCCAGCAGCGTCTTCTTGAAATGGAGAGGGACACGACTTACGTAATCGGACGTTGGGGCGAAGAATGGCTCAAGCGCAAGTTCATCGCGACCGTAAGCCAGCACCACATCTACGGATTTTTGTACTACGTTGTAATTCCTTTCACGCTTGGAATTCCCTGCCGCCGCTACAAGATTGAATTCCCGGAAGAATTCGAACCTCTTGATGACGTTCCCTACGCAATCATCGCAGTTCCGGCCTTCTTGAAGAGAACAAACGCTTCCCGCGAGGGAAAAAAACTCAACATGGTCGACCCATTTATATTCACTTCGGGCGGACTTTTGACCCCTGAAGTCGCAAAAGAGACCAACGATATTTTCGGCTACTGGCCATGGGAAGGCTACGGCTCCACGGAGACAGGTGCAATCGCCTACCGCCAGTCAAAGAATGGGCTCAACTGGCACCCGATTCCGACCGCGACAATCTGGAAGAACGAGGAAGGCTGCCTTGCGATTTCTTCCCCCTATATCCAGAATCCAAAGGGCGTTCAAACCGGAGACTTGGTTGACATCATGGAAGACGGCTCTTTCATTTTGAAGGGACGGGCTGACTCGATCGTAAAAATCGAAGAGAAGCGCATTTCTGTTACTGAGGTTGAGACCCGCCTGATGGAGTCCGGCCTTGTAAAAGACTGCGCTGTAGTCCCCATGAGCGACCGGCGACAATATCTTGCCGCAGCAGTTGTTCTTAATGACGAGGGCACAAAGAAGTTCGCGGACACAGAAAAATATCTGATTAACCGCCACTTCCACGACTACCTGATGAATTTCTTTGAGAACGTCGTCCTGCCTAAAAAATGGAGATTCCTTGACGAGATTCCAGTTGATTCCCAGGGAAAGAAAAAGAAGCCCGTGATCCAGGCACTCTTTGTTCCAGAGAATCCCCACGGGATTCCCGCCGAGACAATCTTGAGCCAGAAAGAAGGAATGGTGGAGCTTGAAGTCTCAATTCCGGCCTCGTCAAACTATTTTGACGGCCACTTTCCGGAGATGAAGCTTCTTCCGGCAGTCGCACAGATTGACCTCGTTACCCACTACGCCCAGCGCTATTTCGGAACGGAGCTTTCAACGCCTGACATCAAGCGCTTTAAGTTCTCCAACAAGATTCTGCCGGATTCAGTCGTCGTTTTCCACTTGGAGTACAAGGAAGAAAAAGAGTGCGTGACCTTCAATATCTCTGACTTCTCAGGAAACAAGGTTTACGCAAGCGGCTCCTATTCTGCCAAAGTGGACAAAAACGCCAAAATCGAGGAAGAGAAATAAAGCCTATCACCCCCTGTTCCAATACCGCGGAGCAGGGGATTTTTCCCTTTTTGTGAATACGGAAAAATCTTTCATTTAAATTCTTGTTATTTAAAATTAAAAAAACTTTCGCTATCAGTTAAAATAGTATAAAATATTTCATAAGAATTTCTTAAATTCTTTTACTTTTACCGCCTTAAACAGGCAAGAGGAGTTTCTTATGAAAAACAAAATCTTTTTAGCCTCATTTTTGACGCTCGTAATTTTCAGCCTTACCGCTTGTATTTCATCAAAGAAGACCACGTCCCTCAATTTTGGAGACACAGAAGAAGATATTTTTCTTCCAACAACTTTCTACGGAGAATCGCTCAATGCGACAAAACTGGTAAACCCAAAAAACTATGACGTTCTCGGCCCGGTCATTGTTGAGGTTCCCAAGGATGATGCAGAAACAGTTAACTTCTACTCAAAAATTCTCAAAGCCGCAATTGCAAAATATCCGCAAACCGATGCAGTTATCAACATAGTTTGGGACTCAAAAACCGAGTCAACAGACCCGGCAAATCCAAAAGTCATGGTTGCATCAGGAATCGCAATCGACATTACAGACACAATCGTTTCTGAATCAACAGTTACGGTTGAACGCGACAGCAACGGCAATTCTGTTACAACGACTCGCAAGACTTATAAAAAACTCCAGTAAGGAGGGCTTATGAATTTTTCCGCAAAAAAGATTCTCCTCCTTTTGACAGCGGTCTTTTTGACCACAAGTCTTTTTGCCCGCTCGCCGTCTTCGAGGAAGGGAAAGAGTCGGTCCAGTCAGATAGAGTCACCAGACGGGTCTGAAAGAAACGAGAAAGATAACAAAGACAAGAAAGAAAATGACCTGCCAGCCCTGACCCTAAATGCTGGAATCAAGACCGGAATAAAGAACAAGGCAAGTTTAAAACACCACTCGAATGTATCAACTTCAGGAACAATGTTTGACATGTCCGTTCTAAAAATCAATCCCAGTACGTTCACATGGCAGTGGAGCATGGCGCTAGGTCAACCTGATAGCAATGACACAGGTTCGGACGGAGTGTTTTCACTCTACTACAATGTCGGGGTCGGAAAATCATTCTTCTTTTTGGGCAACAAGTTGATTCTCTCTGCAACAGGAGGCATAGATTTTCTTGTTGACTTTTATAAGGAGACCGACGACCATACAGACGGAGACATCCTTGTTGGCATGGGGGTCGGAGGAGACTTGAGAGCCACTTACAGGATTCTCAAGCATACAGGGGCCTTTTTCGACATGAGTTGGTATCCGTTGGGTGGGAGTTCCTTTAAGCACAGTTGGAAAGAGAATGGAACGAACAAGAAAAGCAAATCTTATAGTGGCCAGTTCTCTCACTTCTCAATCAATTTGGGCATAAGCTGGATTCTGTAGCCCAACACCTTTTCCTGGACGGCCCCCTTTCTGGGCCGTCTATTTTTTTAATATCCTTGGCAGACATTTTTTTTCTGCTATAATCATTGATGGAAAAAAACATGCCAGACTTCAACCCCTGTATAATAATTCCTGTCTACAAACACGGGAAGGCCTGCGTCTCTGTCGTCGAGAGGCTGAAAAAATATAATATCCAGCTGATTCTCGTTGATGATGGAAACGGGGCGGAAAACCGCTCTTACCTTGAAAAGATTCTCTTGGAAAATTCCGAATTCGTGGATTTGGTAACACTGCCAAAGAATCAGGGCAAGGGGGGGGCCTTTAAGGCTGGAATAATCCGCGCTCACGAAAGGGGCTTTTCCCACGCCATTCAAATCGACGCGGACGGTCAGCACGATGAAAGGCAGATTCCATTCTTTTTGGAAAAATCAGCCGCCTCTCCTGAAAAAATGATTTGCGGATATCCGGTCTATGACGAGTCAGCTCCAGCCGCCCGCAAAAACGGCAGGAAATTCGCCAACAACTGGTGCAAAATCGTCTCTCTCGAAAGCGGAATAAAGGATTCCCTCTGCGGCTTTAGAATCTATCCCGTGGAAGCGGCGTACGATTTTGTCGAAAATCACGCGTTTGACTTTCGCATGGGCTTTGACATCGAGATTTTTGTAAAGCTGATTTGGGCGGGCGTGAAATATGAATTTTATCCGGTGCATGTCTCATATCCAAGCGACGGAATCTCGAATTTCCGTGCAGTCAGGGACAACGCCAGAATATCCTGGGTTTTTACCCGCCTCTTTTGCGGCATGATTTTACGGCTTCCCCTGTTAATAGGCCGAAAAATCTTGTAGAATCTCCCCATGGCTAAAGAATGGTACTCAATCAAGGAAACTCACGGCTCTTTCGGAATGAAGATTGTTTTTGTGCTGATGAAGATTCTTCCGCCGGCTGCGTTGAGATGTCTCGCTTTTCCTGTCGGATTTTTTTACTGGGTCTTCTCAAAGCAGGGCCGGTATTTTTCACGCAACTATCTGAGTCAGCTTGAGTCATTTGAAAGAGCAAAGAATACCGGCAAGGTCAGACGGAGGTCAACCCTCAAGCACATAATCTCGTTCGCCCTCAACCTCGTGGAAAACACTCAGAGCTGGGCGGGAAAAGTCAAAGACAAGAGCCTGCACTATCAGGACGATGACATTCAGGACATCATAGAAAACATCAAGGCAAAGCGCGGGACTCTCCTGCTGATTTCACATCTTGGGAACGCACAGATGATGCGGGGAATGGCTTCTTTTGACCAGACTGGATTCTCCGGCTCCGTTCCTATGACCATTATCGCCGACTTCGGGATTTCCGCCGGATTCAACGCCTTTCTCGCAAAAATCAACCCAGAAGAAAAAATGAACGTTGTGGACGCAAATGAAATCGGGCCTGGAACAATCGGACTTTTGCAGGAAAAACTGGACGCAGGAGAACTTGTAGTAATAGCGGGAGACCGTGTCGGTGCCCACTCAGACAGGACGATTCCAATCGACTTTCTCGGAAAAAAGGCAGCCTTTCCATACGGAACCTTTTTCCTTGTATCCTTGCTCAAAGTTCCGACTTATTTTATGTGGGGACTCAAACAGAAGGATTTTTCAATCTGGCCTCAGTACGATTTTTTCATAAAGAAAAATCCAGTTGACTTTGACTGCCCCCGCAAGGAACGTGAAGAAAGAATTGTTAGAACGGCTCAAAACTATGCCGCCGAACTCGAAAGGCACTGTCTTGACCACCCTTATCAATGGTATAATTTCTTCGATTTTTGGGCTTAGCCTTAAATCTGACAAGCCCGCCCGCAGACTTTTGACTTTTTTGGAGAAATAAATGAGCGAAAAACTTGACCCGCACCTGCTGACTGCGGAAATTGAATTTCCAGTCCAATTTTACGAAGTCGACCCTATGCAGATTGTCTGGCACGGAAACTACATAAATTATTTTGAGAGAGTCCGCTCAGTCCTTTTGGACAAAATCGGCTACAACTACACAGACATGAAGGAATCAGGCTATTCATACCCGGTCGCCGATGTCCGCATAAAATACCTGCGCTCCCTCCGCTACGGCGACATCTGCCGGGCAAAGGCGATTCTCGATGAATACGAGAACATGGTCAAAATCAAATTCGAGCTGTACAACGCCAAGACCGGAAAGCTCTGCACAAAAGGCTCCGTCTCACAGATGTGCGTAAAAGACGACACGGGAGAAACCCAGTTCGTCTGCCCAAAAGTAATCCGCGACAAGGTTGAGAACTTTATCCGACAGGGGGGCTTTGACAAATGAAAATCTCAATAAAAAAACTTGCGGCCGCCCTCATTTTCTTCTCGGCAATCTTTTCCGCATCCGCCCAGGACATCTCAGAATTTCCGCTGGACGAAAAATCAAAGCCAGTCTTTGAGAAAGTCTGCCAGAAAATTTCCGACCGGCCGATTGTCACAGGGAATTTCGAGCAGACAAAAATCCTCGCCAAATTGCAGAGGCAGATAAAATCCTCCGGGACTTTTATAATCTCTGCGGAAGACGGCCTCCTCTGGAAGACGACAAAGCCCTTTCCCTCCGCGATGGCAATCACAGACTCCGCGATAATCCAGACTTCAAAAAGCGGCAACAAGTCCGTTCTGGATTCAAGCGGCAACGAGACTTTCGAGAAAATGTCAAAAATCATCTCCTCGGTTTTCAAGGGAGACGCAAAGACCCTCGAAGAAAATTTTGAGATTTACTTTATGGGCACAAGCTCAAACTGGACGATGGAGCTGCTTCCTCTGGACGAAAGCCTTTCAGCTGTAATTCAAAGCATTTTTGTCGCCGGAGACTCCACAATAAAGTCAGTCTGGCTCAAGGAAAACGAGTCAAATTCTGTCCGCTACGAATTCTCCGCGCACAACTTTCCGACCGCCCTAAGCCCAGAAGAAAAATCATATTTCAGCAAATAATGTAACAAGTCAAAACGATGAAAAGCCTTTCAAAAAAGGGCGGACTTGCCCTCTGGTCGATTTTTCACGGTGGAATTTTCGCCGCATTTTTAATCTCGCTCGCCGCCATCGGAAAAATTTCATTCAACACTAGCCTCTTTGAAATTCTTCCGCCGTCAGAAGAAGTCAAATCGGTCTCCAAGGCGGACTCAGCCCTGGCCGCAAAGACTTCCCGCACTCTCACGATTTTAGCCCGGTCAGACGATTTCAAAAAGGCAAAGTCCGCAGCGGCCGCCCTCTACGAGCAGTGCAAGAGTGAGACAGAGCTTTTTGAGGAACTTTCCCTTTATTCTGCCGCCTCCACAGCCCAAGAGCTTTCTGACTTTTTGCACGAATACCGCTTCAATTTGCTGTCGGACAAAAGAATCGAAGAGCTGAACTCAGGCGATACCGACTCTTCCACGGAAGAAGCCCTCGCCGCAATCTATGGCTCCGTCAACAGCTCAGGCCTTGAGAATTTGGAGACAGACCCCTTTATGCTGGCCCAGTCCGCCATGACGGAACTTTTATCCTCGACCCTCCTGCAAAATTCGGTCTCCCTCTCGCCAAAGGACGGGGTTCTCGCCCGGCAAAAAGACGGCAATTGGTACGTTCTTTTAAGGGCACTGGTCACTCCGCAGGGAGCCTCGCTGACAAATAAAAAAAGTGCGGTGAAATTCCTCTATAATATCTTCCCAAAAATCGAAGAAGAGACCGGAGCCAGATTCGTCTATTCCGGCGTCCCATTCCACTCTTATGAATCCTCGTCCTCCGCCCAAAGGGAAATTTCAGTCATCTCAGCCGTAAGCCTTTTGGTCATAATCGCGCTCTTTCTCTGGATTTTCCGCAGCCCCGCCCCCGCGATAATCTCAGCCCTGTCAGTCATCCTCTCGTGCAGTCTGGCCCTTGCCGCCGACCTCTTGTTTTTCCGCTCTATTCACGTGCTGACATTCGTATTCGGCACAACCTTAATCGGAACCGGTGTGGACTACTCGATTCACTTTTTCATCCATTCAAAATCAGACTCCGGCAAAAATGGAGGATTTTCTGTCCGGTCAAAAATCTTCCGGGGAATTCTGCTGGGTTTTCTGTCAAGCGAGATTTCATTCGCCGCCCTCTTTCTCGCGCCATTTCCATTTTTGAAGCAAATCTCAGTCTTTTTGTTCTTCGGCCTTGCCTCATCATTTTTGACCGTCATCTGCCTCTATCCGATTCTTTCTTGGGCGTTCCCCGCCGCAGCTTTCGACAAGCTCAAGCAACACGGCGGGTCGGGCTTTTCAGGGCTTTCCCTCACGGCCGGTGCTACGCACGCGCTTTCGCGCCCCTTACAATCCCTAACGCGTTTACTTCCGCTAGGCCTCTCCCTTGTTTCACTTGTAGTCATTTTAGTCCTGCACGGGCGGCTTTCTGTTAAAAACGACATCCGCGCCTTGTACTCAATGAGTCAAAACATGCTCACAAACGAGTCCGAATCCGCAGGCGTAATAAATTCAGGCTCCACAGGCGCGTATTTTCTGATCAAAGCCGACAGCGAAGAAGCCCTTCTTGAAAAATCCGCTGAGCTTGACTCAAAACTTTCCCTCTTGCAGTCTTCTGGCCAAGTCGGCTCCTGGCTTTCTCTCACAAATTTCATCCCGACTGTCAAAAAACAAAAAAAATCCTACGAGGCCGCAGCCGCCCTGCTTGCAGCTTCCGCCCCCCTCTACGAAATCTTAGGCTTTCCGCCTGAAAGTTCCGACATTTTCCAAAAGGAATACGAGTCAGCCGCAAAAAAAGTTATTTTGCCATCGTCAGAACTTCCGTCGCTTATAGGCTCCGCGCTTTCTTCAATATATTTGGGCAAAATCAATGGGGATTATTACTCATGCACGCTGCCGCTAAAAGTCTCAAATCCGGCAGGGCTTAAAAATCTTTCGTCTGATTTGACCGGCGTTTATTTTGTGAACAAAGTCTCCGACATCGGAAGCCAGTTAGACTCCCTGACAAAAAACATGCTCTTGCTTTTGTGCGCCGCTTACCTTGCAATCATAATTCTTTTGTGCGTCGCCTACGGGCTAAAAAAAGCCGCTAAAACAGCAGCTGTCCCGATTTCCGTAATGCTGGTCACACTTGCCACGCTCGGGCTCTTCAAAATCCCGCTATCATTCTTCCCTGCGACAGGCCTGGTCCTCGTCTTTGGGCTCGGTCTCGACTACATAATCTACGCGGTGGAAAAAAGCAATTCCTCGTCCCAGGAAGAAGCATCCCTGACAAATACGGGAATTTTGCTTTCATTTGCGACAAGCGCCCTTTCATTCGGAGCCTTGGCATTGGCGGCCTTTCCCCCGGTCCACATGCTCGGAGTCACCGTATTCGCAGGCCTGACGACAGCCGTAATCAGTTCCTTTTGCATAAGCAGCAAGAAAACGACCAATCCACCAATCGAGTCACCGATGCATCTGTGAAGTATAGCTATTTTCGTTAGAATACCCGCCCGCTAGCAGGCGTTGCGGGCGCAGGAGCTTTTTGCGCAGCAAGAAAGCGACCTGTCCAATAGAATGATAATGAAAACTCATAAAAAAGGGGCTGTCCCAAAAGTAGCAAAATGGTGGTTGAGTTTGTCGGGGCAACGCCCGCAACCACCATCTATAGTGGCAAATGTCATTTCGACAGGCTCAATGACCGCATTCTGCGAACTTATTAGACAGCCCCTTTTTCTTAAACATTTCTCGAAGAATTACTATTTCAGTTCGCTGAAATATTTAATTGTTCTTACCATACGTCGCTTCGCGCCGTTTGCTTAGAGGAAATTATTATCTAGCTCGCTCTCGCGACCGATGCATCTGGCTTGTGTATGAGTTCTCGTTAGAATACCCGCCCGCTAGCAGGCGTTGCGGGCGCGGGAGCTTTTTGCGTAGCAAGAAAGCGACCTGTCCAATAGAATGATAATGAAAATAGCTACAAAAAAGGCCCCGCCTTTGCGGAGCCTTTTTTTGATTTAAATATATTCAGAAGAACTATTTAAGTTCGCTGAAATATTTAATTGTTCTTACCATACGTCGCTTCGCGCCGTTTGCTTAGAGGAAATTATTATCTAGCTCGCTCTCGCGACCGATGCATCTGGCTTGTGTATGAGTTCTCGTTAGAATACCCGCCCGCTAGCAGGCGTTGCGGGCGCGGGAGCTTTTTGCGTAGCAAGAAAGCGACCTGTCCAATAGAATGATAATGAAAATAGCTACAAAAAAGGCCCCGCCTTTGCGGAGCCTTTTTTTGATTTAAATATATTCAGAAGAACTATTTAAGTTCGCTGAAATATTTAATTGTTCTTACCATCTGTGAAGTATAGCTATTTTCATTATCATACCAAGAAACAACCTGTACTTCCCAGAGGTCATCGGCGATTTTGTTGACCATTGTCTGAGTTGCATCGAACAATGAGCCGAAGCGCATTCCGATAACATCAGAAGAAACAATCTGGTCCTCGTTGTAGCCGAATGTCTCAGGGTCAGAAGCAGCCTTCATAGCGGCGTTGATAGCTTCTTTTGTAACGTCAGCCTTCTTTACGACGGCTGTCAAGATTGTTGTTGATCCTGTCGGAACCGGAACGCGCTGAGCAGAACCAATCAATTTTCCGTTCAACTCAGGGATTACAAGGCCGATAGCCTTTGCAGCACCTGTTGAGTTCGGAACGATGTTCTGTGCGCCTGCGCGTGAGCGGCGGAGGTCACCCTTGCGCTGAGGACCGTCAAGAATCATCTGGTCGCCAGTGTAAGCGTGGATTGTTGACATGATTCCACTCTGGATTGGAGCGAAGTCATTCAATGCTTTTGCCATCGGAGCCAAGCAGTTTGTTGTGCAAGAAGCGGCAGAGATAACAGTGTCGCTTGATTTCAAAGTCTTGTGGTTTACATTGTAAACGATTGTCGGGAGGTCGTTTCCAGCAGGAGCTGAGATTACAACTTTGCGTGCTCCGGCCTTAACATGCTCTTCAGCCTTGGCTTTTGATGTGTAGAAACCTGTGCATTCAAGAACAACGTCGATTCCCATTTTTCCCCAAGCAGGAAGGTTAGCGGCATCCGGTCCCTTGCACTTGTAGATAACGATTTTCTTTCCATCGACTACGATGTAGTTGTCTTCGCCTTCACCGTCGTGAGCTTCTACAGTGTGTTTTCCCTCGCCGATTCTTCCGGCGAATCCACCCTGTGCTGTGTCATACTTCAAAAGGTGAGCAAGCATTGTGGGGCTTGTAAGGTCGTTGATAGCAACAACCTGATAACCTGCGGCACCAAACATCTGGCGGAATGCCAAACGACCGATACGGCCAAAACCGTTAATAGCAACCTTTACATCTGCCATTTTACGTCTCCTATAATCCGTCATTTTCAGGCGGAAAAATTACAAAGTAAATATATATCAAATGATAATGCACTTTTTCCCAAAAGTCCACTGTAAAAAAAGCATTTGACAGCAGAAATGCGGAGCGCTGGGAACCCCGAAGTAGCCGCAAAGCGGCTATGAGCGTTAGCGAAGGGTGGACATAGCGACCCGCAAAGCGGGGGCCGCACTAACGTTTCTCATGAAAACGGGAATTTGTCTCTCCTCCCTTATCGCGGTCGAACCAGCCGGAATCCACGAGGAACTGCCGCCTGGTCATAACTAAGGAAATCAGCTCCTGGTACATGTTGTAGTCGACCTCAAGGGCAATCGGGAAAATGAAAAGCTCGGTCTCATCGCAGTAACGCTCGATGAATTTGCAGTCGGTGACAAAGCCCAGTGAAATCATGTTGGATATTCTGTCGGCGCATTTGAGGACTTTCGCCCGCTGGCTGCCGGACTCCAGCACTGACTTTAGATAGTCATTTTTATTCTGGCCGGGCTTTTTGCTGACCTCAAGGACAAGCTTCAAAACTTCCTCGCCGTCCTCGTCGCAGTTGCGGATTATGTCCTTGTCAAAGCCCTCGATATCCTCAACGACATCATGAATCACCGAGGCCTTGAGCAGGATTTTGTCGATATAGCCGTAGTCAATCAGAATGGCCATTGTGTCCAGCTGGTGGCGGAACATGTTGCCGCCCGCCCGCCTTTCCTTGCCAATCAGGGCTGTTGAAATCTGCATGTAGGGGGCAAGAAAAATATTTTTCAGCTGCAACATGTGCTGCTCGTCCATCTGAGTAGGCTTTTCAGTCTTCATGTCAAATTCAAGTGGCATTTTTCGCTCCCTTTATAAATCTGCAAGCTACAGAGTCTCGATATATGAAGTCAATTTCTCGATTCTCCGCTTCAGCTCTTCGAGTTTGTCGCGCTCTGCCTGAACGACTTCCGCAGGGGCGTGCTCAGCGAATTTTCCGCCGAGTTTTGCCTCGATTTTCTTTGCGTCAGCTTGAGCCTTCTCCAAGTCCTTTTTGAAGTGGGCGGCAAGCTGCTCTGTATTGATTGAGTCGTCCAAGAGAATAAAGGCCTCAAAGCCTGTTCCGACCGTTCCGATTGATTTCGCGGGCTTTTCGTCAACAAAGTCAATTTTCTTTACGCCGGCCAGCAATTCAATCATCTCGACTTTCTCGTGGCAGACTTCAGCGGGGCTTCCCTTTGTGATTTTAAGGGCGATGTGGAGCTTGCTTGCCGGGTCAAGGCCGCACTCGTTCCTAAGCCCACGGACTGCACGGATCAAGTCCTGCAAAACTGCGAACCTGCCGGAAATTGTCTCGTCAAGGCGGGCATCACGGCTCTCAGGGAAAGGTGCCGTAGTGAGCATTCCCAAATACTCTTCGCTTGAGAGGACTTTCTGTGCCCCGGACTTTTTGCGGTTGGCGACAATCTCCTCCATCGGGAGCTTTGAGTAGATTTCCTCTGTGACAAATGGAATAAATGGATGCAAAAGTCTCAATGACTCTTCCATGACGTTGAGCAACACGGAGACCGCACGGTCTTTCTCATGCTCATCGCCGTTTTTGAATGAGAGTTTGGAGGCCTCCACGTACCAGTCGCAGAAGTTGTTCCAGAAATATTCGTAGAGTGTGCTTGCCGCATCGTTGTAGCGGTACGACTCAAGGGCTGCCCTTTCCTCGCGGACTGCGTTGTCGAGTCTTGTGTAAATCCACTTGTCGAGTTCGGTCAGGTCAGCGTCAGTGACTGGAATCAAATTGCGTCCCTCAAGATTGCCCAAAATGTAGCGGGAGGCGTTCCAAACCTTGTTGCAGAAGCGGCTTCCAAGTTTGAATGAGTCGTTGTCAATCAATATGTCCTGCCCCTGGGCGCACATGAAGCTAAGCGTAAATTTGAGGGCGTCGGCTCCGTACTGGTCGATTATGTCTAGCGGGTCGATTCCGTTTCCGAGAGACTTTGACATCTTCCTTCCCTGCTTGTCGCGAACAAGACCGTGGATGTAGATATCGTGGAATGGAGCCTTTCCAGTGAACTCAAGGCCTGCCATAATCATCCGGCTGACCCAGAAGAATATGATGTCATAAGCTGTGACAAGGGCGGTCGTCGGGTAGAATTTCTCCAAGTCGACGGTTTTCTCAGGCCAGCCCAATGTTGAGAAAGGCCAGAGCCATGAGGAGAACCATGTGTCCAAAACGTCAGGATCCTGCTTCAAATCCTCAGCACCACAACCACACTTTGGACATTTTGTCGGGTCTTCGCGTGAAACGATTGTCTCGCCACATTTTTGGCAGTACCAGACCGGAATTCTGTGTCCCCACCAAATCTGACGGCTAACGCACCAGTCGCGGATATTCTCCAGCCAGTGCTTGTATGTGTTCTCCCATTTTTTGGGATAGAATACGATGTCTCCATTTTTCCATGCGGCAAGGGCTTTTTCCGCCAGCGGCTGCATTTTTACGAACCACTGGTAGCTCAAATAAGGCTCTACGACGGTCTTGCAGCGGTAGCAGTGGCCGACAGAGTGGGTCATTTTCTCCTCGCCCTTGAAAAGTCCGGCCTCGGTCAAATCTTCGATTACGAGCTTTCTCGCCTGCTCGCACTTCATTCCCCGGTATTTTTCGGGCACGTTCTCGTTCAGAGTTCCGTCCGGGTTCAAGAGGTTGATTACCTCAAGATTGTGTCTCTTACCGACTTCCCAGTCATTTGGGTCGTGAGCCGGAGTGATTTTGACCATACCGGTTCCGAATTCCTTGTCAACGTACTCATCAGCGATGATTTTGATTTTCTTTCCAGTGAGTGGAAGCTTAAGCTCCTTTCCGACAAGATTCGTGTAGCGTTCGTCAGTCGGGTTCACGGCGACGGCTGTATCTCCGAAGAAAGTCTCAGGGCGGGTTGTGGCGACCTCGATTTTTCCAGAGCCGTCAGCGTACTCGTAGTAGATGTGGTACATCGCGCCCTTTGTGTCAACGTGGTCAACCTCATCATCGGCGAGGGCGGTTCCACAGCGGGGACACCAGTTCACAAGCCGCTGCCCCTTGTACATAAGACCGCGCTCGTACAAGGTCACGAAAACATCGCGGACTGCCTTTGAAAGTCCCTCGTCATAAGTGAATCTCTCGCGGCTCCAGTCGACTGAGTTTCCGAGTTTTTTCTGCTGCTTTACGATTGTGTCGTGATGCTCGTGGGTGACTTCCCAAGTCCGCTCGATGAATTTTTCACGTCCCAAGTCGTTGCGAGATTTTCCTTCCTTTTTAAGCGCGCGCTCAACGACGTTCTGAGTAGCGATTCCCGCGTGGTCAGTTCCCGGAATCCAGAGTGTGTTGTCACCCTTCATGCGGTGGTAGCGGACAACGATGTCCTGCAATGTGTTGTTGAGTCCGTGACCCATGTGCAAAACACCAGTGACATTCGGCGGCGGGATTACGACTGTATAATTGATGTTTGATTTTTTCTGTGAGTGGACGGGAGAATTCTCATCTGACGCAGGCCTGAAATAGCCTTCCTTGACCCATTTTTCATAAATTCTGTCTTCAAAATCTTTGGGATTGTATGCCTTTTCCAATTCAATCGCTTTCATTTCTAAACCTCAAAATCGCAGAGCAATATTTTAATAATTATAGTGAATTGGCAAGGCTTGTTCAAATTCAGGGCTCTTCGGCAGTTATCGCACCTGTAACAGCCCCGCATAGTGGTATAAATTGCCGTTTGTAGAAGCTAGCCGCACGCTCTTGTAGGGAGTGTTTTCTCTTCCTATATCATCTTCCAGTCCACAAGTTTCCGCTCTTTCGTACTGAATTCAGCTCCGATTTTCACGATTTTCTTTCCACCAGCCTTGTATTTTTCCTCATAGCCTGCGTCTACAATCTGTTTGATTGCGTTTTCGGCAGAATCGTTCGTCTTGAACTCGAATAGGTAAACTGTATCGGCGGTTTCAACCGTGCAATCACAGCGTCCGCTTATCGACTGCACCTCGCACTGGGTGAACTGTCCCATCAACGTGAAGACCAGGTAAACCGCCACCTGAAAGTTGTACTCTAGAAGCTCGACCGTCCTCTCCTTCCTCGCTGTTGGATACGGAAGTGAGGCGATTATCGACTTTAAGCGGGTCATGAATGACTCAACATCGCCGGACTCGACATCTGTTGTGAATTTCTCTATGTCAAAATCAGAATCGTAGTTCTTTTTCCCCACAAAGTCAGGCGAGAGGAAATTCAAGAAGCCGAATTTCACCTCCTCATTTGGAAGTTCCAGCCTGTACTTTCCAAAGCGCTTGTCAAACCCCTTGATTGTCAAGTAGCCGGACTGAACCAAAATCGGAATTGGGTTCGAGCCGCCAACGCTGTACTCGCTCATCCGCTGTGAGTTCACGTCAACGCCGTTGATCAACTTTCTGAGGTCAAAATTGTTCCGCTTGATTTCCTCTACCAGAAAAGTCGGGGTGCCGGTCTGAAACCAGTAGTCGGAGAACTTTTTTCCGGCAAGGACGTTGAGCAGACTGAACGGATTGTAAACCTCATCGGAATTGTCACTGAAATGATAGCCGTCATATCTCTTCTTCAGTTCCGCATAACACTCCGCTTTTGAAATGTTGTTGTAATCTGCAAGCTTCTGGATTTCTCCGTCAAAGTTCTCATGAAGCTCCCGTTCCGTGATTCCGCACATGTCTGAAAACTCGTCAAGCAAGGAGATGTCGCGCAAGTTGTTCAGGTCGCTCCAGACTGAGACCTGGCTGAACTTCGTGACCCCGGTGAGCATCGAGAACCTGAGGGATGCGTCCTCGCTTTTTAAGACTCCATAAAAGGCCTTGAGGGTCGCCCTGTAATCGTCAAAAAGCTCCCTGTTGTCAAGAGTCTGCAAAAGTGGCTTGTCGTATTCATCGATGAGGACGACAGCTTGTCGTCCGGTCTTTTCGTAGGCGGCGCGGATTAGATTTATAAAGCGGCCAGACAAAGATTCCCCGCAATTCTCGATTCCGTATGTCTTTTCCAGAGGCACAAGGGAACGATTCAATGCGATGTCCAGAGAATTCTTCTCTCCATATTTTTCTGAATTCAGGTCGATGTATATGACCGGGTGCTTTGCCCATGCAACGTGGTCAAATGAGGTCGGGTATTCTTCTTCAAGCTTTTCAATGGCTAGTCCTTTGAAAATATCCTTGTTGCCCAAGAAATACTGCTTGATTGTGGACAGCAGTAGGCTCTTTCCAAAACGCCGCGGGCGGGAGAGAAAATAGACGTGGCCCTGAGCAAGGCGGTGAACGAATGCAGTTTTGTCTACGTAAACATAGCCACTCTTTATTAGGTTTTCAAAATCCTGAACGCCGATCGGCATTTTGCGAACTGTCATATTTTTGTTATAGCACATATTTTTCGGCAATTCTAGAGATTGGATTGTGGAGAGCCGATCTTCGGACTTTGAGGACGAGAAGAAAAATCAGGCAGCCAAAGAATGCGCCTGTCGTGTCAGCCAGCCAGTCAAAAACCGAGCATGAGCGACCAAGCGTGAAACTCTGGTGGATTTCATCGATTACGCCGTAAAGCGATACGAAAGCCGTGGAAAGCAAGAGGCGTATTTTCCAACTTTTTACGTTCAGAAAGGCAAAAGAAACCCAAAAGGCAAGTCCGCCAAAGCAGACAAAATGCACAAGCTTGTCAGCGTTCCAGAATGACGGCATATGCTCAATGGTCGGTTGAGAAGACAAATACCACGACACGCAGATTATGCAAAAAGCAGGAAGACATCTGAGAATGGTTTTAGCATAATCGTTCATAAAAAACAAAACCTCAAAAAATTTTACAATCTAGTCAAAAAGGAAGCAACGAACCTTGTGGCCGTCAGAAAGTCTCTTCCAGTCTGGCAGATTTTCCCGGCATTTTGCAGTCGCCTTGGGGCAGCGGTGGGCAAATGGGCAGCCATGAATTGACTCCAAGGCCGTCTTCATCTCACCGGATTTAGAGCTTTCGCCTGTAAAATCGTCCGAACTTTTAAATAGCAACTGACTGTATGGATGGGCGGAGTTTTTATAGAAGTCTCCAGCAGGAGCTTCCTCAAGAAGGACTCCCCGGTACATAACTCCGATAGTATCACAGAACCAGCATGAAACCCGCAAGTCATGGGCGATGAACAAAAACGAGATTCCCCTCTTTTGGCGAATTTCCTGCAAGAGATTTAAGATTTGGCTCTGAACCGAGACGTCAAGGGCGGAAACAACCTCATCGCAGAAAATCACATCAGGTTGCATAATCAGTGCACGGGCAATTGATATTCTCTGCCTCTGACCGCCTGAAAATTCTGATGGCCGCCTCTCCAAATCCTTTAAATCCAGTCCGACTTCCTGAATGATTTTCTCAGCCTCAATCCTGGCAGCAGCTTTTCCAGGCCATTTTGAGGAATACTTAAAGGCCGCAGTCAAAATGTCAAAGACGGTCATCCTGGGGTTCAGAGAGCGTGACGGGTCTTGAAAGACGTATTTTATTTTTTCCCGGTAATTTTTTAGCTCTGTCCGCTTATAGGCAAAAATCGACTCTGGCGCAGAATCCGCACCAGCCTTGTAAAGGACATCCCCGGAATCAGCCTTGTACATACCGACAAGCATTCTCGCGGTTGTTGTCTTACCGCAGCCGGACTCGCCGACAAGTCCGTAACTTTTACCGCGCTCAATTCCAAAAGACAGGTCGTTGACGGCATAAACCGACTTGTCTTTTTTTGCAAAAAATCCCGCGCCGAGGGTAAACTTTTTTGAAAGATTTTTAGCTTCTATTACAAAATCCGGGGAAGTTGTCATAACAAAAATTATAACTGAAAATTCACGAGCTGACAAATAGTCATAAATTGCAGTTATTAACGTTTCTTTTTTGGGATAAATCATTTTTTATGTAAGCGGCAGGGAATGGAAGGCCAGGGTAGGCAGAGCCAAGGAGGGCGAAGCCTATGAGCGTTAGCGAAGCCTGGAACTCCCGCCCCGACGAAAGGAGGGGGCCGCCCCAAGTGGCGGGGTATTACCCCTCCGCACGAATAAAAATCACTTTCAAAAAGAGGCGTTATGAAAAAAATCCAATTCTCACTTTTAGCAGCGGCATTGTCCGCAGGAATTTTATTCGCGGCAAAAAATCAGCCACCGGCTCCACCCGCTGATGCTTTCGGAAGAATTCCGGACGAAAAAGCCCCGGAACTCACGGCAGCAAAGGCAAACACAAACTTGACTTCAGAAATTGCCGAGACATCAAAGGCGGACGAGTCTGTATTTTTGGCAAACGATGGAAAATCATATTCCGTAAAAAAATCAACGTTCTTAAAAAAAGGCGGGGATTCATCAAATGACGGCCAGTCAAATTTTTATGGCTTGAACGGAGGACTTGTCGCACAAAATGCGTCTTCGCTCAGTCTTGAAAATGTCACAGTACAGACAAAGGCTGACGGGGCAAACGCAGTCTTTTCAACAGGGGAAGGTTCCAAAGTCACAGCGAAAAATCTCACAATCCGTACAGAAAGGAATTCTTCGCGGGGCTTGGACGCGACATACGGAGGATTTATCAGCGCAGAAAAAGTCGACATACAGACAAAAGGCGCCCACTCGGCGGCATTCGCAACCGACCGCGGTGAAGGAACCGTAATTGTAAACGGAGGCAAGGCAGAAACAAGCGTGGAAGGCTCCCCTGTGATTTACTCGACCGGCGACATCAGGATTTCGAACTTGAGCGGAAAAGCAAAGGGAGCGCAAATAGCCTGCATCGAGGGGAAAAATTCAATTCTCGTTGAAAAATCAAAACTTGAGGGCGGAATTTCTGCAAAACGCGATGAGGTCAACTCAGGCGTCATGCTCTACCAGTCGATGTCTGGGGATGCGAACCTTGGAACTGCGACCTTCACGGCAAAAGATTCTGTTCTCAAAAACAATTCAGACGGACCATTTTTCTACGTGACTAACACACAGGCGGTAGTCAATTTGACTTCTACAAAACTGACTGGAAAAACTGACGAACTTTTGCGGGCTGCCGGGAATAATTCTTCTCGTGGTTGGGGACGGCCAGGGGCGAACGGAGGAAAGGTCGTCCTGAACGCTGAAAAGCAGATTTTGACAGGCTCTATCAGCGCAGACTCAATTTCTTCTATTGAAGTGAATCTCAAGGACGGGGCGAAATTCACTGGCTCCATAAACAATGGCAAAAAAGAAGGAAGCGTAAGCCTGAATCTTGCGAAAAAGGCCGATGTGACTTTGGACGGAGACAGCTATATCGATGCCTTTTCTGACGAAGACGAAAAACTGACGAACATCAAGTCTGACGGACACAATATCTACTACAACAAAGACAACGAAAAGAACGCATGGCTTGGCGGCAAGACCTTCATACTGGCTGGAGGCGGAAAACTCGCCCCAACAAGCTACGAGGAGGCAAAAACAACTTCAAATGAGCCAGACAAGAAGGCTGACAGACCGGAAATGGGCATTCCCAAAGGAGGCTTCAACAAGGAAAAAGGCGGACCGCTGGGGAAACCTCCGATGATGCCATTCTAGTCACATTCGACGCGGAGGAAAATAATTCTGAAATCGAAACGGCTCCTCCCAATTGACCGGAGCCGTTTTTTTTGCTACTATTTCAAAACACGCCAACTTAGCTCATCTGGTAGAGCAGCTCCCTCGTAAAGAGCAGGTGATCGGTTCAAGTCCGGTAGTTGGCTGAAAGACTCCTGTGAAAAGCAGGAGTTTTTTTATTTTAAAATAAATTCCCGGACTTGAACCGATCTGGGTTTTGGCGGCCAAAAATTGCAAGCAGGTGCGCGGCAATTTTTGGTTGAGGAGCATGGACGCTCCGAAAGCCAAAACCCCGCCCGTAGGAAGAACGCAGGAGCGTTCGCCCGGAGGGGGAGAGTTCAAGTCCGGTAGTTGGCTAAAAAATCTCAACGGCTTCCACACGGAAGCCGTTTTGCGTAGAAAGCGATAATTCAAAAAAATGTCGGACTCGAACCGATCTCCGAAGTGAACGCCGAGCAAGTGCGAGGAAAAGCGAGCATGGATGAGAGCGGCAGTGAACGGAGGCGTCTGAGATGAGCAGCAGGACGCTGCGAATCGAAGAGGAGAGTTCAAGTCCGGTAGTTGGCTGAAAGACTCCTGTGAAAAGCAGGAGTTTTTTTATTTTAAAATAAATTCCCGGACTTGAACCGATCTGGGTTTTGGCGGCCAAAAATTGCAAGCAGGTGCGCGGCAATTTTTGGTTGAGGAGCATGGACGCTCCGAAAGCCAAAACCCCGCCCGTAGGAAGAACGCAGGAGCGTTCGCCCGGAGGGGGAGAGTTCAAGTCCGGTAGTTGGCTAAAAAATCTCAACGGCTTCCACACGGAAGCCGTTTTGCGTAGAAAGCGATAATTCAAAAAAATGTCGGACTCGAACCGATCTCCGAAGTGAACGCCGAGCAGGTGCGAGGAAAAGCGAGCATGGATGCGAGCGGCAGGGATTGTAGGGGGCACGAAGTGCGTGCGCAAGCACCGGCCGGGAGGGAAAGCCCCGAAAAGCCCGGCGACGCGAAAGCGGCGGCCGCCCCTATTTGTATTCGCTTTTACTTTCCTTTATAATCTCCGCATGGAAAAAATGGATTCACAAGACTTAATCGTATACACGGACGGCGGCTGCTCAGGAAATCCCGGTCCCGGCGGCTGGGGCTGCGTCATAATCGACGGCAACGATGCCCGCCAACTTTCAGGCGGAGAGCATGTAACGACAAACAACCGGATGGAACTCACGGCCGCAATCATGGCACTGACGGCAATCAAAAACACGGAAAGATTTTCAGGCAGACCGGTTTCTGTCTATTCAGACAGTCAGTATGTCAAAAACGGAATCACAGGCTGGATCAACGGCTGGAAACGCAACGGCTGGAAAACTGCCAGCAAAAAGCCGGTACTGAACCAAGACTTGTGGCAAAAACTCGACTCTCTCGCGACATCAATGCAGGTCAGCTGGAACTGGGTCAAAGGCCACGCAGGAATTCAGTACAACGAAATCTGCGACCAGCTCTGCCAAGAGGAAATCGCAAAACACCGATAGTAAAAATTCATTTTTCAGCTAATTTTTGCCGATATTAAAACAAATGGCTGAAAATACAAATTTTAATGAGACGGTCATAGCCGCTCTCGAAGAAAAGGCAATTTGGTATGACAAAGACGGACTTCCCGCCTTATTGCAGAATTACCGCCTTTTGCATACCTGTGTCCGCAATTTTTTTGATTTTCTCGTTAAAAAGGCTCTAATCAAGCCCGACCCCTACCGATTGGACAAAAAGATTTCCGACATCGTAGTCCCTTCGACAGACCCATTTAACGAAAGCGACCGGTCTACCGTCATGGGAATGCGTTTCTCTGACTACGACGTGATGCTGGACTTCATCTGCAACTACTACAAATTCTCGACCCGCTCGCTTACCCTAGCAAGCATCAAAAAACTGGCAGACTTCAACAACTGCATTCAGTGGTCATCATTTTCAGTCAACTCAAACAGAACCAATACCCGCGTTCTTGCCACGCTGATTTTAACCGCTAGACAGAACACCGACCAAATGACATCGAGCATGATTAGCGACTCGATTTCAAAAGCCGGCCAGGCGATGAACGCAATCAACTCAACTTTAAAAGAATTCGCCGAATATCAGAAGGAAAATTTCAAGGGACAAATCCGCAAAAACGTTTTCGACTATCCACAGTTTGACAAAGCTGCGGCAGCCTCCTCACCAGAAGCGGAACTCGCTCAGATTAAAAAGAATTTTACCGCAGCCATGGGCAAAGGACCTTTCTATTCTGACTTGGTTAACGAAATCGTACAGGAAGACCACGCCCCGAACAAGGAAGAGCTTCAGGCAAAAATTTTGGCCAAGCTTCAGGTCAAGGATAAAAATGCAGAAAAGCAAAAGCCTAAAGTTGACACCAAAGAAATGCTGATGGTCGCAATCCGTGTTTTGGGAGCAATGGCACCGCAGATAGAGCAGACTATCAAAAAGCTTCAGGCAAACCACGATGTTCTAGAAAGCGAACACAACTCCTTTATGGACAAACTGAAAAAAGCTCTACGAAAGGCCTTCAATCTGGCGGAAAAGCCCCTTTATTACACGATATTGGTTTCAGATGCCGGTGGAGCAAAACATCAGGAGAAAATAAATTACGTCCAGTTTGTCGGAGACATGGCAACCCGATCCCGCCGATATGCTGCAACCGCAAACAAGGGTTCTCCTGGATACGAGCGGGTCTTCGCACAAAAAGAAGACAAAATCCTCGAATACGTAAACTCTCAGATTACCGATGGGCAGAAAATGCTTAAACTCCTCGATGGACTCGATGAATTCTTCAAAACGGCAGCCTCCCTCCAAAACCGAGGAAGAATCAAGGGCCTTAAAATGGAAATTACGGCTCTTAAAAATTCCGTTGTGCAATGTAACCAGCACAGAGCCGAATATGTTGCTCATATGGAAGAAGAAGCTCAATTCAAAAAACTTGGAATAACAAATGCGTAAATTTATTTTATTGGCAGCCCTCTGCTTTTTCGGGGCTGTCTGTATTCCCGCACAGGAAGCAGACAGTCATGAATTTGAAGAAGGCAATTCTGAAGAAATCTTTCAGGAAGAAAAAAAGTCAGCGGAAAACTCTCCTGTTGACTTGGACTTGCAAAAAAATTTTACTGTCATTTTCTCCGGCCACCAGCTGGATTTGAATCCTTACACTGCGAATTTCAAAACAGAAGCTCAGGTTCTCAACGGAATTTACGAGGGGCTTTACGACTACAATCCTCAGACTTTGGAACCGATTCACGCCCTTGCTGAAAGTGAAAAAATTTCCCGCGATAAAAAACGCTGGACATTCACATTGCGCAAAGGTGCGACTTTTTCAGACGGCAGCCCCATAACGGCTCAAGATTTCAAGGACTCATGGCTAACCCTGCTAAAAACTCCAAACGCCGCATTCGCTTCATTTTTGGACTGTGTTGACGGAGCCGAAGAATTCCGTGAAGGCAAAATTTCCGCCGAAGAGGTAAAAATCACCGTAAAAGACGAGCGAACCCTCTCTGTCATCCTGAAGGAACCGACCGCCCACCTAAAGGAAATTCTTTGCCTATCTTCATTCGCAGCCTACAAGGGGGCATCAGGAATTTATTCAGGGGCCTACACTGTAAAAGAGTCAACGGAAAAGCAGCTTGTTCTCGTTAAAAACGAAAAATACTGGGATAAAGACAACGTATATTTGCCACAAATCACAGTGAAATATTCAGACAATCTTGCAGAAAATTCATGGAATTTCAATTCCGGGGATGCGGACTGGCTTTCAGGCGTGGCCGATGTGAACGTTCTCTTCAATAAAAATGCCGTGCGGATTTCCGCCATGTTCGGAACCGAATATATTTTCTTCTCATGCAAAAACAAGCCTTGGGATTCTGCGGATTTCAGAAACGCCCTGCTGACCGCCGTTCCCTGGGACAAATTGAGGGCAGGAGTCTTGATTCCGGCAACATCCTTCATCTACCCACTGGCAGGCTACCCCAACGTAATCGGCCTAAAGGACACAGAAGAAGACTACGCCCTTTCCCTCATGCAGGAAGCCCGCAAAAAAGCAGGAATTCCGCAGGACAAAAAATTGGAGATAATCTACGCAATCTCAACAGAGAGTGAACGTCAAAAAGACCAGGCCGAAATTCTCAAAAAAGCTTGGGAGCCACTCGGTGTTGAATTAAAAGTTCAGACAACACCAGAGTCCAGATATTTTGACTCTATTCCAGGCTGGAACGCAGACCTCTTCCTCTATTCTTGGATCGGGGATTTTGCTGACCCTGTTGCCTTTTTGGAACTGTTCCGCGAAGGCTCCACTCTGAACACAAGCAAGTGGAAGTCCCAAAAATTCAATGACCTTTTGCACCAGGCTTCAACTGAGATAGACATTTCCGACCATTACAAGACCCTTTCAAAGGCAGAGCAGATTCTTTTGGACGATGGAATCGTCCTACCGATTTCGCACTTTGTTTCTTTCCACGCAGTCAATTTGAATGCTGTCGGCGGCTGGTTCACAAACGCCCTGGACATTCACCCATTCAAGTCGATTTATCTCAAGCAGGAAAAAACTTCTGTGCCGAATGTCGTCTTGGCAAAATAAGAGTGCCGGTAATATTCTATTATTGAAAAATCCTCAAAAAGATTTTAATATAAAGTAATAATGAAGCAGGTTTTAATTATTGACGGTTCACCTCTTTTCCGAGAATTTCTAAAGGAAAAATTATCAGCAGAAAACGTTGCCGTAGAGTCTGCTGACGGTCGTCGAGATGCGCTCACAAAACTGCTTTCCACCCTGCCCGATTTGATTATTCTTGACATTGCAGAATCCGTTTCATCAATGCTGGAATTTCTTTCAAAAAAGGCGGCGGACATCAATGCAAAAAAAATCCCGATTATAATCTCTGGTCCGATAATTTCTAGAAGCGAAGTCGCCCCCTTGATCCAGTACGGGGTTGTAAAATATTTCTCAAAGCCGATAAAATTTGACGTCTTCTTTGAGTCAATCGGCAAAATTTTGCACGCGGCCTTTTCATTTGACACCACGCCATGCGTCTTGGAGCTGCACACAAACGGAAGCCTGATTTTCATAGAGCTTGCACAGCGGCTGAACCGCGAAAAAATCTCCCTCTTGAAATACAAGCTGATGGAGCTGATTCAGGCCAACAAAATCACGCAGCCGAAAATCGTCCTGATGATGACAGACTTGACGCTTTCATTCACGGACGGCGTAAACCTCGAATTCCTTTTGGATAAAATTCTCGCCGCAGACACTCGCATTCAAAAGAGAAACATAAAGATTCTTGCGCTGGACGAATTCACACGGGAACTGATTTCAGGCCACAGTGAATATGCAGGAATCAAAGTCTCTGACAATCTGACGAAAATCACAAACTCCCTGGTCGAAGGCTCTCAGGGCACTCCATTGCAGGAGTTAATTTCAGATAAAATTCTTACCTCGTCCGGAAAAGACAATTCAGGTTCCGTAGAAATGCGTTTTTATTCAGACGCTGGTCCCATGGCCAAAGACGACAAGTCCAACCCGGCCACAAACGGGAATACCCTACAAGTCGCGATCGTTGACGATGATGTTGTCATCCGCAGAATTTTGGAAGCCTCCTACAATTCTATCGGGGCAAAATGTGACTCCTTTAATTCCGGTTCAGAATTCATTGCGAATTACAATAAGAAAAAATACAACCTGATTGTTCTGGATATTTTTATGCCTGGACTTTCCGGTTTTGACATTTTAAAATCACTTCAGGAAAGGCAGAACACAACTCCGATCATCATCTACTCACAACTCCTTCAAAAGGAAGTGGTTGTTCAAGCCTTAAGTTTGGGGGCCAGAACCTATCTGACAAAACCCCAAAAACCGAATGTGATTCTCCAAAAATCACTAGAACTTTTAAATGACAACAATGGAACAAAATGACATTTCAAAAAAAGGCAAAGTAAATGACTCTTCTGTTGACGGTTCAACACGTTTTTTGGCCTCAACACTCCACGAAATCCGCACACCTATTCAAACTATAATTTCTACGATTGAACTCCTGCAGAACACAAATCTCGACAAGGAGCAGACTGAATATATCCGGCAGATTCAGTTTTCCGCAGAAGTCCTGCTGGAACTGGCAAACAATATTCTTGACTTTACAAAAATCCGGTCAACGGAATTCAAGCTGGAATCAATTCCTTTTGATATTACTTCGGTGACAGAGCAAGTCGTCGACTTGATTTCGATTGATGCTTTTAACCGTGGCCTTGAAATCATCACCGACCTAGACCCATCGATTCCCCCATTTGTCACTGGCGATCCGGTTCGCGTCCAGCAGATTATCCTTAATTTGGTAAAAAATGCTGTAAAATTCACCAACGAAGGCTATATTCTAGTTTCCGTAGAAAAGCAGTCCGACAAACTTTATTTTGAAATCAAGGACTCAGGTATCGGAATTTCAGAAGAAAAATCAAAAAAACTTTTTACCGACTACTTTCAGGGAGACGTTTCAACTTACCGCAAATTCGGCGGAACAGGACTTGGACTCTCAATCGCAAAAAATCTTGTCACAGCAATGGGAGGAAAAATCGGAGAAAGGCCAAATCCAGAGGGCGGCTCGATTTTCTGGTTTGAGATTCCTCTAAGTGACCTTGCAGAACCTGAAGAAATTCAGCCGACATTTGAAGAGGCGAACGATCAGAACGTCCTGATTGTTGACGACAATGACCTTGCCGCGAAAAATCTCCAGAAAAAGCTAGAATACCTTGGCTTTAAGAAAATAAAAAGCGTAAAGTCAGCTTCACAGGCAATGAACGAGCTGATTAGGGCGGAAAGAGCAAAAAATCCCTACACTACAGCCTTTATCGATATGGCCATGCCACAAGTTGACGGCTGGCACCTGGCCTCAGAAATAAACTCGAACCCGGAGATTGAAGGAAATTTAACCCTCCTCCTGCTGGTTCCAGAAGGCCAGATGGGCAGCGAGGCCAAAATGAAGATGCTCAACTGGGTCGATGGCTACCTGTACAAACCCGTCAAACTCAAAAAACTTCTCGAAGTTTTGAAAAGTACCTTGAGTCAGCCGAAAGCCGGTTTGGAAGAACTAGAAATGGTTGAAGAACTTGGCGACGAGAGCGAAGAAAGAAAAACCGAGCTTCCCCAGTCAAAATGCGAGCTACGTAAAATGAGGACTGTCCTGCCTTCTGAAATTTCCCTGCAGCCGGACATCAAGCCAGAAGCCGATGACACGGAAATCGCAGCTGGCTACAAGATTTTGATTGCAGAAGACCATCCGGTAAACCGAAAACTTTTGGAAACCTTTTTGCGAAAATTCGGGGCCGATGTATATTCTGCTGGGGACGGACTTGAAGCCCTTTCCCACGTAAAAGAGACTCCAGACATCGATATGATTTTCATGGACATTTTTATGCCCAACATGAATGGACTTGAGGCTACAGAAGCCCTGCGAAAGTCCGGATTTAAAGGAATCATAATAGCCTGCACGGCGAACAACGATGAGACAGACTTTGCCGAATACCGTAAAATCGGTATGAATGACATTCTCGTAAAACCATTCAAAAGCCTGGCCATCAAAGAAATGATTGAAAAATGGTCTACTGTCCTTGCGATTCCAGAACTGACGAATATCACGATGTTGAATCCAGAATCCGCAAATCAAGATTCAGAAAAAGAAGCTATTCTGTGGGACAAGACTGATTTTTTGGACACCGTGGCGGGTAACAATGACCTTGCAGTTCAAATGCTGGACGCTTACTACGGGCAGACGGAAGAATATCTGGTAAAGGCAAACGAAGCTCTTGGTGAAAAAGATTTTGACAGAATCCGAAAAATCGCCCATGCACTAAAAGGTTCATCAGCGACAATTTCAGCCGAAAAACTGGCCGTCTATGCCGAAAAATTCGGGGCGGCTGCAAGGGCTGCTGACATAAATGAAGTCAAGCGATACATCACGGAATTCGAGTCCGCCTACTGCGAGCTAAAAAAGCTCACCCACAACTGGAAAATTTCACTATGAGAACAGAATTCAAGTCCGTAAGCCTTTCAAAAGAAGTAAAATCGAACCTGCACACGCACACGATTTTCTGTGACGGAAAGAATACACCAAGAGAAAACATTGAGGCGGCCTTGGAAAAAGGCTTTTACGCGCTTGGATTTTCAGCCCACTCCCTTTATCCCTTTAGTCGGGAGGGGAACGTCACAGCCCACAATGACGGATTTACCGCCTATAAAAAGGAAATTCTCTCGCTCAAAGAGGAATTCAAGGGCAAAATAGACATTTATTTTGGATTTGAGGGAGATTTTCTCCCGGGAATCACGAGGCCGGATTTCGCCCTTTACAAGGATTTGCAGCCGGAATTCCTGATTGGCTCAGTCCATTATTTTTGCGAGCGGGAAGACTTGACCGGAGTCGTTGACAACACTCCTGACGAGCTTGTCTCGGCGATAAAGAGGATTTACGGCGGGGACGTTAAAAAAGCTGTCGGGGCGTATTTTTCGCTTGAGCGGGAAATGCTCAAAAAGCCTGACTTTACGATTATGGGCCACCCGGACTTAATCCGCAAATTCAACCGAGATTTGAAGCTTTTTGACGAGGGCGAGACCTGGTATCAGAATGAGATAAAAGAGACGGTAAAAGCTATAAAAAAATCCGGCGTGATTGTTGAAATCAACACAGGCGCAATGTCCAGAGGCTGGACTGACTCTCCCTATCCATCGGAATATTTTTTGAGGCTTTTGAACGAGGCAGGAGTTCCGGTGACAATCTCAGCGGATGCGCATCAGGCGGTTCACTTGGATTATGCCTTTGATTTTGCCGCTGAAACCGCCCGTAAGGCCGGCTACAAAGAAATCATGCAGCCAGCCTGAAAATATTAGCGGTTGCGCAATTCCTCACGGCTTTTGCACGCGATGCACAAAAAGGCCTCAGGAACAGACTCAAGACGCTCTTCTGGGATGTCTTTTCCGCAAGAAAGGCATTTTCCGTAGGTTCCCTGGCGGATTCTGTCGAGGGCATTTGAAATCATCGTGAGACGGTTCGCGTTCGCCGCTCCGACTGACTCAAGAAGCTGTCCGTCAACAACGTCGGAAGCCTGGTCAACGACATCGCCAGTCTCGACATTCTCAACGATTTTCTTTAAGTCGCTGTTCTGTGAGGCGGCAGAAGCTAAAATTTTATTGCGCTGCTCGATGAGTTTTGCCTGCATTTTTTCGATAAATTCTTTTTCCATGATGAAATCCCCTTTGTTGACAAAGTTATTTGATAATTAGATAATAATATATACATAAAATTCTGAAAAAACAACTTAAATTTTCGTGTTGTTTACTTTTTTGGAGGAATCGTGGCTAAAGAGGAAGCGATTGAAGTTGAAGGCATCGTAAAGGAAGCCCTGCCGAACACAATGTTCCGCGTCGAGCTGAAAAATGGCGGACACGTGATTATGGCGCATCTTTCAGGCAAAATGCGCAAGCACTACATCAGGATTGTTCCCGGTGACAGCGTAAAAGTTGCCCTTTCACCCTATGATTTGAACCGCGGGCGCATAATTTTCCGCGAACGCTAGTTTTCTTTCAACTTTTCAAAGCCGTCCTAAAATCGAGGACGGTTTTTTTTTATTTCCCGGAAGATTCTACCGGGGCGAAGATTCCTTTTACAGCCCGAATCATGCCGGAAATCCCGACTCCCATAGCGGCGACAGCCCCAAGAGGAAGCAGGGGAAATATAAAGAAAAGCATGGAATGTCCCATATATCTCAGGACATAAAAGCCAAAAACCGTAAGCAGCAGGCGTTTTACAAAAAGATAAATGTATTCCGTCCGGGTGAGTTTTTTTTCGGAAAAAGGCCGGTAAGTGTAAGTCCTGTAAGTTCTCCCGCCGAATGTAGAACCTGCCCAATCAGAATATGGGTCATCATCAGAGGATGAGTTCTGATTCCAGTTTTTGGAGCCGAAGTCCGCGTTCTGCCAGTTGCCCCAGCTTCGCTCCCAGCCGCCAAAAGGATTTCCGTTCCAGTTGCCGTAAGAGCCCTGCTGATTTCCATAAGAATTCTGAGAGGAAGAGCCGTACATGTCGTACTGGCGGCGTTTGTTCTCGTCACCGAGGACTTCATAGGCCGCTGTAATCTGCTTGAATTTTTCTTCCGCAGCCTTGTCGCCCGGATTCCGGTCCGGATGATACTTGAGCGCAAGTTTGCGGTATGCCTTTTTTATCTCATCGGCAGTCGCAGTTTTTGAAAGTCCTAAAAGCTGATACAAATCTTCATTCATGCGGCAAAACTCCTCGTGTGAATCTATTTAAACAATACTCAAAAAGCCCTTACGTTACAACTTTAAAACAGAAGATTATACGAAGCAAGGTGCTATTTCAACAAAACCCATGTGACTCCTGTTCCGCCGTGATTTTTGTCCGGGTGGCCGGAAGTTCCCAAGTGGGGATTCTGCTCGATAAAAGTCCTGACGGTCTCGCCGAGAACAGGGTCAGTCCCGTGGCTGTGGATTCCCTTGCCGTGGACGAATTCGACTTTTTTAAATCCCCTTCGGATTGCGTCATTCGTGAATTCCGTGAGCCGCCCCCAAGCCTCGTCGCGGGTAAGGCCGTGCAAATCAAGACGAGCCTCAGCACGGAGATTTTTCAAGTATTCCCGTGAACGCATACGGTTGTTTTCCTCGTATTCGTCGTTGAGCTTGTCTTTGTCAACAGTGCCGTAACGGCGAAGCCAGGCTTCCATCGGATTAATCTTGACTTTTGACTCTTCTTCCATCTGCTCTTCGGGGGAAAGGCGGGATTTTTTCAAAGCCAAGGCCATTTTCTTCTCTTCTTTTGTGGGGGCATTGGCCTTTTTGTGGGAAACCTGGGGCTTTTTCTCCACATTTTTGCGTTTGTTCACCCGCTCTGACTTTTGTAAGTCGTCCCACTGGTCCAAAATATCAGCAAAATTCATAATTTTCTCCGTTTATAAAAATTCACTTAATCTCAAAAATATTTTCGCTTAAAACCCAGCCATGCTCGCCAGCCGCAGAAACGTAAACCCAGTTTCCAGCCCTTTCCAAAATTTTCACGCGCTCCCCTGAGGCAAGATTCCTGAACACGGAGGACTCTTCCTCTGGAACCGGAGAAATTTTTCCGCCGTAGCAAAGGGCAAAATCAGCGGAAGCCTTGTAAAAAAAGACTAAAAAACCGGCAAAGGCCGCCAAAGTCAAAAAGAAAGATGTCACGGCACGGCGGTATTTCTTGAAAAACAAGAAAATCAGGGCGACAAGCAAAAATATAAATGCCAAAAGTGCAAAAAGGAAACAGGGAAAAATCTGAGCCTCGTTTGCAGAGCTTTCAATTCCAAAGTAGGCTTCCTTTTGGCGGCGAAGCTGGCGGGCGGACGAAAATGGCAAGGCGTGGCGTTCATCTGCCCTCAGCTGGACAAGTTTTTTGCAATCGTCGAGTGAAAGCTCCGCTTTTTCATTTTGACTTGGAAGAGTCTCCTGAATTTCCGTAAAGGCTGAATTCAAAAGTGACTCGCCAGATTTTTCTTGAGAAAGCGTTGCAACGAGTTTTCGCTCAGAGACGATGACTTTAAAAAGAGGAAGTGGAACTTTAATTCTGGAGCCGTTGTAGGCCGTGGCGGTCAGCTCAAAGGCGGGCGATGAATATTCACCTTTGACAAGGGGCTGCCACAAAAAAGTCGCGACAGGGACTGCTTCCGGGGAAAATTCAGACGAGCGGGGAGAAGTCAAATCCAAGGCAGAAAAACGTCCTGTCTGCTTGAAAATCGAGTCAGCCGGAATCGTCCACTTAAAATTCATAATCTGGACAAAATAGCAGAGATTCACGTTGAGGCGGATTTTTTCCCCGACATCAGCGTGAAAAACTTTCACACCGTTCTTTTGCTCAGCGTCCTTCCCCGGAAATTCAATCTTCATCTGCGGCATGATTGTCGAGGGATTTTCAAAGACGGTGACTTTTTCAAAAGGAATTTTATAAGTCTTCCAGCCGATTTTCACAGTGAAGGGGTCAGGGGCAAATTCTCCGCTGCCGGTAAAAGAGAACCAAAAATGAAAGCGGGTTCCAGTCTTACTGGAACCATCCTGTAAAAATTCCTCTTTTTTTAAAGAAATCAACTGGGTTCCCGCAGGAAAAATAGGAAGCTCCGTCTGCCCGATTTCTGACGGGGAAAGCCCCGGAATTTCCAGAGTGCAGGAATTCTCCATGCCTGTGAAAAAATAGTCAGAGTCAGCCTTTATCAAAAGTCCAGCGGCGACTTCCTTTGAGACTCCTGCGACGGCTCCAAAATTTGCAGATAAAAGCAAAATAAATGAGCAAATCAGTAATCGATAACGGCTTCGTCCCGTTTTCCAGAATCCAGTTTTTGCCATTGCTTTCCTTCCTCTTCTTTTATCAAATTGAATACGGCTTCCTCAAGGGATTTAGTGTCCTTTTCCTCGCTGACGGCGGACATTTCCCGCTCTCCTTCTTTTGCCGGAACCTCTTCCTGCTGGCGGAGGCAAAATTCAAGGTTCAGCCGAGCGTCAACATTCGAGCTGTCTGCCAAAACCGCTTTTTTGAATTCCTCAGCCGCAAGAGAATACTTTCCCCGGCGGGCAAAAATCACGCCTCGGTTGTAATGGGTCGCACTCAAAAGTCTGCCAGGCGAATTGCCAGGGACTTTTTCAAGTCGGCTCAAGGCCGCGTCGAATTCTTCCTGAGCTATGTAAGTTGCCGCCAAATCGAAAGAGGCAAAGGCCTGAAAATCCAAGTCACTGCGCCCAAGGGAAGAATTGTAAGCCCTCAAGAAATTCGCGGTCGCCTCCTGATTTTTTCCCTGACTGAACGCCCAAGAACCTGCTAAAACTTCCATTTTTTCCGTATTTTTATTTGAGCAGGAAGAGAGAATCGCTGCGAAAACAAGAAGGCCGGCAGACTTTCTGGCGATTTTTCTGAATCTTGCGTTTGATGTTGAGAATTCACAGAGAAAAACCGAGACAAGGGCACAGGCCGCCGCCAAAATTGCAAAAAGCGTGTGGCGGGGAACAGGCTTTGTTTCATAGGCGATAGTCATTCCTTCCTGCTGATTTTTTTTAAGCTGCTTTAGCAAAGTGTAGGCGGAAGACTCGGAGTCGGCCGCAATATAGGAAACAAAGTCATCCGAAGAAAAAGAGCCGTTAATAGAAATCAGCTTTTTTTTGTTCGCACGGGCAGCCGCATCGATTAAATTTTCAGCCTGAAGACGGGTTGAAACTTTAGTCTTGCCGTCCCCTGCCGTAATTTCAACAGGAGTTGCGCCGCCAAAACCGATTAAAGTCACTGGGATTGAGTAACGGGCTGCGGCTTCCAAAGCCTCGGCAAGAGAAGAATCAGTTTCGTCCCCATCGGTGAAAACCCAGATTCGTTCAGCCTGAGAAGATGCCTCAGGAAAAGAAGCCAAAGCACATTTTATTCCGCCACCGATTGAAGAACCAGCAGAAGTCATCAGGTCGGGAGAAAGACGGGCAATTGAATTATTCAAAGTCATGCGGTCTTCCGTAAGCGGGACGGCCAAAAATCCTGACCCTTTCGCAAAAACAATCGAAACGGAAACGCCTTCCATCAAGTCAACAAGACGACTGGCATAAGCCTGCTCAGCCTTAAGACGGGAAAGTCCTCCGATTGAGTCACGGGCAGACATCGAGTAAGAAATGTCAAAGACAAGGGCGACGGCATCTGAAGATTTTTGAACGGGAACAGTTTTTTCGCCGATAGAAATTCCTGCGAAAGAAAGAACTAGAAAAATCCATGCCAAAGTCCTGAAAATATAAGTCAGCCAAAATGATTTTCTGGCCTTTCGCCCACCTTTCGATTCATCTTGCGCCGATATAAAAAGTCCAAGCTGCCTGTAGCGGGCAAAAGTCAAAATAAAGGAAGGAATAAGCAAAAGAAGGAAAAATAGCGCATAGGGACGTTCAATCAAATTCAAATAAGACATTAAAAGACCTCCCTGTTTACGACTCTGAGCAAAAATTCTGAAAAAATAAATAAAATCACAGCGACCAGCAAAAATCGCTCATAAAGGGAAGTTCCTGCGGGCCGTATAAAAAATGACTGATTTGAAGCCTGACTTCTTGAAACTTCGCTGATTGCGGCGGAAAGAGCCTCGGTCGTGGCTACGTCAAAGTATTTTCCCCCTGACTTTAACGCCAATTCTTCCAAGGGGCGGGAGTCGAATTCAGAGTCATAGTAGCCGGAGCGGACTTTGCCGGATTTCGGGTCGACGTATTCAATCGGGGCAGAACCGGAAGAGCCGATTCCCCAGACAAAAAGAGAGATGCCCTTTTCGTAGGCAAGGCTGGCGGCAGTCTGCGGATGGACAGCCCCCGCGTTATTCTCTCCGTCCGTAATCAAAATTATGCATTTTTTTGGCGCGGAAGATGACGACAAGTGGTAGACTGCGGAGGAAAGTCCCGTTCCGATTGCAGAGCCTTCGCCAAGGGAGCCGATTACAAGAGAATCAAGTCTTTTCAAGAAAGCATCGGAATCACTTGTCGGCGGAACAACAGAAGCTGCCTCGCTTGCCATTGCGACAAGTCCGAAGGAAGCCCCCTTGTTCTCTGCAAGCAAAGTCTTGATTCCAGTTCGGGCAGCGTCAAGTCTGGTCATGTTGGCGGTGTCCTTTGCGGCCATAGAAGGACTGATGTCGAGGACGAAAAGAATTTCCGCACCTTTTGAAGTGTAGACTTTTTCGTCGCGGTGAATCACAGGGTCAGCGGCCGCCAGAATTATAAAGACGAATGAAAGCGAGAGAAAAAATCTTCCGATAAGGGAGACGACTTTAAAAAATCCGCCGGAAAAGGCAAATGTCTGCCCATTCCAGTCAGAAAGAGTCAGGTTGAAAGAGGGCTTTTCCAAAAATCCCAGTGTACGGAGAATAAAAATCAGCGGAAAGGCCAGCAGCAAGAGGAAGGCTGCGGGATTTTCAAACGACGGCACTTTCTTCCTCCTTTTTCACGGATTTTTCGGATTTCTCATCGCTCTTTTCCGTCCTTGAGAGGGCAAAAATAAGGAGACGGGATTTTTCCGCAAGTTTTTCACGCTCGCCCGGCAGACAGACCGCCGCAAAATTTTCTTGGGGAAAGCGTTTTGAATCAGCGGAATTCGGGGCATAGCGGATGTAGTCCGTGCGGGTAAAAATTCCTGCCAAGTCAAAAATTTCTTCTTCCTGACTATCAGAAAGGGTCTCGCCAGTAAGCTCCTCAAAAAATCCTGCGAGTCTGGAAGTCGGCAGGTTGTCAAAAGTTCTGGAAAATCGGGTCGACAAAAATTCACGCAAAATATTTTGAATTCCAGCGGCAAAATCCTGGTCGGAAAGATTTTTAGCCCGAAGCAGGCGTCGCAAGGATTTTCTGGCTTTTTTAACAGCTCTTTTAATTTTTCTTCCGCTTTTAGCCTCTTGGACAAACAGGACGAAAGAAGGCAATTTTAAAAGCAAAATGACAGAAAGAGCCAAAAGAATGAAAATTCCTCCGGCAATCAAAGAAACTAGCCAGACGCTTCCGGGAAGCAAAAGAGGCGAAGCCGGTGGCCGCAATTCTGAGACATTCATTTTTTGAGAAAGCGACAGAATCTCGACAGGTTTGACATTCAGCAAAAAAGAAGAACCGTAAGCCCCCTGACCTTTTTCCCGGTGAATCAAGTCGGCGACATCAAATGCCGGAAAGCAAATTTGACCAGGCTTCCAAGGAATAAAATTCAGCCAAAATGACCAGTAGCTTCCGTTGTGCTCAATTCCGGCTCCAGTAACAAGGCAGTCACCAGAAATCGTATGAAAGACCGGCAAGTCTGTGGAAAATTCAAGGGAACCATTTCCCACCCCACCATCCGAAAGCAAATCAACGGACGACTCAAAAAAAACGCGGACTTGGGCGGTGTCTCCAGTGTAAACGTTCTTCGGAATCACGGTCTGGGAATTTTCTGCGGAAAATGAGAGAAAATTTGCAAAAAGACAAATCAGCGGCAACCAAATCAGGGATTTTTTCATTTTGCTCCCCTTGTGCCAAAAAACTTCGCAAGTCGCAATGCAGGCTCTTCTTCCGTTGAAATTTGGAGGGTGTACGCGCCCCGCCTGGAACATTCGTAAGTCCAGTTTTCGCTTCTGTTGCGCTCAGCCTGTCGCCAAGCCATTTTAAATGACTGCTTGAATGTCGGAAGAATCATTCTCGCGCCGGATTCCGAATCAGAAAAAGGCAGGCTCAAATTTGACGGCAATTCCGAGTCCGATGGGCAGGTGATTTTTACGGCGACCAAATCATGCTTTTGTGCCAAAGATGCGAGCGGAATTTTCCAGCCAGATGTGCGGAAGTCAGAAATCACAAAAACAAGGGAACGGTGTTTTAAAAGTCTTCCAGCGACTTTCAAGGCTCCCGCCAAATCCGAACCTGGGCTTTCAAAAAAATTTTCTCCGGGCATATCAGAGTCAATTTTTGAAAGGAGAAGCATCGCCTGGTCATATCCGGCTTTTGGGGCAAGTGAAAAACGGATTTTCCCGTCAAAAAAAACGCCTCCGACGGAACTCTGATTGTGCATGGCGGCCAAAGTCAAAAGAGCGGCGGTCTCAGCGGCAGTCTTAGCCCGTGCGGAAGCTTCGGGTCCGGATTCCATCGACAGAGAGCGGTCAACAACAAAAAACACGGTCAAATCCCGGTCTTCGGAGTACTGCTTTACAAAAGGACTTCCCATGCGGGCCGTAACGTTCCAGTCGATTGAATTGATTGCGTCTCCGGGCAAGTATGCGCGCAAATCCTCGAACTCGATTCCCCGTCCCCTGTACAGCGACTTGAAATTTCCACTTTTCATCGACTCTGCGATTGAAATTGCGGAAAGCCTCAAGAGGTCGGCTTTTTTTGCGAGAAGAGAAGTTTTTTTGCCCAGAAAATTCTTCATAAAATTACCGTTTTTCCCCAAAAATTACGGCAGCGGCAAAATCGACAAAATACGGGAAATCAGCTCGTCGCTAGTAACACCGTCAGCGGCCGCCTCATAGGAAAGAACCAGGCGGTGGCGTAAAACCGGCAGGGCAGCGGTCTGAATGTCTTCTGGGAGAACGTAGGAGCGTCCGGCAAAAAGGGCGTTCGCCCTTGCACATTGAAGGAGGGCAATTCCTGCACGGGGAGAAGCCCCGCAAGTAATGTACTTTGAGATGTCACTTTTGAGCGAGGCAGAGTCTTTTCCGGGTCTTGTGGCACCGACTAGGGAGACAATATAGGCGGCAAGTTTTTCCTGACAGACAACTTGATTCAAAAGGCTGCGGCATTTTTTTAGCAAGTCTGCGGAAAAAATCCTGCGGACGGGAATCTGTCCGGCATTTCCAGCTGACAAAACGATTTTAAGCTCGTCCTCGGCAGTAGGATAGGAAACGGTGATTTTCAGCAAAAAGCGGTCAAGCTCGGCCTCTGGAAGATTGTAGGTTCCTTCCTGCTCAATCGGGTTCTGGGTCGCAAGGACTATGAATGGGTCTGGCAGCTTGTAGCTTTCCTCGCCGATTGTCACCTGATTTTCTTCCATAGCCTCAAGCAGGGCCGACTGGACTTTCGCGGGCGCACGGTTGATTTCATCAGCCAAAAGGACGTTCGTAAAGACAGGTCCTTTTCGCACGCTGAATTTACCGGAAAAATGCTCGTAAATTAAAGTTCCCGAAACGTCAGCCGGGAGCAAGTCTGGGGTAAACTGAATGCGCTTGAAGTCAAGGCCTGAAATCTCAGCAAAGGTGCGGGCTGCAAGAGTCTTAGCAAGTCCGGGAACACCCTCAATCAGGACGTGTCCACCGGCAAGCATGGCCGTCAGAATTCCGTCAACAACATTCTTCTGACCTGCGATTCTTCTGGCCGCCTCTGACCTGCATTCCGCAAGAACTTTTCCGCATTCCTCAAAAGCCTGGGAGTCGGCCTGACTGATTTTTGCCCCTGCATTAAAAGTTGTATTAAATTCCATATCTTTCCGTTCCGCCGCCAATTTAGAGTAAAAATTTGCATAAATATGCAATTTTTAACATTTAAAGTGCATAAATATAATTGACATTAGCAGTAATTTTGCTGTTTAATAATTTATCATGTTGAACCCTTTAGCACAAGAATTGAACAAGACGCTCGCTGGAACTGTTGCCGACGGGCTTTTTTCTGAACTGGGACAAAGAATTTTCTTTCCGCGCGGCATAATCTCACAGGGCGGCGAAGCCAAACGCTTCGGAAAAGTCGCAAATGCGACTGTCGGAACCACCCGTGTGGACGGCAAGCCGGTCTGTCTGGAAGCAATCCACAAACATGTTCCCATGCTGACAGCAGCGGAGCTTGTGGCCTACGAGCCTACAGCAGGCGACCCGAACTTGCGCGCTCTCTGGAAAGAAAAAATATTCGATAAAAATCCCGGACTAAAAGGCGTTTCAATTTCACTTCCGGTTGTCGTTCCCGGCCTTACCGCAGGAATCTCATACCTGTCAGACCTTTTCGTTGACTCTGACAAGCCGCTCTTGGTGGCAAACCCTTCATGGGACAACTACTCTTTGATTGTCGAGACAAGACGCGGTGCGGAACTTCATCAGTTTGAAATGTTCGCAAACGGGGGCTTCAACCTTGAGGGCTTCAAAAAAGCGATTGCCGAGGAGGCGAAATCTGGTTCCGTAAGAGTCCTGCTGAACTTCCCGCAGAACCCCTCCGGCTACAGCCCGACAAAAAAAGAGGCTGCGGAAATCGTAAAAATCGTAAAAGAATTCGCGGACAAGGGAACAAAGTTCATAATCTGGGACGATGACGCTTATTTCGGTCTCAATTACGAAGATGACATTTACCCCCAGTCACTTTTCGCGGAATTCGCAAACTTGAGCGAAAACGTCCTTGCCGTGAAAATCGACGGTCCGACAAAAGAAGACTTCGTATGGGGCTTCCGCTGCGGATTCTTGACTTTCGGCTGCAAGGGCATGAACGAGGCACAGTATGAGGCTCTCGTCAAAAAGCTGATGGGCTTAATCCGCTCCTCAGTCTCATGTGCATCAACTCCCAGCCAGTCGCTCTGCCTCAAAGCATTCGATGACCCTGAGATTGAGAGCCAGAAAAAAGCCCTCCGCGACATACTCGAAGCCCGCTACCACAAAGTCCGTGCATACGTTGACTCACACCAGTCAAAGTATTTGCATGCGATGCCCTTCAATTCCGGCTACTTCATGAGCTTCCATGTTGAGGGAATTGACGCAGAAGAACTCCGCCAGAAAATCCTGATGGAAAAAGGAATCGGCACAATCTCCATCGATTCCGAGACACTCCGCGTGGCTTTCTCTTCAGTTGATGAGGACAAAATCGAAACAGTCTACGATGCAATTTATTCGACAGCAGAAGATTTGGCAGAATAAGATTTTTGCCGCAGCAGTTCTTTTCCTCCTCATGATTATTTCAGGCTGTGCAAAAAATACACAGCCGGTAGTCATTTGGACTGACTCAAAGGAATTCGCCCTTTACGCCGAACTTTTTAACGTTCAGAGTAAGGATGCAAAAGTCATAGTCACTTATAAAAAACATCCGGCAGAGGAACTTCCGCCCGCAAAGGACGAAACGCCACCGGATTTAATAGCGGGCGCCTACTTAAAAAATTCAAAAATCCGCAAACATTTTGCCCCGCTCGATTCAGTTTTCAACAAAAAGGACCTTGACCCAGCCAGCCTCTACCCATCTCTTTTGGAATACGGGCTTTCAAACGGTCGCCACTACCTTCTTCCTGTCTCATTTAACTTGCCAGCAATAATTTTCTCGCCGAAAAACGATGAATATGTCCCAAAAAAGCATTTGGTAACACTGAACGAAATCAAAAATACAGCCGGACGCTACAACGTGACTGACTCCTCTGGATTTTATAAAAACATGGGATTCGGCCCCTCTTGGAATCCAGACTTTTTGTATACAGTCGCAAAGCTGAATGGTTTTTCAATTTCAGAAAAAAGCAACCAGTTCACATGGAACCAGCAGGCTTTGGACGCAACGGCAAAATACATCAGGGATTGGACGACAGAAAAAAATACATCAACCGAACTTGAGCAGGACTTCGCCTTCAAATTTCTATATACGCCGCCAAACAAGCAGGTCACAGCATTGCGGTGTCTTTACGCCTTTCAAAATTCTCGAGACTTGTTCAACCTCTCCGCAGGGATCCTTAGCGGAATCGATTTCCGCTGGATTTCGCAGAACAACGAAATTCCAGCAGAAGACGATATCGTCACAATAGGGCTTTACCATTCGTCAAAAAACAAGGATGGAGCAAAACAGTTCATAGTCTGGCTTTTAAACGAGGAAAACCAAAAAGAGATTATCGAGCGGGTTCACAAGCTTCAGTTGGGAACCTCGACATTCGGAATTGCATCAGGTTTTTCAAGTCTGATTGCAGTAAACGAGCATGTACTGCCGATTTACAACAGAACGCTTTTAGGGAATATGCCGCAGGCTTCATCAATAAAGGCACCATCAGCTTTTCCCATCCGTTGGTACAGTATCCATGAAAGGGTCATCCTGCCATATCTGGCCCTTTCAACTTCAACCTCCGTCCAAAAGGTAGAAAGCCTTGAAAACAGGATAAAAGTTTGGCAGACCCAGTTCGACTAAGATTCGTTAATTATTCAAAAATCAGCCCTCTCTGATTATCGAAAGGATTTCCTCCCCGAATTTCTGGATTTTCCGCTCCCCCAGTCCGAAGACTAGAGAAAGCTCTTCCTCAGACTGGGGCTTTCGCAAAATCAAGTCCTCGACAGTCTTGTCCCCGAAAATTATATAGGGGGGAACGTCAAGCTCCGAGGCCTTCCGTTTCCGCCATTTTTTGATCGCGTTGTACAATTCAGCGTCCTCAGGATTCTCCCCGATAGTCATATCCTTTTTGTCGTTCCCGGCTTTTTTATAGAGGACAAAGGCCGATTTTTTTGACTTTTTTTCCGGCTTGGGGAACATAACACCGCCTGTAGAGCCAGCGCCCGCCCGATTTTTCGGAATGAAAGTTCCCGGAGCCTTAAGCTCCCCGTTTTCGTCATAGGAGGCAGGAAGTCTGAATGGCAGCTCGATTTTGTCCCGGTTTTTAAGGGCATTCAAGCCGTCATTAGTCAGCATGAGGCTTCCGTATTCCGGGTCTTTCAAGAGAAAATTCCTGTCAATCAAAAGAGTGGCGACTTCAATCCACTGATTTTTTGTCAGTTCCCGGCCGATTCCCCAAGTTGAAATCATGTTGTGGCCGTTGTCCAAAATCCTCTTTGCGCGGGAGCCCAAAAGCACGTCGGCAATGTAGGCGGAGCCAAAGCGGGATTTCGTGCGGATTATGCAGGACATAAGTTTCTGGCACTGAATCGTCATGTCAATCTGCGGAACGCCGCCGTCACCGAAAAGAGAGCAAATATCGCAGCATTTTTCGTTTTTTCCAGTGTAATTCTCGCCAAAATACGAGAGCAGGACTTTACGGCGGCAGGTTCTAGCCCCTGCATAGTCAAGGATTTTTTGCAGCATGAACTCAGATTTTTCCTTGTCTGCTGACTCCTGGAAAAACCAACGGATTTTATGGGCATCAGCGGCTGAATACAAAAGAAGAGCCTCGCTTGCAAGTCCGTCACGCCCGGCGCGGCCGATTTCTTGATAATACTGTTCGAGAGACTTGGGCAGGTCGTAGTGAATCACAAAGCGGATATTCGGCTTGTCGATTCCCATTCCAAACGCAAGGGTCGCGACCATAATTTGAGTCTCGTCACGGATAAATGAAGTCTGGTGGTCAGCCCTTTCCTGGTCTGTAAGCCCTGCATGGTAGTTGAGCGCGGAGTAGCCGAGTTTTTGCAATTTTTCGGTAAGCTCGTCAACTTGGCGGCGGGAAAAACAATAGATGATTCCAGACTCGCCCCAGTGGCGGCGGATACAGGCGGCAACCTGCATGTCTGCGTCAGTCTTTGAGCAGACGTTCAAAAAAATATTCGGCCGGTCAAAAGAGGAAATCAAAAGGTCAGGCTTTTTAAGGGCAAGATTTTTTATTATGTCTTCGCGGACTTGGACAGTGGCGGTCGCAGTCAATGCAAGGCAGACGGCCTCCGGGTGACTTCTTCTGACGGCGGCAATCTCAAGATAGTCCGGACGAAAGTCATGCCCCCACTCGGAGACGCAGTGGGCCTCGTCAATCGTAATGCAGTCGACCTTTACAAGGGGGTCGTCGAGAAGATTTCGGATTTTAGCAGTGTTCAGTCCTTCTGGCGAAAGATAGACGATTTTTATCTGGCCTCGGCGGATTTTTGAAATGGAGTCAGTGTAATCCTCCCAGGCGACAGTGGAATTCAAAAAAACGGCGTCCACCCCGGAAGCATTCAGGGAGGCAACCTGGTCCTGCATCAGGGAAATCAGCGGGGTCACAACGACAGTCAGCCCCTCAAAAATCAGGGCTGGAATCTGGTAGCAGAAAGACTTTCCCCCGCCGGTCGGCATTACGGCCAGAGTGTCCTTTTTTGCAAGCACATTTTGAATAACGTCTTTTTGAAGAAGGCGGAAAGACTCGTAGCCGAAAACTTCCTTAAGAACTTTCTCAGGCTTTTCCCCGATGTAAGATTTTTTTGCCATAAAATGATTATAATGATATTTCATTTTGAATAAAACTCCGCTTCCGCACTTGCAAAAACTTCTGATTTCCTGTAGATTATTAAAACACGCCGGCTTGGTGGAATGGTAGACACGAAGGACTCAAAATCCTTTGGTAGCGATACTGTCTGAGTTCAAGTCTCAGAGCCGGTAAAGACCTGTCAGATTTCTGGCAGGTCTTTTTTTTCGCCCCGCAATTTTTCCCTCCAAAAACCGCAATTCACGCGTCAAAAACAGATAGCGGGCCGACATTTGCCCTGAAGGAAACGGCTTCCGCGATGTGTACGGCAGAGATTTTCTCTTCCCCGGCCATGTCGGCGATCGTCCGTGCAAGTTTCAGGCAGCCAGCAAGTCCCCGCTGGGAAAATTCCTTGTTCCGCGAAAGCGAATCCAAAAAAATCCTGTCCTTTTCGTCCATCCGACAGATTTGGGCAATTTCAGCGGCCTGCAAAAAGGAGTTTCTCTTTCCCTGACGTTTCCTCTGAATTTTCACCGCACGGGCGATTTCTTTCCTCAATTCAGCCGTAGAAAGCGAGTCAGAGTCAGACACTGAAGAATCCGAAATCTGAACAGGAATCCTCATGTCAACGCGGTCAAGCAGGGGACCTGAAAATTTCTTCCAGTAGTTTTCGATTGCCCTGGCCGAGCAGAGGCAGAGCTTTCCCTCCGAGCCGAAATTTCCGCAGGGACATGGATTTGTCGCCATCAAAAGCTGAAAGCGGGCAGGATAAATTGTCGACCGCCCCGCCCGGCTCAAAGTAATCGAGCCAGTCTCCATCGGCACCCTCATCATCTGCAAGACTGACGTTCTGAATTCCGCAGCCTCGTCCAAAAACAAAACTCCGTTGTGGGCAAGGGAAACTTCGCCCGGCAGGCAGTTCGCCCCACCGCCGCAGATTCCCTCAATCGTGGCAGTTTGATGGGGCTGTCTGAAAGGAGTTTTTCTTACAAGGGCAGTCCTTTGCGGAAGCAGCCCCGCAAGCGAAAGAATTCTCGTGACGCTCTGAGCCTCCTCAATCGTCAAAAGGGGCAGCAACTCAGGAAAACGCTGCATGGCCAAAGTTTTTCCGCAACCGGGAGGCCCGAAAGCAAGGACATTGTGGCCTCCAGCCGCCGCAATCTGCAAGGCACGAACAAGTCTCCCCTGCCCCTTTACGTCAGAAAAATTAAAGTCAGGATTTTCAGCGGCAAAATTAACGCCGTCAATCTCCACGGAATCAGGCGGCAGACAGCGTTTCTCGTCAATCTCACCGTTCGTAAAAACCTCGTTTTTATAAAGCGCGTCAAAAGCCTCGGTTAGATTTCCGGCCGCAAAAACTTTCATTCCGGCAATTTCCCGCGCCTCAGCCCCGTTACGACCTGCGACAATGCATTTTGTAATGCCGGCCTTTATCGCAGTCGCGCAGGCCGCATGGATTCCCCGCACAGGCCGAATCACGCCGGAAAGCTCCAGCTCGCCCAAAACCAGCAGTGAATCCTCATCAGAAAAATCAGAGTCAGAAGCCGCCGAGGATTTTTTCTGAGCGTCCAAAACCGCCAGCGCAAGAGCCAGATCAAAACCGGAGCCTTCCTTCTTCAAGTCAGCCGGGGCAAGGGAAATCAAAACACGCTCAGGAGGAAAGTCAAAGCCAGAATTTCGGATTGCGCTTTTCATCCGCTCACGGCTTTCTTTTATGGCCCCGTCCGCAAGGCCGACAATATCAACGGCAGGAATTCCCCGCCGCAAGTCAACTTCAACAGCCACAAGGGCACCTTCATAACCGAATGGAGAAAAGGAAAAAATCTTCATAAAAACCTCACCTTATTAATTGGCGTGATTTTTCACAATCGGGCATTTTTTGCGGATAAAATTTAATTTTTTTTCAATTTTTTTAAAAACTGGTGTATAATTAATGTACAACATGAGCTGCCGGTTATCCGGCTTCATCTTACTTATTTACTTCTATGGAGGAAATTATGACTAAATCAGTAACAGCAGTTGGCTTCGACCTCAAAACAAAAGAATCAGAGATGATTGAAAAGAAACTTGAGCGCATCCACTACGCAGAAGATTTGATTGTTGACTTGATTGTTCGCATAAAGCACGAGCAGAAATACGTTTTTGAAACGACAGTAAACTTCCGCTGGGGCGCGCAGGCACACGTTTCTGGAGAGGATTTTGACTTCGGAGCCGCCCTCAACGCCATGATGGACGTCCTCGACGTTAAAGTCAAAAAAGAAAAAGAAAAGATTCAAGAGAAGAAATAGTAGGGAGCGGGGCTGTCCCAAAAGTAGCAAAATGGTGGTTGAGCTTGTCGAAACCACCATCTATAGTGGCAAATGTCATTTCGACAGGCTCAATGACCGCAAAAGATAGGGCGATTGCCGCAATTTGCGGCACCGCGCTTTGCGTGGCTCCGGCGACTAACCGCGCCTCGGTGCTTGCCAAAGGCTACGCACGCGCTACGCGCCCACTCCAATCGCTATCGCATTCCAAGAACAAGAGCTGTCCGCTTTTCATGCGGGCGGCTTTTTTTACTTTAAAATAGAACCCCTGATTTTTTTGATAAACTTCGCCTGTCCGACCGAAAAACTCTTTTCGATATGCTCAGGCTCCAGCAAAATCGTCACCGAAGAATCAAGCTCTCCCTTTTCGATTGCAAGGGGACTGCCGAGAATCACATTTTCACCGCCGGAAGGCAAGTCATAGGTCAGCTCAATCATCGCGTTGGAAGAAATCGCCCCCTCAATCAGGTGGATTTTGCCGTTAAAGTCCATTCCCCCGGCTTCCCGCTGCTCAAGTCGGACAGAATCCGCGCGGAGCTGGGCAGGAGTCAAGACAATTTTCTTTTGAATACGCTCCAAAAGCCCGTCTTTCTGCTCAGGTGTCATCGAAAGTTTATCAAGTTCCGCCCGCATACGGTCAAAATGCCCGGAACGCTCTTCCTCCGTGGAAAGTGCTTCGGACTCCACTTGCGGAGGCAAATCATTTTTGGCGCAAATTTCATCCAAATCAAAGAGCGGAAAAGAGACAACTTCATCAGATTTTGCGGCGGATTTCACCGAGCCGATAAAGTCCAGACCGGATTTAGCGATTAGAGCACGGGCTTCCTCGTCGCTTTGGACTGAAAGCAGGTAGACTCCGGGAGCCAAAATCTCAGTGATATAGGGCTTGATGTTCGGATTCCTTTCGGTCACCTCGCGGCTCTCTTCATTCACCCGCAAAACCCAGCCCTTGTACAAGGCCGCCGATGAATAGGATTTTGACCAGTCATCGATTGAAACCGTAAGATTCTGCGGAAGCTCGTAAAGGGAATATTTTTTTAAAAGCTCCAAGATTTTCTTGCAGTCCAGCCCAGAATCAAAGGCGTGCATGACGGATTTTTTGGAAATCTCAAAAACCGGAGCCAAGTCAAAACGGTCGACAGACATAAAATCCATCAGCGGCAAAAGCCTGTCAAAAGTCAGTCCCGGCATGACTGTCACGGTAAAGCCCGCGTCGATGTTCAGGGCTTTGACTTCATTCTGCAAATTTTCAGAGCCTGACAGATTTTTAAGCAAGCTGCCGGTGACAAAAATTTCGTTTCCAGATTCGTCCTTTCCGGCGATTTCCAAAAGTCCGAAGGCGGCGGCTGGCTCCAAAATTCTGTCAACCAAAGGAATTACGGAAGTCGCGTTTTCGGCTGTGTCACTTTCGCGGGAAGCCGCCTGTCTCAGCATGGCGGAAAAACGGCTCTGGCTTGCGGCGGAGGCGACTCCAGGGATATCCTCGTCCTTTTGGGAAAGCAAATAGGCAGACCGGAGCAAAACCGGCCGGGAGTATCCGCTTTCGGGGATTTTAAATGCAGTCTCCAAAAAAATCCTGCTCTGGCGGACAAGTCCTGACCGGCTGAATCTGCCCTGACTTGCAACGCACAAGTAGCAATACTGCAAAATCGGCTCCAAGCGGGCAAATGCCCCAAGACGAAGCCTGTCGACCTCATAACCAGAATCGCTCTCTTTTAAGAGAGAGAGATTTATAAAGGCTCTGGTAAGATATTCAATTGACTTTTCCCGCCCAGGAAAAATTTCTTCGATTTCGGCGACCGCACGTTTTTTAAAAGTCCCGTCATTTTTGCATAAGTCCGGGCTGGTCTGGATAAAAGAAACAAAGGCCGCCAAAAGCTCAGGAGTCAGGTTTGAAGAAGCGTCAAAGTTTTTTTCCGCATAAACAGGCTCTTCCAAAATTGAAGACAGGGGGGTGAGAGGTTCAAGTATGTCATCCAGCATTGGGTTTACGGAAACATACATTTTTTTTCCGTAAGGCTCTGAATGGCGGAAAATCAAAAGCCGCTCCTCAAGATTCAAAAGCCGCTCGTACAAGGAGGCAAATGTAAAAGTCCCGGAAAAAAATTCAGCTAATTTTTCCTGAGTCGCCCCAGGAATGAACTTGACGGCCGCCAAAAGCTGAATGTCAGACTCGGAAAGAAGGCTTGCGATTGTCTTGCGGTTTTCTGCCTTGCGCAAAAAAGCCCCAAGATCCTCAATGAGTTTCTGCTTGTTAAATGGCGTGTGAATTTCGCCAAGATACATTCTGATAAGCTCAAAAAAATGGCTGTCAGGCAGCGTGGCAAAAGACTCCCGCCACTGAATAATCTTTTTAATGTGGGGGTCAAGTTCCTTCATAGTAAAGGCTATTGTAACAAAAAATTCTAAAAAATTCTACTCTATGCAGACAGGACTTTCCGGGCAAGCCTCGTCCATGGATTCCTCGCCGGTGTAGCGGACAAGCCTGTAAGCATATCCCTGCTCGGCAAGGAATTTCTGCCGGTTGGAACCAAAGTCTTCTTCCACGGTGTTGCGGGTAATCAGCGTGAAAAAGCGGGATTTTCTCTCCTTTGGGCGCAGGATTCTTCCCAAACGCTGGGCCTCTTCCTGTCTGGAGCCGAAAGTTCCTGAAACCTGAATCGCCATTGAGGCATCTGGCAAGTCAATCGCAAAATTCGCGACTTTTGAGACGACCAGGACGTTGATTTCGCCAGTGCGGAATTTTTTGTAGAGGACGTCGCGCTCATCGTTCGGAGTCTTTCCGGTGATAATCGGGGCGTTGAGTAATTTTGAAAGCTCGTCCAGCTGGCTCAAATACTGGCCGATAATCAGGATTTTGTCCTGCTTTGACCGCCTGACAAGTTCCTTTACAATCGCGACTTTCGCAGGATTTTCGCTGGCAATCCTGTGTTTTGACCGCAAATTCGCCACCGCGTACTCAATCTCCTTGTCGCGGCTCAAGTCCATGCGGATTTCAATACATTCCGCCGTCGCGATAAAGCCCGAAGACTCCAAGTCCTTCCAGGGAACATCGTAGCGTTTGGGGCCGACAAGTGAAAAGACGTTGCCCTCAAGTCCGTCCTCGCGGACAAGGGTTGCCGTCAGACCCACGCGGCGGACAGCCTGAATCTCGGCAGTGACGCGGAAAACTGGTGCGGGCAGCATGTGAACTTCATCGTAAATAATCAGACCCCAGTTGCGCTTTCTGAAAAGCGAGAAATGCGGGTAAGGGCCGTCTTTTTCAGGCCGCCATGTAAGAACCTGATACGTGGCTACGGTGACAGGCTTGATTGTCTTTGACTCGCCCGTGTATTCGGCGATTAAGTCCGGGTCAAGGTCAGTTTTATCCAGCAACTCTTGAATCCACTGGTGGACTGCGGAAATATTCGTCGTAATCACAAGCGTGTTGGTCTTTAAAAGCGACATGACCGTCATACCGACGATTGTTTTTCCAGCACCACAGGGCAGAACGATTGTGCCGAATCCAGTTCCAGGTCCTTTGTCCCCGACCAAAACCTCAGCGGCTTCCCTCTGATACGGACGGATTGCAAATTTCTTTCCGGCGGCAGTCGTCTCTCTTAAATTCACTTCAAGCGACTCTCCGTCAACAAGCGGAACATCGTCCTTCACAGGCCAGCCCAATTTCAGCAAGTCCTGCTTTACGGTACCCCGGTCAGTCAGGGCAAGCAAAAAGCAGTGTTTTTTCTCAGCATCGCTTACAGGAACCTCATCTTCCTGGGGAGGAGTATATTCAGTCTGGGTCAAAAGTTTTCGGCCGACCGAGCAGGCTCCAATCTCCCGGAAGACAGCCTCGCTCTCAGTCACAAGGTAAAGGTATTCTTCTTTTATCATCTGGGGCTTTTCAGGACTCTCCGTCGTCTCGCCTGCATTCTTGGTCATTTTAGACGTATCGCCTGTCATTCCGAGCGAAGTCGAGGAATCTCCCTTCCCATTGTCATTGGCAAGTTCCTTCGATGGCTTTGCCGGAACTTCAATCCATGGTGCGGGAACAAGACGAAGTTTTCCGAAACGTCCGGCAGTCTCGTTAATCCACATCGAGACCGACTGGGGAACATCGTAGCGGGAATATTCATTCAAAACATCGATTGCATTCTGGGGGGTAAAGCCAGCACCGGCCGCGTTCCACAAAGAAAGGGGGGTAAGCCGGTAGGTGTGCAAATGCTCAGGCGAACGCTCAAGCTCCGCAAAAGGAATCAGCGCATTACGACAATCCTGCGCGCGGGGGGCGTGTACATCAAGGAGTAAAGTTCTGTCACTTTGGACAATCAGCGGGTTTTCAAATCGGTTCGGCATAGCGGAGCATTTTACCGCATTCCGCTAAAAAAGTCAGTCAGTTATTGAAAATTCTTCCAAATTGCCGACTTGATTCAAGTCCTCGATTAATTTTGAGAAATCCTCGACTTGCGGAGATTTCACAGAATAATGCAAAACGAGCTGACTGCTTTCTATCATGTGACTCATGTTAAAGTCAGCTATGATAAAGCCGTTGCTTTCTATTGCGGTTCGGAGTTTCTTCATGTCGACGTTGCTGTCGTCAAAAGTCAGGTGAAGGGATTTTGTGCGCCCGGCTGGGAACCATTTGATTTCGACTTTTTCCAGCCAAATCAAGGAAAGTATTGAAATTCCCAAAGTCGCGAAGGCTGGAATATAAAGCCCGCCGCCGATTGCAAGTCCAATTGATGACGTTATCCAAATTATTGCAGCGGAAGTCAAACCTTTTATGTTCAAGCCCTGACGCATAATCGCACCGCCGCCCAAAAATCCGATGCCGCTTACGACACTGGCCGCAATTCTGGTCGTGTCTCCGCCATCACCGTTGATGTTGTGGGCCATGTGAATAGAAAGAATTCCTAAAAGTGTCGAGGCTTCAGAAATCAGAATTAGCGTACGCATACCGACTACTTGAGCGCGGAATTTTCTTTCAAGTCCGAGAAAAAATCCTGCCAAGAAGCTCAAGAAAATACGAAGAAGACAAATAGCCAAAAACTGGAACGGTGGTGCCGACAAAAATTCTGAAAAAATCATGCAAACTCTCCTTTATTTATTTTAATTTAATGAAAAAGACTGAATCCTCCAGGTGTTCTCGCACCTGCCTTTACCCAAGTGACCTTCTGTTTGGGAGTAAGGTCATGTTTCATCGCATCAATTTGGTCAATGTAGTCGCAGAGCCAACCTGAAAGACTTGCATCCCGGCGGGCGACCTCATTGGAAGCGTCATAAGCCACCAAAATCGGCAGGACAATCTGGTTGTCCACAAGAGAAGCCGCCACGTTTTCCGCAAAAGCCTTGAATGCAGCTCCAGCTGCGGCTACAAGATAAGGTGAAAGAGAGGGGGTTTCCGTTCTTGCACCGGGACTTACAACTGCGTCAGCGACAGATGGATTGGCCCGGTACATAAAGACCAGTTTGTTGCGGACTCCGGTCACGCCGTTGACTTTATGCATATTTATAAAGCGGTTGATTAATTCCGTTGTCAGATATTGGTAGCTCAAAATCAAATCGTCGCAAACCAAGTCAGGGGCGATTTCCGCAAGATTTTTATATTTCGTAGAGAATAAAAATTCATCAAAAACTAAAACCGCGTCGTCTATTCTTCCGGCAGCGTTCACACAGGAGAGAATCAGGGAGCGGGTTGAAAGAGAAGAAGTTCTGTTCCACGGAACCGGAATCGAGGCATTGTCTGCAATTGCGTCCACAGCATTCATATTCTGCAGGTATGCCTGGTCGGCAGTCACAAGGGTCGTCCGGCCTTTTAGAGAGGCCCCGGAAGCTAAATCTCTGCCGGCTGGAAGTTCCTTTCCGGCAATCAACATAATTTTTTCCATAAAAAAGATTATATCATATTTTTTAAAAATTCAGTATACTCGAATGCATGAAACTTTGGATAAAATATATTTTAGGCATTATTCTCGGACTGGCAGCCGCCATAATTCTTCCAGCACAGTCACCGGCCGTAAACGCAACATTCGCCGCCCTGAGTGAATTCGCAATCCGATTTGGCCGCTACTCCCTGCTCCCGCTTTTGTTTTTTTCAGTTTCATCAGCGGTTTTTACACTCCGAATGAAGAGGTCCTTGATAAAAACAGGCCTCTGGTCTTTAGCCCTGATCTCAGCCTCAAGCGCGATACTGACGATTTTAGGCATTCTCACAATCTTGCTTGTAAAACTTCCCCGCATTCCAATCACGGGTAACGAGAAAATCACTGAGATTACGATGCTTTCATTCCACGACCTGGCGATGAAGCTCTTCCCCTACTCAGGATTCAACTCGCTTCTCGAAGGGGCTTTTTTGCTCCCGGCTATAATTCTCGCAGCCTTTGCCGGAGCCGCCTGCACGACAGACTCAAACGCATACAAACCGGTGACGGCTCTTTTTGAAAGCCTTTCAAAACTCTGCTACACAATCATGTGCTTTTTCACAGAATTCATGGCAGTCGGAATGATTGCAGTCTGTGCATACTGGCTGGCAAGTTCAAAAGCCGCATTGACCTCACCCGTATTTTTGCCCCTCGCAGTTATGCTTTTAGTCGACTTTATTCTGGTCGCTTTTATAATTTATCCGCTGATTCTCCGCTTTTTGTGCAAGGACCTGCATCCATACCACGTGCTTTACGCTTCAATCTGCCCACTTTTGACTGCATTTTTCTCTGCTGACTCAAATCTGGCCTTGCTCTTGAATGCCCGCCACAGCCATGAAAGTCTCGGAGTCCGCCACTCGTCAAACGCAATCTCAATGCCGCTTTTCTCAATTTTTGCCAGAGGCGGAACTGCCCTGGTCTCAACAATCGGATTCATTACGATTTTGCGCGCATACTCAAGCCTCGGCTTTAACCGTCTGGACATCCTCTGGATTTGCGGAGTGACTTTTCTTCTTTCCTTTATTTTAGGAGGACTTCCTTCCGGCGGAGCATTTGTCACTCTGACAGTTTTGTGCACGATGTACGGACGTGGATTTGACGCGGGCTACCTGCTCTTAAAACCTGCCGCCCTCCTGCTCTGCTCTTTTGCCGCCGCAATCGATTCCGCAACGGCAATGTTCGGCTCATACATAGTCGCAGTGAAAACCCACGAAATCGAACACGTAGACTTGAAACACTACATTTAGCCGATTTTAGGATTTACATTAGTTCTGAGCAATTCTATCTTTGAATCAACAAGAAGGAATCTTTCCCTGAACTGTGCAGCTGAAGCCGGACGGCCAAAATAAAATCCCTGGAATTTGTCCGGCTTATACTCCAAGAGTTTTCCGATGTCCTCTTGGGTTTCAACCCCTTCCATACAGACGGCCATTCCAAGCTCGTGGGCCATTTCCGTAATATGCTTTATGACCTTTTTGTCACCCTCATTGCCACCAGTCGCCTTGTGGACAAAGGAATAGTCCAATTTTAAAGTGTTAGCGTGCAAATACTGCAAGTAGCGCAAATTTGAATAGCCGGTTCCAAAGTCATCAATGTCAATTTTGAATCCCATGCGGCTGAATTCGCCCAAAAGCTCCTGCAAGTCAATAGAGCAGTCCATATACCCTGACTCTGTAATTTCCAGAGTGATATTCTGTGGGTCAACCTTTGAACGCTCCAAGGCCAGACGAACGTCCGTCAAAATGTCACTTTTGCGAACCTGAATATACGAAAGGTTTACGCTCATGTGAAAATCTTTTTTTACCCGGTTCCATTCCTTGCACTGGCGGAAAGCCGTCAGCAAAATCCAGCGTCCGACTGGAATAATCAAGCCGGTATCTTCCAAAATCGGAATGAATTCATCAGGACCGATATAGCCGACTCTTGGACAAGACCAACGAATCAAGGCTTCCGCACCGATTACGTTCACGATGGAATTATACTTGTCCAAATAAAGATTTTTTGCATCGACTACCGGCTGGTAAAAAAGCTCGAAGCCCTCAAATTTATTGCGGACAGCCTCCCTCATCAGTTCCTGAATTTCCATCGACCGCAGGTGCTTTGCGTAGGCAACGGCATCAAACATTGAAAGATTGTTGCGTCCGCGACTTTTAGCGATAGTCATCGTAAAATTGATTTTTTTAAGCAATTCGTCCAGGGTGGACGGGTCATTAAAGAAGGCAACGGCTCCGGCGGAAACCGTAAATACAACTTCATACTGAATCTGCTGTTCGACTTCCGCAATTGACCGCTTCAAATTCGTGTAGATTTTTTTTGCGTCAACCGCAGTCATGCCAGAAAGATTCACACAGATAATTTCATCAGAATTGAGCTTGTAGGGCTTAGCCAGTCCCGCACAGGCCTTTCTCGCACAGTCCGCAACAAGGGAAAGAACCATGTCGCCGGTTTTGATTCCGTACTGCTCGTTGATAAAGCCCAAATTATCCACATCGATTTTAAGCATGAAGCCGGAAATTTTTAAATTGCGCTTCCATACGTAAGTAAAGTCCTTACGAAGCATTCCCTCGGTCGGGAGACTTGTCAAAAGGTCAATTTTGTCACGCTCATCAAGCAGGGAAACGCGGCCGACCATAACGATGTCCTCACCCCTGCTGTGGGGAAGAACCTTTCCCCGGCATGAAATCCAAACCTGCTTGCCGTTTTTGTTTGTCCACCGGTACTCAAGATTGTGGGTCTCAAGCTCGTACTTTTTGATTTTATCAAGCTCCTCGGCCAGCTGTGCCCGGTCTGCGGGATAAGTCATCCGCAAAAGCGTGTCCTGGGCATTGTCAAAATACTGGGAGGGAAAATTAAAATTCTTCAGGACCTGCTCAGAAGTGAAATAAGTGTCCTTTGTGATGTTAAAAACATAGATATACTCATCAGTACATTCATTGAGAATATGTGTAATTTCCGCAAGCTGGCGGCTCGTAAAATTTTCAAATTTTTCCCACATACGATATATTATACTACATGAGATATTGACTTTTCTTAATTATTTCGAAAATCTTGCGATTTTTTCACAGCAAAAAACTTAAAATCTTTTAATAACTCCAAAATCTCTTGGTCAAATTTCAGGCCTTTCCATTTTCAGCAAGAAGCATTTCAAAGCGAGACTCAATAGAAAGAGAGTCAGCGTCAAAATAACCAGGATATTCTTTCATTATGTCCTGCACCTGAGTTTCAAGCCTGTGGAGATGGGCCTTCATGTAGATTTTAGCGTGCTCTGAAGACTTTTCCGCGATGGCGGAAACAATCTTTTGATGCTGGAGGACAATTCCATGCATTACATCCTTGTTCCACATGGTCATAAGCCGAAGGCGGGCATAATGAATGGAATTGGTCTGAATTGTCTCCCAGCTGAGAATTTGGCCAGAAATCTGAAACATCTTTTCGTGGAAGGAGTTGTCCAAATCTATGAGATTGTAAATGTCCACAGTATCGATTGTGGAACTTTGCTGCTCAATGTTCAGCTCCAGCTCGCGGATATCCTTAGGAGTAGCTTTTTCAATCAGCATGTCGATATTCGAGCATTCAAGACTTTCCCGAATAAAGCGCTCCTGTTCAACCCTGTCGAGCCGGATTTTTGAGACAAATGTTCCAGACTTCGGAACAGCATCAACAAGACCGTCGCGCTCCAAGCGGATAAAAGCCTCGCGCACAGGAGTCCGACTGACATCGAGTTTCGTTGCGACCTCCTGCGTGGACATAGGCGTACCCGGCTTGAGTTGTAGAGACATTATGTTTTTTTTGAGTGCCGTATACACAGCACTCTGAATGCTGTTGTCAATCTTGGCCATATACAAATCCCAGTTTTATAGGTTGTCAAAAGTAAATACAATCTTCCTGATTGAAGGATCGTGTGTATCGTTGAAATCAAAAGCTTTCTGCGCATCTGTCAGCTTGAAAGTATGCGAACAGGAACCTGTCAAATCCAATTTTCCTTCTTTAATCAGCTCAATTGCCTTTCCGAACATCTTATTTTGCAGACGGGAGCCTCGAACGTCAAGTTCTTTCGAGGTAATAAGGAACTGGTTCACTTCTACCGGGGCAACGGAGAACCCCATAGTGATTACGCGTCCGGCATTTCCCGTGGCCTGCAAAAGGCTCATCAAGGAAGAAGAGATACAGGCCGCATCAATTGATACGGTAACCCCCCGTCCTCCTGTATATTCACGAACCTTTTCGACAAGATTTTCCTTTTTGCCGTTAATGACGTATTTTGCGCCGAGTTTTTTTGCTTCTTCCAATTTTTCATCAAAAACATCGGTGACGATTATCGTATCGCAGTAAAGACGGGCGACTTTCAGGATTGAAGTTCCAAGAGCACCGACTCCAAAAATCAAAAGGGTGTCAGATTTTTCAAGCTCGGCACGGGAGCAGGCTTGAATTGCGATTGTCGTTGGCTCAATCATTACCGCATCCACATCAGAAATTCCATCGGGGAGAAGGTAGCAGTCGGATTCTGGAACAGCGATAAATTCCCGGTAGCCGCCATCGATATGCACTCCACGGACTTTGAGATTATCGCAGACATTTCCGCGCCCCTTTAGACAGGGGTAGCAGTGACCACAGCTCGTAACCTGATTGATAATCACGCGGTCCCCTTTTTTGAGATTTTTTACGCCTGGGCCAACTTCATCAACACGGCCAACCATCTCGTGACCGATTACGCGGGGATAGGTCGCAGCCGCATTCGTTCCGTGGTAAATGCCCACGTCAGAGCCGCAAATGCCAGCAGCGGTCATCTTTACAAGAATATTGTTCTTCTCATCGACTTTAGGTTTGTCGACGTCAATTACCAAAAGTTTGTTCGGCTCTTTGATTTGTACAGCCTTCATAGAATTTCCTCCTGAAAAATCGCTTTAAGTCAGCCTGAATTTCCACTGTTTCATCTAACATGTTAGCATTGGCTTGAAAAATATGTCAACAAAAAAATAAAAAAATTATTTTTTTCAGTTCTTTTCATATATTTCATCATTCTATTTCTTTACAGACAAAGATTTTATCACTTAGCGCATAATTTATTTATAAAAAATGTATTTTTTTCTTGACGGCTTATAAATCACGCCCTAACATGTTACCTATAAATGAAGAACGGCTGTACGCAGCCGAATTACCGCTGTTTCCATTGTAAGGAGGAAAAACAATGAAAATTTTATCCGGAAAAGTAATGGCAATTGCCGCTGCTGCTGCCACGCTGCTTTTGTCAAGCTGCAACGAGAAGTCTGGAGCTATCACAATCAAAGTCGGTGACAACTGGGGAGCAACCCACCCGATGGGCCGCGCAATTCAGGAAGTATTTAAAACTGAGGTAGAAAAGAATACTGACGGTGCCGTGAAAGTCGATGTATATTCAGACGGAACTTTGGGTAACGAAGCTGACCTTTGGAATGGAGTCCGAAACGGAACAATTGAAGTCGCCATTGTGGGAACCCCATTCAATCAGGAATGGTCTGTAAGCATGATTTCTGACTGGCCCTTTCTTTACAAGGATTTGAACCACGCAAAAAAAGTCTGGACAAGTTCCATCGCTGATGACTTGAACGCCCAATTCCATAAGAAATTTCCGGAAGCCTACATGCTCGCATGGGGTCCGAACTCAGCCCGCACTTTCACATCAAACAAAAAACTGACTTCAGTCGCTGATTTTGTCGGACAGAAATTCCGCATGCCGTCAAACCCGATTCACGTTGGAATTGCAGAAAATCTCGGAGCTTCAGCGCAGGTTATCCCTCTTGGAGATCTTTTCTCCGCACTTGAGACAGGCGTTGTAGACGGTCAGGATAACGGAATGGTCACTGTTTTGAGCCAGTCCTTTGATCAGGTTCAGAAATACATTTATGAAACAAACCATATCATCGCCACATTGGAAATCATAGTCAGCGCCCCTTTCTACGACAAACTCACTCCCGACCAGCAGAAAGTCGTTTCAGCAGCTGCAAAGGCAACAACAGCAAAGGCCTGGGATGCTTACATCGCTTCTGTTGACGTTGACCGCAAAACGCTAAAGTCAAAGGGGCTGACAGTAACTCCTTGCACCGCCGCAGACCAGGAAGTCATCAAACAGAAAATCAAGCCTCTTACCGACAAGCTTCTTGCAGAACAGACTTGGGCACCCGCTTTAATCGAGAAAATAAATCAACTGTAGGTTGATTCATTTTATAACCTCGTTTGGGGCTGCCTGAAAAAACGCTATAACCCCGCGGACTATTCAGGTCGCCCCCTTTCTGCCCGGAGGATTTAATGAATAATTTCATAAACAGACTTTTCAAGGGGATTGAAATCCTGATTGCCATTTTTCTGGCGGTTATGATTACCCTCGTCTTTGCGAATGTCGTTCTTCGCTATCTTTTTAACAAAGGTTTTGCCTGGTCAGAAGAAATTGCCAGACTTTGCTTTATTTATCTTGTTTATCTCGGTTCAATCGAAGCCGCTAAAGACAACCGACATCTTTTAATCGACTCAATTTTAATCAAAATCCCAGAGAATTTGCAGAAGTTAGTCTACATCCTCATCCAGGGAACTATAATCTGGCTAATGTACCTGCTCACTTTTGGAAGTTGGGGACTTATGCTGCAAAACGCCCACGACAAATGGGTCGCAACCCACTTTCCGATAGCAGGCGTTTATCTGGCCGGTTTCATTTTAGGCCTTTCAATCATTGTGATTTCAATCGTTAATATCGTTCGCTTGATTTTCTTCAAAAAATCCGTTGCGGAGCTTATCGCGGTTCCAAAGTCTGATTTGGAAGAAGAAATAGAAGCGTCAGCTGAATAGGAGGTGTGATAATGGTGACAATTTATACAATCGTATTTTTAGGTGCCCTTGTCATTGGAATTATGATCGGTCTGCCGATTGCCTATTCACTTATGCTTTCCGGCGTTGCGACAGCTTTGGCCATAGGCGGATCTGCGACAAGTGCGCAAACTGTTGCCGCCCAGGTTATGCGAGGAACAGACTCCGTTTCGATGATGGCCCTGCCCTTTTTTATCCTTGTCGGCGAACTTATGAATCGCGGTGGACTGACGAAGAGAATCATCAACTTTTGTAATATTTTCGTAGGACGATTTCGCGGCGGACTTGGCTACGTGACAATATTCGCATGTCTTATGTTTGCAAGCCTTGTTGGCTCGGCAGTTGCGTCAACCGCAGCTCTCGGCGCAATCCTAATCCCGATGATGGTAAAATCTGGCTACAACCGAGAGGCGTCTGCAGGTCTTTTGGCATCTGCAAACCTCGTAGCCCCGATTATGCCCCCCTCAGTCCCGATGATTGTCTACGGTGTAACGGCCGGAGTTTCCGTAAAATCTCTTTTTATGGGCGGAATTGCTCCTGCAGTTTACCTGACACTGATAATGTGCGTAGTATGGTTCTTTGTTGTCCGCAAGGAAGGAATCACTTCGTCTGCACCAAAAATGACCCCGAAAGAAATTCTTCATTCCCTTGTCGAAGGAATCTGGGCACTTCTTTTGCCGATAATTATTCTTTTCGGTCTTCGAGGAGGAATTTTTACAGCTACAGAAGCCGGTGTAATCGCCGTCGTTTACGCCTTGCTTATCGGAATTTTTGTCTACAGGGAACTTAAGCCAAAGGATATCTTTGAATCTTTCATTTCTGCCGCAAAAATGTCAGCAGTAGTAATGTTCCTTGCAGCCACAGCCCAATATGCGGCTTACATTTTGACAATTTCCCGTATTCCTCAGCTGATTACCCAGTCTCTTGCCCCCTTGGTCGCCCATCCGATGTTGCTCAATCTCGTATTGCAGATAATCATCATCCTGATGGGAACCTGTGTGGACGTTACCCCGACAATTCTGATTATGACACCGATTATGCTGCCTCTTTTGAGGGCTGCCCACATTGACCTGGTTTACTTCGGTGTTGTATTCACATTGGCGAACGTTTTGGGATTGACTTCTCCGCCGGTAGGTCCGGTTCTGAATGTCGCCTGTGCCACAGGAGACGTAAAAATGGACAAGCTGGTTCCAAAAGTCATTCCCTATTATGTTTTGCAGGTACTTTTGGTCTTTGCCTTGATTTTCTTCCCGGCCCTGATTCAAGTGCCTCTAAGATGGTTCAACTAGATTTTTTCGGCGCAGAATTCTCAGATTTATTCCAGTCTTCTGCGCCTTTTTTTGGAAAAACTTTCTTTTTCCTTAAAAACTAACATGTCAACATTGGGGCAAAAAGGGGCAAATTTTTAAAAAAAACAGAAAAAAACTAACAAAATTTTAGATAAAAATGACACAAGTTATTATAATATAAATAATTAAATCTCTCGAAATCATTTTAACCTTCAATAACTTTTTTCTTGACATTTTTTATTTCTACACTAACATGTTAGATGTCAACAGATAGCAAGGAGGAATATGCTATGAAAAAAGTTGTATTGGGGCTTTTGACAACCTCTCTGATGGTTTTGCCGCTTTTTGTTTCCTGCAACAAGGAAGGCAAGGATGCAGGCAAAAAAACTTATACACTGATGGTTTCTACAGTTCTGAATGCCAATGACCCTATCACACAGGGCCTTAACAAAATGGCAGAGGATGTTGAAAGAGACACGAATGGTGCCGTAAAAGTTTCTGTTTACCCGTCAAGCCAGTTGGGAGACACTGCTGACGTTCTGGAGCAGGCTAAGTCTGGCGCAAACGTCGGTGTCATCATCGACACAGGAATGCTTGCCGACTATGTTCCTGAGATGGCAATCTACACAGGTCCCTATATTTTCAACTCTGTTGAGAATGCCCGCAAATTCATTAACACGAACATTTTCCAGTCATGGGACTCTCGTCTCGCCACGCATGGGCTTCGCGACCTTGGATGCAACTGGTATCAGGGAGCAAGAAACTTCCTTACAAATACCCGCGTTGAAAAACCAGAGGATTTGAAGGGAATGCGCGTCCGCACAATGGGTTCAACTGTCGCACAGGAAAGCATGAAGTCATTGGGAGCTGTTCCGACTTCTTTGGCATGGAGCGAGGCATACTCAGGACTCCAGAGCAAGGTTATCGATGCGGTTGAGGCTCAGACTACAGCTATTTACGGTTCTTCTTTGAACGAAGTCACAAAGTACCTCGCAAAGACAGAGCACTTCCTCTTGTACACAGGTCTTGTAATCAGCGAGAAATGGTTCCAGTCACTTCCCGATGAATACCAGAGAATCGTCATGCAGGATGCCCACGTTGCCGGCGACTATGCCACAGAGCTCACTCTCCAGAAGGAAAAAGAGTTCAACGATGAGATGGCTAAGAAAGGCTTGGTCTTCGTTGACGTTGACAAGAAACCCTTCATCGAAGCTAGCGCATCTACTTATGAAAAGATGGGCTGGACCGAATTGAAGAAGGAGATTGACCGCGCAATCGGCCAGTAAGCAGCAGGAAAACTGTCCCGTAAACTTTTAAAAGTCGCTTTTAAAAGTTTACGGCTCTTTTTTTTCGCTTACGGACGCTTAATCGCGAGGAGACTTTTAAATTGAAAAAACTTAACGATTTGATAAAGAGGGCGGAGTATTCTGTCGGAACAGTAATGCTGATTACGATAGTTCTTTTGGTATTTATTTCTGCCGTACTCCGGGTTGTAAATCATCCGCTGGTTTGGAGCGTTGACGCTTCCCAGCTTTTGTTCATTTGGATAAGTATGATTGGCGCGGACTTAGCCTTGAAAAACAAAGCGCACATGGGTGTTGACCTTTTGGTCTCACATTTTCCAGAAGGCTTGCAGAAGGGGCTTAAAATCTTTTCCTATCTTTTGTGCATTGCCTTTGTAGTGTTCATCATGATTTGGGGCGTAAACCTCTGCATTCAGAATTACCTCAGAAAATATCAGACTTTGAGAATCAGCTATTCTTTTGCAACTGCGGCTGTTCCCTTTTTATCTGTCTGCATGTTGCTTACAATGGCTGAACAGTTGTGGTCTTTGCTTTTCAACAAAGATGAAGAAAATACCAATGCTGTGGAGGCAGAATAATGGGTTACGTTGCCATATTATTTGTAGTTTTATTGGCTTTGGGTGTCCCTCTGGCCTTTACAGTCGGAATTTCCAGCCTGATGTTCTTTGCCGTAACTCCAGGAATTTCTTGGATTACGCCTATTCAGAAGATGGTCGCAAGCACGCAGAGCTTTCCGCTTCTCGCAGTTCCCTTCTTCATCCTTGCCGGAAACTTGATGAACGAGACAGGCATCACAAAGCGCCTGATTAAATTTGCCAACGTTCTTACAGGTCATCTTTCTGGAGGACTGGCTCTTGTTTCCTGCGTTCTCTCTTCATTGATGGGGGGAATCTCAGGTTCAGCTTGTGCCGATGCCGCCATGGAAACAAGAATTTTGGGACCGGCTATGCTTAAGCGTGGATATTCAAAGGGCTATGCCTGCGCCGTAAACTCAATTTCTTCACTGATTACAGCTACGATTCCGCCGGGAGTAGGACTCATCCTTTATGGTGTCACAGGTGAAGTTTCAATTGGTAAGCTCTTCCTTGCAGGAATCATCCCTGGAATCTTGATGTGCGCAATCCTTATGACGACTTCTTGGAAAATCGCTAAAACAAGAAACTATCCGGTTGAGAATGAAAATCCGCCGACATTGAAGGAAGTCTGGCAGGCCCTTAAAGACAGTATCTGGGCCTTGCTCTTCCCAATCATCCTTATCGTCGGAATCCGTTTCGGTCTTTTCACTGCCAGTGAAGCAGGTGCTTTCGCTGTTGTTTATGCCTTCATAATCGGAAAATTCGTTTACAAGGAAATGTCATGGAAAGGCCTGTGGAAGGTTACAAAGACAACCCTCGGTGACAACGGAGTTATTCTCTTTATCATCATGACAAGCGCAATCTTCGGATACGGAATCATCTATGACAAAGTTCCACAAACGATGTCATCATTCATCACAGGTTTAAGCTCCAACAAGTACCTGATCATGCTGATTATCGTAGCCTTCATCTTTGTGTGCGGAACATTCATGGAATCAACTGTGAACACACTTTTGCTCACGCCGATTTTCCTTCCGATTGTAAAATCTTTTGGAGTCGATCCGGTTCACTTCGGAATCGTCTTTATGACAACAGTCACTCTCGGTGGTATGACACCTCCGGTCGGAACGGCTATGTATTCTTCCTGCGCAATTCTTGAGTGCCCGATTGATGAGTACACACGTGAGGCAATGCCATTCCTTTTGGCGGTTCTCGCAGAAATCTGTATTTTGATTTTCTTCCCGCAGATTTTCATGTGGCTGCCGAACATTGTATTCGGAATGTAAAAAAAACAAAAAAATCCCCGCCGCACGGGCAGCTAAGTCTCCAATCCTGCGGCGGGGAATTTTTTTATATTTGGTATTAACATGTTAGTTGATAGGCAAGAAGGACAATTTGAAAATAAAGTGTATTCTAAGCAAAAGATTTGTCCTGTAGATTAAGTCTTTATATTAGTTAAATTTAAAATATGTGTGTAAAAAGGGTATAAAAAATCGTTTTTCTCTTGACGATTTTTGAATATCAAACTAACATGTTAGTTGTAACAGAAAGCAAGTTTTTTCCCTGATTTGGAGGAGATTTTTTATGAAAATGACAATGAGATGGTACGGTTCAAAATATGACACCGTTACTTTACAGCAGATTCGCCAGACAGCCTATGTAAAAGGCGTTATTACAACTCTTTACAACAAAATGCCCGGAGAGCTTTGGACTTTTGAAGAAATCAAAGCTCTTAAAGATGAAGTTGAAGCCGCGGGTCTTACATTGGACGGAATCGAAAGCGTGAACGTCAGTGACGCAATCAAAACAGCTTCTGCCGACCGCGACAAGGACATCGACGCTTACATCAAGACCCTTGAGAATCTTGGAAAGAACGACATCCACCTTGTCTGCTACAACTTCATGCCCGTTTTCGACTGGACAAGAACAGAACTTTTCCGCCCCCATGCGGACGGCTCTGCCGGAATGGCCTACAGCCAGAAAACAGTTGATGCGATCAATCCCGAAAATATGTTCGACTCAATCGCCGGAGACATGAACGGAACAGTAATGCCAGGTTGGGAACCTGAGCGTATGGCAAAAATCAAGGACCTCTTCAAGATGTACGAGGGAACGACCGAGGACAAACTCTTTGAGCGTCTCAAGTACTTCCTTGAGGCAATCATGCCGGTCTGTGACAAATACGACATCAACATGGCAATCCACCCCGATGATCCTGCCTGGAGCGTTTTCGGACTTCCGAGAATTATCACCTGCATGAAGAATATCAACCGCATGATGACAATGGTAGACAATCCCCACAACGGTGTGACATTCTGCGCAGGTTCTTACGGAACAAATCCTGAAAACAACTTGCCGGAGATGATTCGCGCCCTCAAAGGAAGAATCCACTTTGCCCATGTCCGCAACCTCAAATTCAACACCTTCCAGCGCGATGACGGTTCTGCGGTAACAGCATGGACTGGCGAGAAAATCAAGCAGGGAGACCGCGACTTCGAGGAAGCAGCTCACCTTTCATCAGACGGCTCTTTCGACATGTATGAAATCGTAAAAGCCCTTTATGACATCGGTTTTGAAGGCCCCATCCGCCCAGACCACGGACGCCAGATTTGGGGAGAAAAATCAATGCCCGGTTACGGACTCTATGACCGTGCCATCGGTGCCGCCTACATCTGCGGACTTTGGGAAGCAGTTGAAAAAGCGTCTAAGAAATAAGCGTTAAAAGGGCGGTCCCCGCCTTCGGCGGGTCGCTATGTCCGCTCTTCGCTAACGCTCATTCCCGCAGATTGCGGTAGTTAAGCAAGTCGAAACACTGCAATCTGCGGGAACTTCGGAGCTACCAGCGCTACCGCAAGGTCTTATTAAAAAATGAATAAATGGAGGTAATTTTTTTATGAAACTTACAATCGAAGGTCTTAAAGATAAAGACGGCTGGAAGAAGGCCGGAGTTTCAATCCCGAACTATGACGTAAAAGCAGTTCAGGCTGAAACAGCAAAAAATCCTGTATGGGTTCACTTTGGCGCAGGAAACATTTTCCGCATGTTCATCGGCTCCCTCGCAGACTCTTTGATTTCCCAGGGCTTGACCGACAAGGGAATCATCTGTGCTGAGACATTCGGCTTTGATTTGATTGACGAAATGTACAAGCCGCACGACAACCTCGTTCTCGGCGTGACATTAAAGCCGGACGGATCTGTCGGCAAGCAGGTAATCGGCTCCCTGGCCGAGGCAATCAAGTCTATTTCCGGAGACACAACAGAATGGAAGCGCATGAAGGAAATCTTCGCTGCAAAGACATTGCAGATGGTTTCTTTCACAATCACAGAAAAAGGCTATGCCCTCAAAAATGCTTCTGGCGAATACCTTCCCGCTGTTCTCTCTGACTTTGAAAACGGCCCGGCGGCTCCCAAAACAGCAATGGCCCAGGTTGCGGCTTTGCTTTTCCACCGCTTCAACTCTGGCAAACAGCCGATTGCGGTTGTCTCAATGGACAACTGCTCTCACAACGGCGAAAAACTCCGCAATTCTGTCACAGAAGTTGCAAACACTTGGCTCAAAAAAGGCTTTGTGACACAGGATTTCGTCAACTGGCTTGAGGACGAAAGCAAGGTCTCTTTCCCCTGGTCAATGATTGATAAAATCACACCCCGCCCCTCAGTCGAAATCGGCAAAAAACTGGAGGCTGACGGAATCGAGAACATGCAGCCGATTGTCACAAAGAACAAGGTCTTTATCGCTCCATTCGTCAATGCGGAAGGCCCCCAGTATCTCGTAATCGAAGACCGCTTCCCGAACGGCCGCCCGCCGCTTGAAAAATCAGGCGTATACCTGACTGACCGCGACACTGTTAACAACGTCGAGCGCATGAAGGTCACAACATGCTTGAACCCCCTTCACACAGCTTTGGCAGTCTACGGCTGTCTGCTCGGCTACGATTTAATCGCAAACGAGATGAAGGACGAGGATTTGAACAAGCTCGTTAACAAAATCGGCCCTGTAGAAGGAATGCCGGTTGTCACAGACCCAGGAATAATCAAGCCCCAGGATTTTGTAAACGAAGTCATCAATATCCGCTTGCCAAACCCCTTTATGCCCGACACTCCGCAGAGAATCGCCTGCGATACTTCTCAGAAAGTCGGAATCCGCTTTGGCGAGACAATCAAATCTTACGTTGCAAAATACGGGGATGCCAAAAAACTCAACGCAATCCCGCTTGCAATCGCAGGCTGGTGCCGCTATCTTTTGGCAATTGATGACGAAGGAAAAGCCTTTGAGCTTTCACCCGACCCCATGCTTGAGGAGCTTACTGCAAAGCTCAAGGGAATCGAAATCGGAAAGCCGGAGACTTTCAAAGATCAGCTTAAGGGAATCCTTTCAAACGCCAACATTTTCGGCTCTGATTTGTACAAGGCTGGAATCGGTGAAAAGATTGAAGAGTTCTTCAAAGCTGAAATCGCAGGAAAAGGTGCAGTCCGCAAAGTCCTGCATGAACAGATGAGCAAGTAAACACTCCATAAAGTGTTGCCTCCTTTTGGTCGGCTGGAAAGTTTTTCCAGCCGACCTTTTTTATCCTGTCCATACCACATTTAAAAATCTATTTTGTTTTGTTATCTGCCGTTATGCTGCATTCGGAGTCGGCGTGTCATTTGGATTGTCGTCATCGTTATCCCCGCCGTTAAGGGCAATTATAAACATCAGTTTTCTGATTGTGAGGGGCAGGACATGTCGCAAGGGTTCTGTCTCAGACTCTCCGCCCGGACAGACAGAAAGAGCCTGTTGGACTAATTCTGCCATGGAGGGCGGTAAAATTCCGAACAATTCCATCAGTTCTTCTTCAAAATACTGTCGGTGTTCCAATTTTTTCGCTTTCAATAAATCTTCTGGAATAAATTTACAGGGCTTCCAGCGTTTTTTTCCATCTTTACCAGTGTCCCCGGAAAAACCGAAAATCCGGCAAATCAAACAGCGGCCATCATAAACTGTACAGTGGAATGGTGAATCAGGTTCAAATAAAATGCAACCGGAAGGATTTTCTCCCCTCGGTGAAATGTAAGTTCCGTTGGCGATTGCCTGAGCGGTCTCCGGCTTATTGCGTAAGAGCCACCAGGCCAGATAAATCGCCTCGCCTTCGGTAACGTCCGGCTCAAAATCAACGCAGCAATTTCCGCAGCCGTCAGGACAAAAAGACCCGCCTGACTTTTTCCAGTCAGACTGGCCTTTCTCAATTGATTTATAAACATCTCCCATCCGGGAAATTACAGCAGATTCTTTTGTGCCGTTAAGGCTATCATCGTCAAAATAGTTCATGGAGTCCCCAGCTTTTTTTGGCTGATGAATATTACTGAATTCTCGCGTCTTTGTGCAAGTGCTTATTTTTTGATTTCGCTGAGACTTCCGTTCTCAAAAATCATGTTTGCGGAAGAAAGCAAGTCCTCTGGAATCGTGATTCCGCAGTTTTTGGCCGCATCGAGGTCAATCAAAAGGTCTGAATCTGACGGCTCAGTCATAAGGCGAACCGGTAAATCAGCGGGTTTCGCCCCGTTCAAAATCTGCACGACCATTTCACCAGTCGCCCGTCCAGCCTTGTAGTAATTAAAACCGCTTGCCAAAAGGCAGCCGCCTTCCTTTGCACCTGTCACATCGGCAGAGAAAATCGGCTTTTTGGCCTGACCGAAAACTTGGACGAGAGAAGAGAGGGCAGAGAAAACCGTGTTGTCGGTTGTAAGGTAAATGCCGTCAACGCGGTCAACAATCGCCTGAGCTGCGGATTTTACCTCGCTTGAATTCGTAATCGCCTGGGTGACAAGACCAATTCCAGCCTTTTCGCAGCCATCCTTGACAAGGTTCAGGGAGCTGATTGAATTTGCCTCGGAGCCTGTGTAAATGTAGCCCAAAGTCTTCAAGCCTGCAACTTTTGCGAAAAGCGCGATATGCTGAACTGTCGGAACAGCATCAGACATTCCAGTGATGTTGCCTTCCCCGTGGTCAAGAGAAGAGACAAGACCTGCGCCAACCGGATCTGTTATCGTGCCGAAAATCACCGGTTTGTCTTTGATTGTATTTGCAAGGGCCAGGGCGACTGGGGTCGCGATTCCTACGGCAAGGTCGACATTTTCATCCTTGAATTTCGTGGCGATTTGGGCGGCAGTGTTCACGTCCCCGTTAGCATTCTGCCTGTCAAATTCGGCCTTGATTCCAGCGTCAGTGATAGCATCGATTACGCCCTGCTCAACGTCGTCAAGGGCAACGTGCTGGACGATTTTTGCGATTCCGATTTTTACGGCCTTTTCTCCGTTTGCAGAATTGCCTTCTGATTTTTTAGAGCAAGATGAAAGCAGGAGACCTGCCAAGGCGATTCCCGCAAATATTTTTGAAAATTTCATATTCATATTTCCCCCAAAGTGTTTGTTCATCTTTAATGTTACTATCAATAGAAACATTTGTCAATAAGAATTACTTTTTTCGAAAATTCTGAATTTTTCAGATTAAAATGAATCTTCCAGCTTTTCAGCAAACTCGCTTTGAACCTTTCCCTCTATCTTGGTAAAAACCCGAAACTTGGCCTGACTTGCAGAAACATGGCCTTCCCTGCCAGACAGAGAATAGGGCAAAATCACAGCCTCGTTATTTGAAGAATCAACAAGATTTGCAATCAGATTGTAGCGGACGAATTCGTGCTGACCGTCAATTTTCCCGGCATCCTCAAAAGAAAGGGAGGCCTTGAGATTGTAGCCAGAAGAGATTTTCGGCAAAACTTTCATTCCCAATTTTGTGAACACAGAAGAAAACGCGGATACAAGACGACCGTTTTCATCACCCTCAACGACAAGTCCGATTTGGATTTTTGACGCGGCTTCTGAATATTTTTGCTCAACGGCAAGCAAACTTCCGTAAGAAAGGCTGACCGTTTTTCCGAGCGACGAATTCAAGGCTGACAAAATCCGCAGGTTATATTCATTTTCAACGGCCTTTGACTTTGCGCGTCCGGCGGCTTTAAGCCCCGCAAAAGTTCCCTCAGTCTTTTTTGATTCCTCAAGGGCGGACGAAATCTCGGAGTCCAAACGGGAAATCTCTGACTGATAATAGCGGGAAGCCGACAGCCTGTTCAAAACCGCCAATGCCGAAAAAGAGCCGTCAGAATTTTTGATGACATCTTTCAGCTCGATTCCGTGGATTTTCTCAAATAAAACCGATTCCTGAATTTCGGTGTCCACTGTGGCAAAATCTTTTCCGTATGAATCCGCCGAAGTTAAAACCTTTTGATTTCCAATGACGGATTCCCCCAAAGTCTGGCACAGAGCCATTTTTGCCTGACTTTTCGCGCTTTCCTCAGAATTTCCAGAACCCGTGGCCGCAATCCAAAGGGCGGAAGGATATTTTTGCTCAATCGAAATGGAAGAAAATCCACTTCCAAACTGACTTTTTTCAATCTCAGCAGATTCGGACTTTTTTGACTCAGATTTTCCCCTAGCAAAGGAATTTGAAATCATCAGGGAAAAAATCACCGTTAAAAAAACGATTTTCTTCATTCGGAACCTCCCTCTGGCTATTTGCGGTAGGACGGACGCTTGATGTACTTTTTAATTGAAGAATCTTCGCCCATCCAAAGTTTGCGGTTTGTCTCTATGTCAATCAGCTGGGCAGTGACATAATAAGTGCGAGTAGATTCATTTCCGGCAGAGTCGATAATCGTTTTTACAGCACCAATCAGCATGAAATCAGCTCCAGTCTCGTTGCCGAGGCTTTTCGCTGTCTCCTCGCTGGAATTTATCTGCTGGTCGTTGCGCTCCTCACGGACTTCCCCGCGCTCAGAAGACGAAGCCACAAAGGCGACCTTTCCAGAATTAATCAGGGCTGTCTCAAATTTTTGTGAAATAATCGTCGTGTCGATATGCTCATCACTCTGGTTGCGGAAAGTTCCGACAATCACGACAGGCTGGGTCTTTCTCGCGTTGTTAAAGGCCGCAATCGCAGGCGCATTTACACACTGGCTTACAAGATTTTCCGCTACAATGCGAACGTCCGTATCATTCCAGTAGCCGCTCAAGTCAGTGGTCGTATTAGCGTCAATTCTTGTGACGCCCACAGGTGCGGCTGTTGAAGTTGAGGCACAGGAAACAAAAAATGCAGAAATAAGAGTCAAAACAAAAAAAGAAATCTTTTTCATGAGAATCTCCCTAATTTGATTATTTCTATTTTATATCAGTTAGCTTGTTGGAGCAAGAACGCAATTTTTATACAAAATTTTCTCCAGATTCAAGGAAGAATTCCTAAAAATGTGATATGCTAAAGCCCAATTATGAAAGTGTCAAAAAAAATAATAATTCCGGCCGCCGCAATTCTATTATTTGCCATCTTGTTTTCCGTCACTGCCTGGTCAAAAAAGACTAAAATCACAGTAGGTTTCTACAGCCTTTCGACAGAGGAAGTCGCATCCCTCAAAAAAATCATGAGCCAATCCAATCCCGCTAAAAGCGGAAAAATCGACTTCCTTGAGCTAGACGGCTCCAATCCCTTGGACAAACAGCAGAACAAAAGGTCTGTAAAAAAATCAGACATAATCTTCTTGTACAATGGACTTGAATACCAAAAACTCTCAAAAAAATCAGCAACCATTCCGGCTGATTTTTTAAGCGATGTCACACTTTCGGTCAGCGGGGCAATTGAAAAAAAGGGAAACAAAATCCCGGCCCTCCCGATTTTGACCGACAACGCTGAAATCGACATAAACAAAAATCTTTTGAGGCGGACAGGCATGACGAGGGTCGCAAATTGGAACGATATTTTCGCATTTGCCCGCGCGGTCAAAAAAGAGGCGACATTCCCGATTTCATTCGCCGCCGATGATGACGAGACGATTTTGACGCTTGCCGGTGCATTGACCGAAGCCATCTCAGGAAAAGAGCAATGGAATATTTTTTCTGAAAAAATCATTCAGGCGCAGACAGAAAGTCAAAAATCAGGAGGACAGACTGACTGGGATTCCATCTTCGCGGAACTCTCTGCGGAAGGCCAGCCTTTTTACCTGCCCCTGCAATTAATCCGCTCGCTGACCGACCAGAAAATTCTTTCAAAGGAAATTCTGAATCTCAAACTTTCGGACATCGATTTTTTGATGCAGCAGCAGCAGACAGGAGTTGTCTTTACAAGCCTTTCCAGCCACCGCAGACTTTCTTTTCAGGCTGTGAATTCTTTTTCCACGATTTACTATCCGTCGGATTTTCCAGCAAAGGAAAGGGCTTTTACCGCACCGATTTTGCTTGCCATTCCATTCTCAAATGACGAGAAAGTTCTCGAACTGGCAAAATTTTTGATGGACTCCCAGCGTCTTTTGAGCAAAGAGACAGGCCTCGCCCCGACTATAAGAAACGTCCAGCCCGCCGACAAGGAAGCCTCAGACGCGCGTTACTGGGTCGCCGCCTCAGGCTCCCCGCTGCCATCTTTAAGCGACTCAGCATTTGACTCAAGTTCCGCCCGCCATGAAGCCGCCCAGGCATTGAGAAAGCTGTTTTTTGAATTGTGATTTTATAAATGGGGGTCGGCTACGCCGTCGCTATGTCATTCATTGCTACGCCAGCTTGCAATGAACTTCGCTACCGCTCATTCGGCCGCCTTGCGTCCGAACTACGGGGTTCCCAGCGCTACCCCAGTTTTCCCATTGCGTCTAAAATTATTGCCGAGGCGACTGTAACCGCCGTCTCCGTCCGCAATATTCTGATTCCCATGCCACAAAGGCTAAAGCCGTAGCGGGTCAAAAGCTCCCGCTCATTGTCAGTCCAGCCGCGCTCGCTGCCGATTGCCGCCACACAAGAAGAAATTTTCTTTCCGACCAAAAAGTCATGCAGGGAAAAAGCCGGATTTTTGTTGTCCAAGGCGATTTTTGCTATTTTCGGATTTTTCCCGCTGTCAGAATTTTCAAGCGGGAAATTTTCTTTCAGGCATTCCTCAAGGCTCTTGCAGACAACCAGCTCTGGAACATGAGTGCTTGCCGCCTGGGCTGTTCCGTCTATGAGCATTTCCCTCGCCGCCCCGGAAGAGACAACGTTCGACTCAAGGTATGATTTTTCTCCTAGTTCCGTTCCCGTCAAAAAAATTCTTTTTGCCCCCAAGCCGGCCGCATCCCGCAACAGACGGCGGAGCTGAATCGGACGTGGAAATCCTACAATCAGGTCAAAATCGTAAAGGGGCTTTCCGTCAGACTCTGGGGTAAAGTCAAAGTAAATCGCCCCGGAAATTTTTTTGTCGTTTTGAGCTTCCGGGCTGTCTTTTGAGATTATTTTAGTGATTTTCGCCTTTCCGGCCTGACCGCCTATTATTCCGGCGTCAAAAGTCTCGCCCTCTTTTTTATGAAGGACTTTGATTATGTGTTCGTTCCGAGGGTCTTTTTTCAACAATGGCTGCCCGATTTCTTCAGGGCTAAAAAGGCAAATATTCATGCCAAGATTTTAACGTAAAGTCATGCGATTTTGAAGAGTTTTTCAATCCCCTGCTGGCGGACAATCATCACGTTGCAGGGGGCGGAAGTGACAACCTCGTAGCCTACGCTTGAGTGCTTTCCTGCAGAAGAATCACCTGTTCCCCCAAGAATCAGCAAATCCGCCTTGAATTCATCGGCAGTCCGCACAATCTCCGACCAAACTGAGCCTTTTCTCAATTCGGTCTCGATTTTAACTTTCTTTGACTGTGCAAGTTTCTGAACGTAATTCAAGTCTCTTTTGCCGTCAGAAAGAAGATTTTCCTCGTAACGCTTGCTTTCTTCCGCGACAAAAAATTTGCTCATGGTCAGCTGCTTTAAAGTCGTTGTGTCCACGACATAAAGGGCTTTTAGCTCACATTTATATTCTTTTGCAAGGAGAATGGCATACATTGCGGCCGCAATTGACTTTTCAGAGCCGTTCACGGCAACTACAATTTTCTGAATTAAAGGCTTTAGCATAACTTTTTATTTTTCGGCCGAATTCTTGCGGTTTTTGAGAGATTTTAATACAAATACGTTGTCCCGCTCCCGTTCTTCCAAGACGGATTCAATATACTTTTTCGTTTCCTCAGTCTGGGGGATAATCATCTTGTCGAGTCCGTTTACGCGCCGCTGGGTCTTTTTGACCTCATTTGCAAGCCGCCAGGCAATCGTCCTGATTGAAGCCAGCTGGGTCAGCAAGTCAAGAAGCTTGAAAAACTCAGTCATAACCTTGTCACAGTCAGCAAAAGTCCCCATGAAAGAATAAAAAAGCTGCTGCTTGGGCATCTGCACTTCGATTGACGAAAAAGACATTCCACCTGCGGAAACAGGCTTTTCGTGAATCTGATAGTCGTAGCTCACGCCTCTGGAAATACGCTCAACCCGGTCGCCGCCGACAGTCATCAGCATTTTCTTCAAGGCCGGATAAGCGCGGGAAATTTCCTTGTCGATTTCACTTTCCAAAAGCTTAACTTTGTCGACCATGCGCATAAGTTCCATTACGAGGATTTCACGCTTTTGTTCGAGAAGGTCGTAGCCGTTTTTCGCCACTCCGAGTTGGGCAGTCACTGAGAGAAGATTTGACTTTGTAGGCGCAAGATTCAGCTTTGCCAATTTTATTCCTCAGCCTTTGGCATGTATTTTTCAATCAACTCAGGCTTGATTCTGTAAAGCTCGTTTCTAGGCAGAAGCCGCAAAAGTTTCCAGCCCAAGTCCAAGGTCTCCTCGATTGACCGGTCTTCAAATTCACCCTGGGTAAAGAATTGTGCTTCCAGCTCCTCGCCGAATTTCATGTACATTTTGTCTTCCGCGCTTAGCTCTTCCTCTCCGATGATTGAGGCCAAGTTTCGGATTGACTTTACCTTTGAATAGGCCGCGAAAAGCTGTGACGAAACCGCTGAATGGTCTTCGCGGGTCATGCCCTTGCCGATTCCGTCTTTCATAAGGCGGGAAAGTGACGGGAGGGCTGAGACCGGAGGATAGACACCTTTTTGAGAAAGCTCTCTGTCAAGAACAATCTGACCTTCGGTGATATAGCCCGTCAAGTCAGGAATCGGATGGGAGATGTCATCGTTTGGCATCGTCAAAATCGGAATCTGAGTGATTGAACCCGTTGACCCCTTGATTTTTCCGGCGCGCTCATACAATTCTGCCAAATTTGAATACAAATAGCCAGGATAGCCCTTGCGGCCGGGAACTTCGCCCAAAGTCGTTGAAATTTCGCGCAAAGCCTCGCAGTAGTTTGTCATGTCGGTCATTACAACGAGGACATGCATGTTCTTTTTATAGGCCAAATATTCAGCGGCGGTCAGTGCGCAACGAGGTGTGATGATACGCTCGATTGAGGGAGCGTCCGCCAGAGACTGGAACATGACGACTTTTGAAAGAACGCCAGACTCCTCGAATGATTTTATGAAGAACTGGGCCTGGTCGTACTTGATTCCCATACCGGCGAAAACCATGACGAACTGCTCGTCCGAATTCAAGATTTTTGCCTGACGGATAATCTGGGCGGCAAGGCGGTTATGCGGAAGTCCGTTCCCGGAGAAAATCGGAAGCTTTTGGCCGCGAATCAGAGTGTTCATTCCGTCGATTGAAGAAATGCCGGTTTGGATAAAGTCACGCGGATAGACACGGGCATAAGGATTAATCGGCATTCCGTTCACGTCAATTTTTTCGCTTGAGACAATCGGCGCAAGACCGTCAATCGGCTCTCCAAGTCCGTTGAAAATGCGACCTAGCAAGCCTGTGCCGACGCGGAGTTCCATCGGCTCGTCCAAAAATTCCACGGAAGTCTCATCCAAGTCAAGTCCTGTGGTAGAACCGAAAATTTGGACAATCGCAGTATCTTCGTTCAAGTCGATTACGCGGCCGGTTTTCTTCTCACCTTTTTTGTCGCGGACATAGACAATCTCATTGTAAAAAACTTCTTTTTCAGCACGGCGGACTACGATAATCGGGCCGTCAACTGAGGAAATTCCCCGGTATTCTATTCCTTTCATATATTCTCCGCCTTTTTATAAGTTCTCTCAAGAACGCTCATCTGCTCTTCAAGATGACGCTCGACTTCCTGAATCTGCTCCAATTTATCGTTCGGGATCGAAGATTTTACACGGACGATTTCATCTTTTACCGCAAGCTGGCTGATTTTGATAAGCGGACAGCCCTCTCTGACGACTGCAAGTGAACGCTCGTAGAAATTCATAATCAGCAGGAGAATTTGAAGCTGCTTTTCTGGAACCGAATAAACATCGATTTCGTCAAATGCATTCTGCTGCAAAAATCCGTTCTTAATCATGTCAGCGGCAATCAAAACCAAACGCTCTGAATCCGGCAAGGCATCCGGGCCAATCAGGCGGACAATCTGCTGCAACTTCTGCTCTTTTTTAAGCAGGTCGAGGGCTGAAAGTCTGATTTTTGCCCAACGGGGGTCAAGATTATCCCACCACTCGCGGATTTCATCAGCATATTCAGAATACGAGTCAATCCAGCCAATCGCAGGATAATGGCGGGCGTTCGCAAGGTCACGATCAAGCGCCCAGAAACAGCGGATAAAGCGCTTTGTATGCTGGGTGACAGGTTCCGAAAAGTCACCGCCTGGCGGCGAGACAGCCCCGATTACAGAGACGCTTCCCTCTTTTTGGCAGAGTGAAGTCACGCGTCCGGCTCTCTCATAGAATTCAGCAAGACGGGTCGGCAAATAAGCCGGGAATCCTTCCTCGGCGGGCATTTCTTCCATGCGGCCGGAAAGCTCACGCAAAGCCTCGGCCCAGCGGGAAGTGGAGTCAGCCATAATCGCAACGTGCATTCCCATGTCGCGGTAGTATTCGGCAAGTGTGATTCCTGAATAAAGGGAAACTTCACGGGCGGCAACCGGCATGTTCGATGTATTTGCAATCAAAATTGTGCGTTCCATCAATGAACGGCCGGTTCTTGGGTCAATCAAAGTCGGAAATTCAGTCAGAACGTCGGTCATCTCGTTACCGCGCTCACCGCAGCCGATATAGACAATCAAGTCAGCATCGCACCACTTTGCAATCGCGTGCTGGGTCATGGTCTTTCCAGTTCCGAATCCGCCAGGAATCGCAGCAGTTCCACCCTTTGAAAGCGGGAAGAAAACATCGATTACCCGCTGACCTGTGATAAGTGGCTGAGAGACCGTAAGTTTTTGTGCGAACGGGCGGGGTTTGCGTAGAGGCCAGTAGTGGCTGAGCAAAATTTCCTCGTCAAGCTCTGTAGTCGCAATCAAATCGTCAACAGTATAGTCGCCCTCACCCTTAAAGGTCTTCATGATTCTTCCGCGGATATAGGGGGGAACCATAATCGCGTGTTTTATTGACTCAGTTTCCTGAACATAGCCAAGGACAAATCCCGGAGCGATTGCAGAATCTTTTGCAACTCCGTCTGCCGGGGTAAAATGCCATTTTTTCTTTGTGTCAATCGGCTCTGTCCTCTGGCCGGGAAGCAAAAATGCCCCAGAATCCTTGAACATAGCCTCAAGCGGACGCTGGATTCCGTCATAAATAGTACCGACAAGTCCGGGTCCCAGTCTGATTGATAGAGGTCTTCCAGAAGAAACAACCGGTTCTCCGATTTTCATTCCGGTATCGTCCTCGTAAACCTGAATCGTCGCCCTTCCCGCATTCTGGCGGATAATTTCACCGATGATTTTCTTTTCGCCGACATCAACAACGTCGTAAAGTCCGCAGCCTTCCAAGCCTTCCGCAAAAACAATCGGGCCTGAAATACGGGTGATTTTTCCTTTGATCAATTTTTCACTCATTCAGGAAGCCTCCCGCCGAACAGGCTTGATGCAAGTTCAAAGCTGTATTTATCTTTTATCTCGCGCACTGTCTGGTCTGTTGTCAGTCGGCAGCGGACGGATTTATCTTCTGATTCCAAAATTATTCCCTCGTGGATTTCATTAAGAGCTTCCGGGCTTTCACCTGATTTTTCAAAGAGGACTTCGCTCACTTCGGCCAAATTCTTTCCGAGTGATTTTTCCAGCATTTTTTTTGCGGCTCCAAGCTCCAATCCATAAACAACGGCAGAGACTTTCTTGCTGCCGAGAGCGTCCTTAAAAGCCGGAATTTTTTCTTCGAGAAGAGCCAGACGTTTTTCCGCCCCGAGACTTTTCAAATATTCGTTGAAAGCCTTTGCAACTTCCCCGGAATAAAAAGAAACCAAAAATCTCTCTTTTTCCAGCGGAACCGAAGCCTCGGCATTTTTTTCGTAGCGACTGATTTTTTCCTGATAGAATTCCGTCCGCTCCTTTTGGGCTGCCTCCACGCGGGAATCAACATCCTCAAGAATCTTTTTCGCTTCTTCTTGTGCGGATGAGATTATTTTGGCGGCCTTTTTGCGCGCGTCGTTTTCAATTTCTTTATCAAGAATTTCGGTTGAACGTAACTCTTCCATTTTCTTTCCTAAACATTAATACCAACTGCTTCCCGGATTGAATCTGTAAGCGATTTTTTGCCCTCAAGATGACCTTGTAGACCGGGAATTTCGACAATCAGCGGGTAACCGGCTTTTTTCTGCCAGGCAAGGACTTCTTCCTCCAGCATGGCAGAAACAGCTTCCGTCAAAATGAGTACTTTTGGACGCTCGGAAACGGCTAAATTCTCCCCCTCATTCTGACCCGTCACGCGGTTAAAGGCCTGCAAAGCCTCATTTCTGCTGAATGCAGACGCTCCTTCCACGCCGACGAGTTTGAATGCAAGAACTAATTCCCGTTCACCGATTACAAAATATTCCAAAATAACCCCAATTTTTTTACAGGATGATAATCAAAAGAGCGACAAGGAAGCCCCAAAGACAGATACCTTCTGCCAAACCGACGAAAGGAAGTGCCTTTCCTGAAAGCTCGGCATTTTCGCTCATCGCGCCCATAGCGGCCGCACCGATTTTTCCTACAGCCATACCACCGGCGATACAGGCGATTCCGACCGCAAGACCAGCAGCGATATACTTGATTACGCTAGAATCAGCGGTCTTTTGAGTCTCAGCGACAGGAGCAGCGTTGTTTCCAGTCACGGGAGCAACGTTTTCAACAGGAGCCGGAGCGACAGGCTCAGAAGCGGCTTCCTGAGCAAAAAGGGCAGCAGTTCCCGCAAGCAGAAGAGCTGCGACGACAGACACAAATTTCTTATTCATAAGTCTACCTCACTTTAATGACGACTTTATTTATATTCAAACGCGAAAGGCTTAAATTCCTTTCCCGTTTCATTGAAGAATTTTGAGAAGAACTCATAGTATTGCAAGCGGATAACCTGAATAGCCACAATCATTCCCTCAAGGACGACAACAATTCCGTTTCCGATGACTCCGACCAAAAGGTTTGCGCCGACCGGAACCATATTCATCAGAGTGCCGATTATGTAGCCCAAAACAGCGTGGGCAAGTGCAAAAGCTCCGACACGGACAAATGAAATCGAATTGCTCAAATATGTTGATACAAGCTCCAGTAGCTCAACAAAGGCTTCAATAAAGAAGGTCAGCATTCCGTTCTCAATCACAGGGTGCTGACCGTCAACAAGGCGGGCAAGAGGCTCCGAGAATGCGGTTCCAATCAGCGTCAGCCCGACAACAATCAAATCGCAGACAGAAACGCTGTGGTGGAAGGCCGCGATTCTCACTGCCAAAATAATCACGTACCAGAAGAAAACCGTCCCGGAAATTCCAGTCTTTCCGAACAAAGCCTTGCCGATTTTTCCACGGCTGAAAAGGTTGATTATGTTTATGACAAGTCCGATTGAGTTGATGAAAAATCCGACCGCACAAGTAAATCCAAAGAAAATGAACATGGACTTTATGCGGGAAGCGGAAGGCATCATCTCCAAAATAGGCTCGTTCAAAGCCTCCGGGTCAGTCACACCGAAAAGACCCTTTATAAATCGAGAAGCAGGAAGAAGAATCTGGGAATTCGCAAAAAATTCTCCGGTCAAAAAGCCCATGACCATTGAGGTGCAGCCGATTCCAATGAAAATCGGGGCGAATTTATTCCAGTTTCCGACTTTGATTATGTTTTTTGACATCAAAAGTCCGGCAAGCAGGAAGACCAAGCCCTGACCCGCGTCACCGAACATGATTCCAAAAAGCAAAGTAAAGAAAAGGGCGACAAAGGGAGTCGGGTCAATCGTACCGTAAACCGGGGAGCCGTAAGAAAAAATCATCCGCTCAAACGCGCTGACGAATTTTCCGTGCTTTAAGCTCACAGGAACTTTTTCCACGCCTGAAATGACAGTCGGAACTTCTTTTGGCTGGTAAACGCGGATTGCGATTCTTCCCTCGGTGATTTTGTCCAAATCCTTCATCATTTGGTGGGAATTTCTCTCAGGAATCCATCCTGTAATCCTGTAGACGAGATTCGTAGCCTCAAGCTCCAAAAGTTTTGCCTGAATCTGACTTGAAATCGAAAAAGTCGCAAGCAGGTGACGGAGCAAGGCCGCATGGGTCGTGGCAAGATTCTTTTTTTCCTCCGCGAGGATTTTCACAGTATTTTCCGCATCGGAAGCCTCTTTCTCAAGTCCTCCAAGGATTTCATCAGGAACACCTGCAAAAGACTCAGGAATTTCAATCGGAACAAAGCCGAGATTCTTCAACTCTGTGTCGAGAGAAAACCTTGCCCTTTTTGAAGTCGCCGCAAGAATTCTTGACTTGTCCTCTCCCAGAGGAACGATTACTGCCCTGTTTCCAATAGCCGCTTTTATAACGTCAAGTTGGGTCGGGTCAATTTTTCCGATTCTCAGCGAAAGGAATGAAAGGTGGTCAAGCTCTGAATAGGGAACTTTCAAATTTGAAAAAGCCTTCGCCTCCGTAAGAGCGTCAGTTGCCCGGTGAAGTTCGTCCGTCGCGGCAAGTTCCCGCTCGTAAAGGCTCTCAACAATCTGCAAAAATTCTTTCGCATCCGCACGGTCTTTTTCAGTCGGGACTGTGGCGGCATCCACATCAGCAGAAGAAATATCGTCAACAGCCAGCGTCTGCCTTGCCTGCTGAAGTTTCAACAGGATGTCCTCATCAGGATTTTCCTTATTTTTCTCGTCGTCTGGAGCCGGTGAGGCACGGTCCTGAAATTGGAAATTTTTCTGCTTGCCTAAAAATTCAACGACGGTCGAAATGTCGCTTTTTAAAATCATAAGTTCGACAAGCCGCATCGGTGTTGTCCGTGCCATTTATTTCCTCCCCGTATTTTTATTTTCTGAAGCCGGAAAAAGAGCGGCCTCCAAAAGTTCGCCCGAATCAAGAGAAAGTCTCAAGCCCTCCGCAGCCGTTCTGATTGAGTCAAGTTCGTTCTGCTTGAGTTTGAACCATGCGACCAAAGCTACCGGACTCAGCGGATTTGTGTGGAAAGCCCTGCGCGCGTGCAAAATCACGTCCTGCCTCATGAGTTTTTCAACCCAGCTCGGATCTATTTCCCAGACAACGCCTTCCTCGTGCGGATTCAGCATATCAGAGTATTTCCATGATTTCCAGTCGTCATAAGAAGATGCGTCGTTCTCAAGGATTCTAAACGCGGGACCTGCAAAATAGTCGTCCTTGTCGAAAGATTTTTCGCAGACCAACTGATTTTTGATTTCCTCAGAATTCATGCGATAATAGACTTTTAGGCGCAAAACCCAAATTATGTTATTGTAAATTATTTCCTTACCGATTAAAGATTTGGCGACTTTGAAGTCATCCCCAGACAAACGCTTGACCCCAGCCCACAAGTCCTTGACGTATTGATTATCAAGCCTGAGGTCAAAATCATGCTGCTCAGTCACTTCTGGGAATTTATTGTACCAAGAAACGTCCGACTCTGCTGTGACTTTTGAAATCTCCGGCCATGCAGCGTAATTAAAAAGCGCGAACTGGTGTGTATCCGCAATTTTCGGCAGCGACTGCCTTTCTGAAGGGAGGGCAGCACCCAGCATTTTCAGATTTTCGTAATCAAAAGTGTGTAAAAGCTGCAAGTGAAGGAATTCAGGCTTGTCATAAGCGGAAAGGAGACCGATATAGTCATCGATAAACTGCTGTTCAGCTTTAATTTCGATTTCTTTTGCAAGAAGATTCTCAGGAACGGCGGGAATTTCGTCCGAAAAAAGCAGCGTATATAAATCTTTCAGGGACTTTGCCTGAAAAAGCCTTGCAGAACGTTCAGCTGCATAAGACTTTGCGAGCATTCCACTTGATTTTGCGTAGACATACGCGGCGGCGGCAGCTCTATCCATTAAGCTCTCGCCCCGGAAACTTTGATTTCTTTTCCAGCGAAAATTGAATCCAAAAGGGAATTAAAATCTTTTTGATTTTTTACAGAAGAGGAGATTCTCTCTTTATAAGAAGAAATTTCGGCGGAAGTCTTTTCATCGCAGGCTTTTATTCTTGACTGTAAATCGACTTCCAAATTCGCGTTGATTTTCTCAAGGCGGGATTTGAATTGATAATCGGCATCAGCTTTTGCCTCGGAAAGAATCTTCTCGGCGTCTTTTTGGGCAGAAGCAGTCAGTTCAGAAGCAGCTTTTTCCACCTCCAAAAGATGATTGATTACATCAACTTCGTTGCTAGACATAAATCCGCCTCCTGAACCGATTCAAGACAATGCTGTAATTTTAATCCCCAGACTCGGCCTGTGAAATCAACTCGTAAACTTCATGCGCAGTCGTACACTTTTGCATCATGGCCACGAAATCTTTTTTCATCAAAATTCCAGCAAGTTTCTTCAATATTTGAATATGACGTTCCGTCTCTCCAGGTCCGGCCACCAACATAAAGACAATATAGACTGGAGCCTTGTCCAAAGATTCGTAGTCAATTCCGCTGCGAGAAATACCGATTGCGCCAATTGTCCCTTTGAGACTTTTGACTTCGGCATGAGGCACCGCAACCAAATGCATGATTCCGGTACTCATTTTTTCTTCACGGCTTTTCAATTCAGCCAAGGCCTCTGCGCGGTCTAATTCCGGGTGAGCCAGATGAAGAACTTCTACCATTTCTTCAAAAAGCTCATCCTTGTCTTCGCTCTCAAGGCCGACTTTTATAGTTTTTTCCGGGAAAATCTCTCCAAGCAGCATTATCTACCGCCGGATTAGTTTGCCGCGGAAGTTGTTTCCGGTGTTGCTTCTACAGGAGCAGTTTCCGTCGCTTCGTTTGCCGCCTGGTCATTTTTCCACCAGTCAGCAGATGAAGACTCTGTTGAGTTTGACTCTTCCACTGCTTTTCCTTCTTCTACAGCCTGAGCCTGCAAGTCAGCTTCAAGAGTTGAAGTCTTTTTCGGAAGAATCTTTGCCAACGCAAATGTCACTAAAAAGAAAAGAACTGCGAGAACAACAGTTGCCTTTGTAAGAACGCTCGCCTGATGGGCACCAAAAGCGGCAGAATTTCCACCGCCGAGCAAACCGCCCATTCCGCTGTTATCTTCTTCCTGAACGAGGACGAGAAGAACAAGCAAGACACAAATGATTACGAACGCAACCAAACAAAGAATACCAATAGCACCCATTTTTTAAACTCCAAGAAAAATCCAAAAGAGAGGATTACTTTAATTTTCTGCCGACTATTTTACCGAAAAAACGGTTCCCTAGTCAATGAACCTAAAAAATTAGTGAAAAGCCGGCATATTAAAAGAAATTAAAATCCGCAAATTGGAATGAAAGTCTCGGCCTTTAATGAAGCGCCGCCAATCAAGCCGCCGTCAATGTCAGGCTGGGCAAGCAACTCCTCTCCGTTCTTCATGTTCATCGAACCGCCGTACTGAAAAAGCATTTCATCAGCCTCTTTCTGTGAATACATTTTTGCGATTACAGAGCGTGCGTAGGCGTGAATTTTCTGGGCATCAAGGGGAGTCGCTGTCTTTCCAGTTCCGATAGCCCAGACAGGCTCGTATGCAATCGTCACGCGGGGTAAAAGCTCCTTCCCTACCCCTGCCAGGGCAGTGTTCAACTGACGTTCACAAACTTTCTCAGCCCGACCGACCTCGCGCTGTGCCAAAAGCTCTCCGATACAAATCACTACATCGAGTCCCGTATCAAGAGCCTTGTGGACTTTTTTATTGATTAACTCGTCAGTCTCACCGAATTCATAGCGACGCTCCGAGTGACCCAAAATGACAGTCTGAACACCGATGTCTTTCAGCATGACAGCTGAAACCTCGCCTGTGTGGGCGCCGTTATCCGTGGCGGCAAGATTCTGGGCACCGAGCAAAATATTTGTTCCGCCCACAACCTGAGCCACCGCGTCAAGATAAACAAAAGGCGGAGCTATCATGATTTTTTTAGAACAGTCCTTGAGTCCGCTCACCAAGTCCTTGGCAAGTGCGACAGCAGAGGCCTTGTCCATATTCATCTTCCAGTTTCCGGCAATGTATTTGTTTCTCATGTTAGTCCGCCTTTAGTCAAATAATTTTATGAAGTGAGAGTTTTCATGTTTTTTGCAAGGCAAAAATGGCCGCCGCCTTATGCGGCCAAATGAAAACTCTTTATCTTAGCTCTAGAATTTATTTCTGTGCTAAGATAGCGATTCCTGGCAAAGTCTTTCCCTCAAGGAATTCAAGTGAGGCACCACCGCCTGTTGAGACGTGGCTCATCTTGTCCGCGAGGTTGAACTTGTTAACAGCAGCAACAGAGTCTCCGCCGCCGACAACAGTCATCGCGCCTTTGCCTGTAGCCTCAGCCACCAGGCGGGCGACAGCCTCAGTTCCCTTCGCAAAGTTCTCGAACTCGAATACTCCGACAGGTCCGTTCCAGACGATTGATTTTGAAGCCAAAATCGCGTCCTTGTAAGCTGCGACAGTCTTAGGTCCAACGTCCATACCCATCAAATCCTCAGGCAAGTCGATGTTGTCAACTGCGACCGGGTCTTTGTCAGCGAATTCTTTTGCGGCAACGTGGTCCACAGGAAGAAGAATCTTGACGTTTTTCTCAGCGGCCTTTGAAAGCAAGTTCTTTGCTGTATCGATGAAGTCATCCTCAACCAAAGACTTTCCGATTGAGTGTCCCTGAGCCTTCAAGAATGTGTAGGCCATACCACCGCCGATAATCAGCGTTGAAGCGTTCTTCATCAGAGATTCCAAAACAGCGATTTTTGATGAAACCTTTGCGCCGCCGATAATGGCAGTCATCGGTTTTTCAGGATTTGTAACCATCGGCTGGATGTACTTAACTTCTTTTTCCATCAGGAAGCCGCCAACGGGCTGGTCTTTCATGAATTTCGCGATTGTGGCAGTAGAAGCCTGGTCGCGGTGGGCAGTTCCGAAAGCATCGTTTACGAAAATGTCTCCGTAAGTTGCCAGTTCCTTGGCCATTGTTTCGCGCTCAGCGTCATCTTTTGAAGTCTCTTCTTTGTGGAAGCGGACATTCTCAAGCATTGCTACTGCACCTTCAGGCAGAGCATCGATTGCGGATTTCTGTCCGAGGGCATCAGGAAGGAATGTGACTTCTTTGCCGAGTTTTTTTGCGAAATACTCAACGACCGGCTTCATGCGGTTCTTTCCATTGATGAATTTTTCTGCGTCTGCGTCAGTCCATTCTTTTCCGGCTTTTGCTGCTTTTTCAGCGGCCTTTTTCACGTCCTTTTTGGGGTCGCCCAAGTGGCTCATAAGAACGAGTGAGCGGGGTGACTGCTCAAGAATATATTTGATTGTGGGCAAAGCTGCCATAATGCGAGTGTCGTCCTGAACAACACCGTCTTTCATCGGAACGTTAAAATCAACGCGCATGATAATGCGTTTGCCTTTAAGGTCTACGTCTTTTACTGTCTTAATCATTTTTGACTTTCCTCCAAAGAAATTACATCTAAAAATGTCCCTTTAATAATAACCCAAGAAAATCCTAAAGTAAAGGAAGATTAATCGAAGATTTTAGTTTTCCTTAAGATTGTCTTCTATTTTATTTTTTTGATTGAAGAGGCAAATTCAACTGCGGAAATATTTTCTTCCCCCTTGAAATTGATTCCGTCAGGCAGCGACAGGAATTCTCTTTCAACACAGGCCAAAACCGCGTCAAAATCAGGAGAATTCACATCCAAATCAGGAACTGGGGATGGCGTATTCCGGCTTTTGTATAAATTCGAATATTTCACGGGATTTTCCCCGGGCTTTCTAGAAATGTACACGTTCCACAAAAAGCGGGCGGCGAGAATTCTCGTGGCGGGAATTTGTCCGGTCAATTTTTCAGCGGAAGCAAGGGATTTTGACTCCAAAAGACCAGCAGCCAAGATTTTGCCGAACAAGTCCTTTTCTGAAAGATTCTTCCCGGCAGTCCAATTGAAAAAAAGTGAAGAATTTTGACTTTCGGCGATTTTCACCATCTGGGAAAGGGTGATTTTTTTAAGCGTCAGCAAATCAAGGTCAGAATCAGAATTTTCGTTCCGCAATTCCCAAGCCTTGTCCCGGATCTTCCCGTAAGCCTCCCGGTAAAATGGGTCAAGTGAAATAAAAGCTGAGTCAAAATTCGCGGCGGAATCTGCGAAATCTCCTTTTTTGTAGGAATCGACGGCCTTTTCCAAAAGAAGCAGAGCCTTGTCCTGGGCAGAAGCGGAATCCGTAAGCGGCTCGTTAATTTTCCCAAGACGGAAGGCAAGGGCGATAGACTTCACGTCAAATTTTGAGATTTTCTGCGCCCGTTCGAGACAGTCAGCGGCGGCGGACTTGTCACCGTACAAAACTCCTGCAATTCCCTCAAGAGAATAAAGGCGGGCCTGCTGAATTTTCTGGATTTCAGGAACGGCAAGGGCATCCTCGGCAAGGGAAGAAAGTTCTTTTACCTTTTTATTAAAATCAGACTTTGAAAAATCCCTTTCGCCAGACTTTTCAAGCAACTCCGCATCCAAAAAGGCAAGCTGCCGCTCTATCTTTTGAATGTCCGATGATTTCTCAACTTCATCGGGATTCACATAAACGTCCTGCATACTTGTGCAAGAGGCGAAAATCAGGGCCAGAAGACTAGCAAAAAAAATATTTTTTTTCATATTCACTTTTCTCCAATTTTTAGCGCAAATTCCAGGCGACAAGTTTTTTATTCAAAGTGACCGCCAGCAAATCAAGTTCTCCATCACCGTTGGCATCCGCAAAGGCTGGAATTCCCCAACCGGTCAGGGGGAAGCCTGTCATAAGCTCCAGATTTTCCTTAAAGCCGTAAATCACGTTGCCGTCAGCGCAAATGTAAAGCCCCTTCTTTCCGTTTTTACGAGGCTCCAGCACGGCCATAGTCGCATTTTTGGCGGATGCGTCAGGAATTTTCACGACATCAACCCGGCCGTCAAGGAAAATCTTATAAATCACCGCAGAATCAGAAAGGGCGTAAAAGCATTTTTCACCGGCGACAAGATTCGTATAAAAAAGACCGTCAACTTTAAATGGGAATTCCTCCAGCATCTGCCCGTCCGACCAGACTGAAACCTCCCCGGCCTGGGTGATTATTCCCGTGTAGGTTTTGGAGCCGTCCTTTACAATCGCAGGAGAGCCGAAAGCGATTCCAGGAATGTCCATCTGATAGGACTGAATCACAGCGTCCTCAATCTGAATGATTTTCCCGGCAAAGCCCTTGTCATAAATGGCGATAGTTTTGCCGCTCACAGCCGGAGATGATTTTACGGAACCGGAAAGCTCCAGAGGAATCATTTTCCCCCTGCCGGAAGCATCAACGAAGGTAAGACTTGAGTCCTCCAGCGGAATTACGATTTCTTTTCCATAAGCAGTTCCGCAGGCAGAAGGATTAGACTCAAACATGACCGGAAAATTTTCCACAGTTTTCAGCTGCCCGTCCAAAAGATAAAGGGCGCCGTTTTTTGTCAAAGCCCAAAGGACTCCCCCGCCAGAAAGTTTTTGACCAGTTCCCAAAATCCAGCCGGAATCATTCATGTCAAATTCTGAGACTTTTAATGAGGCAAGCTCCAGAGACTTCACAAGATGACCGTCCTCAAGCCAGAAAATACGGTCAGGATTTTTTCCCGAACCGGCGATTATTTCCTGAGCGGGCAGCCCCGCCAAGTCAATCGGATAACCGGCAATCGACCGCAAGTCACCGGACCGGCGGGCAACAGCCTTGAGCGAAACCGTCAGATTTTGACTTTTCACTGAAAAATCCGCGCGTCCAATAGTGTAGAGCTTTAGGATTTTCACAAAAATATCGTTGCTTCGCAAAAAGAAGGGGGAAGAATGTTCCAAGTCATAGTAAAGGCTGACCGCAGATTTTGAGTCGCGACCGGCAGAAACGTCCTTCCAGTTTTGATTTGCGGAAAGTTTTTTGCCGTCGTTGATTGAAGTGTAAACAGCGGAAAGGCACTCAGAGCTTTCAGAAAAATAAATGAATCCGTCTTGAAGCAGATAATAAGGAGCAGGAATCGTCAGACCGAAAAGCCTCAAAAGCGAATCCAAATAGCCGGGCAGCTGCAACTTCGGCAAACGGACTCCGCCCAAAACAAGGGAAGTATCGTCCTTTATAAGGAAAGAAGAAACGATTTTGTCAAAAATCTCAGCCCGTTTTTTCTCATCCTTTACTTGAATCGCGAAAACCGGGTCATTTTTGCCCTCAATTCCAAGAACGGCGAATTCTTTTCCAGACCAGGAAAAAAGCATGTCCTCAAGCGAAAGCGAGAAAAGAGACTTGCATGCACCTTCAGCAGTCTTCCAAAGTCCGTCAGCGTTTTTCTCCGGCGGAAGAAGTGGGAACAAGGCGTTTTTCAATTCTTCAAGACTTCCGGCATTTAAAATCGTGTAATACTGGGTAAGACCGCTCAGGCGGGTAAGCAAAACAGGAAGCTCCGAATCCTTTGTCACAAGTCCGTCAAGAGAAGTCGGCCGGTCAGCATCAGGGTGAACCGGAAGAGAAAGCTCCACGTCAATCTGGCTGTCGGTAATATCAAAAGAGACCACAGAAAAAGTTTCCGGGGAAATCAGACGGGCAAGTCCAGAAAGCATCGGGTCGTTTCCGGCGGCAAGCATGGCCATAGGAGCGGCATTCACGACAAGGCGGATTCTCTGATTAGTTTTTTTAGTCAGTTGGTCTTTTTGCAAGTCAGAATAAGAGCTTTCGTTCTGTCCCTGGTAGGCTTGGGCAAAAAGCTCGTAGCGGTCAGAGACAATCAAAAGATTTTTTACAGCCTTCGCATAAATCAAAGTTTTCCCCTGCTGATACTGAAAAACTTTTTCCTCCGGAAAATAGCTTAGTCCCGGAACTTTAATATTCAGGCGGGGAAAAATCAAATAGGCCCAGCGGCTTGCAAATGAAAGATATGAAAGATCAAGGCTGGCGACAAAATTCTTCTGATTATTCATCGCCCCGTAAAGAGCCGCGTCAATTTTTCTTGAAGAAAGAATTTTCAAAAATCTGTTCGTCCGCAGCGGAGAAGAGCGGAAATCCATAAAAGGCTTCCGGTATTGCGTAAACTGGGGGGAAGAAAGCAGGACTTCGGCAGCTTCCAAGTCCAAAAGAGGATTCACCGCATCATAAAGAGAGTCAGTGTGGATATATGCGGAAAATTCCGGCGGAAGAACAGCCAGCGGGGATTTTTTGTCCAAGGCGCAAAAAACCAGAAGTCCGGCAAGCAAAATCAGCAAAGTCAAAATCACCGCAAAAAAAGTTCCGAATAGAAGAAGCAAGGGATTCCTTTTTTTCGCAGTTTTTACAATTTTGATATTCTCAGTTTTTTCTTCTTTTTCCATAATATTTTTATTTTCCCTAGGGGGCAAGTTTTTGTCAAACCGTTTTTCCTGCATAATTTATTTTTTTGCATTTTTCTAAATATTGTGTTATGATTTTCTATTATTTAGACATTTAAAGGAGGTAAAAATAAATGTCATTAAGAAAAGTTTCAAAACTTGCAGCAGCTGCGATGGCAGCTCTCTTGACTTTCGGTCTCGCATCTTGCGGTACAACAGAGCAGGTTCAGCCCTCAGCAGAAGCTCGCGCAAAACTTCTTGAAGGCGCACAGAAAAAAGCCGGTCCGACTCTCGCCGCTGGAGAATTCTCAGCATGGGATTTCGGAACAAAGCCCAACGATGGCGTAATTTCCAACGCATACAAAGATTGGGAACAGAACTTCGAAGTAAAAGCTCTCGATGGTTCTAAAGACGCAACATTGTCTATCGTAGCCGGAAGCAAATTCAAGTATTTGCAGGATCCGGGCGATCCCTCTCCCTACATCACAGCTGACAAGGGCGGAGCCACACTTGAGGCAAAAGACACAGCAAGAGGTAAATTCGAGTTGGTTCTTGCAAAAGCCGGAACTCTCACAATGGTAGTTTCAGGAAACGGTGATGCAGCTCCCGTCCGCTTCATTGCAGTCGTAGACAAAGACGGAAAAGTTCTCGTCTCAAAAGACAACTTGCAGAAGCAGCCGCTTGAGACTCTCACTGTAAAACTCGAAGCCGGAACTTACACAATCTTCGACAACGGCTCTCGCGTTCACAAAATCTCACTCAAATAGTTTTGATTTGAGACTATAAAGAAAGCCCGCTCCGGAATATTAGGAGCGGGCTTTCTTCTTTTAAATCATTTCTGACTCAATCGATTTTAATCAAAATTTAGTCAATTTTGCTCATGTCAGTGACTTCTTTCTCATAGTCAACGCCTGGCACGTCAAAGCCGTTAATCATAAGGAAGTCATGGCGGATTCCAGCGATGTCACAGCGTTCTGCGACATTTTCCTGAGTAATTCCGCTCATAAGTTCGTCAACCTTGGCCTGAGTATCGGGGTCAAGCTCCCAGTCGTCAATGCGGATTCTTCCCTCTTCGTCAGTCGGAACTTTTTTGTCAGCTCTGTAAAGACGCTCGGCAAAAAGGCGCTCCATCTGCTCGATGCAGCCCTCGTGAGTTCCTTTCTCCTTCATGACCTTGAACAAGCATCCAAGGTAGAGGCAGATAATCGGGATAACTGAAGAAGACCGTGTAATCAGACCCTTGTTCTCAGAGACGTATGCGGCTCCGCCGATTTTTTCCAAAGATTTTGAGATGTTGTGGGCGCGGGCTTCCAAGTCCTTCTTTGCAGCACCGATTGTTCCGTCGCGGTAGATTGCGTGGCTCAGCTTCGGTCCGATGTATGAGTATGCGAGTGTGCGGCAGCCGTCAGCAAGAACTCCAGCCTCCATGAGCTGTTTAATCCATCTTTCCCAGTCTTCACCGCCCATTACTTTCACAGTGTTGGGGACATCATCGCCCTGTGCAGGCTGAGCCTCCATCTGAGAAAGAACGCCAGTCATCATGTCGAGTGAAAGTCCGCCATAAGCCTGTCCGACAGGTTTGATTACAGACTTGTACATAACCTTTGTGTCGGGGTCTGTGCGAACCGGAGAAGCGAGTGAGTATACGATAAGGTCGAATTTTGCCCCCCACTTTTTAACTTCGTCGATTACAGTCTGGCGGCACTCGTCAGAAAAGGCGTCCATGTTGAATGTGACTGTCTTGAGACCGGCTTTTTTTGCCTCGCGGTCAAAAGTCATGTTGTTGTACCAACCAGGGGTTCCGCCCTTTGTCTCGCGTCCTTCTTTCTCAAATGAAACGCCGATTGTGTCAGCTCCGTATTCAAAGGCAGCTGAAATGCGAGAAGCAAGTCCGTAGCCTGTTGAGCATCCGAGGACGAGGACAGTCTTTGGGGCATATCCGCCTTCTTTAGCAGATTTAACTCCACGTTTTGCCTTCTGCGAAATCACGTACTGGATCTGGTTTTCTGTGTCTTTTGCACATCCAATCGGGTGTGAGTTGATACAGATGTTTGAACGAATCATCGGTTTGATAATCATGTTTATCTCCTTATTTTAAGGTAATGTTTTCTATTTATACGGGCGGCACCAGCCTCCGGCTGGCCGCTATGTCCGCCCTTCGCTAACGCTCATTCCCGCAGATTGCGGTGGTTGAGCGAGTCGAAACACAGCAATCTGCGGGAACTCCGGGGCTACCAGCGCTGCCGCTATTTGAACAAATTCTTGATTTCCTTGGCGTAAATCTCGTTGATTCTGTAGCGCATAATCTCCTGTTTTGCAGAAAGCTCCACGCCGACCTCGAATGTCTTTGGAAGCAGGCAGAAGGTGTTGATTCTCTCGAACATCTTAAAGCCGTTCTTGGAATTCACGCGGGAAGAAATCTCAGTCTCAATCAAGTGGTTGACCTGCGGAGTCTTGAGCAAATCCTCGTATTTTTTGTAGGGAATCTCAGCTTCTTTTGCAAAGGCCTCGATTTCCTGCTGTTCGGGCACAATCAAAGCCGCCAGATAACGCTGGTCCTGTCCGACAACAACAGCCGTCTGGACAAAGCGGGACTCCTGAATTTTCATCTCAATCGGGAGCGGCTCTACGTTCTCGCCGCCAGTCTGAACGATTGTGTCCTTAATGCGGCCTTTCAGGCAAATCTCATTGTTCACCGTCAAAATCGCGATGTCACCGGTGTTGAACCAGCCGTCCTCATCGATTACTTTTGCGGTCAACTCCGGCTGCTTGTAGTAGCCCTTCATGACTGTTCCGCCCTTAACCATCAGAACGCCTTTTTTGCCCTTGCCGACATCCTTGCCAGTAACAGGGTCAACGACCTTTGCCGCCAAATCGCGGATTGCCGCGCCGACGTTGCCGAAAACCGGTCTTTTAAGCGGACGCACGGAAATAATCGGGGCGGTCTCTGTAAGGCCGTAACCTTCAACCAAAGTAACTCCAATCGCCCAGAAAAATTTGTCAACTGCTGGCGGAAGCGCGCCGCCTCCGGCAACTCCCTCGCGGAAGTTGTTGCCCAGCATTTTGCGAATTTTTCTAAAAATCAATGCCACGCCCAAAAGTTTTATCGGGTACAAAATCAGCCAGGGAAGGACAAAGCCCGGCCACTGCAACCATCTCTTGTCAATTCCGAATCTTGAGGTCTTGTCAAAAAGAACCCGGTCAATCTTCGCGTGAATCAATGCGACCCGCGTAAAGAATTTGAAGAGGAGGTTCACGACTCCGCCTGTTTTGCGCATTTTGCGGTAAATTCCATCGTAGACAGCCTCAAAAACGCGGGGAACGGCAGGAATGACCTGTGGATTCAATGTCTTCAAATCTGCAAGGAGAATCGGGCCTACGGGTTTTGAATAGCAGAGGGTTGCCGCCTGACTTGTGACAACGTACTCAACAGAACGCTCAAAGGCATGCCAAATCGGAAGAACCAAAAGTCCCCTGTCTCCGGGATAAAGGGGAACACGCTCGTCAATATCGTCAAGCTGGGTGATAAAGTTTCCGTGGCTGAGCATTACGCCCTTTGGCTGGCCAGTCGTTCCGGAAGTGAAAATAATTCCCGCCAGGTCATCCCACTGACCCTTGTCCATTTCCTCTTCGACTTTTCCGGGATTGGCCTGATTGTAGACTTTACCTTCCTCAAGAATTTTATTAAATGAAGTCAGCGTAAAATCAGCTTTTTTTGCTTCCTCAAAATCCTCGTCCTTGGGGTCTTCAAAAATAATCAGATATTTTACAGTCGGAAGATCGTCTTTGATTGAGCAGATCTTTTTAATCTGAGCGGAATTCTCCACGATGACGTATTTGCACTCGGCAAAGGAAAGAATGTATTTCAAGTCGCCGATTGTAGCGTCACAGCCACGGGGAACATCAATTGCACCGATTGAAAGCAAGCCCATGTCAGCCTGCTGCCATTCCTTGCGGTTGTCAGAAATCATTCCGATATGGTCGCCGCGGACAACTCCTAAATTCAAAAGTCCGCCCGCAAAATTGATTGCGTTCTCGTAGCCTTCTTTATATGTGGTCGGCTCAAAGTGTCCATCAGAAAAACGAGACATCTGCCATGCAACGTCCGGGTATTCATGGGCAACCTTTCTAAACATTCTAGGAAGCGTCTTTTCCATCTTAACTCCGTCAAAACTCAAAATGACAAAAATTCAGAATTTGTAAAGTTAGTATATACCCAAGTGAAAAATAAATCTATATCAGAACAGATTTTTTAAGTTTTTCAAACTCACTCAAAAAAATCAACACCCCAGGGGCAAACCTGCGTGTTATGTTGATTCGTAATTGGAATCGCAGTCAGGTTCACCCATAGGGACGAGGTATTAAACCCTCCACACGAATAAAAAAAAGCCGACCTCCAACTAATGGAAATCGGCTTACGCTTACAATAGTAAAAATTACTCTCCAGTAACAATTGTCGTGGCAGTCATAAAGAAACCAAGATAGTTGACAATCTTCTGGTCAACAGTCGCAATGTTCTTGATTCCAGCAGCATTAGCGGCAGCAAGCATAGTATTGTCCTGTCCGAGTGGCAAACCGAACAGGTATGAAGCTGTAGCCTCGCCTTTTTTGGCTCCGACAACTCCCGAACCAGATGAAACAGGTCTAAAAGTCGTACAGGCAGAAAGTGCAAGAGCAGCACAGATTGTAAGTGTGGCAAAAATTTTCTTCATAAAAAAATCTCCTTAACCATTGATGCCAATCAAGGGTTGGCACACTATACAAAAAAAAAGTAATCTGTCAAGTTTTTTTTCCCCCTAAGGGCGCAAGAGAGAGTGCGAGCGTCCGTCCAGATGACACAATCCGCCCCCTCCGCATGCGCGGGAGAGCCCCGGC
>CAMOIE010000011.1 GCA_946615905.1 uncultured Treponema sp. | reverse complement strand
TGTTCCCGCATTTAATTGAACTTTGCCATTTACACAGATTTTTGGATAGGGTCGAATATGAAGTGATTGAATATGAGTAAAATCCTTGCGGAAATGGGGATGCTCTCAATTCCCCCCATACACGCTATCTTCCGCATGTCATCTCTCCAAAATTTCCTCATATCTCTGTCTGTTTCTTGAAGAAAAACAATAACTTCCTTTCTCGAACTCCGCTTTGTTCCGTGACAATATGCTCCTCGGTGACTCTTTATCTGTGTAAAGATTGGCAAGCCGTGCGAATTCAGTAAGCCCGATTTTTTCATTTGGAAAGTATCGCTTGCAAAGCAAATGGAAAAAATAACAGGCATCCTTAGCATCGAAACTTTTTAGAAGATTGCTTTCTTTCCCAAAATTTTTGTTGAATTCAAGCAAGTCTATAGAATCAAGTTGCAACTCACAGAAGAAAAGCGTGAGTTTTTCCCTGAATCCGATGTCTTCAATAAACCGCTTGATTTTTGTCAGTCTGCCGTAAGTTTGACCCGAAAATGTATTTTCAAAACGGCATATAATTTTCTCAATCAAGCAGTCGTCTGCTTTCTGCAACAGGGCCATTTTGATTTTGCTTGCTTCTTTCAGAATATTCTCCAGTTCTTTTTGGACTTCCGTGTAAAATTCAAGTTTTTCCTCTGCATACTTTGCTGGATTGTCAACCGAAAAAGAAAACCGCTCCGTTGCGGTCAGCCCGCTGTATTCAAAATTAAACCGCCTGTAAAGCGAGTAGGGTATGACAAAAATCGTTTCGCCTATCGGATTGTTCAGGAAAACATCCGAAGTGACAAAAAAGAAGAATTCATTTTCAAGGGCTGTTAAAAAATCGTGAAGGCATAAAAAAACCGCCGTCGAACAGTTTTTATTCTGCCCTCCGGCGGTAGGTTTTATCGGTATAAAATCCTTCGGGATTTCCTGAATTAGTTTTGTGTACGCCTCTTTTACTTTGTGGCAATTCCTTGAAAACATAAGGTTGTCCTTGTCGGCATTGATTTCAAGCAGAAGCCTTAAATATTTCTCGCTGTCATTGTTTTGCCAAACATCTTTGATTCTGGTTGCTATCTTTTCTGCCAGCTTCAGGACTTGCAGGAGATAGTCCGAAACTTCGATTATTCGCCTTATTCTACACAGTTTGAATTCTTGTGTCCGATAAACAAAAGGGATTTCATCCAGCGGATATGCTCCCACTTTTGTTTGTTCCCGCTTTTTCAGATTAGACTTTTCATCATCGGTCAAAGAAAAATTTTCCAAAAGAAAATCAAGCGCAGTCATTTTTCTTGTTTCAATTTCTGCGTATGAAGTTCTTTCAAATGAAATTCCATCCGCAAGAATCTTAAAATTGCAATATTCCATAAATACTCCTTAAAGCCTGTGGCTTTAGGTAAGTATAGGAATTAATGGAAAAAGTTTGTTAGACAATCACATTGATGCTTTTGAGATATGTTTCCGTGACGGCGATGCTCGCGTGGTTCAGGAGCTTTGACACGCGGTAGATGTCGTGATCTTTCTCGTATTCGGTGGCAGCGTAGTAGTGGCGGAAGTCGTGGGCGGAGTAGGGAGCTTTTATTTCTCCCGCAAGGAACATTTTTTCAACCTCGTACTTGATTTTCGATTTCAGGCTCACCGTGTCGATGTCCGCAAACGGAGCGTTGAGCGAAAGGTTCAGTGCCTTCATTTTTTCGATGATTTCCGTGCTGAACGTTCCCTTACATTCCTTGCCCTTGCTGATTGTCTTGAAGTTTTCCCCACGGACTGAAAGCCCTTGAAAAGCCCCCACACGAAGTCCTCGATGTGCAATAATGTATACAATAAGAAAAAGTTTCTCATCTTTTAAGTGTGAAATGATGTATTCGACCTCTTCCGTTGTGGGGAATGCCTCCGGTCGTACTCCTTTTTTCTTGGGGCGAGCGCGTGTTCCACGGAGCGGATTTGTGATGCCCTTGTGGCGGCGTTCCAGGAACGTGAAGAACGACGAAACGGCCGCGACATCCCGCCTGACTGATGCCGGGGAACGTTCTTTCTGGCTGTAGATGAAATCATCGGCTTCGGCTGGCGTAAATTCAAGGATAGACTTTTCAAGCGTCGCCGCATATTCCTCGGCGAAGTTGATTGAGCGGCAGTAAGCATCGCGCGTGTCCTGGCTCTCAAATGACTGTAGAAATAAGTCCTTCTCGCCGTCATATTCAACTTTTGAGAGCTTTATCTTCCTGTTGAAAGCATCCTGACGCTCCTGTTCCGCGTAGTTCTGAAACCGCGCAAGAAATTCCTGCGCGGTCATGTTTGATAGGTCGGACGCTTTGTCAGACTGCTGCTGAATGAACGCTTGCAGGGCTTCGGAGGAAATATTGATGTTTTTGGGCGTATTTTCTGCCATTTGCTTGTATTATCGGCAAAGAAGGGGCAGAATTTGAAGAAAAATCCACATAACCTTGTCTTATGTAGAAATAAAAGATTCGCTTCATAGCTGATTCTATGACAAAAAAGCCTCGATTTTATCGCTCAAACAAGCACGGTACCATGTGGTTATTCCGCAGATTCCAGCAAACTCTTCCGACAACGAAATGTCGCGCAGATTGTTCAGGTCACTCCACACGGAAACCTGGCTGAATTTCGTCACGCCCGTGAGCATGGAGAAGCGCAGGGAAGCGTCCTCGCTTTTGAGTACGCCGTAAAAGGCTTTGAGCGTGGCGCGGTAGTCATCGAACAGCGCGCGATTGTCAATTGTCTGCAAAAGCGGCTTGTCGTACTCGTCCACCAGCACGACCGCCTGACGACCTGTTTTTGCTACTGCCTTTCTTATCAGTTGTATGAATCGCCCTGACAGCGTTTTCTCGTTGGTTTCGACCCCCAGTTCGTGTTCCGCCAGTTCCAATGAGCGGTTTAAGGCGAAGTTGAGCGAGTCGCTGTTCTCATATTTTTCGGAATTCAAGTCAATGTAAATCACCGGATGCTTCGCCCAAGCCACGCCGTCAAAGGCGGTCGGGTTCTCTTCTTCGAGTTTTTCAATCGCATGTCCTTTAAAAATGTCCTTGTTGCCCAGAAAATATTGTTTCAGCGTGGAGAGAAAAAGCGACTTCCCGAACCGGCGCGGACGGGAGAGAAAATAAACGTGTCCCTGCACAAGGCTATAAACATAAGCGGTTTTATCCACATACACAAATCTGTTTTTTATGAGATTTTCAAAATCCTGTACGCCAATCGGCATTTTTCGCGGTTGCATGAAGGTATTGTAGCACAGATTTTATAAAAATACAGCCCGCCGCCCCCGCGCTAGGTATTCCCATTCGGCTTCAGTGGGAAGTCGGTAGCCGTTCGCCGCAAGAAAATTTTCAATATTCCGCTTGCGAAATCGGAAATCTAATGATAGCCTTATCTTATGGTTTGCATTAGTGAAAAAAATCTCCAGCTTGTTTCTTCTTTGTCCTTCTTGCAGCGAGAATTTGATGATGTAATTACTCCCCCCCCCACTATACTCTTATGTAGTATATTTTCTAAAGCTTTTTTCTTTCTTACATATACAACTATTCTCTTATTTTTACGCGGTGGCAGTGTGTCTGGTGATATGCTGCCGCCGTTTTGTATTGTCGTAGCCTTTGGGCAAGGAGGCGCATTTTGACACCCGAACAATACGAACGCTTTGAAAAAGCCGGATTCCAAGCGCAAATGGAAAATCTTTCGCCTGTGACTGATTTTGTGCATGAAACATTTTCCGCTTTTGGCTGCCCCGGGCAGTTCCTTTCAAAAATCGACATCGTGGTGGAAGAAATTTTTACGAACATCGCAAGCTACGCCTATCCCGAGTCTTCCCCCGAACGGCCGGTGGAAATTGACTGTGCGCTCAAGGACGGCTACGCCTACCTCATTTTCAGCGACGGGGGCGTTCCGTTCAATCCGCTCGCAAAGGGCGCCCCTGCGACAGGGAACGCGGACGAGATGACAATCGGTGGCTACGGCATCTTCATGGTCAAGAAAATCATGGACACGGTTGAATATCGTTATGAACGCGAGGAGGGGAAAAACGTCCTTCTTATGCGTAAAAGGATTTTCTAAGAAATCCTTTCAGGCTTTCTTGGAAAATCGACAGACGTTTGCTGCGTGGCATCAACCGTCTGTCAAGATAATATGGGAAAAATCCCGCACAAAGGAGTCTTTCATGAAAATCAGCAAACTGGAATTTTCCGACTTGATTTCGGGCTACGTCAAGGAATACGACGGCGGCGAGTCGTTCAGCATGACCACGACCGACGGACGCGAATTTACGGTCATTCTGGGCAGCAACTTGTACGCGCGTCTTTTGCGCAACTTGGGCGAGCCGTATGCGGACGCGACCGCGATGATAAAAAAGCTTTTAAAGCCCGGGCAAATGCTTTTTGTGTACGGAATTTTCTATCCGAACGGCGAGGCGGGCGACAACTATGTGTTCGAGGCGAAGTGCATCGACTTCCCCGGAAAAGACAAGAGCGAGTTCCGCTTTGAGGAACAGAACTGGTGGGCAAAGCAGGCGGGCGAAATCTGCGACTTTTTCATCAAGGCGCAGTTCGGATCGGGTGAAATCAACTACGACAACTACCGCACTTCTCTCATGCTCACCGGCGAGCGCGATGAGTCTACCTACCGCCAGGAAACGGACACGATTTCCCGCATGATTTACGGCATGGCTTCGGCATTCATGCTGACCGGCGAAGACCGCTTCCTTGAGGCGGCGGAAAAGGGCTGCAAATATATGCAGGATCATCTCAAATTCTACGACACGGATGAGAATATCGTCTACTGGTATCACGGCATCGATGTTAAGGACGGCAGGGAGCACAAGGTATTTGCGTCTGAATTCGGCGATGACTACGACGCGATTCCGATGTACGAGCAGATTTACGCGCTTGCGGGTCTTACGCAGACCTACCGCATCACTGGAAATCCGTCGGTGTACCGCGATATTCAGATGACGGTCGATTTGTTCAAATTCTTCCGCGACGAAAAGCGCGGCGGCTACTACTCGCACATCGACCCCGTGTTCCTTGACCCGCTTGCAGAAAGCCTGGGCGGAAATAAAGGAAAGAAAAACTGGAACAGCGTGGGAGACCATGCCCCCGCCTACCTTATCAACCTCTGCCTTGCAAGCGATGAGAAAAAATACTGGGATTTTCTGGTCGAGACCGCCGACACGATTGCAAAGCACTTTCCCGACTACGATCACAGCCCGTTCGTGCAGGAAAAATTCAACGAGGACTGGAGCCACGACTACCACTGGGGCTGGCAGCAGAACCGCGGCGTTGTCGGCCACAACCTGAAAATCGCCTGGAACCTCATGCGAATCGAAAGCTACAAGCACAGCGACGACTACGTGAAATTCGCGGAGAAAATCGCCTCGGAAATGCCGAAGGTCGGCATGGATGCTCAGCGTTTCGGCTGGTACGACGTTATGGAGCGGAAAGAATTCGAGGGCGAGAATTTCCACCGCTTTGCCTGGCACGACCGCAAGGCGTGGTGGCAGCAGGAGCAGGGAATCCTTGCCTACCAGATTCTGTACGGACTTCTCGGAAAAGAAGAATACTTGAAGTATGCGCGTGAGTCTGCCGCGTTCTACAACACGTTCTTCCTTGACCACGACGACGGTGCGGTGTACTTCAACGTGCTGAACAACGGTCTGCCATACCTCCTCGGCACGGAGCGGCGCAAGGGAAGCCACTCGATGAGCGCGTATCACTCGGTGGAGCTGTGCTATCTTTCCGCCGTGTACATCAATCTGCTTGCCACGAAAAAGCCGCTCGACCTGTACTTCAAGCCGCAGCCGGGTGCGTTCAGAGACAACATCCTGCGCGTGTCGCCCGACATTTTGCCGAAAGGCTCGGTGAAAATCAGCGAGGTGAGCGTGAACGGAACTGCCTGGAACAAATTTGACGCGGAAAACCTTACGGTGACGATTCCCGCGACAAACGAAGCGCCAAAAATCAAGGTGACGCTCGTTCCGACAAACTAAATTTTTAGGGATTGCATAATTTTATGGTGCGAATTGACGAAATGCCGACGCACGAAAAGGACGGCATCCGCTTCCGGCACGGGCGGGTGCAGCCTTTCGGCGCAAGCCTGATTGGAAGCGACGGCATCAATTTTTCGATTTTCTCACGCGATGCGACGAGCTGCGAGCTGCTTTTGTATCACCACGGGCAGAAAGAGCCGTATGCCGTCCTGCCGTTCCCCGAAGAATTCCGCATCGGAAACGTGTTTTCGATGATTGTCTACGGGCAGGATTATGAGGACTTGGAGTACGGCTACCGATTTGACGGCCATTTTAATCCAAAGGAAGGCTACCGCTTTGACCGCACGAAGGTGCTGCTTGACCCATACGCGAAGCTCGTGAGCGGGCGGAGCGTGTGGGGATGTGAGCCTGACTGGAGCGAGCCCTTCCAGCACAGGGGCTGCGTAATTCCGGAGGACTTTGCATGGGAAGGCGACAAGCCTCTTGAAATCCCCATGAAAGACTTGGTGATTTACGAAGCCCATGTGCGCGGCTTTACCCGGCATGACTCAAGCGGCTGCAAGCATAAGGGTACGTTCGCCGCTCTTTTGGACAAAATTCCGTATCTTAAAGAACTCGGCGTAAACTGCGTGGAGTTGCTTCCCATTTTTGAATTCGATGAATTTGAAAACAGCCGCGTCCTTGACGGAAAGAGGCTGTACAACTACTGGGGCTATTCCACGGTGAATTTCTACGCGCCGAAGTCGGGCTATGCGGCTTCCGCGCCGCTGGGGCTTGCGGCAGACGAGCTTAAAAACCTCATAAAGCATCTGCACAAGGCGGGCATAGAAGTCATGCTGGACGTAGTTTTCAACCACACGGCGGAGGGAAACGAAATGGGGCCGTACATTTCCTACCGGGGAATCGACAACAAGTCCTATTACCTTTTGACCCCCGACGGCTATTACTACAATTTTTCCGGCTGCGGAAACACGATGAACTGCAACAACGCCATCGTGCGGAACCACATTCTTGACTGCCTGCGCTACTGGGTGTCGGACTACCACATTGACGGCTTCCGCTTTGACCTCGCCTCGATTCTGTCGCGCGACTCAAACGGTGCGCCCATGACAAGCCCGCCGCTTTTGGAGGCTCTGGCGCACGACGCAATTCTGGGAAAAACCAAGTTGATTGCGGAAGCGTGGGATGCGGGCGGTCTGTACCAGGTGGGAAGATTCCCCTCTTGGGGGCGATGGGCGGAATGGAACGGAAAGTACCGCGACACGTTGCGCAAATTCATCAAAGGCGATGCCGCTTCCGGCCCTGAACTTGCCGTGAGGTTGCAAGGCTCTCCCGACCTGTACTGGGACCGCTGCTCGGAAGCGTCAATCAACTTCGTCACCTGCCATGACGGGTTTACGCTGTACGATTTGGTCTCCTACAACGGAAAGCACAACGAAGCGAACGGCGAGGAAAACTGCGACGGCTCCAACGACAACGACAGCTGGAACTGCGGAGTCGAGGGCGAAACTGAAGACGCGGAAATCAACGCGCTTAGGAAGCGGCAGGTGAAGAACGCGGCGAGCATTTTGCTTTTGAGCCGGGGAATCCCCATGCTGCTTTCAGGCGACGAGTTTTTGAACACGCAGTTCGGAAACAACAACGCCTACTGCCAGGACAATGAAATCTCATGGTTGGACTGGAGGCGGCTTTCTCAGAACCGCGATGTGTTCGAGTTCTTCAAGACGCTCATCGCGTTCAGGAAAGCGCATCCCGTTCTACGGCGGACGGATTTCTTCACGGGCGTGAATTCCTCTGGCTATCCCGAATTCTCGCTGCACGGCACGAAGGCATGGAACATCGACTGCTCACGTCCGTTTCTGGCATTCGGCTTCATGTATGTGGAGAGCGCGGCAGAGTACGGCACGGAAAAAGATTCGTTCATCTACTGCGCGGTCAATTCCTACTGGGACGGGCTTGAATTCGAACTTCCCGTCGTGCCGGAGGGCGTTTCGTGGAAGGTCGTCGCCTACACGGCAGATGACGCACTGAAGGGAAGCTCCGTTCCGGGGCGGGCAATTCTTGCCCCTCGGAGCGTCATGCTTTTGCTGGGGCAAAAACGATGACGGGGCTTTAAAAGCTCGTCATCAAAAATAGAACTTTTTATTCATTAAGGAGCAATTATGTTTGATTTTACCGTAAAAGAACAGGACGGAAATGTGGATGTTGACCTTGTGGGTCGCCTTGACGCGACGGTCGCGCCGAAGCTGCACGAAGCGCTCACCGCACTCAAGGGAAAGGACATCAAGCGCGTGACGTTTAACGCAAAGGAGCTTGCGTACATCGCGAGCGCGGGGCTTCGAGTCATCATCTTCGCAAAGCAGAAGCTCGGTGTTGATACCGAAATCGTGATGAAAGATGTCCGAAGCGAAGTGAAGGAAGTGCTTGAAATGACCGGCTGCGACAATTTCGTGCAGTTCATCTAAAAGGACGGGCGTATGGCAAAGAAAATCGGAATCTTGATAGAAAACCGCTTCATCGAAAAGGAAGTTTTCTATTATAAGACATTCTTTGAGACCGAAGGCTTTGAAGTGGTCTTTTTGACGAGATTGTGGGGGCAGAAGAGCCTTACGTTCAAGGGCTTGGAGTGGCAGGCGGAGCTTACCGCAGAGCGTAGCTTTGAGGACATGAGCGACGAGGAGCTAGCTACCTACGCCGCAATCATCGTGCCCGCAGGCTATGTGTCAGACTACCTCTTGTACACCGAAAAGCCGGGCGACGCTTCTCCCGCCGCAAATTTTATCCGCAGGGTTATGGCAAAAAAGAGCATCGTGAAGGGCTTTATCTGCCATTCGCTCTGGATTGCAGGCCCTGTAAAGGAAGCGTTCGCAGGGCGGAGCGTTACATGCCACAACAACATCGTCTCGCACGTCGTGAACGCGGGAATGAACTACTGCGACAAGGATGTGTGCATTGACGGCGACTTGGTGACAGCCCGCACGGGCGGACATCACGGCGTGTTCGCAAAGGAACTTCTTTCTTTGGTGAGCAAATAGGAGGACAGACAATGTATGAGAACGCGATTGTAATCAGGGAAAAACTCCGCAAGAAGAAGACTGCGCAGGGAATCCTTATGCAGGAACTTGGACGCGGAACGCGCATGAACGGCTTGCACTGGAACATGGAAGACGGCGCGGTGGTGGACTGGCACAGCCATGAGGCGGAGCAGTTCGGCTACGTCATCAAGGGCGGATTTAAAATCTGGCTCGACTCGGAAGAGTACGAAATCCACGAGGGCGACTGCTACTTTGTGCCGCCGAACGTCAAGCACAAATTTATCGCGCTCGGCGAGACGGAGGCAATCGACCTCTTCAACCCGATTAAAGAGGACATTCCGAAAGAAATCGAATAGCAATTTTTTTATTAAGGAGGCCGAAAATGGCTAAGAAATTGAAGGTGCTCGTCTGTGCGACGAACTATGGCTCATGGGGCGAAGAATTGCAGGCTCCGTGGGATGCGTTGGTAAAAGCCGGCTACGAATGTACGCTTGCTACTCCGAAGGGCAAAAAGCCGCTTCCGCTTAAAATCAGCGTGGACCCGGACTTTGTAGACCCCGTGCAGAACGTCAAGACGAACCCGAAAGAAGTCTGCGACCGCATTAAGGAGCTGGTGGACGGCGATGAGTGGGCGCATCCGATTGCGTTCAAGGACGCGAACATGAAGGATTACGACGCGATTGCCCTGACAGGCGGTCTTGGCGCAATGCTCGACATGGCGAACAACTACAACTTGCACAAGCTGATTATGGATGCCTACTACGACGGAAAGCTCATCGGCTCCTTGTGCTATGCGGTTGCCACGCTGGTGTTCTGCCGCGACCCCAAGACAGGCTACAAGAGCATCGTGAATGGAAAGCGCATTGTCGCCCACCCGCACGCATGGGATTTCTACGGACCGGACTACGACTTCACGTTTGAAATGTACGGCGAGACCGAGGACAACAAGCATACCGATGTGCACACGCCCGGCTTCTTGTATCCGGAGGAATACCTCATCGCCGATGCAGTCGGTCCTGAGGGCTCTGTTATCAGCCGCGTAAAGTGCTCACGCGACGATATGGAAGCGGAATTCGACTGGCCGTTTGTGACGGCGTGTTCAGTTGAGTCTTCCCGCGCATACGGTCAGCTTTTGGTCAAGGTTCTTGACAAGATTGCCGCAGGCGAAGACGTGAAGAATCAGCGCATTTATTTTAACCGCTAAATTTTTGCCGCAACGGGCTAGCAACAGGGCTTTCCCGCTGCGGCTTTGGAGGAGGAACCTATGCCGTGCATTACTGTACAGAGTCTGGAGCTTGCAAAAAGCCAGAAAGAGCGCATCGCAGAAAAGTATATCGAGATTTTCTCACAGGAAACGGGCGTACCGAGAGACAGGGTGTACCTGTTTTTTGACGGTCATTCGCTGGAAGACACCGCGACAGACGGTCAGTTGTTTTCAAACCGCAAGATAGGGCCAATCAGAGGCAAATTCAACGAATCCGAGTGGAATAAATAGAAGAAAGGAGCAGAAAAGATGGACGTGAATCAGGCAGTTGTACGCATTTTGGAAGAGACGGGGCGGGTATCTCATGTGTTCGGAAGCACGGGGCAGGTGAATGCCTCCATGCTGCTTTCCCTGCGCGACTCAAAGAAAATCAAGACGGTAATCGTGCGGAACGAACAGGCGGCATCCTTTATGGCATGCGGCTACACGATGTTCAATCCCGACAACCTGGGCGTATGCTTTGCCACTGGCGGTCCCGGCGCGTTCAATCTGTTTTCCGGCATGGCGGTAGCTTTTTCTGACTCGCTTCCCGTGCTTGCCATCACAGGCTATGCGTCAAAGAACGTCCGCGGAAAAGGCTGCCTGAATGAGTCATCCGGGCTTTCGCGCACCCCCGATTCTCACAAGATGTTCAGCGCGACCACGAAAAAGTCCTACATCGTCGAGGACGCAAGCCAAATCTGCGACATCATGGAGGACGCGATAAACACCGCGTTTGACGGAAGACCTGGCCCCGTCCACATCCATATCCCCAAGAACATCACAACGGCACAAGTGCCGAATTTCCGTTCTATCAAATTGAGCATAAAGCCGTGCCTTCCCAAGCCGTCCGCCGCAAAGGAATTTGCCGCCCGCTTGCTTTCGGCGAAGGAGAAAAAAGAAAACATACTCGCCCTTGTCGGCTACGGCTGTATCCGCGCGGGTGCAAAGGATGAACTTATGCGCCTTGTCGAGGGGATGCAGATTCCGTTTGTCACCACGATGGACGCGAAAGGCTATTTGGACGAAACGCATCCGCTTTCATTGGGCGTGTACGGCACGACCGGAGACCCCGTTGCCATGGATTATTTTGAAAAGGCGGACGTGGTGCTTGCCGTGGGAAATTCCTTTGCCGAGAACGCGACGCTCCTTTTCAAAGAAGACCTGTATGACAACAAGACGCTTCTGCACATCAACATCGACCCCAAGGAAATCAACAAGGTGTATGCCGCCGATCTTTCCATTGTGGCGGACGCAAAGGCGGCTCTTTCTGCAATCCTTACTCAGATTGACGAAATGGGCGGCATGACGGCGGGAAACGCTCCCGCAATTACGGCTGACAAGAAAAAATGGATTGACCTTCCAAATCAGGGTACTGCAAAGAAAATCCATCCCGCTGATGTTGCTCGCGCCATCTCTGCCGTAGCCCCAGAGAACGCAATCATCATGGGCGATGCCGGCTCCCACATGCTCTGGCTTTCCGAGTATATGAAGCTGGGAAAGAATCAGCGGTATCAGAACCCCGGAAGCTTCGGCCCCATGGCGAGTCACACCAACGGCTGTATCGGCGTAAAGTGCGCGAACCCCGACAAGGTTGTCATCTCGGGAAGCGGCGACGGTTGCTATCTTATGGCGGGCTTTGAGCTTCTGACCGCCGTACAGAACAACATTCCCGTCGTCTGGGTGATTTTTGACAACGGAGAATTCAACGTCATCAAAAAATTCCTGCTCAATATGTTCAACGACCACGCCTACATGGGCTTTATGAATCCCGATTATGTTGCCTATGCAAAATCTTGCGGCGCGGACGGTTTCCGCGTGGAAAAGGCTGAGGACTTGGAGCCGACTTTGAAGAAGGCTATCGCGCTGAATAAGCCTGTCTTGGTCGATGTCGCTATTGACGGCGATGTGTTTGCGAACATGAACAAGTCGATGTAGGAGCGAGGAATTTATATATGAAACTTTTTGAATCACTTGCAGCATATCCCGTATCCCCGTTCCGTAAATTCGATGGCGCGGGAAAAGAATGTGCAACCGGCGCAGACTATGCCGGCGGAGTGCGCGTCATCTTTGACGAAAACACAGGACTGTACTGGGAAGTAAAATCTCCGAACGAATCCGATGTGAACTTTGGCGGAAAGACGTTCACCTTTTCTGAGGCTGCCGATGTTCACGCCTCTGAACTGAACACGGCGAAATTCGGCGGCTATGACGACTGGCGGGTGCCGAATAAGGACGAACTGCGCTCAATCATGGACTACAGCCGAACGGACGGCGTGATTCCACTCATTTTCGGAAATTGTCCCGTGGGCGACTACTGGACGAAGAACGTCTACCGCTTGCAAGACTATTTTTCCTGGGTGCTGTATTCAGGTTTCGGAAGCGGCATTGCAAAACGGCAGGACGCTAAGAATTTCGTGCTTGCCGTGCGTAGTGGAAACGACCGGCGTTTTGGCGAGAGCGATGCAAGCCGCTTTACCGACAACGGCGACGGCACGGTAACGGACGCGGCGACAGGTCTTATGTGGCAGAAAGACACGAACCCGCGCATGGGACCAAAACAAGCGGAAAAATTCTGCGCGAATCTTTCCCTTGCAGGCTACAGCGACTGGCGGCTTCCGAATATCAAGGAGCTGAACACCATTTTGAACCTCGACGTGAATGCGCAAAGCTGGCTTTTTTCCGCGTTCCCCATGCCGCAAAACGAGGCGATGCTGCACTACGCGGCAAACGGCGTGTTCGAGAACCACTTCGCATGGGTCACGAATTTTACGATGGGCTATGACGGCTACTACGGCGGAAGAGACGCGCCGCTTCTTTCCCGCGCAGTGCGCTACGCGGACGGAGCGAAGCCTGCCCCTGCTTCCCAGACGGAGAAAAAGCCGTTCGTTATCACGCATACAGGGCAGACAAAGGCGTTTGACCTGAAAGGCCGCGAAGTTGCAGCGGATAGAATTTGGGGGTTGGACGCAGAGCGCGTGTGGACGGCGCAGAAATATACGGCGGAGGAGGACGGCAAAGCCGTGCGCGATGAACAGACCGGGCTTTTATGGGACAACGCGCATGAGGATGTCTTGCTTACCTGGAACGAGGCGCATGAATATGTCCGTGCGCTGAACGATATGCACTACCTCGGAAAGACCGACTGGCGGCTTCCGGGGCGGGAAGAGCTAAGAAGCATTGCAGTCTATGACGATGGCTATCCCGCCATTGACCGCGCCCTGTTTCCAAACGCGAAGGGCGACTGCTATTGGACGGGTGTCAGCGGCAAGACCGACTCCGACCTTGCCTGGGGAATTTATTTCGGCTACGGTTGCTCCGTTCCCTATCCAAAGACACGGCGCGCGAATGTTCGTGCGGTAAGCGGCGGTGACGACCCGTTCCGCATTCCCTCAAAAGAGCGCTTTATCGTGAACGCGGACAAAACCGTGACGGACACGGCGACCGGCCTTATGTGGATGCAGGAAGAGACACCGCTTTTAAAGCAAAAAGACGCGCTCGTGTTCTGCAAGGAACTCAGGCTCGGCGGCTATGACGACTGGGTAATGCCGTCGCTCAAGGAACTTGCCACGCTCATCAATTTGTACGAGGGAAGCGAGTGGTTCTTCCCCGAACTGTTCCCGGACACGAATACCAAGCCGCAAGGGTTCTATCAGTCGTCCACGGTTTTCGGCGGCACGTTCGGCTGGGGGTGCAACTTCCAGTTCGGTTTTGACGGCTACTACGCTGACAGAATGAACGGCGCGTATCCGTTCCGCCCCATGCGCAGAATTACAAAGGAAAATTAGGAAAAAATATGCTGAAACTTTTTGCAAAATACTTGAAGCCCTACACAGGCGGCGTGCTTGCCGTGGTGCTTATGACCATTCTGACAAGCACGTCCTCGCTTGTGCTTCCCATGCTCTCAAAGCCGATTATCGACCAGGGCGCAATCGCGGGAAACCAAGCCGTCGCAGTCCGCTACATGGCGATTATGCTCGCCGTTGCCGTAGTGAGCGTGCTGGTGGCGGTTCTGTGCGCCCACATTTCATCGGGCGTTTCCATGGGCTTTTCCCGCGACGTGAGGAAGGCGCTTTTCTCCCATGTCTGCACACTCTCGCAGGGCGACATCGAAAGCATCGGAACGTCGTCGCTCATTTCACGGCAGACGAACGACATCATGCAGCTACAGACGGTGCTGATTCAGATTTTACAAAGCTTCCTTACCGCCCCGCTCTTGTTTTTTGGCGGAATTATTGTGGCACTTCTGACCGTTCCCCGCCTTTGCTGGATGCTTGCCGTCATTCTTCCCGTCGCCGTGGTGATTATGGTCGTTTTCATGCTCCGCAGTATGAACATCTTCAAGACCATGCAGACAAAGCTCGACACGGTGAACCGCCTTGTGCGCGAAGCATTGAACGGCATGCGGGTCATCCGTGCGTTCAACCGCGAGGAATTTGAGGAAAGGCATTTTGACGGGGCAAACCGCGACCTAAAATTCTGGTCACAAAAGGGGCAGCTTGTCATTTTCATCCTTATGCCCGTCACGACCGCCCTTGTGAATGCAGTGAATCTTCTATTGATATGGTTCGGCGCGCATTACATGGATGCGGGAAGTGTCAGTTACGGAGACGTGCAGGCGTTCGCGCAGTATGTTTCGATGATACTCACCGCCTTTACTATCTGCTCCGTGATGATGATTATCCTGCCGCGCGGACAGATTTCTGCAAGGCGCATAAACGAAGTGCTTGAAAAAGAGCCGTCGGTGACTTCTCCTCAGGCAGCAGAGCGGGTTTCAGGCGGGGAAGAAGCCTCGCTTGCCTTCTCGCACGTGTCGTTCTCGTTCCCGGGGGCGGAAAAGCCCGTGCTTTCAGACATCAGTTTTTCTGCAAAAAAGGGAGAGACAATCGCGATTATCGGCGGCACGGGAAGCGGAAAAAGCACGCTCCTGAACCTCATCTCGCGCCATTACGACGTAACCGAAGGCTCTGTATGCGTGGACGGCGTGGACATCAGAAATCTCTCGCTTGAAGATTTGAACGCGCATCTTGCCATCGTGCCGCAAAAGGCGTTTTTGTTCTCCGGCACAATCCTTGACAATATGCGCTTTGGAAAAACGGATGCGACGCTAGACGAGGTTATGCACGCCATCGACGTATCGCAATCGAGGGAATTCGTGGACGGAAAGAAAGACGGCGTGAACACGGCGGTGTCTCAGGGCGGCACGAATTTTTCAGGCGGGCAGCGGCAGCGGCTTGCAATTGCCCGCGCCTTGGTGAAGAAAGCCGACGTGTATCTGTTTGACGACAGTTTTTCCGCGCTGGACTTCAAGACCGATGCCGCGCTTAGGAAAATGCTTAAACCCGAGGTGCGGAACGCCGTTACGGTCATCGTGGCGCAGCGCGTCAGCACCATTCAAGATGCAGACAAAATTCTTGTTCTTGACGCGGGAAAACTGGTGGGAAGCGGCACTCATGAGGAACTTTTGCAAACGTGTGCCGTCTACCGTGAAATTGCACAGTCACAGACCGCAGACAAAGAGGAGAAAAGCGCATGAGCAAGACTATAGAACCACAGGCGGCAAACAAGAACGCGGCAAATCCGAACGCCGCAAAAAAAGGCAAGGCGAAGCCGAAGAATTTCAACGCCTCGTTCAAGCGGCTGCTTGCATACATGGGGCGGCTTAAGGGCAAGCTTGTTCTGGCGATGATGTGCGCGATTTTGGCGACAGCCTGCACGCTTTTTGCGCCCTATTTGTTCGCGCGGGCACTCGATGCGTTCCAGCATCGGGTGATGACGCATGAGCCGTTCAACTTTATGCGGATTGGCAGGTTTGCCCTCGTACTCGGCGGCATCTATCTTTTGGAAATGCTTTTTGCGCTTGTCCAGAATGTGACGATGAATTCAATCATTCAGACGACCTTGTACAACCTCCGCCGCGATGTGGACAAAAAACTCATGAAATTGCCGTTCAGCTATTTTGACAGCCGGCAAAAGGGCGACATCCTGAGCCGCATGACAAACGACATCGACAACATCGGCACGGCGTTGCAGCAAAGCCTTACGCAAATCGTCACATCGATTCTGACCATTGGCGGCTGCATTATCCTCATGGCGATTATCTCATGGAAGATAACCGTCGTCTGCATAATCGTCCTCTCGCTCGGCGTTTTCTTCTCAAAGAAAATTCTTGCGGTGAGCCAGATGTATTTCAAGCAGCAGTGGCAGCACGTGGGCATTTTGAACAGCACGGTGGAAGAGCTTTTCAGCGGCATGAACGTGGTCAAGGCGTTCCATTACGAGGATAAGAAACGCGAGGAATTTGAAAAAAAGAACGACGCGCTCTACACGGTGAGCCGCAAGGCGCAGTTTTTGTCGCTCATCATAAATCCGCTTTCCGGGTTTTTCAACAACCTTTCGTACATCGCCATTTGCGGCATGGGCGTGTTCTTCTTCATAAGCGGAAATCTTTCGCTGGGAAACATAACGGCACTCATCCAGTACCAGAAGCAGTACCAGCGTTTTGTCTTGCAGATTGCGAGCATTTTGAACAACCTGCAGTCCGCCGTCGCCTCTGCCGAGCGTGTGTTTGAGGTGTTTGACGAGAAGGAAGAAGCGGAGACGGCGGAGCAGTACCGCGCGATTGACGGCGAGAAGATTGACGGGAAGCCGCTTTTGGGCGCGGTGGATTTTTCCCATCTGCGCTTCGGCTACACGCCCGAAAAGACGCTCATGCACGACATCGACGTGCACGTGCAGCCCGGGCAGATGGTCGCCATCGTCGGTCCTACGGGCGCGGGAAAGACGACGCTCGTAAACCTGCTCATGCGTTTCTACGAGCCGACCGGCGGGGAAATCCGTATCGACGGCGTTCCAATCCACGAGCTTTCGCGGCATGACCTCCGCACCGTGTTCAGCATGGTCTTGCAGGAAACGTGGCTTTTTTCCGGCACCATGCGCGAGAACATCGCCTACGGCAAGGACGGGGCTACGGAAGAAGAGATTACCGCCGCCGCCCGCTCCTCGCAAATCGAGCATTTCCTGGAGACAATGCCCGAAGGCTACGACACGCTTCTTAATGAAGAGGCTTCCAATGTTTCACAGGGACAGAAGCAGCTTTTGACGATTGCCAGGGCCATGATTGCCGACCCCAAGATTCTGATTTTGGACGAGGCGACCAGCAGCGTGGACACCCGCACGGAGCTTTTGATTCAAAAGGCGATGGACAAGCTGCTTGAGGGCAGAACGAGCTTTGTCATTGCGCACAGGCTTTCTACCATAAAGGACGCGGACTTGATTTTGGTGATGAAGGACGGCGACATCGTGGAGCAGGGAACCCACGAAAGCCTGCTTTCTGAAAACGGCTTGTACGCGGAACTGTACAACAGCCAGTTTGCCGACTGACAGTCACTGGAGGAGAAAATGAAAAGATTTTTTGTATCAGCACTGACAGCTGTTTGCGCACTTACGCCTGTATTTGCAGAAAATGAGATTACCGTCCTTGCGGGAGAAACAGCCGTAAATGACGGCATAATCACGGCGAACGGCGAAGTGCAGAAAACGGCAGGAGCAAGCACCAGCATCCATTTTTACGGTATGGCGGCGCAGTCGGGCCAGCCTTTTGGTAACAGAATTCTTAGAACATTGACAGATGCCGAAAACGCTACACTTACGAACAACGGCACTATTAACTTGAACTATAAGGAAATGGTAGCGCAATATGTCAGTGAACTTGATGACAAAGATAGTACAATAGAATCACAGAAAAAGTATGAAACTATAATGGGCAGGGGTATGCTTGCGGGGAAGAATTCAACACTGACCAACAACGGCACGATAAGTGTTGTGTACGATATAGATCCTGACAGCACCTACAAACTGATCGTCCACGCAATGTATGCGGGAGATGGCTCTACTATCACAAACAACGGAAGCATAGCGATAACGGGGAGCGGTTGTTATGGAGCACAAGCGCGTGGCATGACTTCTCCAAACAATGTGAACATCATCAATAATGGAACAGTATATATTGATCTTGACAGGTCAGATATAGTGAGAGCTCTTGCACTTGCGGGAACGGTCAAAGATGGCTGTATCACAAACTCTGGCACAGTGTTTGCAAGAAGCAATGCAATGGTTTTGGGGCTTGCCACGCAGTTGTACGGAGGCAAAACAAATCTGAATACAGGCTATATTACTGCTATTTCAAACGGTCAACTTCCTCAGTATTTAGGCTATGCCCGACCTGGTACGGTAGCTGGAGGAATGCCCTGTGCACTTGCTATGGCGGCATCGCAAGGTAGTAGTGATACGGGAATCCTTTCCAACGAAGGCATTGTTCGCGCGTATATTCAGGGCGACAATGCTTCTCCTTACGCAGTCGCAAATGGCATGGCGATTTCCAAAGTAGTAGGCACGGCGACACTCAAAAACACAGGAATCATTGATGTTTTTTCTTCTGTTTCGGCAAGTGATGCACCGAACGGAATCGTCCGCGTTTCGGAAATCGGCATTAATACATTTGATTATGGATATGGAACGGTAAAAATCACGGACTTTGCGACGACGCTCCGCGACTTTGCAGCGAAGAAAGATTTTATCCAGGCGTATGGATCCGAAATCGACTTTTCAGAAGCGAACCTCATCTTGCGCCCGTCAGACGGCTATACAGCGGGAACGAGTTACACCGTGTCGGGCGATACGCTTGTTACCAAAGTCGATACCTATTATTTGAAGCTAGATACCACCAACAATACCTATACCGTAGATAGCATGCCCAGTACCGCTAACTCCGATGTTCCCGTTACGGGCATGGATAGCATTGCCTTCACTTCCGCGCTCCCCGACTTCTACACGGTGCGCACGGTCCGAAGCGGCACGGGAGACGACACAAGCTACAGCGTGTCGCTTGTCTTGAACAACGATTCAGGCGCGGCAAAAGACCTCGTTACCTCCGCCGCCATGCTTCCCGTGGACTTCGTGCGGCTGAACATGGACATGATTGACCGCGAGCTTGACACTACCGACCGCCTTGCGCGGAAAGTGTATGTCAGCCCCTTTGCGTCTTTCCTTTCGCGCGACGGCGACACGGACAGCCACGTGTTCGGCGGGCTTTTCGGCTTTGACTGGGGCTTCGGCGAACTTTTGACCGCGGGCGTACACGGAAGCTACGCCTTTGCAAAATCGGACGACGGCGAATTCCAGAGCGAAAACGATTTGAGCGGCTTCGGCGCGGGGCTTCACGCGGCGCTCTTCCCTGCGGAAACCTGGTGGGTTCGTGCGCAAGCATCTTTCTTCCGAACCACGGGCGACACGGAGTATGCCATGACGGAATCGACGGGGAACGCGCTTTTGAGCGAAAGTTCTAACGACGCGAACGTTCTGTATGCGTCGCTTTTCGGCGGAAAGACGTTCGAGATTCCGGGTCAGAATGAAATCCGTCCTGAAATCGGCTTTTCTTACTTGCACTTCTTTGACGCTCCCGAACTTGAGTGGAGCTACATGGGCTATCACATCGCGGGCTACGACATGGAGATGACCTCTTACAAGGCTCTCTACGGCACGGCAAAAGTTTCGTTCATCCACGACTTTGCCAAAGAAAAGGACGGCGGCAGTTTGCTCGCCTCGGCAGGGCTTCGCGGCAGGCTTTACGCGCCGGAAGTGACGCTCACCATGCTGGACGATGAATTCGATGACGGCGCGCGGGAGGACGCGGTGCAGGGGCTTTTCGAGCTTTCATACCGCCACAAAATCGGTCAGTTCTTCATTGACGCGGGCTATCGAGGCGTGTTCGGCGCGGACAGCCGCAATCATCAGATTCACCTGACGGGAAAATTCACATTCTAGGGAGAAGGCATAATGAAAAGCACGAAAGAAATTATGGTTGGCGCGGGAGAGGCGGCAACGAATAACGGCGTAATCGTATCAAGCGGAAATATAGCGAAAGGCGAGCGCGTTTTTGAGTGGGTAAAGCGTGGCATCATGGGAAAAAGTGCCCTGAACATCTGCTCTTACGGCATGGTGGCTATGGAAAAAGACACCGCACCTGACGCACAGGAAGGCTATCTCGTTCCTGCAGACAACGCAACGCTTACGAATAACGGCTCGGTTACCTTGCATTACAAGGACATAGCCGCAGCCTTCAAGGAGCAGCTGAAAATTGCCACAGACCGCACACGCAAGTACGATGCCGTATTTGCATGGGGAATGTTCGCGGGAAAGAATTCAAAACTCATAAACAACGGCGACTTGAACCTTGTATATGACGAAGAGGACGCGGACGCTACTTGCGAGCTTTTTAGCCATCCGATGTACACAGGTCCGGACTCGGCGATGATAAATAACGGCACGGTGACGCTTACGGGAAGCGGGAGCGCGGGGGCGAACGTCCACGGAATCAACGCGGGACTTGGGGACAAAAATGTGCGGATTGAAAACAACGGTACGCTTCACATTGATGTGGCGCGAACATTTTCAATTCGTGCGCTCACCACGACAGAAACAGGCGTGGACATCATAAACAGCGGCTCGGTGTATGCGAAGGGCGACAGCACCGTGTGGGCGATTTTTACGCGGGTAACCAAGGACACCTCCGGCATAAACACAGGGAAAATCACTGCTATTTCCGAAGGACGGCTTGCATCTCCGCTCGGCGGTATGCTGTTTCCTTTTATGCCGGGGGCTTTTGCTATTTCCGGCGGGGCGAACCCCGGCACATCGGGAAGCTTGGTAAACCACGGCATACTCCGCGCTTGTGTGCAGGGGGAGGCGGCAGCACCTTATGCAGTGGCAAATGGAATTTTGGTGTACAACAGCCAGAAAGACGGCGGGGTGACGACGGTCATCAACACGGGAACAATCGAAGTGCCCTCTTCCGTAAAGCCCTGCGCGGAAAACCAGAATATCGTCCGTGTGGCGGAGCTTGGCATCAACAGCTTCAGCCAAAGAAACGGCGAATTCCAGACCGAGCGGGTGAAAATCAAGGAATTTGCCACGACATTGCGCGATTTTGCCAAAACGAAGGATTTTATCCAGGCATACAAGGCGGTCATCGATGTGTCGGAAATGAACCTGATTTTGCGCCCTGCGGATGGCTACGAGCCAAACACCGCGTACACAATCTCAAAGGACACGCTTGTAACAAAAATTTTCCCGTACTATGTGGACTACTCAGACTCCACCGTGAAAAACGTGGCAGACCGTGGAGTTAGTGACTACGAGGTTAGCGTCATCGGCATGGGAAGCGTGAAATTCACTTCGGCAGATGATGAGCATTTTGCGGTGAACGTTACAAAGACAGGCGAGGGTGACGAGACCAGCTACAGCGTGTCGCTTTCGCAAAAATAGGATGTACAGGCATGAAAAAAATTTGGGTAGCAGTTTCCCTTCTTACGCTCATCTCTCTCTTTCCCGCGTTTCCGCAGGGAGAACTGAAACTTTCTGGCTACATGGTAGCAGGGGCGAGCGCAAACCTGACCGACTCCACCATTGAATTTTCCAAGCGATATTCAAACGGACTGTATTATTCTGGAGGAGAGTTGTTCGCCCGAATCAGAATCGGAGGCTCCTATGACAACGGAAGGAGCGGAATTCTTTTCGCCTATCAGGCGCAAAAGGACTTGTTTGACAGCTCAAGTTGGACGGCAGCAAACCTGAAATACGCGCAAGTGTACGCAAGATTCTTTGACAACATGGTGGTGGCGGAAGCCGGAATTCTAACCGACCGCTACACAATATCAAACGGCATGGAGCAGTTCAACCTCTGCCAGTACGCCACTGAACGCTCCCGTGGCGTAAGACTTGTGGCGTTTCCCGTAAAGGGGCTTGCCGTCGCCGCACAGGTAAGCGACCAGCACTGCGACACGAACGACGAGGGAGAGACCGAACTGAACAAGAACCTGCTTGCGTTCAGCGCAAAATACGCGACGGATGCGTTCGCCATAACGGGCGGATATCACTTTGCGGGGGATGCGTACCTGTCGTTCGAGCTGTTCGCCGTAAAGAATCTTAAGTTCAGCCTCGAGAGCCGCTACTATGGAGAAAACATATATCAGTACGGAACGGATGCCTTGACGCTCGTTGAGAACATCGAATATAGTCCTGAAATTTTGCAGGGATTTTCTTTCGGCTTGTATGCTCACCAGTATCTTATCGACGACGATTCCAAAGTCGCGGTGCCCAAATTTCCCGGGAAAATCCTTACCGAAGCCGCCACCCGGTTTGAGTTTACGCCCCACGCGCAGTATATGTTCAACGACTTGTACGGTGTGCAGGCGGAATCGACTGTTACCTACTACACCGAAGCAAGTGATGACGAGGCCGACTTTTCCATACAGGCGACAGGCGCGTTATTGTACGTCCTCACCAAGATGGGAAAAGGGGCGCGCCTGTTCTACACCATTTCGCGCGATGTAAACCGAGACATCAAAAACTACCTCGGTCTTACCATCCGCACAAATTTATAGGAGACGCACAGATGATTATGTCCACCGCCCGCGACCACATCCAGCCGAATAAGGTCGCAGAATACTTGCCGCTCATAAAAAAACTGATTGCCGAAACGCGCAAAGAGGAGGGCAACATCTCGTACACGCTTTTTCAAGACAGGGAAAAGGCGGGGGAGTTTGTGCTTCTGGAATACTGGCGCGACCAAGAAAGCCTTGACGCGCACTTTAAGACAGCGCACTTCACCACGATTGTGCCGCAGATTGCGAGATTTCATGCGTCTCCTTCCGTGGTGAACACATACACGGAGGTGGAGCTGTGAGCAAGAAGAACGACACGAACAGGACGATAATCCAGTATTTTGAGTGGTACGTGGAAGGAAGCCACGTGCTTTGGAAGAAGTGCCGCGCACAGGCTCCGCGCCTTGCCGAATTCGGCATTACCGACGTGTGGCTTCCACCGGCATATAAGGCGGGCTTTATTGAGGACAACGTGGGCTACGCGGTCTACGATATGTACGACTTGGGCGAATTCGACCAGAAAGGCTTAGTCAAGACCAAGTACGGAAGCCGCGAGGAATATCAGCAGGCGGTGAGCGCATTCAAGAAAAGCGGCATTCGTGTGCTTGCCGATGTCGTGCTGAACCACCGCATGGGCGCGGACAGTTTTGAGGATGTGCAGGCACTCAAGGTGAACCCGAACGACAGGAATCAAACCTGGTCTGAGCCGTACACGATTTCCGCGCCCACCCGCTTTATGTTCCCCGGTCGTAAAGGCAAATACTCTGGCTTCACTTGGAATCACACACATTTTACCGGCGTGGACTGGGACAACAACAACCCCGTGACGGGCAATGTCTACCGTTTTGCGGACAAAGCCTGGGCGCATGACGTGAGCCGGGAATTCGGGAATTTCGACTATCTTATGGGAGCGGATGTTGACGTGAACAATCCCGATGTCAAGGCTGAGCTTATCCGCTGGGGAAAGTGGTACCTTGACTTTACGGGTGTATCGGGCTTCCGCATGGACGCGGTAAAGCACATAAGCGCATCCTTCATAAAAGAGTGGATTTCTGCCATGCGCGACTACAAGGGCGAGGAGCTGCCCGTTATCGGCGAATACTGGCATGGAGACGTGGGCGTGTTGGAGGAGTATCTTAATCAGGTGGATGGAAGCATGAAGATTTTTGACGTGCCGCTCCACTTCAACATCCGGCAGATGTCCTACGCGGACGGAAACTACAACATGGCGGACATTCTGAACGGTACTCTTTTGCAACGCCGCCCCGAAAACGCGATTACCTTCATCGACAACCACGACTCCCAGCCGGGGCAGGCGCTTGAATCGTTCGTGAATTCTTGGATGAAGCAGGTTGCCTACGCGCTCATACTGCTGCACAAGAACGGAACGCCCTGCCTTTTCTACGGCGACCTGTACGGAATTCCCTGCACACGGAACATCCCCATTCCGCGCCTGCGCACGTTGGTGCGTGTGAGGCATGACTATGCTTACGGCGAGCAGCACGACTACATCGACGACTACGACTGCATCGGCTGGACGCGCGAGGGAGATGACGCGCATCCGAATTCGGGACTTGCGCTCCTTCTTTCCGACAAGAGAGACGGCAAAAAGCGGATGTACGTGGGAAAGCGGTTTTCCGGAACGTGCTTCCGCGACTGCATGAGGAAAGTGCGCGAGGACGTGATTATCGACGATGACGGTTACGGGCTTTTTAGTGTGCAGGGCTTTTCTGCCGCCGTGTGGGTAACGTGGCAGGCGTTTGAAAACCTGGTGATTAACGAGGACTAAAGGAAAAATATGGAAACAGCATACAACCCGATATTCCACCGCGTGAGCGTCCGTCAGTTTTTGGAACAGCCGGTGGAAGATGAAAAGACGGAACTTCTACTCAAGGCGGCAATGGCAGCTCCCTCTTCCACGAACCAGCAGCCGTGGGAATTCTACATGGTGAAAGACAAGACGCTCTTGGAAAATCTCTCCTCGTGCAGTCCCTACGCCTCGTGCATTGCCCGTGCTCCGCAAGCGATAGTTCCCGTGTGGAAGCGAGACTGCCGCTTGCCCGAATTCGCGCCCATCGACCTGTCAATCGCACTGGAAAATCTGTGGCTACAGGCGGATATGCTCGGTCTTGGCGGCGTATGGCTCTCGCTTGCCCCGTATGAGGAGCGCATGAAAAAGGCGGAGCAAATCCTTTCGCTTCCTGAAAACGTCCGGGCTTTTGCACTCTTCCCCTACGGCTACCCCAAGGCAGAGCGTACACAGCAAAACCGCTACGACACGGCACGTGTGCATTGGATGTAAGTAGAATTTAAGTATGAGGAGTTTTAACCCATGAAGCATCGTCGCCGAATCCCTGTCATCACCAAAAAAGTTGTCGTAAGCGTCGTTCTTGCGGGCTTTTTGCTCTGCACGCTCATTTCGGCGGCAAGCTACTGGTCGTTTACACGGCAGTTTCAATTGCAATACGATGCGAGTATCCGTGCGATTGCCGAGACTGCGCGGGAGACTCTTAACACGGAGCGTTTTCCCGACTATCTTGCTTCCCCCGAAGCAGACTACGAATGGAAGTCCGTCCGCCACATCTTGCAGGATTTTGTAGACAAGTTCGACCTGAATCTGCTCTATGTCTCAGCGGTTGAAGCCCCCGACTACACGCACATCACCTATCTGTACAATCCCGTCAAAAAAAGCGGCAAGTGGACTGAATTTCCGCTGGGGTACAGCGAAGTCTACACCGAGCCGAATTACAACGACTCGGCGCGGCGCGTTTTTGAGGAGCGGGCGACAATCGTGCGCCACACGCTTAAAACACGGAGCGGTTCGCACATTACGGCGATGGTTCCGGTGTACGACGCGGACGGAAGCGTTGTCGCTGTTCTGGGGGCGCAAAAGTCGATTCAGGAATTCGTGGACGCGCGGCGGACGTTTCTTTTGCAAGTGCTTGTCGTTGAGATTTTGTTCGCGATTGCCTTTGCCGTGCTGTTTTCGGGTTACTTCAACACGCACTTCATCAAGCCGATTATTCTGGTCACGCGCGAGACCGACCATTTTGCCTCCTGGGGCGGCGAGCCGAGCGACCGGCTTCTGCAAATCAAGAACAAAGACGAAATCGGCATTCTCGCCCATTCGGTGCACCAAATGGAATACGATGTCGTTCGGAACATTGCGGAACTGACCCGCGTCACCGCCGAAAAGGAGCGGATTTCAACGGAACTTTCGGTCGCTACCGCAATTCAAGCGGATATGCTTCCGTGTATTTTCCCAGCCTTCCCCGACCGCACTGATTTCGACATCTACGGCTCGATGACTCCCGCAAAGGAAGTTGGCGGCGATTTCTACGATTTTTTCCTCAAAGACGACGACCATTTGGTTCTAGTAATCGGCGATGTGTCCGGCAAAGGCATTCCCGCCGCGCTTTTCATGGTCATAACAAAGACGCTCATAAAAGACCACGCGCAGCTTTTAGATTCTCCAAAGTAAATCCTTGAAAAAGTGAACAATCTTTTGTGCGAAAACAATGCGGAAGGTCTTTTCGTCACCGTATGGCTCGGCATTATGGAAATTTCTACGGGCAAAGTACGCGCCGTAAACGCAGGACATGACTATCCTGCAGTCCGCGCTCGTAGCGGGAATTTCTCGCTTCGCAAGGACAAACACGGAATCTTCGTCGGCGCAATGCCTGGCGTACAATTCCCCGAATATGAATTTGAGGTCGAAAAAGGCGGCGCATTGTTCTTGTACACCGATGGAGTTCCCGAAGCCACGAATGCGCAGGAAGAACTTTTCGGACTTGAGCGAATGGAGGAAGCGTTGAATGACCCGCACGCCGAATCTATGGAGCAGTTGCTCAAAAATGTCCGAGAAACGACAGACCGTTTTGTGGGAAATGCACCGCAGTTTGACGACCTTACAATGCTCGCCGTGGAACGAAAATGATACAGCGAAGTAGAAAATTGATGTTCCATTTGCGGATTCAAGAACGCACGGAAATATATTTTTAGGAGGAAACGAAATGAAAAAATCACTAAGACTTGCCTCGCTTTTTGCGGCGGCGATGATGGCGTTCTCGTTCGTCACGTGTTCAACGGATGCAATTATCCCCGAAGGATTTGTGAAAATTACGGGCGCGACGGTGACGGGCGCGGTGGCGGACAGTTCTGTGTTCATCGAAGGGCGCACGGTTAAAATTCCCAGCCTTTTGGTGAGCGACCACGAGGTGACGCAGGGCGAGTACGAGACCTACTGCAAGTACGGTGACGACGGTTCAAACGACGCCCACAAAGACACAAACCCAAGCGAATCCTTCGGTCAGGGAACGAATTACCCCGCGTACTCTGTGCGCTGGTACGACGCAATCGTCTACTGCAACCTGCGCTCGATTGCGGAAGGACTGACCCCCGCCTACAAAATCGGCGACGAAACCGACCCCAAAAAACGGGCGGACATTGTTTCCGAGACGAGCGACGGCATCACAAAATACTGCGGTCCTTCGGATTCAAGCGACACATGGGACAGCGTGACCTGCGACTTTGACGCGAACGGCTACCGCCTTCCCACCGAAGCCGAATGGGAATACATCGCGCGCGGTGGAAACAACGGAATCCCCGAAACGCAGACAATATATGCGGGAAGCGACACCGTAGACGAGGTTGCGTGGTATTTAGATAACGCAAACAGAAAAACGCATGAAGTCAAGGCGAAAAAGGCGAACGCGACCGGCATCTATGACATGAGCGGAAATGTCTTCGAATGGTGCTGGGACTGGCAGGGAGCGATTTCAAGCAGCACGGCCGATACAGGTGCTGCTTCGGGGGATAACCGAGTGATACGCGGTGGTGGTTGGGGCCACGGTGCCAGCGACGCGGCGGTTTCCTACCTGTTCGGAACCTTACCCTACTACCGGAGTCGCAACCTCGGCTTCCGCGTCGTTCGCACAGCACAGTAACACCCTTACCAAAAGCAAAATATATTTTTAGGAGGAAACGAAATGAAGAGTTTCAAATGGTTTACTAAAAAGGGAGGATTCGCCTTAGCGGCGCTAGTACTCTCAATGGGGCTTATTGCGTGTAGCAAGGACGACGACTGTAATGACAACATGAATTTGGGAAGCCAAAGCCGTGGTGAAAGCATTACGACGGGAACGCTGAAAGGCGCGGCGGTTGGCGACATCGTGCTGAATGACAACGGTACGCTCTCGCTTGTAAAGGCAAGTGCCATAACCGATGAGCAGAAGGCGAAGGCGGAAGCCGTAGTGTTCTACGTGGGAGAGGAGAACAGCGCACTCGGAAAGCGCACGCTCGCGGTGAACGTCAAGAACTCTGGCTCGAAAAAATACTCATGGGCACCGTCCGGCACGACCGGCTATACAACGAACTTCACCGACATTCAGTGCTGGCTGGCACCTGCCAAGCCGGAAAGCGGCGCGTACTACGAATGTAGCGACGGCGACACCACCTACTACATTGTTGGCGACATTGACGGAAGCGACAACTGGAAAAAGATACAGGCTGCCGACCCCACGGGCACGGCAGAAGCTGCCACAAACTACCCCGCGTTCAACTACGTGAACACCGCGATCGGCGAAAACTACTATATTCCCTCCATTGCGGAACTGGTGGAGCTTTTCAAGAGCATTGACACGGTGCACGCCTCGATTGAAGCCGCCGGCGGCACACGCCTTGACGGAATGAGCTACTGGAGTTCTTCGCAGGTCTATTTCTTTGATAGCTTCATATATGCTATCTGGACGCCCGAAAACAAACCGCTCGACTACCTGCTGAAAAACGCTTTTCCTGTGGTTGGTATCCGGGCGTTTGCAAACGAGTAGCACGGCTGCTTGACTTCCGTGAGGGGGGGGTACAATATTTTTGATTTTCAGATGACAATTCGGAGCATGATTTTTATGAAGAAGACAATTTTCGGTATCACAAGATTCGCACTTTCGGCGATGCTGTTCGCAACGGTCGGCTGTGCTTCCACAAAATCCGCTGGCACTGCCGCCGGTTCTGACGCGGATGCGATAATGCAGCTTTCCACGATTACGGCTCTGGTTTCGGGAGACTACTACGGCTCGATGACGGTAGCTGATTTACTAAAACACGGAGACTTTGGTCTTGGTTGCTTCGATGCGGTAAACGGCGAGATGATTATCGTTGACGGTGTGTGCTATCAGGCATTGGGAAGTGGCGAGGTGAAAAAGGCGGACATGAACGAAACCGTGCCGTTTGCAACGCTCTGCACCTTTGAAAGCGATTTTTCCAAAACAATTGCAAACTGCCCGGACTTCACTTCTCTCGTGTCCGAATTGAACGGCGCGGTTTTGGAACACGGCGCAAATTCGCTGTACGCCGTAAAGGTTCATGCAGATTTTCCGTCAATCTACGTGCGTTCTGAAACAAAGCAAGAAGAGCCGTATCTTCCGCTCGACAAGGCACTCGCAGTTTCGCAGACCGAGTTTGATTATGCAAACGTTTCTGGAACGCTCGTGGGTCTTTACTTCCCCGACTACATGAGTAAACTAAACTCTGCAGGCTGGCACTTCCACTTTATCTCTGACGACGGCACAAAAGGCGGTCACGTGCTGAACGTCCGCTTTGCAAACGCGACGGCAGAATTCGACAAGGCATCTAGTTTTACCATGCTCATTCCCGATACTTCGAGTTTTCAGAACGCTGCAATCAACGCCGTCCGCCAGGAAAGCATTGACGCGGCGGAACGCGCGAGCAAGGGTGAGTAGAAATAGAAGCAAAAATAGGGAGAAATGCTATGAACGCAAAAAAACATCTTTTTAGGATTATGGCTCTTTCGCTCGTGGCGAGTGTCATACTCATTTCTTGCAAGCAGAACGCGCTTTCACTCTGGACGGACGATGCGCCGGCAAAAAAGGCACTCGTTGAGTACGTGGAAAGCGTCACCAAAAAAGGAAGCGCGGACTATATCCCGGTGGAAAAGCGCATTGCAGTGTTCGATATGGACGGAACGCTCTTTTGCGAGACCGACCCGAACTATTTTTCTTTTATGCTTCTTCAGTACCGCGTGCTTGAAGACCCTGACTATCGCGAGCGTGCGACAGACTTTGAAAAAGAAATCGCGCTTAAAGTAAAGACACAAAACGAAACTGGTGCATCATTTCCAAATTTGGTTGAAAAAGACCACCTCAAAGTGCTTATGTCCAGTTTTAATGGCTTCACGCCCGCTGAATTTAATGACTATGTTCAGCGTTTTAAAGAACTTCCTATGCCTAGCTATAACGGCATGAAACGCGGCGAAGGATTTTACCGTCCTATGCTACAAGTGGTGGACTACCTTAATCAAAACGACTTTACCGTCTACATCGTAAGCGGCACATTCCGATATATCGTGCGTGGAATTATGCATAACTCTCCCCTGAACATTCCGATAAATCATGTCATCGGTTCGGACGAATTGCTTGTATCTCAAAATCAGAATGGAGAAGATGGAATTTCGTTTACCTTTGAGCAGGGCGACAAGGTGGTATTTGCGGACGACTTTATAATCAACAACCTAAAAATGAACAAGGTGACGGTCATCATGCAGGAAATCGGTATGCAGCCGGTGCTTTCGTTCGGAAACAGTACGGGAGACTCAAGCATGGCAAACTTCGTCGTCGCAAACAATCCGCACAAGGCGCTTGCATTCATGCTCTGCTGTGACGACACCGTGCGCGAAAACGGCAACGAAAAGAAAGCGGAAGAAATGAAACAGCTCTGCGCGTCGCACCCCGGCTGGGTTCCTATCTCCATGCGCGACGACTGGAAGACAATTTACGGCGACGGCGTGTCAAAAAAATAAGGAATCTTCTATATGAAAAACAAAATTCTATCTGTATTTGCAACTTTCTTTCTTCTGACCCTGTGCGCGGCATGGTGCAATCCTAGTGGCGAAAATTCAACGGTGAGTTTTTTGGGACCGGAGGGAACGTACACGGAAGAAGCGACGCTGAACTTCTTCGGCGGAAACGCGAATCTTACGGCAAAGAAAACCGTGGATGCGGCTATCGCGGACGTGGTTTCGGGCAGCTCTGATTTTGCCGTGATTCCGCAGGAAAATACGATTGGCGGAGCGGTTACAAATTATGTGGACGCACTGATTCGCTCCAAAGATGTTTTTGTCGTAGGCGAAATCATGCTTCCAATTAGCCAGACGCTCATGGGCGTGAGCGGCGCAACGCTTGAAGCGATTACGACGGTTTGCTCCCATGCGCAGGGGCTTTCGCAGTCGGAAACATGGCGAAAGGAACATCTTCCGAACGCAAGGACGCTTGAAATGCCGAGCACCGCCGCTGCCGCGCGGTATGTTTCCGAGCAAAAAGACACTTCTATTGCAGCAGTCGCTTCTTCGGGTGCGGCACGGCTGTACGGGCTTACAATCCTTGCGGAAAATGTCCAGATTAGCACTGCGAACAAAACGCGCTTTTACGTTCTTTCAAAAAAAGAAAACTTAAGGCCGTCGCTTAAAAATGCGGTGATTGTGCTAGAACGGGAAGTGGGAGAAATTCCCCTTGCAATCGGTAAAATCCACAAAAGCGGTCTTGAAATTGTGAGCCTGCATGACAGACCGCAGGGAAGCCATATCGGGCGGTATTATTTTGTGATTGAGGTGAAAAATTCAAAAGGCATAACAAAGAAGCAGATTTCGCTCCTCAAAAGATTTGAAAACGCGCGGTTTTACGGCTGCTTTGATGTAAAAGAAAAGGACCCCGCAACGGCCGGCATCGACTATATGGCGCTGGTGAACAAGACGCATCCGCTTCCCGACGGCTGGGAAGGGAAACTTGCGACCGTGCATGTTACCAACACGGTGGGAGACGATGTTGAAGTTGAGAAAAAGCCTACGATGCCTACCTCAAACTCAAAGCCGCGCTCGAAAAAGAAGGCGTTTTTGTAGACCTTGATTCCGCCCGCCGGAGCGTCGCCGAGCAAATCCGGATTATGAATGATTTTACCGAAAAATACGGCGAGGAATATGCTAAAAGCATAGTCGCAAAGCCCGGCGTTTCAGAGCATCATACAGGGCTTGCGCTTGACTTGTATCTGATTGTTGACGGAAAAGACATCACTCAAAACGAAGACCTTGTGCAGCACTCCGAAATCTGGGCGAAAATCCATGCACACCTCGCCGACTATGGATTTATCCTGCGCTATCTTGAGGGCAAAGAGTCAATCACCGGCTATAGTTACGAGCCGTGGCACATCCGCTATCTTGATGATGCGAAAATCGCACGTGAAATCATGCAGAAAGGCATTACGTTTGAAGAATATCTGGGTGCAGTGGATTCTGTATCTCAGTAATTTCCAACGAGGTTTTCAAAAAATGCAAGGAAATGAATAATGCAACCCGACTTCCAGAATAAAATCACGATGGACTCCTCCGATTTTGTGGTGCTTGCCGACTATGTTCCGGGCATCGTGCAGGAAATCCGCTATCATTCCACGTACAATTTTGTGGGCGAGCGGATTGACGGCTACGAAGAACCCGTTGCGCTCCTCACCAAAGAAGCCGCCCGCGCGCTAAAAACCGTGGCGAACCAACTGAACGTACAGGGCTATCGTCTAAAAGTGTTCGATGCATACCGCCCCGCAACAGCCGTAAAGCATTTTGTGCTCTGGGGCTTGGAAGACACCGACATCCGCATGAAGCCGTATTTTTACCCGGACTTGGAAAAGCAGGAACTTTTTGCCAAAGGCTACATCGCAAAAAAATCCAGCCACTCGCGCGGAAGCACGATTGACCTCACGCTTTTGGATATGCAGACAGGGCGGGAAGTCGATATGGGAAGTCCGTTCGACCTGTTCAGCGAAAAATCGCATCCCGATTACAAAGACATCACCGAAGAGCAATTTGCCAACCGCATGACGCTCCAAAACGCGATGACGCAAAACGGCTTTGCCCCGATTGACTGCGAGTGGTGGCATTTTACGCTCAGAGACGAACCGTTCCCCGATGTGTATTTTGACTTTCCCGTTTCGGCAGAATATTTGCGGCGGGGGCATTTGTAAAGCGTGGTAGTTCAGGACATTACATCGCACCGCCCGTTTCGCGAGCAATAAGGAAAAGAAAAATGCACTTTTTTGAAAAAATCAGTTCCCTTGCGGGAAAATACATGGCGGTTCTCACGGTGCTTGCGACGGCGATAGGCTTATTGTTCCCCGCGCCCGTGTCGCACGTGTTCAAGACGAGTTATGTGAACACGCTTCTTATGATTGTGATGTTCGGCATGGGGCTTACGCTTTCGTTTGCGGACTTTAAAATCGTGTTTACCCGCCCCAAAGATGTCGCGCTCGGATTTTGTGCGCAATTTCTGATAATGCCCTTCGTGGCGTGGGCGTTGTGCGGCGTGTTTCATCTGCCGCCGGAAGTCGCAATCGGCGTGATTTTGGTCGGCACTTGCCCTGGTGGCACTTCTTCCAATGTGATGAGTTTTCTTGCGGGCGGCGATGTTGCGCTCTCGGTCGGCATGACGGCGTGTTCCACGATTGCCGCGCCGTTTTTAACGCCGCTCCTCACCAAACTGTATGCGGGCGCGGTCGTCAATGTGGATATGCTTGCGATGTTTCTTTCTATCATAAAAGTCGTGCTTGTTCCCGTTGTGCTGGGGCTTTTCATCAATCACTTTTTCAGGCGCGTGACCGAGGCGGCGGCAAAAGTGCTTCCGCTCGTGTCGGTGCTGGCGATTCTTGCGAAACTTATTCCGTCCGCAAGAATCCGAAAATTGCAATATCCCATAAATACTCCTTAAAACCTGCGACTTTAGGTAAGTATAGGAATTAATGGAAAAAGTTTGTTAGACAATCACATTGATGCTCTTGAGGTAAGTTTCCGTGACGGCGATGCTCGCGTGGTTAAGCAACTTTGACACGCGGTAGATGTCGTGGTCTTTCTCGTATTCGGTGGCGGCGTAGTAGTGGCGGAAGTCGTGGGCGGAGTAGGGTGCTTTGATTTCTCCCGCAAGGTACATTTTTTCCACCTCATACTTGATTTTCGACTTCAGGCTCACCGTGTCGATGTCTGCAAACGGCGCGTTGAGCGGAAGGTTCAGAGCCTTGATTTTTTCGATGATTTCCGGGCTGAAAGTTCCCTTGCATTCCTTGCCCTTGCTGATTGTCTTAAAGGCTTCTCCTCTGACTGAAAGCCCTTGAAAAGCCCCCACACGAAGTCCTCGGTGTGCAATAATGTATACAACCAGAGAAAGCTTATCATCTTTTAAGTGCGAAATGATGTATTCGACCTCTTCCGTCGTGGGGAATGCCTCTGGGCGAACTCCTTTTTTCTTTGGGCGAGCACGCGTTCCCCGGAACGGATTTGAAATTCCCTTATGACGACGTTCCAAGAACGTGAAGAATGACGAAACAGCCGCGACATCCCGCCTGACTGATGCCGGAGAGCGTTCTTTCTGGCTGTAGATGAAATCATCGGCTTCGGCGGGCGTGAATTCTAGAATTGATTTATCCAATATTTCCGCATAACTTTCGGCAAAATTTATTGAGCGGCAGTAAGCGTCGCGCGTGTCCTGGCTTTCAAATGACTGTAGAAATAAGTCCTTCTCGCCGTCATATTCGACTTTTGAGAGCTTTATCTTCCTATTGAAAGTCTCCTGGCGCTCCTGTTCCGCATAATTCTGAAACCGCGCAAGGAATTCCTGTGCGGTCATGTTTGAAAAGTCGGACGCCTTGTCGGACTGTTGCTGAATGAACGCTTGCAGGGCTTCGGAGGAAATGTTTATATTTTGTGGTGAGTTTTCTGCCATATAATAGATTATCGGATGTTATGTGGATAAATCTGAAATATTTTCCACATAACATCGTCTTATGTGGAAAATATTTTAAAGAATTGCCTACAGTAGGCACGATATGACCGTTTTACACCTTTTCAAACAAGTCATTCATTGTAACTTCGTTCTGGACACGGGATGAATACATATTTTTCTTAATTCCGTTTGTCGTAACCATAACCAACTGAACAGCCTTGTTAGTTTTAGAGACTTCTTTGAATATGCTGATTTTGTTTCGCAAATTTTCGTCATATTCTTTATTGATCTCAAATACATTTTCTGAAAATTTCATTTCACAGACATTGATGATTCTGTCCCTGCGGTCGATGAGTAAATCGATTTGTGCACCGTCATGGTCTTCTGTCGCTGTAGTACTCCATGCAGATACTTCTGAAGATATTCCTCCGATTGAAAGCTTCTTCTTTATCTGCTTAATGTGATCCTTGCAAAGTTGTTCAAAAGTCAATCCTGCCCAGACTCTTCTTGAAGGATTATCCAGATGATGAGTCCAGAATTCTTCGTCTTTCCCATAATTTTCTTTCACGTATTTCAAATAAAACATAGTAAAATAATCAGACAGCTGGTAAAAGGTTCCGCGTTTTTTATTTCCAAAATATCTGTATGTTCTGACAAATCCGGAGTCTTCCAGGTTTTTAAGCATTGTCGTAAATGCCGAATTATTTGCAAGCAGAGTCTCTTCTAAAAGTTCCGTTTTGTTAAGGCCTATTTTCTTATTAAATAAAGCTTCCACAATCTTTACATAATTTTCGCTCTTAGAAAAAAGAGTCTTGTAAAGACTGTCAAATTCATCCCAAAGATCACCTCTTTTTTTAAAGAACAGATTATCTATATTTTGGCTTGGACTCATATTTTTAGATAGCATATTAAGATAATATGGGATTCCCCCAAGAATCATATAACATTCACAAATATCATGACGAGACCACTCAATACCCTTCTTTTCAGTCAAAAATTTTTCTGTTTCATAAAGATTAAATGCTTCCAGATAAATACGGCAGTTCTGGCGGTTGAAAAGCCCCCCTTTATTGTGGTCAAAATTTTGAACAAGCCAGGAAGTTGCGGAGCCACATACAATGAGCATAAGGTTATTTTTTGCCGCTCCAAAACTGTTCCAGAAATATTCAAAAGCCTGTGCAAATCCTGATTTCTGGTTATCCAGCCACGGCATTTCATCAAAGAAAACAATATGCTTTTTGTCATCTTTGAATTCATCAAGATAGTCACGGAGAAGAAAAAAAGCTTCACGCCATGTTTTAGGAACATCAATATTTTTCCCTGACTGTCGCTTAAGCTCATCATAAAAGTTATACAACTGTTCTTCTTTTGTGAGTCTGTAATCTCCTACAAGCTTAAAATCAAATCTGTCATCGAAAAACTGATTGATTAGAAAGCTTTTGCCGACTCTCCGCCGACCGTATACTATTACAAGTTGAGATTCCTTTGATTCACAACAATCCTGCAGCTGCTGTTTTTCATATTCGCGACTGATGATTAAAGCCTTTGACATACTTGTATTATACAAAATAAAAGCAAATAATCAAGTATTTTCTGCTTTTATGTGGTTAAAATAGATAGATAAGAGCAGAAAATCTCACATTTTGTGTAATATTGTTTCGATTTTTTACCTTAACATTAGCGAACCAAGGCGACAGTATTACTTAAAATCTTTCATGACCCGATTCGAGGATGTGCTGAAAAAGAGGAAAAACGAAATCCTTGTGAATCATTAAAAACTCTTATTGCATTTTTATATACAATTTATATATAAATGTATACATTTCTCTTATCCATAACTTTTCCACCGTAAGATTGGAGTGCGCCTAGAGAAACGCACGGAAATCTGTTAAGCGGTGGGAAAGTTGTGGGTAAGTTCGATAAGTATACTTTGCGAAAATATGCTTTGTGAAAATTTGAAAATCTCACTCAAATTCCGGGGCCATTCGTTCGTTCACAAATTCTCGGAAAAACGGAAGGCTGAATCCAATATAGCCATAGGAAGTCTGTACAATAACTTGGGAGTCCAAAAGTCTAGCTCTGTAATTGGATAGATAAGCATTTGACTTTCCAGTTGCCTCAACTAATTTTTTCATTGAGGTTGAATTAGGGCTTTTTGCCATTGTAGTTACAAAAATCTTATCCATTTGAGAGAAGTTCTCAGAAATTTTTATATACGCATTGCGAAACAAAAGCATCTTATATTCATCAAGAACAGCATTAACATCTTTTTCTGTAACCGTATTTGTAGTATTTTTCCATACGAGCCAGCCCATAAGTTGAAAGGCATAGGCATAGCCGCCGGAAGCCTTTGTCATTTTGTCCAATGCCTTGTCCTCAATAGTTCTGCCAGCATTCTCAAAAGCCTTTTTATAATTGAAACGCACATTAGAGCTGTCTAAAGAAGTCAGCGTTATACGGGGGGCACGCAGCAAAAAGGTAAGCTGATTGTCATTTTGAAGTTCCGACACGTTTTGAGGAAGCCCTGCCAAAATTAAACGGACAGGCAGGTTCTGACTGAGAAGAATCTGATATATTGAAATAAATTCCCGAAATTCAGCCGAAGCCTTTACCTCATCTATAACGACAATTACCGTAATGTTCTTTTCAGAAAGTTTTTTGAGGATTTTTTCCAGAACTAGCTGATAATTTATCTGCTCATTATCTTTCTTGTTGTACTCAACTTGAACACCAAAGATAGAGACAGAAATCCCGTCCAAGGAATCCAAAGTTTTTTGAACAGCCTTGGATGTCTTAGAGTAAATCCCCTGAACATACGAGCGTAAAACATTTCCTGTCGATGGAATATTCAAGATTATATAGTCGTTGTTGCTTTCAATTTCATGGCTAAGAGCCGAAATGAATGAAGTTTTTCCGCTTCCCCTCTGTCCATAGACTAATGTAGTCTGGTAGGGGCTGTCGGGGTTTTTAAGCTCTTCCACCAAATTTTCAATAAGCTCTGTACGGTCTATGTAGATGGGAGGAACTTTTCCAAAACTGGGATTAAACGGATTATTCATATATTTTCTCCAAGTCTGCATTTTTATAACTTTTTATAAGTTAAAAATTATTTTATAACTTTTTATAACTTAGGTCAAGGAAATTTTTTGATGCCACGGTTAACAAAAGAACGACATTTTCCCCTCACATCTCCATGCTGTTCTCCCAGTCTTCCCTGCTCTGCTTGCGCTCCTGTTTTTTCTCCAGTTTTTGTGCCATCGCTATAAAGTCATCGAGCGGCTTTATGTACTTTTGTTTTCCGTCTTTGGAGATGAGGGCGACCGAATTATTGTCTTTCGAGTATGATACGACCTTATAATCTGTCGGCGGGAGTTTTATGCTTTTCCTGTCGGTAGGGCTTTCGATTGAGAGCCTTAATTTGATGGAATCCCCTACCCTCATGTTTATGCTGCCGTCAATCGGAGTTCCTTCCACATCAAAGACTTCGGTGTTCCGCTTTATTGCGTCAAGGACATTCAGGTTCGGGGTCTTGTAGTCGCGGAAAACGCTTGTGTTCCTGATTGTCATTCCCTTTGTCGCCTCATCGTAATAGTCAAGAATCCGCTTGTCGTAGGAAAGTGGCTTGCCGTTCTCGTCCTTTATAATCTCATATTTTCTTGCCATGACGAAAAACTTCTGACGCTCTTCCCCGCTCATCCGCTTGATGAGGTTCTGAGCAAAGTGCATTGCCTCCTGTTTGTTGTTGCACTCCCCCATCACCCCCGCCTTGTAGTTGTGCCAGAAATTTTCTGCCGTGTTTTCGCGTTGGATTTCCTCGTCAAGTTCTGCCGCCTGATAATATCTCTGGACTACATCTTTGGTCAGTTTAGGAGCTTTTGCGACAATCTGGGAATTGCTTATGGCTTCTTTGTAAGACAAATTGCTGATTCGGAAAAAGACCCTCTCGTTCTCCTCGTTCATTTTTGAGAGGACGACCGTCTGCCCCGCGTCTTCCGTCCGGGCGAACTCATAGCCCTGTGCAAGCGTGATGTGACCTGTATTGAAATTCCGCAAGCCTAAAGTCGGGACTGGTGTTCCGCTTTCGTAGGCGTGTTCGATGAAGAACTGATGCGCTTCCTGTAAGGTTTTCGGTTTTTCAGCCGGAAGATTTTCCTGTGCCAAAGGATAGCCGTTTTCTGAATAATCTACTTCTGGCGGTGAATAAGGCTCGCTTTCTTCCGTGACTCCTGAAATGGTTTCAGTTTCGACATCTCGATTTTGCTTTTTCTGTGCGAGTTCAGGATAGGCTTTCTCAAATTCCTGTTTTACACGGAGAAGATTCAGAAGGTTGTTCTCGCCGTAAGGCTTCATAAACGGTGATGCGCCCGTGGTGTCGTCGGTCGAGTGTTGGGTGAGCCATTCGTCAAGTTCTTTCTGACTGTTAATTCCCTGTTCCGATAAATCCCTTTGCTTCTGAATATAGGCTTCTTTCCGTGCCTCGGACGCTGATTTTTGCTCTTCTTCGGATATCTTGTCCCAACCCGCAAAAAACTCTCTGTTGGGTGATAACGGTGGCCATGCTGGTGTCTTTGTCGCAAGGGAATCATCGTGTTCGACTGATTCAGGAATTTCTTCCTCGGCATAATAATCTTCATCGGGGAAGTTATTTTCTTCTATTATTTTCTCCGGATTTGCTTCTTGAACCAGATTTTCATCAAAGGAATTTTCAATCCGCTCAATCTCCTGTGCCAAATATTCCATTCCGTTCTCGTGAATCTCTTGCGGCGTGGGAATTGAGAAAGGATTGTAGCCGGATTTCATCACTTGTTTCGTAAGAAAAGCGTTGTTCTCCGCAGAATTTCCCACGGTCAATGACGGGAGCGAATCAGCGTCAAGGAAAAGACCTGTTGCATTTCCGTTCAGTTGTCTGATTACCGCCTGTTGGAACTTGAACTGCTCCTCATACAGTTTTTCATATTCATCGGGATTCTTGCAGTCCTTTGCCTGTTCCAAGAAATCCTCAACCGTGAAGTCCGAATCATGTCCGCTCCTGAAGGTGGCAAGCGGCTTAAAGTCATTCCCGAAGACAAATTTAAAGTCCGCTTTCTGCCTGTCAATCTCGTGAATCAGCTTCGCCTTGTAGGAAGAGAGGCTGTCGCTCCCCTGCTCCGGCACGAAGTCTTTCAGGAAGGCATAGTCGGCAATCGAGAAAAATTTTTCTTTAAGGCTGTTGATTTCTTCCTGAGTCCTGCATTTTTCAAGTTCCGCAAGGAACTGCAAGTATTGCGTGAGCTGTCGGTAATTCAAGTCTTTCATTTTAGAAACTCCTTTCGTATTCATATTCTTGGGTTGACTGCTTTTGCATTGCTCTGTGCCTTTTAATTTCGCGGCTGTCCTCAACTTTTAAGGGGCAAGTTTCTCCTTCGTGGAAGATTCTGTCGGAACAGAATTTCGCGTCCAGAATTCTGTTTGGTAGCATTACCGCTCCCGCAATTTTCCTTGAAGTGATTGCATAGCTTTCAATCTGTGAAAAAAGACCAGGATTGTTTTTGCAGACGACAAGATAGACGCTTGCGGCTCCAGATTTCTTTGCTGACTCGTTGATGTCATCGGTTGCCGTATCGTGGTTTTTCCAAAAAAGTTCAGTCGGCATGGTCTTTATTCCAGTGACGAATCCCGCCGTGTCCGAATAACAGGCAAATAGATTTTTGTCTTTGTCGATGTTGGATTTTTTGCTGATTTCTTCTATATATATGTGCAACTTCGACAGCCCCAAATCCCCATGCACGTTCAGCGACTTCAAGTTGGAGGGTGTCTGCGGGAATTTATCGAGCGGAACGATTTTGCCTTCATAAAGCCCCGACCAGTCTTTTCCGTTTGATTCCGCAAAGCTCGCCCCGCTTGTTCCTGTGATGATATGCCCCAAGAAGCGCGACTTTCCATTTCCGTCAATGAAATATTGGGCAAGGTATTTCGTAACGCTTATGTCGTTCTGGCTCGGAAGCACGATTCCCGACGGGTGGTTGTGCGAGAAGAGGACGAATGAATCTGTTTCCTCAAGCTGCTTCCTAAGCCTGTTGAGCATCCATGTGTGCGGCCATACGCTCGTGGAAGCCGGAATCTGCGATGAAACGGCGATGTGTTCCGTAATTCTGCCGTCCTTTGTAATGATGTAGCGGGCGGTCTCGAAACGCGGGTTGTTGTAGATGCTCAAAACTTTTTCCGCCTCAATCCAATCAGGAACAGATTCAGTGTCTGTGTTGAGATTAAGCCTCTTTCCGATAATTTCCATGACGCTTTTCTCCCTGTATTCTTGCAGAGGCGACCAAAGTTCTCCCTCTTTGATTGTTGGAATGTTAACCGTGATTTTTCCCATACGCTACATTCCGATTTCCATTTCCTGACTCTGCGACCAGGTGAAGTTTCTTTGCGGTTTTTTGGCTTCCGCAGTCTTTTCATTCAGTGCCTCCGTTCTCCAGCGAGAGAGAAGGTTCTTGAAGTCCTCGCCGGGCTTTATGCCCAGTGCGGTCAAGGTTTTTAAAAGCGATTTCGCCTGGCTTCCCGACATATCGTTTACCATTTTTGAGAAAGTCTTTGCTGACGATGCACCGAATCCTTGCGACTTTATGCGCCTCTTGAAATCCCTCTCAAACCCGATAGCAGCAGAAACGGTGTCCTTGTCGGCCGCCCTGATTCTTTTCTGCCATGAAGATTTTTCCTCACGCCTGATCCGCTCGTTTTCTTTTGGAGCGATTTCCTTGTAGATTTTAGCAACGTCATTCTTCAGGATTTCTTTCAGGAGATTTTTCTTCAAGGTTTCGATGTCGCTGTTTGAGAACGCCTCGTTCAGGATTATGATTTTCTTTTTCCCGATTTTTTCGCTCTTGCCTGTGTTCACGAAAAGAATCTCGTTCCCGTGTTTGTCGTGCCAGATTACGGACGCGCCCTTTTCCTGAGTGCCGAGGTATTCGAGGATGTCCTTTTGCGAGATGTTACGGTTTTTTGCGTCCACCGCGAATGAAAGGAGCCTTTCAAGGACTTCGGGATGCTTACGCGCAATTTCTTCCGCGACAATCGTCACGTCAATTTCCCTGCGGCCTGAATGCTCGTCGGTGAAATACGGCGAGGACTCCTTTTGTTTCCGTATGAGGTCTGAAAGCCAGATGTTGTAGGCTCGTTCGTCAAATCTGTTCATGGTGTCTCCCCTAAAAAATGTCGTATTCAGGCTCTTCGGCTTTTTCTGCGACAAGCATTTTGTTTTTCAAGAAGGGATTCTTGCCCTTCGCCATGTCCATGAAGAACGCATCGGACTTTTCCTTTGTCGATATGCCCATCTGACTTGCCGATTCAAGGAACTTTTCTTTTTCCGCCTGCGGCATTGAGTTCAGCAGCTTATATGCGGTTTTTAGGACTGCCTCGCGGGAAATCTGTCTTGCATTCGTGAAGACAGCCCGCATGTTGTCCGAGAAGTTCTCCGCCGTGGTGCTTTCCCACTCAATTTCCTTCGCGTCAAGCACCCTTGTGACATCAAGCGGTACGGTCTTTACGGCAAAAAGGAAACCTTGCGAGAGAGCCTCTTTGTCACGCTCGTTGTCAATCTCATCAATCTGAGTCTTGATGATTCTGACCAGCGGCTCTGATTGTCCGGAATTTGATTCCTTCACGCTCCCAGTTTTAACTTCGACCATGGGCTTTGCCTCGGCTTGTGGCTTTGGATTCCACTTATTTTCGTATTTTGCCAGATAATCGTTCCAGTTTTCCGTGAGTTCCTTCTGGAGTTCGGGATTTCCCTCTGCGGTCTTCATCGCTTCCTTGTAATGACTCTCCTTTGTCCGCTTTTCCACGACATGCATGGGAACCATGTCATTCTGGATGTCCTGTTCCAGCGGGTGTGTCAGCGTTTTCTCAATCTGCTCTATTTTTTCCGCCTCAAGGATTTTTCTGTATTTGCTGACGATTCTCTGGAAGTTCTCGCTGTCGTAAAGTGCGGAAAGCTCGTCTTCCTTGACCCGTTTTGCCGAATTGACCTTCTCGGTAAAGTTCGCCTCGTCCGCTTTTGTCTTTATTCCCATTCCGGCAAATTTGCGGCGGATGTTTTCAATCTGCCTCTTGCAGTCTTCGATGGACTTGTCGAACCGTGCCTCGCCTTCTTTCTGCTCTTCTTCCGTTCGGTTTGGCTTTCCATCAAAGAGCGAATCCTTATGATTTTGTATGTAGGTCTGTTTTGAGGCTTCCTTTTCGGAAAGTTTTTCCTTCCATTTGATTCGGCTCTCGCAAAGCTGTTCGTAGTCCATGAGCTGATTTTCAAGCAAGAGGATTTCCTTTCTCTTTTCCACGGCGACATCCTCAATCTCAATCTTTGCCCTGCGGACTGGATTCTTGATGAGCGCGTATTTGAGTTCCTCCGGGTTTATGTCCGCGACATTGAGCGAGCTTCCCTTGAATGAAAAAAGGTCGTTGATTCTGGACTGCTTCTCGTCATGCTTCTGGAACAAAAGCGAGTCGATGCTGTCGTAAATCAGCGGGTAAACGACATGGACTTTTCCCTGCTCGTTTCCCTGCCGCCAGATTCGTCCTTCTACCTGGACGCTCTCCGTCGGATTCCAGCCGAGCATGGTGTTGTAGAGCGCGATTGAATTTCCGTTCAAGTCCATTCCCTCGCTGATTGCGGCGGAGCCAATCAGGATTTTGCAGGGATTTTTCTTATCGTTGAAAGCCTCCGCGACTTTCGCCCGCACGTCGTCCCCGATGTCCTCGTCGTCATCATCGCGGCCGCGGCTTTTCTTCCCTACCCTGACACCGCCGATTTTTGCCTCGCTTCCGTCAATGCTCGCGAACACGCTTGACGGGACTCCCTTGTCCTTCATGTATTTTATTACATGGGGGTATGCGTCCGTTCCTTCGGGCATATAGATTACTTGTCCGCAGTCCGGGTGCTTCTGCCAGTTCTTGATAACGGTGTCGCAGACAAGCTTCAGTTTCGGCGATGAGGTGACGACTTCCTGAATAGGCGGAACCTGAATGCCAACGGGCAGATTGTTGTTCGGGTCGATGAGCTTTGACTGCTTTACCAAAGCCGGGGAAAGACAGGCGGTACGCATCATGTTCATCGCCTCAAGGACTGGGGCGCGTTTTTCGTCCTTGTTCCTGTCGGGCTTGTATTCCATGAGAATTTCGGTCGCGAATTCAAATATTTCTTTCTGAATGTCCGACGGAGCAAGATAGGCTTCGTGAGTCGCCTTGTCAGGCCGTATGATTCCCGCCTCGTCTCCGTCCACCTTGTCGATATACTGCTTCAGGATGTTCTGCAAGCCGGGCAAGTCGCCGAATTCTTTCATGACGGTTCCGTATTTCACGTCTTTTGCAGTAACCACGCGCTCAAAGCGGGTTTTTGCATACTGGGCGCAGAAGTCGTAGAGGTCTTTGATTCCCTTTTCCTCAAGTTCCTTACGAGCCACATAGACGAGCATCGAATACACTTCGAGCGGCGAATTCGTGAACGGTGTCGCCGTGAGCATGAAAACATTCCTGTCCTCGTTCTGCTTCTGGACAAGCTGCGTGATGTTGAACATCTTGAGGGCGCGCTTTGAAGGCTCGCCAGACCCCATCTGCGAGAATTCGTTCGCGGAACGTTTGTCGCCCCTTTTCGGTCGCGGCACCTTGAAGAGGTTCTTGTAGGCGTGAGCCTCGTCAACCGTAACATGGTCAAAGTTGGTCGCCTTCCATTCGACATAATAGGAATCGCGGACTGTTCCCGCCTTTCCGCAGGCAAGTTCATAAATCCTTTCCCTTGCCATTGCCCTTTCATTTGGATTGTCGCTTGAAAGCCTGTCGTTCAGGGAAAGAAGGTCGGCGTACTCCCAGAAAAGATGCCTGTCCACGGTGTCCTTGTCCCAGTGAAGGTTTGAGAGTGCGTCCTTCGTAATCAGCGTTATTGAACCGGCGGGAATGTTAAGGCCGTGCGATTTCTTGTCATAAAATGCGCCTGTCGCCCTCTCGCTGAAATTTCCGAGGTTGTTCACGGGAATGTTCGGAAAAAGCTCATGCAGGTCGCTCTCCCATTTCCCGATTACTGACTTCGGAACGATAATCAATGGTCGCAATGCCCTTCCGCTCTGAATCTGCTGGACGGTGGCGACAATTCCGGCGGCGGTCTTTCCCACCCCGACATCGTATGCAAGAATTCCGTTTCCCTTGTTGCCGAGAAAGGAGATTCCCTTGATTTGCTGCTCGTAGAGACGGAATTTCTCGCCCTTGCGGTACATGTTCATTCCGTCGATGAAAAGCGGGAGCTTTGAGTAGTCTGGCTCGCGGTTCGAGTTGAACCTGCGGTTGTAGGAATCAGCAATTACGGCTTTTTCCGCATCGGTCAATTCATTGTGAAGGAAATGGTTGAAAAGCCTTTCCGCCGTTTCTTTCCTGTCGTTGATTTTCTGGTTGCGGACCTGTGCCTTCTCCTCGTCGGAAAGCTCGTCGTTCCTGATTGCGGGAAGCGGCGTTCCGTCCGCATAGTCAACGATGTCACCCCAGGTGATTGTCGCGGGAACGTCATCGCGCGTGATGCCAGCAACAGTGAAGTCCGTGATGTCGTCTCGCCTGTTCTCCGAGTCCTCGATGTTGCAGCCCGTTGCCCACTCTATGAAGCGTTCTTTGAGTTCCTCGCCGTCAAGCCGTAAATCCTCAACGAAAGGAGAAATCAAGGAGACTTCAATTTCATCAATCCGCTTCGGCTCCGGGAGCGATTCGGAAAGAAGGGATTTGTTGCGGCTGTAATTCTTCTCGTCAATTTTTCCCATCTTGTAAAGTTTTTCCAGACGGTCGATTTTTTTGTAGATGTTCTCGGAAGCGTAAAGTTCCTTGTGGATATATCTCTCGCTCTTTCCGTCAAAATCAAGGATGTAGCTGTCGCTCTGTTTCAGGCTCGCCAGTTGCTCATCCGTGAGTTTTGAGGTGTCAACATAGCCTTTTCTGTCCGTCGCCGCCCAGAACGCGCGTTCGCCCTCGTTCCATTTCTTCCCGTAAATTTCCGCAAAGCCGGAGTTGGAAAGAAGTTCTTCCTTCACCGGCGTGTAGCGCGGGCTTTCTGCGGGAGCGATAATCGTGGAGCCGTCCGTGTCGATGTAGCGGTTCTTGTCGATTACTATGTCCTTTATGACGGTGAGGTTCGCGTACCTTTTTCGGAACGCTTCCTCGACTGCGGTGATTATTCCCCTGTCGTATGATTCCTGACAGAGTTTCAAGATGTCGCTCCGGTTGTCAAATTCAAAGAGCGGGTAGTTCGATTTTCCCTGATAGGCTTTCTGGAGTGTTCCGAATTTTCGGATGGAAAACTCTTCCCCTTCGTAGTCAAAGCCGTGAGACTGCCACTGTTCTTTTGAGAGGGTGATGAAATTTTCCGCAATAAATTTGCCCTTTTCGATGTCATTTTTCGAGAAGCGTTTTTCAGAAAGCATTTCGTTCAAGGAAAGCCGTTCTTCTTCTGTGTCGCTGTCCGAGACCGTGGGCCAGGTGTTCCAGCGTTCCATGATTTTTGTTATGAAATTTGGCGTAATTCGGAAATTTCCGTGGGAAGTCAGGCTCGCTTCTTCTTCGTTTATCGTGAGGACGTTCTTCCCGTCAATTAAAACGTCAACTGCCGCATGGTCGTTCTTGTTCTGCGAGAAATTGATTTTGTAGCCCGCTACGGTGAATTCACCCTGTCCTACCTGAAAGCGATGCGAGAGGATTTCGTTCAGGATTATGTCGGCATCCTGATCTTCTCGTATTTCCTTCATCTTTTCTTCAAATGCCTTTTCCCGCTTCTGAATCCTTGTGTTTATGATTTCAGCTGCTTTTTCAAAATATTCTTCCTGTGACTTAAAGCCTGAAAGACGCACCACCTCATCAAGTGCCGTATTCCACTGCTTTTTGTGGGCTTCTTCGATTGAGTCGGTGTAATCGCTGTATTTCTTCCAGTTCTCGTCTGAATTCTCTCCGCTCCAACCACCGCCAAATTCGTAGAATGATTTTTCGGGCGGAATCTCCACCTCATCACCTGAAAGCCGTGCAACAGCATTGTCATCTTCGATTTCAGAAAGGTTTACCTCTCCTTTTCTGGGAAAGACCGACTGCAATTTCGCGAAGACTGCAATCCCGTCATAGTCATCCCCGTCCCTTTTCATTTCGTAGATTTGTGGGTAAAAATCCTTGTTGAGAACAATTTTCATCGGATTTTTGAATTTGACTTCTTCAAGGTTTTCAGAGGAAAAAACGACGACTTCCCTTCCGTAGGAATATTTTTGCTCACAGATTCTTTCAGGCACATCGTCTTCTAATGAAGCAAAATATGCCCTACCGTCTTTTGCTCCCAGAAATGAATCCATCACGGGAAGATATTTTTTTGAGATTTCCTCGAATATGAAATCAAGCCGCTCTTTTCGTGCGTTGGTGATGCAGCCGCCTTTTTTTCGCTGTTCCTGAAAATCCTCGGAGTATTCGTCGTAGGTCTTGATTACCTCGCCGTCCGGCATGATTGTTCCGAGAAGGACTTTTTCCGTCTTTCCGTTCCGCTCGACTTCCGTGGTGATGAGAAGCTGCCTTGTGTTTATGTCGAAATGCGGCTTAAAATACCACTCGACGCTGTGCGAATTTGACCACTGGAACTTTGAGAACGAATTGAAGTCGGAGATTCTTAAATCTCGCTCAATGCCCAAGAGATTTCGCACGTCCTGTTTTCTGGAGATTTCGGTCGTCCTCTCTTTTGCCCTTTGCAAGGCTTTTTCGATGTAGGGAGTTTCTTTTTTAATTCCGAACTCAGAAAGGAATTTTTCTTTTCCCCTGTGCCCTACTGCGAAAACTAGCGGTCTAATCCCCGAAATGAGTTTTTCAGTTTCCTCAAAGGTCTTTCCCGTGGAATAAACGTTGTCGAGCGCAAGGTAGGTTTTCCCGCTTTCAAGTTTGAAATTCGAGTCAACTTTCAGGTTTCCGTAATCAAGGGCGTTTATCTCCTCGTCTGTAAGCTCTTGTTTTTTGAGCTTCTTTTTTTGCTCGTAAAGAGTTTCGTGTGGCATTGAGGAAAGAACGTCCGCAATCTCAACGTCGATGTTTTTTTCTTCCTTTACAATCCGCTGAACTTCCTTTGCGAGTTCCAGCGTGTATTCAGCTTTTCCCGTATGCTGCGGAATCGGAACCAGGACGCAAGGCTCGCTCACGTTTTTGGCAAGGAATGTCGCCATTGTGTTTAGGGCATCCTCGTTTCCTTCCTTTACGGCGTGGCAGATTTTGGCAGCATAGCCTTCGTGAACATATGAATAAACCTGTCCGTCCGAGTAGGCAAGTTTTTCCGCCTCTTCTTCAGTTTCTTCTTTTTTCGGCTCAGTCATAAAGGATGGAGAATTTTTCGCGATGTCATTCAGCGTTATGTTTTCTTTTTCAAGGACTTTATCAAAAGTCCATTCGGGAGTTATCGCATGGTGCTTCGTGAGATTCTTGTATTCACGGCTCAAATCCCAGATTTCGTTTCCTCGTCCTTTTTTGCCTACTTTTTCCTCTGAGCAGACAATATCCTTGATTTCTTCGGCAAAAGGAATTGTTTCCGCCGTCTTAAAAATATCGTCCTTGTATTCTTCGATGCACCGTTCGTAATAATTCCTGTCAATCTGACTGTTTTCTGCCATGAACCGTGCGGAATTCGTGACGACAGCAAGCACCAGATCGGAGCCGTAGAAGTCGCAGATTTCCGCAAGTTCATGGGCGACACGGGCATAGCCGTATTCATCGGTTCCGTAGGTGAGCGTTTCGCTCGTGTTAGGATTTACTCGATTTTCGCGAGTCTTGTCGTTCCATTCGCAGAGAAACTCAAGTTCCTTTGTGCAGATTTTTGCAAAATTTTTTAAAACTTCATCTTTTGAAAGTCTTTCATAATCAAGCGTTGCCAATGGCTTTCTGATTTTATCACGCAGTCTCTCAAAATTGTCCTGATAGTCAATATGCTCTTTGTACCAGGACGGATATTTCCAGTTTTCAAGCTGCTCCAGAGTCGGCGCATAAAATCTTTCGTTCGCGACGTCTTTCCAGTCCTGCCCCAGCTCAAAACTTTTCTCATCAGACCGTTTTTCTTCTTTTTCCACAAACAATTCTGTGTTTTGGGTGTTTTCCTTTTTCATTGTGATTGTGTTGAGACGAATATAGTCGCCCATGACAAATTGAACGCCATAGGGCATCCCGTCCTCTTTACGAATGATGATGTCGCCCGCACGGATTCGGTCGGGATTCAGCGTTCCGTCCTCGTTTATGTAGGGATATTTTTTCGTCTTGAATTCGTGGGCTTCTGCAATTGCAGATGAAGCGGTTGAAGTCTGAGCGAATCGCGGATTTCCGTCATCCGAAACTTCCTGATTTTCAATTTTCTCATTTCTTGACGCAAAGCCGATGATTTTTGCGATTTTGTTCAGCTCGTCCTGAACGGAAAGCCCTTCGTGGGTTGTGACATATTCCTCTTCACGCCCGAACCGGTTTGTCCGCGTATTCACCTCACCAAGTATGTTTTCCGGGTGTTCCTTGAAATATATACCGCCGCTTAGAATACGCCGCGTCTCGCGCTCATCGTCCGTCATCGCATCCGAGATGTGGTTTCGTTGCCAGTGGTCGTATTCTTTCATCACGAGGATGTCAGTTCCGACCTCAGTCGTGGGGAATGCCCTTTCAGGAAGGCGGAACGCTCCGACAAGCTGCCCCTGCTCCGCGATGATGTGCTTCTGCACGTCGTCCGCACTGTTCAGAAATCCGCTCGGCATCACGAACACGAGCAGAGAATTCTCGTCTTTGAGCGACTCCAGACCTCTTTTTAGGAAGTATTCTTCGATTCGGTCGAATTCTTTTCCCTCGCCCTTTCCCTTCCATTCGCCTGAGTTCGCGCCGTAAGGCGGGTTTCCGATAACGAGGTCATATTTGGGAAGAACATAGTCCTTGTTGCGGGCGACTCCTTCCGCATCAAAAAACTGCGACTGGAACGCACCTTGAATCACCTCCGCATCGGGATGAAGGATTTTCGCGATTCGCGCCGAAGTTTCGTCAAGTTCCCGAAGGGTGAATTTGTTTTGCGGTCTGTTCTCGGCGAAGCGTCCGATTCCACTTGAAGGCTCCAGAACGGTCTTTGCGTTCGGAGCGTAGAAGTCCGCAATGCTCCAGACTGACTGCACGATGTTTCTTGGGGTGTAAAAGGCGTTCAACGTTTCCGTGCTTGTGGCATCCTGTTCCTTCAGACCACCACCGCCCTCATACTGGGAAAGAAGGGACAAGTAATCGGGATTGCTTTTGATTTCTTCATCTGTGAATTTTGATAGAAGCTCCTTGACTTCGCTCCGGATGTCGCGGGCTTGTGATTTCGTGAGTCTTGCTTGTGGGGATTGCCCGGCCGAACTTTCCGGCTTTGTACGGTAAGGCTCGGTCGGTTCTATGATTTTTAGGCTGTCTCCATGTCCAGGTTGTTCAGCACTGCCATGATGTTCGGGTATTCCATAGACCACCCCTCCCGCTTGCAGATTTTCTGCACGTATTGGAGCGTCCTTGTCGCCGACATCTTGCCCAACAGGTTCGGAAATTTGTCCATCGGGAGCGGCACCGTAGACTGGTGAAGGCTCAGCGTCAGACCGTCTCCCGTCTGCGAGCGGAAGATCGTCTCCGTGTCCATCTCCGGAGTGTCCGCTTCCGGAATTTCCTTCCACTTGGGAATCAGTCCGTTCCGCGAGTTCAGGAGGATTTCCGCCTGAACTTTCTCCGCTTCCATTCCCAGAAGGCTCTCCACCTTGACCGGACGCACCGCCACTGGATTCATCGCTTTCATAAGACACCTCCGTTTCTTCTGTCTGTCTATTACTATCTATCTTGTTATAGATAGTATAATCTTTAAATGAAGGGCTGTCAAACAGCATCTCGGCCTTTTCGCGGAAAGTTTCAAGGTAACTTTCGGGCGAGAAAAGCGATTTCTGCTCGATTTCTTCATTTTTTCCGTTTTTCGTGAGTTCCGTATATTCCTGATAAAATTCTTCCCAATCGGCGAGCTTCTTCATGTCGCGTTGGTATGAGATTTCTTCCTCGACATACTGCCGTGTCCGCTCATTGTCATAGGCCCACCAAAGCTGCTGCGGTCGTGACCAGCGAAAACCCGCGTCTTTTAAGGATTGCCGCGCCTTTTCGTCCGGCTTCATGGGAAAAATGACTTCTATTCCACGCTTTGCGGTATTCTCCCGGATTGTGATTTTTTCGTTCTGCAAAAGTATGTTTCTTTCCATAAGTTCCGCTCCTTTTGTCGCCTACATTCCCGCTTCCGGCTCATCTTCCTCAATCTGCCGCGTATTTTCGGGATTCTTAATCGCTTCGAGTGCCTGTCTGATTTTTGCCTTTCCGCCCGGCGTTCCGTAGTTTTTCACCGCAAGCAAGAATTCATTTGCCTTCGTCTCGTCGGTGCAGCCGCATTTTTCCATGAGGCTGATGATTTCCTTCTTTTCAGAAGAATCCATCGACTGCATGACATGGAAGGAGACGACAGGAATGTTTTCTGTTGTCGGCTCAAGGTGCTTTTCCGCAAATGCCTCGTTCATTTCCTTGCTGAACTGGGCAATCATTTCTTCTTCGTGGCTTTTCTTTTCCTCGCCCATGCTTGATGCAAGTTCGGGATAGTCGCTCGCCGCCATTTTCTCGATGGTCGTCTCCAGTCCGTAGAAAGTCATCTCGCTCGTGACAGGGAAGCCGTTGCTTGCCTTTAGGGAAAGGTCGCGGATTTCTCTCAAAGACGAGTAGCCCCATTCGGACATCTGGGTGTCGCCTTTGAGGACGGTGTAGCCGAAAACTTCATCCTCTCCGTTCCATTCGGAGATGTAGAATTTTGTGTCGTTCGGAAAAGTGTACTTGAACGCCAGCGGATGCTTTCCGTTCTCGTCAACGATTTCTGATTTTCCTTCGATTGAGCGAGCCTTGTCAGCGATGTTCTTGATTATTTCCTTGAAATGTTCGCCTTCTTCGCCGGTCGTGTTCTGCAAGACGAGCGAATATTGGCTCTTTGGAAGGAAAGTCTTTGCATATTTCAGGTCATCGGGAGTAATTTCAATTCCTTTTGTTGAGTTCACGAGGCTATGGGAGCGGGCATTTACTTCTGCTCGTTCAGTTTTCCGCTCCAGAGTCTCCGCCACTTCCCTTGCGTAATAATCCCGTGCTTCTTCAAGTTGATTCTTTACTTCATTCAGGACAAATTCATTTGGTCGCTGTTCAAGGAGCGTCGTGTCGATTTCGCACCCTGCGGGATTCTTTGCGTTTGGAACAATCCAGTAGAAAAGCCCTTCGCCGTTTTTTTCGGGCTTGAAGTTCAGCGCGATGTCGTCCGGTGAGTATGCGCCCACTCCGTATTCGCCAAGCGAATTCTTGTTCTTTTCAGCCGCAAGTTTGAAGGCTTCTCGTGCGGTCAAATCGGTTTCGATGATTTCTCCCCTGAATTCCTGTGTCTCTGTCACGAAGAATGAGATGTTCTTTTTCAGCTCATCTGCTGAGATTCCGTGCGGGAAGGCGGGGTCAAAATGATATTCGCGGGGTTTTTCAAACACTGGAGCCGTCATTTCCATCGCTTCCTTCAGGTCGTTCGTGCGGATTTGAGTTCTTCCGTCCATGTTGGCTACCGTAAGCGCGACTTTGAGCGTATTCGAGATTGACCGCTGCGGAAGGTCATAGCGTTCAGCAAAGTTTTCAAGAAGTTTCCTGTCCTCATCGGAAATCTCACAGTAGTGGGCGACTTCTTGTGGTGATAGGCGTGAGTTGTAGACTCCACGCTCCCGCTGGATTTTGATTGCGGTAGCAATTCGCTCACGCATTTCTTGTAGCGTTGTTTCCCGCTTGTCGTTCTCGTCCTTCTGCATAAAATTTTTGATTTCAACTTTGTCGAGAAGCGAGGAAGAAAGTTTTCCCCAATATTGGTCGATTGATTTTTCGCTGTCGAGACAGAGTTTTCCGCCGTTTGTTTCCTTGTTCCCGCATGGACACGGATTCATCGCGATTGAAAGCTGAAGGTCGGCTGGATAAACCGTGCTTCTTCCCGCACGGCTGAGGGTAACGCTCCGATTTTCAAGAGGAATGCGTAGCATTTGAAGGACGCTCGTCTTGAATTCTGCCGCCTCATCCAAGAAAAGTATTCCGTGATGTGCAAGCGAGATTTCGCCGGGTCTGCATTGCTCCCCACCGCCAAACATGCCTTCAATGCTTGCAGTAGGATGGGGCATACGGATTGATGGCAAGCGGTCATCGTTCTTTGGGGAATAAAGGCCTGCAATTGACCAGATTCTTTGCTTGCTGAAACTTTCCTCTAGCGTGAGCCGTGGCGTGATTTTGGGAAGGAGTTCTGTGTTGAGGATTGTTTTTCCGCAGCCTGGCGCACCTGTAATAAGGATGTTGTGCTTTCCCGCCGCAGCAATTTCCATTGCTCGGACAGTCTCATAGTTTCCCTTCACGATGTCAGGAAGTTCCTCGTCATCGTGACTAGTAGTGAACTCTACCTTATTTTCTGCGTCCTGTGATTTTTCCGTTCCAGTCTGTCTGAAATTTTCTATGTCTTTAAGTCCCGCGTTCGCCTCGGAAAGGTTTCTGACTTCAAGGATTCTGATTCCACTGACATTCTCGATTTCCTTTGCTGTCATCGGGTCGCAGACGATGTTCTTGATTCCCGATTCGACTGCACATCTCACGGCGGCAGTCGCACCTCTCACTGGGCGGACTTGTCCTGAAAGCTCAAGCGAACCCAAGACCATAACAGGTCCCTTGATGAAGTCTCCTTTTTGAGCAAGAATTCCGACCGCCATTGCCAAATCCAAAGGACCTTCTTTTTTGAGGTCGGCTGGGCTTGCTGACTGCAAGACTCGTTCCGCAGGGAAGTCAAGGTCAGAGTTCCTGAATGCCGCCCGTATCCGCTCGCGCGTTTCCTTCACCACTCCGTCCGAAATTCCTACAATATCGTATGCGGGGATTCCGCGACGAAGGTCAGTCTCTATCTGGACAAGTGCGCCTTCATATCCGAACGGCGAGAATGTGTAGACAGGCATCGTCTTTCTCTCCGCTGTTTCTTCGTTGTTTTCCATTTCGTTCTCCTTTTGATTTGTGTTTTGTGGGTTTTCAGCAATCTGAATTCCCGCTTTTATGAGTTTTCTTTTCGTTTCGTCAGTTTCAAGCGAGAGCCATTCCTCATTCGGCGGCTGCAAGACTTGCAGTTTTTCGTCATCAAATAGATAATCCCGAATGTCGCCTTCGCTTAATGCGGCGTTGTAGGTCTGCCTCATGTATTCCTGAAGGTCGGAAACGATGTCCGCGATTTTTGAGTCTTGGGCTTCGTCAAATTTCGAGTCCTTGATTCTGTTTAGTATTTCTTCAGGCGGTTCTTTCGCATTCTCAAACAAGGCGAGTTCACTTCCCTTAATGCGCTCTGCAAGTGACGGGTTCAGCGTGTAGGAATATTTTCCCACCGTTTTTGTTCCGTTGAAATGGTCTCCCTCACGGTAAAAGTTTTTGTTCAGCCAGGATTCAATCTCGTCTTCCCAGCCGAGGCAGTTTCCGTTGGTGACGGCGGATTTTTCGCTTTCCTGATGCCGTTCCTTTTCATTCAAAGATTTTAAATGTTCAAGATATTCTTCTATCGTTCCAGACTCTTGCGGCGTAATCGGGTTGAAGTCAACTTCCTTTCCATTGGGGAGTTTGAATCCACCCGCATTTAGTGCGTTGAAAAGGGAGTCCTCGCGTGACTTTGAGTCTACTTCGATGAGAATGTGAATCTTGTTGTCTTCCGGAAGTCCGTAGGCGTAAGGGTCATACAGTTTTACATCTTTAATCGCTGTTTCTTCAAAACTTTCTCCGAGTATTCTTTCGGCGGCAGTCTTTAAGTCTGCTTCAAGGGAATCACGCTCATCTTTGAGTGCGGCATCGACATCAACATTGCTGGTTGAAACAAGGCTTTCAAAGTCGAGGTTTGCGAGGGCAAGCTCGTTAAGTTCCTTCAAGTCCTTGTAGCTGTCTTTCCAGATTTCCTTTCCGTTAAGTGTCGCGGTGACTGATGGCTCTACAAGGTTCACGCTCACCTGAATCGGGTATTCGCACTGTGTAACCGGGTCGAAATAATCCGTGTATGCAAGTCCTATGTTCCGCAAGTCCTCAAAATCGGGCGTTGACATATATCCCGAAAAGCAGAAGTCTGAAATGAGCCGTTTTGCCTCTTCAAGATGTGCGGCATTTTTTTCCTGTTCTTCCCGCAACTGAGAGAAGCTCACCCTGCCCGTTGCAATCTCGAAGTCCTCGTCCGAAAGATAGAATGTAAAAGGCAACTCGGATTCTTCATCGGCAATGAGCTTATACATACCGTCTTTTCGTTCGACGACACGGACTTCCTCGCCGTTCTCCGCAAGCACCGTTCCGACATCATCTATGAGGTCAAAAAAAGTTTCGCCGTCTTCGCGGGTGAACTTGATGCGATTGGAGGTGTTTTCAAGCCACTCGGTCGTGCCTCCCACAACGCTCTCGCTTTCAATGTCAAAACCTGTGCGGCGGTATTTTTCGCTTTGGGAGAGTGCCTTCAGGTCGAGCGTGACATACTCGCCGATTTCTATTCCGCGAAGAAGCCCCGCCTCTTTCAAAAGCTTTCGGTTTTCTGGTGTGTCGATGTAGTCGTAATGGCTTCGCTCGTCAATCTCACCGTCCTCGTCAAGCCTGAAATCCAGTTCGTCTTTCGGAATGAGCTTTATGCCGTCTTTCTCCGCCTGGAGCGCGGCCGCATGGTCATCACCGAAAACTTGCATGTCGTCAAGCCGCATGATGACGGTAACGCCTTCGGGGAGGTCGTCGCTGTTGGCAATCATGTAGCCGTTGCAGGCATCATCAAAATCCCAGCCGTCTTCAAGCCCTGTAAGAATCTGCTCTCCGCTGGGTCTCACAGAGTCCTTGTCAAGAGAGTAAAGTGTGAAAGAAAGATTGTCCGCCTCTTCAAATGAGAGGAACTCGCCCTGCTCCACTTTATTTTTATAGAAAGCCTTTATGTAGCCCGCATAGTCCTTGTAGAGTTCTTCCGAGAGGCAGTCTTTCATTATCCGTGCATCGAGGTACTCGTTGTCCAGAAATTCACCGAATGAAGCCGGTTCTGAGACTCCTTCCTCATACTCGTGTTCCTTTTTCCAGACTTCAACGTAGCGGTCGTAGAATTTCCGCTCCATTGTTTCTTGCTGGAACTTTCTCAAAAGTTTTGCTCTTTTGACGGCGTTATCTATGAATTCATCAGCATGACTTTCGCACAGGTTCAGGAAGCTTTGGGTCTGTCTTTCCATGAACGATTTAGTCTTTTCATTTATGGAATCGCCTATAAATTCATTCGTCGTCAGGTTTAGCAAATTCATCTTGCTTCCGAAGCTTCTGTTGTATTCGACTATAAGATTCTCGTTTCCTTCAGGTGACTTGGATTTTTTGAGCCTGTAAAAATCTATGCTTGAGGTCGAATGTGCGGTTTGCGTCTGGAAGAAGTCAACTTCCTTTATTCCGTTTTTCATGTAGCTTTCGGAAAAACGCAATGCTTCTTCCCGAAATTCTTGATACGCCTTGTTTTCTTTGAAACTTTCCGCATCGAATTCTGCCTTCACTTCTTTTTGCGTGGAATTTTCTTCCTGTCGTTCCATTTGTTTTTCCTCAAAATAATTCTGAAAATCACCGAACGAAAGTTCTTTTGCGACATATTTTTCGGACATTTCTTCAAGCACTGAACTGTTGAAGGAAAGTTCCTCGCTTGAACGGTCTGGCTTTGCGGGGATTTTGTCATACAAAAGCTGGTAGACGGTCTCCTCTTTGAGTTCTCGTTCCGAATAATCTTTTTTCTGTTCCTGTAAGATTTCTTTTGAGCGTTCTTTGGCTTCGTCAAAATCACGATTGTTCCAGTCCGCGCTGATTTCATCCCAGGTGCGTTCTTTCGGGAGTTCCCTTGCAGTGATGCTGTTGAACGTGACGGTGCAATCCCTGCCAAGCTCAACCACGGTCGCGGCAATCAAGTCAGAGACGGATATGTTCTTCGCAACATATTTCTCAGCCCTCTGTCTTGCAGTCTCCAGTTCTTTCTCGTTGAAAAGTTGTTTCAAGTCCTCCCATGTAGGCTTTCTCGGAATATAATCCAAGAACCTGTTCTGAAGTGCATTTCCTATATTTCTGGAAAGTTCCTCTTCAATTTCTTTTTGATTTAAGTCTGTTTCGTGGAAAGGTTCTTTTACGACTATGCTGGTGTCGAGGTCAAAAGTTAAATTGAATCTGTTTTTAGAATCCAACTTTCCGTTGTAGGCATTGCTGACTGTTGTATCTGTCTTAAAAACCTCTTTTGTCGTTTGCAGAAAAGTCGAGTAGAATGTATTGTTGTCTTTTTTCAAGAGGTCAATGAAGGACGAAGGAACATTCATGTCAAAAGTAAGCCTTACAGGATAAAAGCTTTCCGTCGGATAAAGGAATTTTTCTAGCCGCTCGCAGATTTCATTTTCATGCGTAGTGGATTCTGCATCCCTGTGCCAGTTGTCCGCTATCTCATCCGCTTTTGAAACAAGCGTGCTTGCGTCAACTTCCTCAAAGAGCGTTTCGTCGGCAGACTGCTGGTCATAGATGAAAAACTTCTTTTCTGCCTCATCGTAGCGGACAGAGTAATCGCCGACTTCAAGCGTTTCGATGATGTCCTCGGCAAGCTCCTTTGTCATGTCATCGAAAGCGGGAACTCTGCCGTCAGTCTTGTTGAAGGCTTTTCCGAATTCTTCCTTGTGGCCGTTCACGAAGTCCGAAAGGATTTCCGCGTTCTCGGTCGTGACCTCTACTGTGTTCTCAATCTTCACAAGGTAATCCTGAATGTCGTTCAGCGTGTCGATTGTGTTCTTGTGTTCGGAAAACCATTCCTCATCTGCAATCGCCGCCTGTCGTTCAAGGTCGTCCTTGTAAAATTCAATTACTGCGGAAGGATTGAGCATCTCAAAATCATCTTCCGAATCCGTGCGGGAATTTCCTATGTTTCTCTGATAGACATTTCCGAGTTCATCATAAACGAGCGGGATTTTTCCGCTCACGAAAGTTTTAAGACATTCGTCCGCCATTTCCGTATCGAAGGAATCAAGCTGCGCGATGTTGATGAAATGAATAAGTTTTTCAGCGGGCAAGGGAGCATATTTTGAATCAAGCACATTCTTTGGCTTGGGAAAATCATCGGGATTGAGCGAATCGCAAAGAACTGCGTTTTTTATGCCGTCCACGCCATACTTGTCATAGAAAGCCTCGATTTCAGTCTTGTTTTCCAAAATGTCTGAGCCGAGCGCATGTTCGATGTTCTCTTCCGTAAGAAGAAATTTTATGTCGTCATCGGTGTACCGCTCATCGCTTGAACGGTTCAGCGCGGCAAGCACGAGGTCGTTTTTTATTGAATCAAGAATTTGTTTTTCTCGCTCCTCATATTCATAGAGGCTCACGGTCTTCATTCCTGATTTTTCCGCCGCGGCATTCACCGCATCAAGAATTCCGTCGATGTAGCAGTCCGTAGCCTGATTGTCCCACTCCCCCGAAATGTCGAAGAAACAACCGTTGTTCCAAAGCTCATAATACGGACCTGCGTCAAGTGACCAGTTCATGCAAAAACGGCCGTCAGGGGTGATTGTCGTGCCATCATCCGACAAAATCCTGTTCAAAATGTTCGTGATGTTCTTGATTTTGAGATATTCGCCGTCTGTCGGCATATCTCCGTATTTTGCACTTCTGATTCCCGACTCGTCCTGTGACGCGAACTGAAAATACCGGTTAAGTTCGGCATAGGCTATGTTCCGGTCAATGCCCTTGTCGCCGTCGCTCTTAAACGAATAAAGATATGAAAGCGCGTTTTCAAGATTTCTGTTGGAAAAATCAGAGTCGGTTTCTTTTTCTGCTAATTCCAAAATCGCACTTTCTGCCGCACGGATTACTTTCGCTTTTTCATCTGGCGGGAGTGCCTTATAATCGGTGTCGTTTTCCCCATACCTGTTTATGCCGGAAAAGGGAATGAGCGAGCCGTCATTTGCGGCACGGTCGAATTCAAGAATCGCCTTCTCCACATAAAAAGTCTGCTCTTTGTCGTTGTCACCATAATTTTCAATCCAACGGCGCAAGTTATCCGCAATACCAAACGAATAGTCGCCGATGTCGTCAAGCCCATATTCGTCAAGGATTTCTTCCGTGTTCATCGGAACGACTGCGGTGTATTCCTTGAAGGCAACATCAAGCGTGTAGTTCGGGTCGGAAACAATTTTTCCTGCGATTTTCTCCAAAACGTCGGCTATCGCATCCCCGTTTTTGAGGGTGATTTCGCCCCTCATGCGTTCGGTCAGCTTCATGTAGGCGAGCGTTTGCGGGTATGACATCAAGTCGCCAGATTTTCCCTCGGCGGGCTGCTCACGGGCAAGCCGCTTTTCCTGTTCCGTGAAGTGCTCGCAGAAAAAATTCTCCGCAAAGTCGATTCCTTTTTCTGGATTTCCCACGATGTTTTCTTTGACGGTAAGCGAATCGCAGACTTTCTTAATCTGATTCAACATACCGTCCGATTCCTTGCCATTTTTCTCCGAAACCGCACCTACTTCGTCAATGTAGTTTTTAAGGACATCAGCCAACCTGAATTTCTCTACGGGTGACTCCTCATATTCCCGATGCGGGTCATCGTAATTCTTGTGGTAGACGAAAACCTCATTTTCATCATTCTTGTAAAGCGGAATGCCGTGCCGCTCGTAATGACCGATGATTTTCCGTGACATTTCATCGGAAAAAAGCGGAACTGCGGCAGCGTTGACAATCTGTGACAATTTCGCATATTCAAGCGGCTCAAGGTCATCAAGCGCCTTGTAATCCCCGATGTGCTTTCCGTCACGCTCCACCGTATATGCATCCATGATTTCTTTGAGCTGGTCGAATCCTTCCGATTCAGGCGAAATCTTGAACGTCTCAAAAATCTGCTCATCGCCCTTGTAATAGGAAAAATCCAGCGTGATGTTCTTTTCGTCCTTGTAGGTGAAATGAAAATTGAATTCGTTGTCCGAGTCCGAAAGCCCCAGCCTCTTTTCAGAAGGCACGAACTGCTCAACGAGCTTGTCCGTAGCCCAGGCGTAGAAGTTGATCGTTCCGTCCTCTTTGTCGTAAATTATTTCCTCGTCGAAAATGACTGATTTCGCGGTGTCATAGGAAATGAACGCTTCTTTCTTTGCTTCATTTGCGGAAAGTTCCATATCAGAAGCCATAAAAGCAAGATTCACCTCGCTTTCATTCAGGGAAAATACCTCGCCGCAAAACTCTGGGTCTTCGTGGTCTGTCTTGAAATACGAGATTCCGTTTATTTCCGCGATTTTTGTAACCTCGATTCTGTCAAACGCGATATATTTTTCGGCGTTGTTGTTCCTCATGTCGTAATAGCGGACGTCGCTGTCGCCGTTCGGCTGGCTTCGCTCAATCGTGTTTCCGCTTGAAAGCAGAACTGTTTCAGAACCTGCTGCAATTTCCGACTCGGAGATCATTCCGTTGAAAAGTCCTGCAAGATTGATTTCCTTTTTCTCCCCTTCTTTCTGCAAGAAACGTTCGCTCACCTTCTGTGCGGTGGCATCATATTCCCGCTCGGTGAGGTAGCTGTAAGACAGGAGAAAATCATCCTTGCTGATTCTGAAGAAGTCCTCCATCTTTTCGCGGTCGTCCTCAAAAGTCGGGATTGAGGCAAGATAGCGTTCCTCGTTCACACCTCTATTAAAAGCCGCAATCAGTCGGTCAACCGTGGCAACTTCGCTATCATAGTATACGTCCCCGCTGAAATGCTCGTGCAGTTCGTGGAGAAGATGCACGAAGCCGTTTTCCGTGTCGATTTCCTGAATAATCGGGCGGTCTTTTTCATCCCATTCGACAAGCTGAATGTCCTGGTTCATCGGGAAAGGCAGCTTGAACATGTAGAGGTCGATGTCGTCAAAATCACGGCACAAGGTCGCAAGGTTCTCCGCATCCTCGTCCGAAATCTCAACATCATAAAATTCCTTCTCGTTCGCCTGTTTTATGTAATCTTTCAGAACTTCGCCGTGAATCCCCAGCGACTCGGTGTATTCCTCCTCGATTTCCATCGCCGACAGGATGTTGAAGCGAGTCCGTATGTAATTTTCAATCGTGCTTGAAACGCCACCTTCGCTTCTGTCAAAAAGGATGACTTTTCCATCTTTGACCGCTTCTTCTGGAAAATGATTCTCGCCATATTCGGCATAAAGGTCTTCGATAGATCCCCCGATTGATATGAAGGCGTTGGAAATTCCGTAACCGCCGCCCACGCATTTTTCGATGTAGGTGTCTCCCACTTCCAGATACTCGATGTCGGAATGGTCGATGGTTTCCCAGCGCAAGCCTCCGTCCGCAGCATCGCAAAGGTGCATATTGTGAAAGTCGCAGATGTCGTTGAAGTGAAGCGGTTTTCCTTTTTCCTGTGGTTTTTTCGCGAGGATATACGGTTTTTCAAAGGCATCTCTTTCCGCTTCTGAAAGACCGAGTTCATTTTTGAGCGCATCAAGTTTTTCACGCTCCGAATCGGAAACTTCGCCGCTTTTGTATGCTACTTTGAGTGCGTCTTTGTATTTTTCTGCTTTTTCGGCATATTTGGCGACCATTTTTTCGGTCAAGGCTGTTTCTTCGGAAATTTCTTCTTCCCTAGTCTCGCTCACCGAAATTCCGCGTTCTTCCGCGACATTCCACAGAATCTTGCTTGTGTAGTCGTCAAGGTTCACGGCACTGGGCATCGCGCCCCAGATTTTATGCTGAACGACCCAGTCGATTTCAAAGTTTTCGCCCTTGTTCATCGCCTTTTGTGATTCCCTTGTCGGGCGGTAAAGTTCCTCCTCAACCATTTTCTTGGCGGCATTCGCGATGTAACGCATGAACTCCGAATTCTTCCCTGAACTGGGCGCAAAGGGATATTCATTCAAAACCCGCCAGCAGAGGCTGGTCACGGCATCATCATAAGTTTTTCTGACTGAAGCGGAACTTTCCTTCAATGCCCTCTCCGCCGCATCCAGTTCCGACCTGTCTATCAGAATACGGTCGTGTGCTTTTTTATAAAGTTCATTCGCCAATATGACTTCTTCCCGTGCCTTACTTGCGTTTTCTTTCAGGTTTTTTGCAACGGAAGTGACTGCCCGCTCGACGAAAAGTTTCTGAGTGTCGGCGACATGGGGAAAGAGCATTTCTTCTTCCAGAGAATTCATGCCCTCGATTATTGAGTCGTGCGAACAGGTGGCGCGGATATAGTCAAAGACAGAGCCGTGCCCGTCGCCGATGTCGTACCGCCCAGGCTCGTAGGTGATGGTGTCGCCTGGATTGGCAAGGTTCGGGATGTTGAAAATCTTGAACTCCGTCTTGTCATAGCCGAACCTGATTCCCTTGTCCTCGTCGGGGATTTTTTCTTCATTTTCCAGTTCCCAGTATCTGTCCGCAGAACCGTATTTTTCGGCGGCGTAAGTGCGGCGGTTGTGGAAGACAGAATCGCTCTCGGTGAGGATTTCGTTGAATTCCTTGAGCGAATAAACTTTTCCGTCTGGGCCGAAATCACGGCTTTCGCTGAAAACAAGCTGCACATAGGGGATTTTCTTCTCATCGAATTCAGCCTTTATTTTCTCCTGGACTTTCCCGTAAAGTTCGGGAAGCAGTTTTCCCGTCACGTCATTTCTGAAGGCTTCCTCATCGGTCTGCCAGGAATTTTCGCTCTTGTGGTCGCCCCTGTCTTCGCTGAAATCTTCAATTTCTTTGATGACATCAGGATTTCCGTCAGTGATTGCCGCCTTTATCTCGTCAACAATAGGCTTCTGCCAATTTTCATAACGCGCTCTCTTTGCTTCCTCGGTAAGCCCCTCGTTTCTTTCGCTTTCAGTCAGCGTGAGGAAAGTCTCATGGATGATTCTGTCGAGTTTTTCGCTTGCTGCTCTTGCGCCGTCGTTTTTTCCGTATGATTCCGCTTCCGGCTCGGCTGTCCGCTCCGCAGCGACCATAGGCTCTTTCGTTTTAAAAAGACTCTCGTCAATCTCCCGGTTCCATGTGGACTGGACGGAAACATTTTCTTCCAGCATATCGCCGAAAGCGTTGTTGTATTTTTCCCCAGGGTTGATGTTGAATTTTTCAGTGATTGTCAGCGAGCCGAAAACTGCGTCTGTAAAGGCGTTGTTCTCAACATGATTTTTTAATGCGGCTTCAAGTTCCGTCCGTTCGTATTCTGGAAGTTTTTTTAAGAGGGAATCTGTCACAATCGGGAAAGCGGAAACCGTGCCTGAGTCCATCGCCGTTTCCATAAACCCGTTCCGCACATTATTCGGGCTTTCCTTGAAAAAATCTTTTCCGTAATACTGAATCGCGGTGATTTTATTGTCTATGTTCGTGAATGCGACCGGGATGTAGTCATCGTTCCAGTTTGCATCGCCATCAATCTTTCTTGCGCCCGCAAGCAGTGAAGCTGCATTGGCCGCATCTTGCTCTGCCCATTCAGGCTTTTCTTCAAGTTCAAGAGGGTCTTTTTCGCTTTCTGTCAGAGTCTTTACCAATTTCCAGCCCAGGTCAGGAATATAGAGGTTGAAATTTCCGTGGTCAAGGATTATATGACCCGCAAAGCGACTCTCAAACTGATTTTTCATTGCTTCTTCTAGTTTTAGCGTGAGTTTTTGGTCTAATAGCGACTCCTTCGTGTTCCCACTGGGATGGTTGTGGCAGACTGCAACAAGACAGTCGAGTTTTTCCGCCTGTGTGATGACCTGCTTCAAGGTTTCGTTATTTGGAAGCGAGGCAAGGCAGAAATTCGGCATGTGGGCAGAGATAGCGAGCTGGTCGAGAATTTCTCCGGATTTTCTGTCAATCAGAACATAGCGGAACGTCTCGAATTTCTTGTTGCGGTAGATTTCCATTGCCGCCTCAAGCTGTTTCCATCCGCTTTCGGTAAGCTGCCCGTCATCCAAGTCCACTTTCTGACCTTTAATCTCAAAAACGCCTTTCTCCTCAAAAGTCTTGAATGCCGAATAAAGCCCGCCTTTCGTGCCGCTCAAAACAGGCTCTGTTATCCGTTTCCGTTCTTCCTCGGCTTCCTGAATCTGGGTTTGTGAAATGTTGTTGTCATCAGGTGTTTTTTCAAATTCCTTCTGAACTTCCCTTTCAATGGCTCGGTTTTCCCTTTCCAGTGCGGCGGACAATTCTCCAAGTGACGCATACCGATTACCCCCACCACGGTAATCTTTTTCGTTTTCTGCCGTGCGGTAAAGAATGCTCTCGTACCAGTTCGGATTGTAGCGAATGTCGCTGACATGAACATAAAGATAATTTTCGGGATGGGAGGCGTTCCGCAAAAAACTGGAGACAAAATAATGCCCCTTGCTGTAATCGGCGACTTCCCAATCCTGGCTGCAGATTTCTTTCAGCACCGATTTGAAGTCGCGGGCAAACTGGTCAAATTCTCGGCTGGTCACGCCACCATCGTCCTGAACTTCCCATGTTCCGTTACAATATCTTTCAATAAATTTCTTGTATGTCATAATGTCCCCTCGTTTGAAAATTAAAGTCTTTCAGAATTGAAGTGCAGAACTTCAATCTGATTCCTTGCATCAAAAATCAATGCCCGCTCCGTCTCGTCCTCGCTGAAGATGATTCCGTTGATTCCGACCATCTGCAAAAAGCTCGAAGTTACCGCCAGATCGCGGTTGCGTGTCTTTTCCGTGATAAACTGAACGAGTGCATGGACGCTCGGAAGTCGTTCAAGCTCGTTTCGCTTTTCTGCATAGAATCTGCCGACTTCCTCATGTGGTGCTTCTTTCTTTTCTTCCGGAAAATCAACCAGTCCGCTTATCACGTCAGTCGTTTTCGTAAAATATTTCTGCCCTTCGGCATAAAAAAGAAGTGAAAGAGACTTTGGGGAAAAGAATTGTGCAAGCGTTTCTTTGCCGTGTTCATAAAGCGGAACATCAAGCCTCAAAAATGAACTCCGTGCTGGGATTTTGATGTCCAGCCATTCATTCTGAGTCGCAAGATTCTTCCGTCTTGTCGTACACCGCATGGCATCTTCCTCATCGAAGCTCGTGACGACACCTACCCCGAACGGCAGTGAGACATTTTTGATGTAGTTTTCCGTGGCGATAAAAGCCTTCTGTTTTTCCATGTTCTTCTCTCCCCGCCCCTACATTCCGATTTCCTCGCCGACATGCATTGAGAATGACCGAGAGCGGTATTTTTCCCTTGCGTTCTCGTCGATGATTGAAAGGATGTTTTCTTGGCGCGTGAGTGCATCGGGCAGCTTCCGTGCGGTGTTGTGCTTCCTGTTGAGTTCGTCTTCTTTCGTGAAGATTGGCTCCAGCGAGAAATTCCTGTGGATGAGCCGCTGGCTGAATGAGTATGCGTCGAAGATTGTCCGCGCGATGATTCCGCTGATTTTCGGGTTCTCCTCAATTTTTTCAAGAAGCGTCTCGAAAGACTGTGCGATTCCCGCCCTGTCGCTTTCCGTGAACGAATAGAGCCGTTCGCCTGTTTCCTGTTCAAGGAAATGCTTGTAGCAGAAGTCGTAGACGGCTTTCTGCTCTGGAAGGTAATTTTTGAAGTCAGCATTGCGCTTGTTGACTATCTCCTGAAAGACGGACGAATTTTTCTTCATATTGGCGACGAGGTTTGCCTTTGCAGCCTTCGTGTGCTCGGAAGCTTTTTTTCCCGTGTTGTATTCGATTCTGTTTTCAATTATTTTTCTTGCGAGAAATGATTTTGCGTTCAGTCCGCCACCAAGTTTTTTCTCCAATCGGCTCAGGTTGAAAACCTTCTCAATGGATTTTTCAGTGAACTGGTCGAGGAGATAGGCACACTGTGCATCACGGCAAAGCCCCTCGCTGAGGACATTGGTATTGCCCCTCATGTTCCGGTCTGAGAACCGCTCCCTGACTTTCTGAATGACGACGGGGCGGCAGTTGAAGTTCGTGTTCTTCTTTACCGCTTCCCGGTACTCGGTCGGGCTGGAGGATTTCAGCTCAAGCCCCAGATACTCGGCATCTGCTCCGTATATCCACATGGTCGAGTGAGAGCCGATGCTCGCCGCTTTCAGTAGAATCTTCTCCAAATTGATGTCGGGGGTTCCCTTTCCAGTAATCACGTTCATATCAGGCGGAAAAATCCTTTCGCTTAAAAATGGGAGCGTTCCGTGGAAGAGGTTTTCCTTGATGAGAGAATTTATTTCCTTGTAGTTCATGTCAATGCCGTCAGTGCCGACATTTATCGCATAAGTCTTGATTTCTTCGTGTCGCATCAAAAATCTCCTGATGATTTTGCCGCCGTAAGGTTACGGCGACGGTACTTTTAAAAGCACATTTCGTAATCATCAGGAACTTCTTGCTGTGTCGCTTGCACTTGCGGCTGTTGCCGGGCTTGCGGCTGAAGAGCGTGTTTTTCCGCATAGTCAGCGAGCCGCTGGTTGTATTTTTCTCTGGCCTTTTCGTTCCGTATTTTCTGCGATATTTCCTTCCGCTGTTCTTTGTGAAGTTTGTTCACCGCAATACTGAGTTTTGCGAAATTGAACGGATTGGCCTTGTCGCGTTCTTCCTGGGTCTTCGCCTGACCGAAAAGGACTTCGTTTGCCTTTGCCTTGAATTCCTCCGCGATTTCAGGCGTTGCCGAAAAGTCCTTGCCCTTCTCGACCGCGTTGAAATACTCGGAAAGGTAGACGGTAGGCTCTCCCGAAGATGCCTGTACGGTCTCGCGGATTTTGTCCGGGTTCGGCTCGCGGTAATTTTTCTGTGACTTCGCCCATTCAAGGCGGCGGTCGACCTCCTCCTTCGCGAAGTCCATGACAGGCTGCACGTTCTCAATCTGGGCTATGTTGAAGAGCGTGATGTATTTCGTCTCGTAGACCGGCTTTCCAGTCTCCTGGTCGATAATGTCGCGCTCGTTGTCGTCCTTTTTCTTTTCGCTGATGTGGATTGTGATTCCTTTTTCGCCCTTCTTGATTTTCACCGAATCCTCGAAGGGAAGCTGCTTCGTCATGTTCACATGGTCAAGCTGGTTTGCGGTAACGAATTCGTTTGTGGGGAAATTGTTCTCTTTGGTGAAACTTTTGAGGATGATGTTCGTCATCCCCTGGTACTTCGTGCCGCGCACGAGGCTCCTTGCGTTGGACGTGTCAACCTTGCCGTCCTCGCCCGGAAGGAGCGTTCCGTTCTCAATCGCCCTCGCAAAGAGGTTTCTGTCCTTTTTCGCGACGTTGTATGCCTGCCAGTCCTTGTTCGTGCTGGCAGCACCCTGAACCGCATCAGTGGCGGCATTTTCCTGTTCAACAGGAATTTCGTTCGTGTTCTGATTTTCCATTTTTCAGACCTACCTATAAAAATCATTTAGGATCGGTGAAGAATGGCGGGTTTCCAACCTTTTCCTTTTGACGGGCAACGCCCGGTGTATTTTAGTTGGATTATAGTTTTTGCCTTTTGCTCGTGTCTATAAAAATGTAGATTTTCCTAGACAATGCAAGACCAAATATTTATCCTCTCTTTATGATTACCGTCAGAGTTCCGCACAAGAACAAGGAGGCTTTCAACTTGTACGCCCACGGAAATTTCATTGACTCCGCATACGATGAGGAAAGAGGCTCGCTTTTCGTCTCCGACAGGGGCGTTGTTGTTCTGGACTACAATTACCGCCCGCACAGGCGGGCTTACATAGTCTGCCCTTCCGATGAGGCAGAATTTATAAAGAGCGTCTACCTTCCAAATGTCCGCGAGAAAGTCGCCCTCATAAGTGCCGTTTACGGGCGGCGGATAGACTTGCTTCGGACGGCAGTATTCAACATCGAAAGCCTTGCGGGAAAAGAAGCCTACGACTTTCCGATTTTGTTCTGGCAAGAAGTCTCGTGCCTTTTGGACAGTTTTGACGGAAAAAGAAGCGGCACCGTCAAGACCAACCTGATGATTCTTTGCCGCCGCTTCGGGAGGAAGTTTTAATGCTGTATTCGACCAGACACTTTTGGCGCATCGTCATCATTCTGCTCTTGATTGCACTGATTGCCCCGCATATTCCGGAAGGAGTAAGGGAAATCCGGCATTTGATTAACTCGGTCAGATATTATGTCCTGCATTTGCTTGATATTTTGCAGATATAGATAAAGCCCACTTCCATTTATGCTACATTTATGTTGTTTTGTAGCAGGGAAGGAAGATTTTTAAGGCTACTTAATAATTTGTAAACATAACCATAATTCAATGAGACCTATTGATTTTATCATATCTCTGTATTATATTATAAGCATGGGAATATCGGCAAAATTTAATATTTTTGCCGATATTCCCAAAAAGGAGATTTAAATGATAAAAGCAGGGGTATCTGTTTATAATAGGGAAGAAATATTGAATAAATTTCTCTCTCCCAAAAAACAAAGTTTCTCATCTAAATATCGCAACATTGAATCCCTGATAAACTCCGGCAAGATTACGAGGACAGGAAGAAACTCGTACTCCTTAATTGAAAATACAAAGAAAGTTTATGATTGGTCTTATTCAGAGTGGGCGCTATCGCTGGCAAAAGTGCTTAGTGAAAAATATATCGACCTGAATTTCAGCATTTTTGAAACAAGACAGTTAAATGAGTTCATGAACCAACAATTAGGAAGCAACACGCTATTCTTGTATATTGAGCATGAGCAACTTGATTTCGTTTTTAAGGATTTAAACGAACTGTATCCAGGAAAAATATTGCTGAAACCTACGCCAGACATCATGTGGACTTATCTGCAAAAAGATACAATCATCGCAAACAGGCTTACAACAGAATCCCCGAAAGGGCGGCAAGAAAAATGGACATCCCTGCCTGAAAAATTCTTGGTTGATATTGTAGCGGACAAAAATTTGAATGCGCTCATACCAAAATCACAGTTTCAGATGATTTATGATGGATTTCTGAGCGGGTATTCACTTGATATGGGTAAAATGCTCCGCTATGCAAGGCGAAGGTCAGCAAAAGAAGAATTGGAAAAATATTTGAAACAGGAATAGAAAATGCTACTAAAAGAAAATTTCACAAAGGAACACATTGATAATCTCCGCTCTGAATCAAACAGAGACCCTATTTTACTAGAACGAACAATCTTTGCCTTTGGGATGCTTGAGGCACTCCGAAAAGTCGATATGCCTTTTATCTTCAAAGGCGGAACAAGTCTTATTCTGCTGCTCGACTATCCGCAAAGATTGTCAACGGATATTGATATTGTCGTTCAGCCAGGAACCGATGTAAAAAAATACATAGAAGAAGCCTCCAAAATATTTCCATTTCTGAACCAGGAAGAACAAATACGAAAGGGCAAGAACAATATAGAGAAGCGGCACTTCAAATTTACATATTATTCTCCAGTCAGAAACACTGAATTTTATATTTTGCTCGACATACTTTTTGAAGAAAACAATTACCCGACATTGACAGAAAAAGAAATCAAGAACAGCTTACTTCTGTCAGAAGGAGAATCCCTAAAAGTCAAAATTCCAAACTTGAATTGCATCCTTGGTGATAAATTAACTGCGTTTGCGCCCCATACGACAGGAATTCCACTCCGAAAAGAAAAAGACCTTGAAGTGATAAAACAAATGTACGACATCTGTTCCCTGATTCCAAAAATGGATAATTTAAACGAAGTGAAAGAATCTTATGAAAGAGTTGCAAAAGCAGAAATTGATTACCGAGGTGGAAAATACAGTCTCGATGAATGTCTGATAGACACAATAAAAACTGGAGTATGCATTGCCTCTCGCGGAAAAATTCTCCGTGAAGATTATCCTTTCCTAATGGATGGCTCACGCCAAATTCAGAATTTTATTTTCAGTGAAAAATTCACTCCCGAAAAGGCAACGGACAGAGTTCCGCTTCTAATCAGCTTCGCTTCTGCCCTTTTAGAGAATCAGCCATTTAAATTATACAATGGGGAAACCATAAATGAGTGGAAATTCAAGCATAAAGGTTTAAATACTGTGAATCACCTTCGGAAGCGAACTCCAGAAGGCTACTTTTATGCGGTTAATGCTGACATCATGCTTAGAGAAAGCATAACTTTTGAGCCATAAAACAGGAGAATAATTCTATGCTTACTACACCTGATTTTTATAATGAAATTGGAAAACTTGTTGATAAAAATTTTCAATACAAACTAGAGAATAACTTGCTTCCTGATTTGTCTAAGTTCGATGCTCAACATGCAGAAAAAATTGAGAAGAAGAATTATATGGCTGTCATAGAAAGACTTGTGCGGAAATGCCCAATCAACAACAATTATGAAAAATGTCAGGAAGAACTAAAGGGCTATACTTCCGATTACATAAAAGAAAACTATCCGCTTATGCGACCAGAAACGATGTTCAACATTCTTGAAGGAAATAAGAACAATGAGCTTTTGAATCTGTTAAATATTCCCTTGCAAGCATTCGTTCTGTATGTTGAATTGATGCGAGTTTTCTATTTTTATATTCAAGAAAAATACATAAGAAAATCCGCCAATGACTTAGAGATTTCTGTTATACACGAATTTCTAACCTATTCATTAGATTTACTTAATGGAATAAACAATTTACTTTTAAGTGGAAACAATAATAGCGTAATTTCTGTGTACAGGACTTTTTATGAAACTTACATAGTTTTTGCGTATTTGCAAAGACATCCAGAATTGATAAACGCTTTTCTTGACCATGCAAGAATTGATGATTGTCTTTTACAGATTGAAATGGCAAAAATAAACAACTCTAAAATTCCTGATGAAGTTTCAGAAATTTACAATAACTTGATTTCAACCTACGGCGAACATTTTGACGATAATTACGGATGGACAAGTGCTGTCATAAAAGAAAGAAACAATAGAACTCTAAAAACAATGTTTGAGGAATCAAACTTAGGAGAAGAATTTAATTATTACTATCGTCTCGCCTGTCGCTACTCCCATGCAACATCTTTTTCGCTTGCAGTCAGACCTGAATTTAATCAAATTATACGTTTTTTGTATGGAATAGTTGATATAACTTATAAAGAATTCTTTGTACTGCTCAACAAATTGAAGATAAACAGTGCAAAAGAAAAAGAACTATTAGAGCAATGGCTTTTGGTAAACACGGAAAATTTGATAAAAGAACTTAACACTTGGTATAAAACCAAGTCCTAGATAATTTTAGACAAATTGATACTTCTAGTTCTATCCATTCCAATCCGTCTAGCATTTGACAAAAATCCCCCAAAACCGTTAATCTTTACTTGTGGAAGGAATGGACATAGCAAGGCAGATTCAAGGCGAGATTCTGGCCGACATTTTTAACGGACTCGGTGAGAAAGAAATCCTCAAAAAATATTCAATCTCCAGCACGGAATTTCTGGCTCTCAAAGACAGCCTTCTGAAGCAGATTAAAGAAAAGGCCGGCGATGCCGAAATCACGACTCATGCGGCACGGTATTTCAGGAATCTTGCGAAAGAATGCAAATTCACCGAAACCGCAAAAAATCTGGGGCTTTCGGAGGCGCGAATAAAATTCCTGAACCAAATCATTCTTGGCAAAGTCCGACCGACCTACGGAATAATCTTCTCGCTGCGTCGCTTCATCTCGCCCGCACAGTGGGTCTTCAAGGAAGACGAGGAACTCCCCGCCCCCGTTTCATTCAGGCCGCTTGTCGAGGAAAAATTCCCCGTCTACAACATGGAAGCCCGCACCGAACTTTCGACAAGGAAATCACTCGGTCACATCTATTTTGACGCAATCAAGGAAGGTCATGTCCTCTCAAAATTCTGTGCCGTCCACAACTGCCCGGCTGCAGAAATCGCCAACGTAATCTACATGAAGAAGCACCCCACGGAAGACCGCCGCTGCCTAAAACGCCCGGCAGTTCCTTTCATCACAAAATTCAGGACAGACATTCACCCGGACTTTTGGTTCATTTACCCGGACGAAGTTTCACAGGACATCTTGCGAAAAATCAGCCTTTCTGCGGGAGAATGGGTCGCACGGCTTCGGGGGTATTAACTCCCCTAACCGTTTATTTCACATTCACCGTAACCCGCGAAGTGTAATTCCTTCCGTCCGTGTTCTCGTAAGTCACCGTCAGCGTAGCGGACATCTCGCCCTCGTACTTTTCCTCCGTCTTCCGGCTATCTTCATCTAGCTCATCGTATTCAGACTTTGAAACCTCAACCCACTCATAATGGTAGTCGTCATCGCCGTCGTCTACGCTCGTCCATTCATAATATCCTGTTCCAAGGTATTTCGGGCTTCCGGCCGTCACAATCAATTTCCCGTCCGAAGAAATCCGCCCGCTCACGTTCGTCTTGTCAGAAGATACGGTCGCGTTCCCGGGACGCAGGGCAATGTTCGTGTCAAGTTGCAGAGTTACCGTAGAATTATAGTTTGCCTCATAGCTTTTCTGCACGATGTACGGCTCTAGCGTGTATGCCTGTCCGACAAACTTCCAGCAATACTTCCCGTTGGAGTCGTAGGTCGAAGTCCAAAGCCCCTTGGTGTTCGCCTGGCACATCCTTTTCTTCACGTCAACGCGGATTGCCTCGGTCTTGCCGCCGCCGTCTATGGTCTGGTAGGTTATCATCAGGTAAAAGGTCGAGGTTCCCCGCACGTTCTGATTCTTGCTGACGGTCGTGCCGATGTAGCAAGGATGACAGGTCGTGTTTATCCTGACGTTCGGGCAGTGAGACGGGCAGTCATGCCGCTGAACCCACCAATAGGGAAGATTGTTGCTGTAATGGGCATTAGTGTAATTATCAGCGGAATCAACATTGTCGGGGCGGAAGGCGGACTTCTCATAGTAATAGAAGCTGTTGTCCTTCACCACGCAAAGACGCTTCATATACGTTGAGAATTCATCATTGTTGCAGCCCGCGCTGCGAGAACCGTAGGGATTGATTTTCGTGTCACGCCCGTCTATCACGCAATAGTTGTCCGTCCAGTCCGAGCCACTTTCGTACCAGCTGTAATCATGCCACTTCACATGGACGCTGCTTATCGTATGACCGAAATAGGCATCGCCGTTCACCCAATAGCCAGTCTCCGTGTAGTCGTAGTTATGCCCGATTCTGTAATAAGCCTTCCCGTCGGTGCCGGTGGTCTCCGGGGTCAGATTCGAGCCGCTTCCCGAAAAATAAATGTGGTTCTCGGTTTCGGAAATAGTGCCGCCATTCGACGGATTTCTTCCCGCGTTCGCGTCCACTCCCACTCCGCTCTGAAATTTTATCTCTATGTTGCTTAAATTCGCATTAGGCTCTGCGACATCAAGGTAGAAAAGAATGCTCTCGCCATCACCCAAGGTAAGCGTACCTCCCTGCCCAGTTCCCTTGCCAGAATAAGCGCTGAAACTTCCGCTCTTGAAGTCAAAGACAGGGGTTATCGTGTAGGAATCGTACTTTGAGTTTATATATTTCTTCCGCCTGATGGGAGTGTTAGCCTTGTCGTCGGGATTCGTGGCAATCAGCGTGATGTAGCCGCCCGTTTCCTCGCCCAAAGCCTTCACAAAAATCTTTCCCTTCCCTGTCGCCGGGTCAAACGAATACGAGGTGATTTCCAGTTTTTCAGTCGAACTCTCCACGCTGATGTCCATTCCGCTTTTCGGGTAGACATGAAAAGGAATCTCCGCAAGATTATGCGGATTCCCGTAGGAAGTGACTAAGCCGCTGTCGTCAGGGCGCATTGAAATCACTCCCGCAGCGTCATCGAACTCCAGAACGTAATTGTATTCGCAGATTACGTTCAGCTCCGCCTTCGCCGTTCCCGCGTCGGTCGCGGAATATCCGTACAGAAGCCCCGTGCCGACAGCCTTCCCTGTAACCGTGATTGTCCTTGAAGACTCGTTCACGGCAAAGTCGAAGAATTCCGTCGGAGAGGACATTGACTGGGAGCCGTTCATCATCTTGACCCAGTTTATTGAGGCTGATTCAGGCGTGACCGTATAACTGACCGTTTCGGAAAAACCGGGGTTCACATGGATTGTCTTTGTCTCTAACACAATCTCCGCGTCGGAAAGAACGGTAACGATGCAGTCGGCATAATTTCCGTTCGGGAGCTGGGCGCGCAATGTCGTGCTTCCGGTGTTGCGAGGCACAATATTACAGGTTTTCCCCTTGGACTTTGACACCGTGATGATGTTCACCCCGCCGACTTTGGGCGCAGTCCAGGTGATTGAGTTCTCGTCGCCTTCCTTCGCGTGGGAAAGTTTCGCCGTGACTGCCACCGCTCCGTCCGACTTGTTCATCTCTACATAGGTCTGGTCAAGCGTGATTGTCGCCTCCTCTTTTTCGGGAACAAGTACCCAGATTGAAAGGTCGTAAAGGCATTTGGGATGGCTCACCGTAATCACCGCAGTTCCAGCCCTGTGCGCAGTTATGTAGGCGTTCTTTCCGAGAGAAGTTCCCTCGCCGGTCTGAAGCACGGAAACAACATTTAAGTCGCTTGAAGTCCAAGAAATTCCGTATGAATCGACCGCAGTAATACCGGAGCCAGAAAGAAGTGCCTCAAGCGTCTTGCTCTCGCCTGTCTCCATGTTGATGATTGTGGTCTCGCAGGAAACCGTGTTCACCGCCTCTTCTGCTTTCCCGATTATGACCGCCATCTGCGCCGTCGCGACAACCCCGCCAGCCGTCCGCAAGGTCGCGGTAACGGCCGCGCTTCCCCTTGAAACTCCCGCAACCATGCACACCCTGTCGCTTCCAGTCGCAACGCAGATGTCACTGTCAGAGGACTCATACTCAATCCAGGCTTTCTCGCTTGTCGCAGGGACTTGCATCGGAATGAAGGAAATCGACTTTTCCAGTATGCTCTTGCTGTCGGAAGAAAAGGCGAATTCAGAATATTCAGAACACATCACGAGAATGTCTACCGCATCCAGAACCTTGGGATGCTTCACGTGGACGTAAGTCGTCCCGGAAATCCCCGTCGGCACGATTTTCGCCGTGTCGGTCACGCTGGTCAATGAGACGATGTTGTAGTCGTCCGCCCACCAGACAAAATCCTTCGCATCCAGAACGTCGCCGTTTTCAAGGGTCGCCGTAACAGTTTCGCCGCCATTTTGAGCAGGGTTCATTTTCAGCACTTTCTTTGAGAGCGTGATGTAGCATTTCTCGTCGGTCGTCTCCTCAACCCTGACGAAAACCGTCTTTGAATAGGATTCGGGATAATCCTGGCTCCTTACCGTGATGTAGGTCTGCCCAGCCTTCAGACCGCGCACGTAACAGGAAGATCCGCCGCCGGAAACAAGGGCAACGGAAGAATCTGAGACAGTCCAGACAAAATTGGAAGGGCTGTTCTCGCCGCCGACCAGCTCCGCAGTTATCGTTCCTGACTTTCCCAGTCCGAGCGTCGCGATGTTCGTGCTTGTATGGATGAACGGCTTTTCGCGAACCGAAGAGGAGTCAAGGCAAATCACGATTATCTCAAGCGGATAGAGGCAGTCATCATGCGTGACGGAAAACTTAGTCGTTCCCGGACTCACGCCAGAAACAAGAGCGCTTGAACCGGAAGCAACAACAAGGTCTGAGATGTTACCGTCCTGCGGCATCCAGTGCCATTTAGAGCCGTCATGGCCGCTGGCGTTGTTCAGGTTCGCCGAAAGCGTGACGTACTCGCCCTGAATTACGGTCGCCACATTCTGACTTGTGGAAAGATAGGGAATCTCTGAAAGCTCTGCGACGGTCTTTTCGATTATAACCAAAACTTCCTTGTCAAATGCGGCCTTCTCGTGGTGAATCCTCAAAGTTCCCTGCCCCGCCTTTTTGGGCTTTATGAGACAATAGTTCACGTTAGAACTGTAAAAGACATCGAACAAACTCTTGTCCGATGAGAAAAAGCCAAAGCCTTCGGTTTCCGTCAAAGAGGACTCGGTGTGCGCAAGGACGCAAGAGAGCATGGAGTCGTCGGAATCGGTTTTAAGCCGCACTATGTCATCGGAAGAAATGTATGCGACATCATCATTCTTGTAGGTGAACTCGCTTCCTATCCGCACGTTTAAAACCAGAGTGTTCTTTGAAAGCAGATGGCTCACCTCGATTGTCCCGCTTCCTTCTTCCAACGCGATTAATGTCGCGTTTTCGCCGTTCGCGGAAACCGAAAAAAGTTCGGGATTGCAGTTCTTCCATTCAATCTGGTTCAAAACAGAGCCGTCAATGTTCACGCTCGTTACGGAAATGTCCGCCGTCCCGCCTTTTTTTACGGTTACGACATTCTGACCCGTGGTGAGGTAGCAGGGCTTTCCTTCCTCGATTACTCCCGGCTCTTTGACCGCCACATAGAAAAACACGCTCTCGTCAGTTCCCCGCAAAGTCGCCCTTATCCGCGCAGTTCCCGCCCGAACACCTTCGACAAACGCCGTGCTTCCGTTTTGAGTAAACGAGATGGAATCAAGCCCCTCCTCCACCAGCCAGTCGATTTCAGGATTCCCGCCGTTTTCCGTGTAAGTGCTTCCGTCAGAATTCATGGCAACGATGAATTTTGTTCCTTGAACGGACAGATTGCAAGTTTCGCCTTTCATAAGTGTGTAGAAAGTCTTGGACGCATAAATCGTGTCGAGGCTCGAAAGCTCCGCCGCGTCATCATAGCCCGCGAGGACGATGTTAAGCGGATAGCTTGCCTTCTCGTGGCTCACCGTAAGGATCGCCTTGTGAAGTCCGCTTCCCCTTGCGGTAATGCTCGCGTTCTCTCCATCAGAATTCACGATGAAAGAAGAGTCGGAGCATTTCCATACGATGTTCCTCTCTTCCCCGGCCGATTTTGAGATTCCGGAAAGACTTACGGATAGGCTTGCCGTCTCGCCATTTTTTATGGTCAGGAAAGGCCTGTCAGTCGAAAGAACGAGCGGAGAGGCGCTTGTGTAATCCTGTGCGAAAACCTGAACGAGTATCTTTGTCGGGTAGGCTGCCTTCGGGTGCGAAATAGTTATTGCCGCAGTTCCTTCGTTCAGCGGCTTTATGACAGCCTTCCCGAACGCCACGGAAATCGCGCTCCTTGACGAGGAAGCCTGTCTTCCGGTAACGCTCTCGAACATGATTACGGGCTTTGCCGAGCCGTCGGAGGCGGAACTTTCTATTTTCCATTCAAGATTTTCCTCCTCGCCCGCAGAAAGGTTGTTCAGCGTGATGCTGATTGCCGTTTCCTCTGCCCCGACCTTGGTCTCCACATAATCCTGTGAGGTGGTAATGTAAATCTTTGAGGATGAAGCCTCGCCCGCAATGTCCTTCACGATGACAAGAACCGTGCGGCTTTCCTGACACAGGGGATGACGCGCCGTAATCTTTACCGCGCCGTTTTTCTTCCCCGTAAGCCAGATTGAATCCCCCTTTCCGCTCTCGCTCCCACCGTAAATCTTGTAGTCAACGTAACTCTCCGCGTCCGCAGAAAAAGACCACTCAAACAAGTCGGGATTCACTGAAACGGAGTCCGCGATGCCAGCCACAGAAAGCCCCACCGTCTGGCTCTGGCTTCCGAACAGCTCGACATAAGAAAGCGACGGCTCGATATAGGCATTCTCGATGTCCTCGACCACACGGACTAGAATATCAAGATCATAGGTAGCGGCAGGGTGCGAAACCCTTATGTAGCAATTGCCGCCTTTCAGTGCGGTCACGCTCACATTGCTTCCGTGCGTTTCAAACGAAATCGGCGGGTCTGTACAGTCGTTCCCATTCTCATCGGTAATGGAATAAGTGAAATCATCGGCATAAGTCGTGTACGCCGCGTTTTTAAGGTCAACGATAAAATCCTTTTTTCCGTCAGTCTGTCTGTTGATTGTCACGATGTTGCTTGTCGTGGTGATGTAGGAGACAGTTTTTTCAGAAGCCGCGACAGAAACAAGGAAACTGTATCCCCATGAACTTCGCGGATGGCGGCAAGTAACACGCGCGATTCCCTCGCTCTTTCCGGTCAGCCAGCAGTAGTTTCCTTCCGTGTACAGAGATGCGATGGCCGGCTTGTCAATCGTGAAGGTGAAGCCGTCCTTGTCGCCCGAAGTTCCGCCGTAAACCGAGGCGAAGACCTTTTCGGTCGTTCCTGGTTCAAGACTAACGAAATCGGAGGAAACATAGACATAAGGATTTTCGATTCTCACGGTCTCGTCCGCTGACAAAACCCGAAGTGCGCACGATACGCTTTTTCCGCCGCATTTTGCCTTCACAGTCGCAGTTCCTTCCTGAATCCCAGTCAGGACGATGGAATAATTATCGCACTTTGCCATGACGAGCGAGGAGTCGTATTCCCAATTCACGCCCTCATTGTTCTGCCCGCGCGAAGAATCCACGGTCAGGTTTATTATGTCCATCGAGCCGACGTAAAGCTCCAGCGAGTTCCTGTCAAAGCCCATGCTCCTTACGCCCTCGTCATCTTCAGGGCTGAAAGAGTCGATGAAATGACAGGCTGAAAGCAGCACCGCCAAAAAAGTTACGCACAGCGTTTTCCAAAAGATTCTCTTCGTCATTTTCCCCTCCGCTAGTAGTTGCAGGCGCAGTTACGGATGTCCAGGTAGACTGGAATCACGTAGGTCCTGCCCCTTGAGTAAGCGCAGTCGTAATAGATGGTCAGGTTTCCCGCATAGATGTGTTCCATGCGCGTCCTGTTGTTCTGGTTGTTCACGATGTCGCCCGAATCGTTCTTGTTCGCCTTGTAAAAGCCGTTTGTCCTGTTGAAGTCCTTCGAGAGTTTCAGGCTCCAGCCCGATGAGTTCGTTCCGGACTTTTCAAGCTCCAGCATCTCCGCCTTTGCCGAGTCGCCGGTAACGTAGATTTTCTTCAAGTTCTCGCTGTTCCAGCGGAATTCAACGTTCGTTACGGTCGGGGAAGAATTGGCGTTCTGGTCGGTACATTTGAACGTGACTTTTTCGCCGTCGCCGACCGTCAGAATCTTCGTGGAGGAATCAAACGCCGAGTATTTCCCTGTCGTTGAGAAATCGGAAAGCGTGAAATCCTGTGCGGAGTAATAGACGCTCATCTGAATCTCACGAGACTGGAAAACACCGATTGGGTCGCTTCCGTCCACGCTCACGGGATTGTATGCCGACACGACCACGGGGGAATTGGATTCCTTCACCGGCTCAAAGTGAATCGTGCCGTAGGCGGTTCCCGTGTCCGGATCAACCTTGGTGAATTTCTCGCTTTTTATGACATAAAGGCTCTTTCCCTGGTCGTAGCTTGAGTAAGTTCCCGATTTGAGTTTCAGCTGGCTTGCCGTCCCGAACTGGCTTCCCGTAACGTGGAGTTCCGCACAGGCAGGCTTCAGCTCAAAATCAACGTCGAAAGTTCCGTCATTCTTGTAGACTGGTATAGTCTTTATCAAGGACTTTGAGAGCGAAAGCGTGTTCCCCCACTCGTTCACCACATTTATGGATGCCTTTGCCTTCGATTTTGTAGTTCCCGTTATTGTGACGGCTCCCTCGGTGGTTTTTCCGAAGAATGTAATTGTCGCCTTTCCGTCCGAAATCACAGGAGCAGTCCAGCCTACTATGCTCTTGTCGCTCGTAGTCCAGGTGACGGTCGAAAGTTCGTCTGAGGGTGAAACCGTGTAGGTTACGGTGAATTTCTCCCCCGGATAGCATGAGACCGTGCTTCTGTCCAGAATTATCTGCTTAGGCGGCTCCACGGTGACGGTACAGGTCGCCGTTCTTTTTGAAGATGGCACTGTCGCGGTTATAAGTGCAGTTCCTTCGTGCTTTGGAAGAACTGATATTTTCTTCCCCTCGCCACTCAGTTTGACTGTAGGATTCAACTCGTCCTGTTGGACAGTCCAGACAAGTCCGTCGTAGTCACCCTCGCGGGCGTTCGTGATTGAGGCGGTTATCGACTGCGCCCCGTCGCCCTCTATCAGGTTCATCGCCGTGCGGTCAAGTAGTATGTTCGCCGTGTTCTCGCCCGGCACGATGACGTACAGAACAAGTGGACTTTGCGCCTTTGAGTGCGTAACCGTAAGGGTCGCCTCAGTTCCCGCCGTCATGCCCTTAATCTGAACCTCATCGTTCATCGTAATTCCGGAATCGCTCGGTGACGGTGAAAGCGAGAAGGCGGGGCTTGCCTTCCCTGTTTCCGAAGACTTCCATTTGAGGTATTTCTCGTCGCCGGTCTTTGCGTCCGCTCCGGAAAGACCCGCCTTCAAGGTCACGGCCTCGCCTTTTTCGAGCGTGATTATCGTGCTTCCCGAATAGCTTATGTAGGTAACGTCAGACGATGACTTTTCTATGTTCACAAGAAGCTGTGCCGTCGCCTGGACGATTCCCGAAGCGGAGGCGACCAAGTCAGCCTGAACGAAGCAGGTTCCTTCTAAAACAGGATTCAGTATGCAGACAGAATCAGTTCCGCTCACGGTTAAAAGGCCCTGCGCACTCGTTCCGTCGGTTTTCTTCACGGAATAGACGACCTTCGTCTTTATGTTTGTCGCTGGAACTTCCATCTTGACGAAAGTCTGGCTTCCCGCCGTCACCTGAATTGAGTCGGTCTCAAAGGCAAGCTCCGAATATTGCGAGACATAAAGGATTATGTCCTTCTGGTAGGCTGCCTTCGGGTGCGAGCAGTGCAGCGTGGTCGTTCCCGTCGCGACAGGAGTTATGACGCATGACTCGCCCGTGTAGTTCATGTCGATTATGTCGTAGGAGTCCGCCCACCACTTGAAGTTGTAGGCATCCTCCGCGCTTCCGTTAATGAGGTTCGCGGTGATTGTCTTGGAGCCGTCTGACGGAGACATCTTGATTATGCTCTCCGGCACGGTGATGTAGCAGTTAGTAACTGTCTTAGGTTCGCAGATTACAAGCACAGTCCTGTCAACGCCGCCAGCCTTCGGATGGGAAATCACAATCTGGGTCACGCCCTCTTTCAGAGCCTTGACCTGTGCCGTCTCGTTGCTGGAATAAAGGGCCGCTATGCTTGGGTCCTGACAGTGCCATGTGAAGTTCCTGAAGTCGCTCTCCGTGCCGCCCACCAAGTCCGCGGTGAGCGTCCGCGCGTCCTCCCCGACTTTCAGCGTGACGATGTTCTGACAGGCGATGTAGGGATTCGCGGCGGCAAGAACCGGGTCAACCACGTTCGCGATTATCTCAAGCGGATAGTCGCACCAGTCGTTCGTGACGGTCACTTTTGCGCTCCCCTGCTTCAGAGCGTAGAAAACCGCAGTGCTTCCGCTTGAAACGACGCTCAGAATCCGCGAGTCTGAAGAAAGCCAGTGGTAGCCGTCAAGGATTTCCCTGTCGGCGTTCTTAATCGAAACGCTTACGGTCTCACTGTATGTCTCGCCCAGCGTTACGACATTCTGGCTTGTGGTGAGGTAGCGCATCGCGGCAAGTTCTTCGGGGGAATTCGCCACGGCAACGAGGATTGTCTTGTCAAAATCGGCATTCGGATTCCTTACGGTCAGTTCCGTCATTCCGGCTTCGACCGCCTCGATGAAGCAAGTTCCGTCGCTGGTTCCTGTCGTCTCGATGATTCCGCCCTTTCCGCTCACTTTCCAGCTGAATCCGTTTTTCGCCGAAGAATTTTCCAACGCGGCACCAATTGTTTTTGTCTCGCCCTTTACGAGCGTAAGCGTGTCGCTTTCCGTCGTTATGTAGACATAGAAGTCGTCCGCCCACTCGAACAATGAGCCAACCTTCACGTCTATGAAGATTTCGTTTTCGCTCTCAGGGTTGGAGACTTTGATTCTTGTGCGACCTTCCTTTTCAGCAGTAACTACGGCAGACTCGCCGTTTCCCGTGACGGACGCGACGGAGGAATCCTCGCTTTTCCAGAAAGTCCGCGCCATGTCGCTTTCCGAGATGTTCACGCCCGAAACTTTAAGGCCCGCCGTGCCGCCCACGCTCTGAATGACGACCGCGTTCTTGTCCGAAGTGAGGTACTTAGAGCTTATGATTCCGATTTCCTCCCCTTCCGGCAGAACGGTGACGTTGAAGGCGCAAGACTCGCACCCCGCAAGGCTTGCCGTGACTGTCGCCCGACCCGAAGAAATCCCCGCCACCGTAGTTTTCAGGCTTCCCCTGCCGGGGCTTGGGACGCAGATTTTTTCATCGGAGGAAGTCCATTTGATGTTCGCGATGTCGCTGTCTTCCAGGCCGAACTGCTCCAGCGAAAGGGGGCAAGCCGAGTTCTCGTTTATCCTGAAATAGGTGGTCTCGGCAAAAAAAAACTTCATTGCCGCAAGTTCTTCCTCGCTGTCGGCGGAAAGCACGAGGATTTTCTTTTCGGAAAGCGCCTTATCGTGAGAGACCTTCACATAGGTCTGATGCTGCCCGCTTCCGCTTGCCGAGAGCTGAACCACGGGGCCTGTCATCGGGCTGATTTTTAGGGCTGACTCGTCATCGCTTTTCCAGAGGATTCCGTTCTCATCGCCGGTGGCCGCGTTTCCCGAAAGGCTCACGGAGACTTCCCTTGTGCTTCCGTTCAGCATTTTCACGAGCGATAAATCGGCGTTTATGTAAACAGGCTCTTCCAGAACGGCATATTCCGAGAGGACTTTTATCACTATGTCGGTCGAGTAAAGGATTTTCGGATGGGAGACAGAAACTGTAGCAGTTCCCGCCTTCAGAGGGGTCACATAAAGGTTTCCGCTCGTTATGCTTCCCGCAGAGCGCGAATTTATTTTCCCAGTGGGGGTGACAATCCGGCAGATGTCGTTGTCCTCGCCGTTATCTATCGTCCAGACCAAATCGTTCTCGTCGCCAGTCATACCGCCCATCAACTGGACTGAAATCTCCGTGGTGTCCGCGCCGACTTTCGTCTTGACGTAGTTTGCGGTCGTAGTGATGTACATTGACGAATCGACGGTGCTCCCCGCCTGACCGCGAAGGATTATCAGCACCGTCCGCGAGTATTCGGAAAGCTCATGGCTCACCTTTACCTTGAACGCACCGTTTTTCTTTCCGGTCACTGAGAACTGGTTTCCGTTTGCGGAAAAGTCCATCTTGTCGGTTTCCGTTATCTCATTTCCCGCCTCGTCAAAAAGAGTCCACTCAAAACCGTCGGGATTCACGAACCTGTCCGTTCCCTCGATGTCTGCGTAAATGCTGTAAGTTTCCTCCGAGCCTGTCACGAGCAGGGTTGTCGCCGATGGAACGATGTAGACGTTCTGGACTGCCGTCGTCACCTTCACAAGCACGTCAAGCGGATAGCGGCAGTTCTCGTGGCCCACACGGAGAACGGAAATGCCGTTCCTTTCGGGAGTAATGACCGCCGTGTTGCCGTTCCCCATAACCGAACAGCAGCCTTCCTTTCCGTCGGAAGAAAGAATTTCGTATGAAAAGCCCGGCTGGTAATTCTCAGAAACCGGGTTCTTCACCTTGAATATCACTGTCCGTGAGGAAATCTCGCTCTTATTTATGACGATGACGTTCTCCCTCGTGGTGATGTAGCTCTCGCTTACGCTGTCCGAATAGACAAAGAGAACCATGCTGTAATCGTATTCAGCCTTCGGATGGCTCGCCCTAATCTGTGTGCTTCCCGTCTTTTTCGCCGTGACAACGCATGACCCGCGAGCGAAACTGATGTCCGCGATTGACGGGTCGTTTATCTCCCATGAAAAATCCTCAAGGTCGGAAGCCGTACCGCCGTACAACGAGGCTGAGACGGTCGAACTGGAGCCGGGCGTAAGCTCCACCACCGAAAAATTCGAGTAGATGTAAGGATCGCCCTCGTAGATGTCGGGATTTCCCTCAACGGTAACAAGGCAGGTCGCCGTGATTCCGTTCGCGGTGGCCTTCAGGTAGGTCTGCCCCGACTTCTTTCCCGTGACCACGACTCCGTACCTGTCAGCATCAATCGAGATTATGTCCTTGTCGTAGCTCCACGAGACGCTGGTCGTGTTCTGGATTGAGGAAGGTGTCACAGAGTATTTAAGGTAGTCGTTCCCGCCGTTCTGCACGGTAAGGCTCTGACGTGCGAATGAGATGGCCGTTACGCTCGCCTCCTCCCGCTCGCTTTCGCCCTTGTCCACGAGGAAGGAGCAGCCTTCAAAGACGAGCGATGCAATAAGAAGCGCGATTGTCGGCGGGATTAAAAGAAGTATTTTCGTTGATTTTTTCATAGGTTCTCCTGTTTTCTGGCGTTTATTTTTTGTGGTAGGGTTCGCTCACTGCCCAAGGTTCGAGCGGCGGGAGTTCAAGCGTCGTATTCGCCACGATGTTGATGTTCGTCCCCGCATTGATCGTGATGGTTGGCTGCACGTCCATCGCACGGTCAATCAGCTTGGAGCCGAGCGTCGTCGCGACTTCCTGGGAGTTAGCCATCACATTCTGCACGTACTCGTTGGAAGATGTTGCCGCCGTCGCCTGTAGCTCCGAATTCACGATGTTCACCGCGCTCATAAGCACGATTGCCTTCAGGTAGGCGAAGGGATGGTCGTTTATCGCCCCTTTCAGGCCGGACGCTCCCTTCGTGTCGGTCGCGTTGAAGTTTCCGATGTTCACCATGTAGCCGTCCGGCCGGATGAGCGTGTGCCATCCCACCTGGACGCGGCTTTGCGAATAGGAAATGGAGGAGTTGTAAGAGCCAAGCAGCTTCGAGTTCTGCGGGATGAGAAGGTAGCGCCCGTCCTGGCTTGAATAGACATTCTTCGTGACGACCGCCGTGCATTCGCCCGGCAAGTCCGTGCAGATGTCGCTTGTGAGCGTCACATCGAAAATCGTTCCCTGCCATATCGAGTTCAGGGGAAGCCACTGTCCCGAAACGTTGCCCCTGTTCTGGTTGTAGAAGGAATTTTTCCCGCTCTGGTCGTTCTGCTGTGCGTAGGAGTTGTTGGTCTGGTTGTACTGGTTTAAAAGTTGGCTCGCGTATGCGTTCCTGTCCGCGGGAAGCCCGAACTTCGCGTAGGGATTTGCAGAGTCGCTTTCGCTGCCTGTAAGGTATGAGATTCCGCCGGAAGCCGTGCCCGTGCTCTGCGTGTTTCCCATTCCGGGCGCGTATGAGTCGGGGGTCATGTAGTTTTTCTGTGTCGAGGTGATTCCTTTTATTCCGTTTATGGTCTTCGACTGCAATGAGTCGCTTCTCGTGTCGGGAACTTCGTATGAATAGGCTGGAGTAGATGCATAGTAAGCCAGCTGGCTCTGCTTCTCTTCCTTCGGCCTGTATTTCTCGTTCACTGGCGGAAGACCATCGAGGACTTCTTCATCGGATTTCTTTGCCTCTTTCGCCTCTTCCTTGGAATTTCCGTCCGCCTCGTTCCCACTCCTTTTCTTTCCATAAGATTCGACGAGCTTTGAGTAGTCCGTCACAAGGTTCTCGCTTGCAATCGGCTTCTCGTTCGCCGCCTTTTCCCGCTTCTTTGTGAGGAGTGGGAAAACTATTACGGCAAAAATGATGGAAAACGCCGAGATTCCCACGATTAGATAAAGAATCAGCTGCTTGTTCAGGACTTGCGGCTTTTTCTTTCCGCTCATCGCCTCCTTCGCGGACATTTTCTTCGGAACAAACGGCTTCACCTCGTCCGCGTTCTTTTCCTCGGTTGAAAAGGCTTCTTCCGGTTTTTGATTTTGAGTTTTGTGACTGTCGGTGTCACTTTCTTTCGTGCCTTGACCATCAGTTTTTCCGTCGTTCCGTTCATTTTGCGTTTTTATGAGATTTCCTTCAGCGTTTTCTGAAATGGTGTCCTCAAAGGTTTCTGCCACTCTTGCCTCATACGAAGTGTCTGGAACCTCGACTTCCATAATCCCACCGTTTCCGAGTGCGAGTGCCGCCAAATCTTCCTCGCCTTTGTCCGAAGAGTCCATTATTGACCCGAAAACGGAGCCGAGTTCCTCGCCCTCATTGTTTTTTCCGTCCATTTTTTACCTCAAAATTGTTGCGATTAAATTTTTCAGGATGAACTGCCCACTCAAGAATCCGAATACAAGGCAGACCACGGGAACGAGGGGCATCTTCCAGCCCGAACGCGTTTTCAGTTTTACGACGATGGAAGAAGCTGCCGCCAAAACAAAAAAAATGGGTATCGAAGTCAGAATATTCGGCAAGAATGAAAGCACCGCACCTAGAGGAATGAATGTCACCATGAAGACCTTGCAGACTTTCAAATTCGCCTTCACTTCCTCTGGTTCGCTCTCAAAGATTTTCCGCTCGCGCTCTGCCTGTTTCCTGTCTATGCGGAGTCTGAAAGGCTTCCTGTTTTTCTTGAAAAGCAAGCGTCACTCCCCTTCCTTTTCAGGAAACTGTGCGTGGAGGCTGTAGCCCTTGCGTTCAGGTTTGCCTTCAAGTTTTTTCGTTTCCTCTTGGATTTCCGCCGCCTCTTCCGCGCTTTCTTCCACAGGCTTAGGCTCCACATAGTTCTTCTTTTTTATGGTGACTTTTTCCTTCCCGCGCCGTAGCGTCACCTTCTCGATAAGCTCGTCGATTACAATCAGGTTCTTTTCGACGCGGTAGTTTATGCGCTCGTTTCTGTGTTTGAAGAGGACAGGGCTTTGCGTGTGCAGAACTTTCTCGTCCATCTGTATGTAGGTTTTCCGCCCGTCGTCATAGACGCGCTTTGGAAGCCAGAGCGGTTTTTTGAAAATCGAGTAGCTCATCTTGTAGTCGAACGAGAGGAATTCTGGGTTCACGCCTGAGAACGCGCTTGTCCTTGAGTTGAGCCGCTCCGTCATCGCGTCCGTCTTTATGTTGAAGGGCATCGTGTTCGGGTACTCGAATTCAACCATCGCCATGTAGCAGTCCTTGAATGAGCGCAGGAGGAAGTGGTAGACGCGGCGGTCGGTGATGACAATCATTGATGTCGTGAGTCCCGAGATGTCGGGCTTTAGGTAAAAATGCTGCACATCCTGTCCGTTCTTCCTTGAAACGCCCGCGCCCATTTCCCAGACCTGGCTTTCCGAAAGGAAGGGATTTTCCAAGACCATCTCGCCCGGCTCCAAAGCAAGGTCGGTTATGCGGTAGGGCTGGCAGTAGATTTCATAGACGAATTTCTCGTCGAAGTCATAGAACATCGTCCCACCCGAAAATTTCTGCGGCTCCTGTATCGCCTTTTCAAGCGAAAGGCTCGCCGCTTCCTTCCCCGTCGGCCGGGTTTCCGGTTTTTCAATCGGATAGTAGACCGGCTTCTCGACATAGACCACGGACTTCTGGATGTCAACTTCCTTCAGCTCCTCGTCAATCAGAATTTCCTCGATTTCGGACTCGTTGGCTTTCTGCTCGTCGCCCAGGCTCCTGATGTTTTCGGGCAGCTTCTCATTCTCAATGGCGGTCGACTCGCTCAAATCAACCGTCTGGCACGAGGCGAGCAAGAATGCCGCCCCCAACAAATACAGCAATGGTTTCAATTTTTTCTCCTAGGTTTTAGTTTTTTCTCTTTATGTCAAAGTTGGTGATGAAGATTCCGAGCGGGTTCGATTCGGGGATTGAGGCGTAGAACTCGATGTTTATGAGGGCGGTATAGTCCTCGGAAAAAAGCGTGTAGCCATCGGACGTTTTTCTCGTGACGGTAAAATTAACGAAGTAGGTCTTGTCGGTCTGCCTGAGCGGCTGCTCTATTTCGACCGACTGCGTGTATTCACCGAATTTCTCGAATGGATTGTTCTCGCGGTAGAAGGAATCAAGCTGTTTCACTGCCCCGCGCTGCACGATTGCGCTTGCCTCCGCGATGTAGGACTGCTGGGCGTTCGGGTCTATGAGTTTCGTGAACATGTTGCGGATGAGCCGCTTCATCTGGTAGTACTTCGCGGTTTCGGGAATCGCCGTGTTGCCGTACAGCGACTTATCGACCTTGCCCGCGTAGCTCGCCCTGCCCTCGCCGTCAACAGTCACGACGACCGGAATCATCTTGGGAAGGTTCACCGCGTAGACAAGAAGAGCGATGCAAAGGAACGCCGCCGCCATCCAAGCGAAATTGCTCAGGACCAGCGTCCGCACCCGCTTTTGGAGTATACCCTCGACCGAATCAAGGGCGGCCATTCCCTTCTTCTTTTTGTCCTCTGAAAATGAAGTGAGGTTCGTTCCCTGCGGAGGGAAAAAATTCTGCGCCATCCCGCCTCTCCTTTGGAAAAAGACTTTCCGCAGCCGCAAGACTTGGCGGGACGGCAGCTGCAATCTGATTATTTACTGGGGATTATATGAAGTTGAAGAGGAAAATTAAACGATTTCCTAGAAAATGCTAGATGCAACGGAGAATCTACGAAAATCTAGGAAAAACTTGAAGTCAATGTTCCGACAAGGTATCATTTCCAGATACCGATTTCTGAGGAGTTTTTTTCAATGGACAAATGGGAATATCTGAAAGTCAGTGCGAACGACGACCTGAACAAATACGGGAAACAAGGCTGGGAGATGGCGGGCATAAACCCAGGCATGTCGGGGCAGATTATCTTCAAGCGAAAAGCTCCCGATTCCCCAGGTCAGGAAGTCCATCTGCCAGTTCAGAACAAATCTGTTGATGATGATTTTGAGATTGAGTTTTGAAAAGTTCAAGGATTATATGTTTTGGCAATTTTTTTTAAATTTTTGCCAAAACATATATCATGGCAAATTCCTGAAAGTTTCTATCAGATAAGCATAATCTTCAATGCTAACTTTCTTTATCGAAGTTAGGCTCTTGAATTCATCCTGTAAAATTCTTTCACCCCGATAAGATTCGTAATCGGAAAGCAATGAAAATTCATTTTTATTGCTTAGAATGCAACTCGCCAAATACATTACCTGACAGGCATCAAGTCCCGCTGTTGTCATATCATATTTTTTTGTCAGAAGATGTGAGCCGATTGCTCTGACACCCTTTGCATAAACTTCATAGTCAGGAGACTTATACAAAGAACCTCGTCCAACTATACAAGTCGCCGACCTAATTGTATCAAACAAGACATCATCAACGGATACGGTAAGCTCTCTATATTCCATTTCCGTTTTTACAATGTTCATATAGGTTTCCTTTACTTCGTTAAAATCCGTCATTTCTCTAAGAAGCGTTGCACAGTCAAACAATTGCTTTATGATTTCAAGTTCCTTCTGCTCGTCTATTCTGATTCCAGTCGTGTGAGGCGCAAAAGCCGTCAGTTTGTCCCCAAGAATGCAATTTATACCCGGTATCTGAACTTCCACGTCTTGTGCATCTGACAGAACCAAATCATTTGTTATCGGCTTTGTCATAGTTGAGGAATATTTGTAATCTTCAAAAAGGACATCAAGAAGTATTGAAACCTCGGAATCCCGTACCGGAGAAAGATAAATGAACTTGAAATGCCTTTTCTCAATATTTCCTTTCGCCTTTCTGAATTGCTCCTCATGATGAAAAAACGGAAAAATATGCCCTGCCTTTTCAATAAAATCATCTATATCTGTCCCTGGTTTTACGATTATATCAATATCAGTACTGAATCTTTTTGGCTCTTTAAGCAAAAGCATGAGACAACTCCCGCCTTTGAACACAAATGAAAGCCCTGACATAGTTATTGCTTCCAAAAGGCCAAAGGCAAACAAGGATTTCTCAATAATATCTTCATTTGCGCCTGTCTGCTCTTTCAGAGATTTTATATGTTCGTAGCCATAATTTTCTTTTAAAATCATTTACTATTCCCCGTTAAAAGCCCTTCAACCTGTGAGCGTGCAGAACGCCGGTTCGCATAGCGCCTTACCCTGTTCAAGTCAACCTTATAATGCGAAAGAACATTATCATAGATATTTGAAATCTCACTGCTTGCAAGCAATTCCGTAATTACTTTATCACAGACGCAATCTACCAGTAATTTCTCGGTCGTCATAACATGAGGACTTTCTCTGTTTGTTGGTGATTCTGAAATCAAATCCTCAATAATTATGCAGCCCGGAGTCCGATAACGCATAATGTCGTCAGCTTTAGGCTTGAACAAAACTTTTCCGGGAAATTGTCCATTCAGATAGTCAAAAGTAAATTGTGAAAGCCCTTTTTCTATCTGAAGCACGACCGTATTATTCGCAATCATGTGGTTGACAAATTCATTGAGCAAGAAAGTTTCAAATACAGTATAGCCAAGTTCGGGATACTCTTCCGCCATTTTCAAAAGAAGAGACTCGGCTTGCGGAGAATATTTTGGTACATACTCTTTTCTCGTATCTGGATTTTTTGAATATGCATCACGACCGACCTGATAAATGAGATGCTTTTCCTTTGCATCCCCAATCAACCAGTTAAAAGAGTGGTCGGAAAGCCCCGGACGAACAGCAGAAAGCATTTCAAAAAGCTGCCGCCTTGAAAGAACACGAGAATCCTGGACTGTCCTTAAAACTTCGTTCATCATATATGTTTTGGCAATTTTTTAATTTTTTGCCAAAACATATTATACCACATTGATTTTTAAATTCAAGTGATTTCTGCCAGAATCTTTTGGCAGAAATCCCCGATAAATTCAAGAGAATTTGCACAAAATCCCCTATATTACATAGCTAAAAATGCGCATATTCCCCGTCATTCCCTCTCCCACTCACTCTTCTTCGCGGGTTCAGTGTAATCCGCCGTCGGCTCATCTTCAACGGGCTTTGTTTCCGTCTGTTCCGCTTTTCTTGCGGCATCGTTCTGCTTTTTCGTGACGTTCTCCCAGTAGTTTCGGTTGGTCCTGAAGTTCCCTGTGTCGTCAAGGCGACTCTCGTTCGTGTTGGTTATGTCAGCGTTGTCCCTTACGGACTTTCCGTAGCCCACGCTTCCCTTGTTCAGCCCGAAAATCGGCCTTAGGCCGGAGAACGAGGCCACCGCGTTCCCGATTCCGCTTCCCCAGGCGTTTCCCGCCGAGGCGACTGAGTTCCTGAAGGCCTTCGCGAAAGTTCCCTTCTCGTGGCCGACAACACGCTCAACGCCGTCAGCGTCAGTTTCCTTAATCTCGCCGCCCTTCACCGTTCCGGCAAACGCCGCCGCTCCCTCCATTCCGCCAGCAGCGACCCCTGCGGCCGCCTTCCCGGCAGTCTGGTAAGTCTTCCGGGCTGCAACAGCCCCCGCCCCGATTGTTCCAGCCGCATGAAGAAACTCGCCCATAGAAAGCTGCGGAGTTCCGTTCAGCATGGTCATGGCGACCTGCGGCGCATTCTGGGTCAAGATAAAGCCCAAAAGCATCGTGAACAGAAGGTAGGAAAAGTTTGCAAGCGAACAGGGCTTCCCCGTCGTAAGGATTATGCTCGCGTTCTTGGAGAACATATTCACCACGAAAAAGAGGCACATAATCGTCACCGTAATCTTCACGAAGAACGAGAGGAAAAGAGTAATCAGCTTTGAGGCGTAGGTCTTCGTTCCGTCAAAGAGGACGCAGGGAATGAAAATTACCCCCATGCTAGTCACGATGAAATACTCGAAAATCGCCATCACATACTGAATCGTCGCGAAAATCATCGAGAAGATGATTCCCAGAACAAGGATGAGCTGCAAAATCCAGTGGGTGAGCGACTGGAATGTTCCGTCAATAGCACGCCCCAAGAAAGTCCTGTTGTCGGAGTCGTACTCGGTCTCCTCAAAAGTCTTCATGAGGTTCGCCCACAGAACGCCCGTCTTGATTATCGCCCCAGGAGAAAGAAGATAGGTCGTGCTTCCGTTCGTCCCCTTCACCGTCATAACCGGGTCATAGACATAGGAAATTTTCCCCGACTCGTCGGTCACGGGAGTGATGACGTCGTTCAGGGCCTTGAACATCTTGAAGGCATCGGCATAGTCGCCGTCGTTGAGCTTCTTAATCAGCTCCTTCTCCTGTGCGTCCTGAGCCTTCTTATACAGTTCGTTTTCACCGGCAACCTGCTCAATCGCGGTCGCGGCCTTGCCCACGCCGAAGTAGCCGCCGATTCCCCCGACAAGACCACCGATAATCCCACCTATCACCGTGCCTACCCCTGGAACAACGGAGCCTATCATAGCCCCCGCAGCAGCACCAGCAAGACCACCAGCCACGGCAGACCCCTCGACAACATACTTGGAGATTCCGCCGTTCACGTCGATGTTCTCCGCCTCAAACATCTTGCGTATCTCATCTGTCGAATAGCCGGTGTTCGCCGAAAGCGCACGGATTGCCTTCTCGTTCACCTTGCCGCCCTCGGAGCCGATTGAGTTCATCAGAGCGTCAATCGCATCCTTCGCTTCCTTCGTCTGGTCATAGAGGTTTGCATACAAGGTTTCCATTGTGACCTTCGTGTTGTAATAGCCCCCGCCCGCGTACATTCCGAGCTTCGTAGAGAAGTTCATCACACCGCTTATGACGGAGCCGTAAATGTTCACCACCACGGTAAAGACAAGGAATTTTAGGGCGATGTCAATGCAAGCCTTCCTGACCTGCTGAGTCCCGAACATAAGGCGGAAAGCGTTCCACAAAACGCCGACAAGCCCCAGAACGGTCGCAAGGTAGCCCGCAACATAGCCGAAAGTGCTTATCGTCCTGATGAAATACCCCATGCCCTCGACAAGCGGGGCATCGAAAATGCGGTAAGTGGATGCCGCGCCGTTCTTCAACGCCCAGTCCACACCGCCAGCGAAGAGGCTTGAAGCCCCTCCCGTAAAAATAAGCAGCAGCAGCAAATATTTCTTCTTAAATTTCATTCAGTCACATCTCCATACAGCCTGGGACTAGAGCCAGTCAGGAACATAGCCAGTAGCCTTCTGGAACTCCAACTGAATGCGCTCGCGGCGATTGGCATCGTTCTCTTTCTTTACGTCCTCTGCAAGCGCCCGCCTCGTGGACTCCGCCGCGAACATCGCACCCGTTTCCCTCACGCCGTGCGAAAGATTCAGGATGTCCTGTTTAAGCGAAAGAATCGCGCCAGTTGTGGCCTGCATCTGACCGGTAATCGACTCGCCCGCATTGTTGGAAAGGGCAAGAATCGCCTCGTTGTTGGCGGCCGCCTGAGCAAGCTCCGCGGTGTAATACTCGTCAGTTCCCTTCGAGAAAAGGGTCGATGTAAGGTCTGAAACCTGTTCCTCAACCAGCTTGACATAGGCGTAGTTCTCAGGGTCAAGACCCCACTTCCGCATGATGGCTTCCTTCTCACGGTAGGTTAATTTTCCCGCATAACCCGCCGCAATCTCCCCACCGGCCTCCTTCGCGTAGTCAACCGCCGTGTGGGGAAGGTTCATCAAGTTGTTCTGCCCGTAGCGGCCCACGCCGAAAAGACCCGCGACCGTATACCGCTTCCCCATGCACGTAACGGTCTTGTTCTCCAGAGTGTGCTTCACGCTGTTTATCAGGTTCATGTTGTCGTTTATGGCGTTCGTAGCGTTGGTAAGGTTCGTGCGGAAATTCCCGATGTTGTTCCACGCGCCCTCCAAGCCGCCGCCCTCGTCCCAGTTGTCGAAGGAACTCGCCAAATCGTCCCAGTTCATGTTCCTAACCGAGTCAATCTGCTTCTGGAGCTGCTGGTAGGTGTTCTGCACCTGCTCAATCGTGGCGTTAATCTCGTCGTAAATCGCGTAGAGCTGCGTGACCGCGTTCATCAGGTTCGAGATGTCGATTACGGGATAGTTCGCGAACGCCCGGCTTCCGCTGAAGGCAAGCATCACCATACCCGCAACAAAACTCCTTGCCGCCGTCCGTCCTTTGATTCTCATTTCGTCCTCCGTTTTCCCGCCGTAACCTTACGGCGATGTTCTCATCAAGATTTAAGGTATTCCCTGTATTCCGTTATTCCCTTTCTGCCCAAAATTTCCTCAACGAGAGGAATCCCCGAATTCTTCCCGTACTCACGCTCAAGGCTGTCCAGAAGGTCGTGATCGGGGGTGAGGAGCGCAAGCTGGTAGCCGTCAAGGGCAAGCTCGAACATCCGCGCGCCGTTCGGGGACTTGTAGAAATAATCATTTTTCATTCTCGCGCGGCTCAATGCCGAAATCTCATTGTCCTCCAGCCCGAAGAAGCGGTAGTAATCCGCAATGACCGCAGAGGAGGCGTTCTTGTCCGCCAGGTAGATTTTCGTGAGGCACTGGCTGATTATCGTGGTGGCAAGGCTCGACTTGCAGGCCTTCGCGACCTCCTGAGTGGCAAAAACGCAGAAGACATGCTTCTTGCGCAGCGTGACAAGCCATTCCTCAATCTTCCTGGCGAAAAACGGGTTGTCAAGGAATACCCATGCCTCGTCCAGAATCAGAAGCGTCGGGTCGCCAGTGGGGTCTCCGTTCGGCTTCGACCAGACCTTCTCGATGAAATGGAAGATGAAAAAGAGCGCGGGAGTGACCGCCTGTTGCCCCATCTTCATCAGCGTCCCCATCTCAATCATAATCCACTTGGAAAGCGAGAGGTTCGTGTCCGAAGCGTCGAAAATCCGCCCGTACTCGCCGTTTATCGTGTAGGGCTGGATTCCAGTCCTTATGTCGTTCTGACCCGTGAGCGGATTCGTGTAGTTCACGTACTGCTGGAAGGTCGTGAGCGTCCTGTCGCACGGCTCCTTCTCATCGCGGATTTGCCTGAGCGCGACGGAAATCGCCTCGCTCATAACCGCGTCGGCCTTTATTCCCTGCATCTCCAGAAGCAGCTTTATGAACTCCGAAGCCCAGGACAAATCGACCTCGCCCTCAAGCTCCCTTAGCGGCTGGAAGGCAACGTCGTTCGCGCCAGGCTCCACGTACATCCCTCCCGCCGCCATAGTCACGCTGCGGCTCGTCTTGTCCTTGTCCAAAAAGACGACGTTCGCATTCCTATATTTCTTAAACTGATTTGCAAGGAGCGAGAGCAGGGTTGACTTTCCCGCGCCCGAAGGCCCGAAGACGAAGCAATGCCCCACGTCGCCCACGTTCAGGTTGAGGAAGAACGGAACGCCGCTTGAAGTGGAGCAAGTGAGGAGCGGCGCAAAGCAGCCGAAACATTCCTTCGTCCACCGGTTGAACTTAGCCCCGCTCCATATAGAGGAAAGCGGAACGATGTGGCTCATGTTCCCGGAGGAAATCACCGGGCGACGGACGTTCGCGTACATATTCCCCGGCTGCATACCCAAAAAGGCGTTGAACGAATTGACCGTCTCAAGCTTCGCGGTGAATCCAGTCGAGTTTATCAGGCTTATTATGTACCTCGCCTTTTCAAGAGCAACCCCATAGTCCGTGTCCCAGACCATGACGCACGATGTGTAGTAGCCGAAGGAATAAACGTCCGTCGAAAGCTCCACCTTCGCGGCGTTCGTGTCGGACTCAAACGCGCTTGCAGCAGGATCCTCGCGCCCCGACTCGAAGTTTCCCATCGTCTCGGCAAGGGCAGTCCCCCAGGACTTGCGGCTTCCGTAAAAGCGCTTCTGGTACTTCTCTATGTCCTTCGCGGAATCGGCCTTGTCGCGACCAATCCAGCGCGATGACCAGCGGTACTCAATCTGGCTTGAATTCAAGACCCCAAGAATGTCGGGCCGCGTCTGCATGGGGAACTCGCGGACCGCGACAATCGGAATGTAGGTGTCGCCCAGCTGCAAGGTGCTCGCGATTTTCAGGTTGTCGTCGGTGATGTAATAGTCAAAAAGGGTCGGATTCTTAGGACACGTCACTTTGTGATGCCTGGAGGAAACGGAGTTGTGGCACAAGGTCGCAACCTCATCGTTCCCAAGCATCCTGAAGCTGATGCGCCCGGTAAGGTGGCTCATTATCCCCGAAGTCGTGTCGCGGAAAGCCTGTATCTCCTTCTCGCACGCCTCAAGGTTGAACCAGCCCTCGCCTTCCTCCGATTCCTTCTTGTACAAGAAGCCCTTCGCCCTCGAATAAATCTCCGAGGGAAGGTTCTTCGTCAGAATCAGGAAGTAATAGTTCAGAAAATGAGCGTCCTTCTCCTGAAAGAGCCTCTGCCTGTGGCGGTCAATCAGATAGCCCGCCTCGTCCTCCCAGTCCGTCCCTGGATAGTCTGCGCACAGAACCCGCTGGCTCTCAAACTGGCATCCCCAGTCGTTCCCCAGCTGCCGCAGGGCCTCGTTGAAGAAGAAGGATACAGACTGGATGCTCTCCGCGCTCGAAGAACCGAGGTCGGGGCAGACGAAGGAATATGCCCGCATCAGGGCGCCCGGCTTCAAGAGGATTATCCCCTCGTTTTCCTTCCCCACCGGATATGACCAAGGGCAGAAAGAAGAGAGCCTGTCGTTCCTCTCGCGGTACGGCCTCAAACTGAACCCGTTGAAAAAATCAATCCCCAGCATCTAGCCCTCCAGCTCGTCCATCTCAAAAAGGCTTCCCAGAGCCATAGAAAGAAGCAGCGGGTCGTCCTTCGAGATGATCCTGCACGGCACGTACAGGACTAGAGCCACAAGGGAGAAGCCGAACCCGAAGATGTAGACCAGAAGAACAGTGAGGCAGAAAATCATAGCCGCAATCACCTTCGGAATCCCCAGAAGCAAATCCGGCTGCTGAAGGCTCTTGTGAACCGGAACGGAAAAGTCCTGCAACGTCGCCATACAATCCACCTCCCGTCATTCCTTCATCACATCGGTGAACGTGGATGAGTTGAGCGAGAGGAACTTGTTGGTAATAGTTCCCGCAGCCATGAAGATGATTGTCCCCGCAATCCAGGGAATGAACTTCTTGAACATGCCGGGTTCCTGCCGTCCGGCGGTGACAAGCCCTATGCACTCAACCACGAGCGCAATACAGGCGATTCCCTTGACCCACGGGCTTGAAATCAGGTCCACGAGAATCTGAACCTTCGAGTTCAGACCGAAAGTGTCCTCCGCGAAGGTTGAGGAGACGAAAACCGCCCCCATCAGCAAGAACATGATGAACTTCTTGTCGCACAAAAGCCCCTTAACTTTTTCCATAATTTAAAATCCTCCTTAATGTCTGTTTTTATATGTCTATTTATAGACAGTGTTCAGGCAAAAAAATTTCTTTTCTTTCCGAATGATGAAGCCACGGGGGACAGGGAGCCGGTCGGCATCACCTCGTCCACATGGGGACCGTTCTTTCCGCCCGCCATGTGGACGCAGAGGTGAATCGTATTCTCCAGCCTCGGCACTGCCCCCGGTATGACTTCCCGCAAGAGGTCTTCCATACGGGAGAGCATCGAGGCGCACGAATCGGCATGGATTGTCGTGACCGAGCCTGTATGCCCGGTGTTGAGCGCCTTTATGTACTCGTTGGCGACCTCGCCGTAACGAATCTCACCAAAGATAATCCTGTCGGGGGTCCAGCGCAGGGCCGTCCTGATTGCCTCCGCCGCGTCCTTCGGGTTCACCGAAATCATGGTGCGGTCCCGCGCGGCGCACTGAAGCTCAGGCACGTCCTCCACGATGTAGAACCTGTCGTCCGGAGTGTATTCCGTCATCTTCCTGATCACGGCATTGGTGAGCGTAGATTTTCCGCTTCCAGTTCCACCTCCAATCAATATGTTTTTCCTGTCCTTGATACAGGCACAGATGGTCTCGTACTCAATTCTTTTCATGCGCCCGCCCTCAACGTAGGACTCCAGGCTGAACACTTCCCTCGGCGGCTTCCTGAACGTAAGCTCCGGCGTTTCCACCCAGGGCGGCAGAAGACCCGTGATTCTCGCGTTGTACGGCGGCGGGATTACCGCCTCCAGCTTGGGAAGCCCGCCAATCGGGTCAATCTGCTTATCAAGCAATGCCGCCGCGCTCAGTATGATTCCGCGCACCTTTGACGGCGGGAGCCTTTCGCCCGTGAAGATTTTTCCCTTCGCGAATGCCTTTATGACCACCTCGCCAGAACCGAGCACGAAGATGTCTGTAACGGCGGGGTCTTCGAGGTATTTTTTCAGCGCGGAAATGTCGGAGAGGAAATTGTTGTTGAGCCTTGACTTCTTCTCCCTGTCTGCGGCGAAGGCCGAGAACGGCAAGCTTTCCATCATCCCTCCCCCGCTTCCTCTTCGAGCATGTCGCCGAAAACCGTTTCCATGACCGGCTTCAAGAGCCTTACCCTGTTCCTGAAGCCTTTCAGGAAGCTTCCGAACCGCTGCTTGCCCCTTTCAAGGACAGCGATTCCCGCCTTGCTTTCCTCCGGAATCTCCGGCATGACCGTGAAAAGGAACTGGTACACGTCAAGCTCGAATTTCTCCCGCAAGTCGTCGCGCCGCCTCATCTTTCCGAGCGAGTTCTGGATGTCGCTCAGCTTCGCTATCAGAAGGCTCGTCTCCGTGGTGTCCTTCGTCAGGTACATGACCGCAGCCTTGTTCAGCACTTCGTTCATGCTGATTCCCTCGTCAACTGCCCTCTGCGAAAGGAGCTTTTTCGTGTTCGCCGTAGTTCTGAACATGAGGCGGCTTGAATATTTCATTTCCTCCGTCATTGCTCCCCCAAAATCAAACGAACGAGTCTAGGGTCAGCGGAACCACCGTCGGCGGTATTCCGTCATCGCTGACCTCGCCCTGATACGGCGCGACATCCTCAAGCTCGGCGCAGCTTTCAAGGTAAGTCTCCAGGCTGAATTTCGCGTCCTCGTTCGCAGCAGCGTTCTTTTCTTCCTTTATTTGGATTGCCCTTTCGGTCTTTTTCTCCTTCTCAAAGTCCCGCCCCGCGTTCGACGGGAGCGACATGAACTCGGCCTCAAGCAAGTCCTTGCTATTCAAAGGCTCAATTCCCGTCATCATCGCCCGCTTTTTCCGCGTGAACGGAACGATCAAGCCTTTCCGACAGTTCCCCGATTCCCTGTACCGCCAGACTTTCTTCTCCTCCGTGGATTTTTCCTTGTCCTCGTAAACCGTAAGACGGAGAAGCGGATAGCCGATGGAGATTTCCTTCTTTCCGAGCGGGAACGTGAAAACCGGGACAAAGAAAAACTTCAGCCTGAGCCAGTCCCTGACCTCGCGCAGGGAATACGCCTTGTACTTGAAGCGCGGGTCGTCGTAGTAGACGACCTTCTTCGCGATGTAGGTGCACATGTTCTGGTTTATTACGAGGCACTCGTTCGGCGGAAGGTGCATAAGCTCGTCGGGGTTCATGAGGTCGCGGGCGACTTCCTGGCTCGAAGCGTTCAGGTTGTTCAGCGCGACGGCATAGCGGCTTCCGCTCGCGGAAAGGCTTTCCTTCGTCACGCTCTCCTTCCCGATTGCCTCGGTGAACACCTTCGCGTCCTCGACCTTTCCCGGCGCGTAAATGCACATGGTCTTGCAGTGGTCAAGGAAGGGGTGGTTCTGCCCGTAGATGTCAACGAGCTGGTTCAAGCCCTGGCAGATAAGGAAGAAATTGATTCCGTAGCCCGCGAGTATTCCCATCGTCTTCACGAGGAAGGGGAAATTGCCCAACACGGGAAATTCGTCCAGCATGAAGAGAAGCCTATTCTTCATCTTTATCTCGCCGTAGCAGGTCTCGCCGTCGGAAAAGCGGCGGAGCATGAAATTTATGAGGAGCTTGAACACAGGCGCGATTACGTCCACATGGGCGAACGGAACCACGAGATAGAGTGAAAGGGGAACGTCGCTCGTAACGAAGTCGTCCAGCCTGAAGTCCGAATGGCCCGTTGCGTGTGCGATGAGCGGGTCTGAAAAAAGCTGTAGCTTGGAGAACACCGTCGAGAACACATCGCTCCGCACCTTCGGGTTCATCTGGAGCATGCGCCCCGCTCCCGCCTCAATCAGCGTCTGGAGCCATGGGGCTTCCTCGCCGTCCAAGAGGTGCGGCGTGTCGAACATTTCCCTGAAGATCTTTTCGCCCGGCCCCGCCTTCTGCTGCTCTCCCTGTGCCGCCGCTTGCGGTTGGGGGGTGGCATTTTCATCGGGCTTTGAGGCAAGCGACATAATCTCGAAAACACCGGGAAGGTTCTTCTTGTCGGCGTAGGCGGGATTGTCCGCCGTAAGGACATGAAGGATCGTCGTCTTTATCATGTCCTTGGCGTTCTCGTTGAAGAACTGGGAGTTCGAGGACTCGCCGCCCTTCGCCTCCTCGAAGAGGTTCTGAATAACGAGGTCAACATCGCTCACAATCCGCTTGTCAAGGTGGACTTCCTCCAGCGGGTTGAAGCAGACCGTAACGCCGTCGGGATTCTTCGGTGCGAATTTCAGGACGACGCTGAACTTCGAGCGGAATCCCGACGTTATGTTGAACAATTCCCCCTTGGGATCAAAGAAAATAATTGACCACGGAAAATTCAGGCTCGTGGGCGTAACAGCCCCCACTCCCTTTCCGCTTCTGGTCGGGGCTATCATCAGCACGTTCGTGTTGCCCGCGAGGCATATCAAGTCCGCTTCCTTTTTAAGGCGCAGTTGCACCGAGCCGTCCTTCGGATTGATTTTCGCCCTCACGTCGGCCTTCTGAAATTCCGCAAGGACAACGCCGTATTTCTCCGCAAGGCCGAAATCCCTCACGTCCTTTTCCGTTCCCCAGCGGGCGGTTCCGTAAAGGCGGTCGTTCCTGTTAAGATGCCAGCCCCTTATCGCGCTGATTGCAAAAAAGGTGACGACAGAAAGGACTGCACACAAAAGGAGCGGGAAAAGAGAGGGCAAAATCACCGACTGAATCACGCTGTCGGTAAGTCCCTTTGAGAGTATGTTCAGGTACACAAGACCCGGATTGTAGAAAGGATAGCCCTCGTCAATGAAAAGGAATTTTTTCCCCGTCACGAAGAACGGCAAGTCCGTGTATTTAGGGTCGTAGCCCACCATGCGGGCAAAGGTTTGTGTCGATACGATGACTCCGACAATCGCGATGATGACCGGAATCAGAAGATTGGATAAATCGTAGAGGACTTTGCGGTTGCGCTCTGACGGCCGTTTTCTTAAAAATTCATTTGACTGCTTCACGAATCCCTCGGAGACTGCCGGTGTCAAAAAAAAGTTCCGGCTGGAAGATTTGCTTTCCAATCTTGGCGGGATTTTTGGAAAATCAGTTTATGAGGGAGATATTAGGACAAGAAAAATTTAATGTAAACGAAAACCTATACTTTCCTAGAAATCCGGGATTCAGTTCAGGCTCGGCATTTTTTCAAATTCCTTAGCCAACCGCGTGACTTTTAGCGTCGGAAGCATACGCTTTCCGCTTGCGCTGCAGATTACGTCCGCGCCCAGAATCCTTGCGTCTGGCTCCCTGTAAAGGGGAACGAACCATGCCTTTTTCATAGCCTCGTTCTCGACCACGACGGCATTGTCCCAGGATTCCTCGTAGTTCATCCTGAACACTTTTGTCACCTTGCCCTCGATTTGTTTTCCGCCCTTCGTGTCAAAAAGCTCCAGGCTAATCCGCTTTGAGGAAAGAAGCTCCTTCCACGCCTTCAGGAAAGACGAGTGCCTCCCCACCGTGTGGAGTTTTCCCGCCCAGCCTTTCTGAAGGTCGTAAAGTTCCCTGCTTCCCCGCCGCCGTCTTGCAAGCCCCAGCTCCTCAAGGTGGCAGAGACGGCTGAACATCGCCCCGTCCTGGCTTCTCACCGTGATGGGGAAATCCTTGTCCTGATTTTTTCTGTCAAGGAACGAACAGGTTTCAATCTGAGCGTCCAACTCGCAGTATCTGTTAGCGAGCGGGAGCCGCTTTTTAGCCGCCTCAATTTCTTCCAGAGTCCTGAGACCTTTCAGTTCCGTACAGATTTGTCGGCACATCTCCCGCACCGTCTGCTTCAGGAAAGTCTTCCGGAAGCAGTCCACTTTCTTTCCGTTCCTGTCGATTCCGTTTATCAGGAGGTGCGCGTGGGGATGGCTCGTGTTCGTGTGAACCGCCCCAAGCCATAAAAACTTGTAGCCTGTCGCAAGTTCCATCCGTCTGATTAAAGTCTTCACAAGAGCCTTGCAGTCCACACCAGGATTCTCAGGGGAGATAATCCACTTGAAGTGCAGCGGCGACATATTCTTTTTGTAATCCTCTACAAAGACGGCATCAACGGTATTTTCTGAAAATATTTCTGGCTTCTCTATCACATTCTTTTTCTTCTGCTGGGAAAGGTATTCCTCCAAAAATTCCATGTGAGTGCCTTTGAAAAAACCGATTCTCATTTTTGCAACACACAGCTGCTGGCGGGAAAAACAACCCCGCTTAGAATTCACATAAAAATCGCCATCGTCAGATGAAGATAAAAGACTTTCAAAAATATGCCAAAGGCGGCGGCCTTCTCTCATATCGTCCTTTTTCCGAATTTTAAAATACTCTGACCTGCCCTCTCTAATATCCGTTGGGTCAGTCGCAAACAAAAACGCGCTTTCCTTTATTTTTCTCCGCCCCATACTTGCACCTCCAGCAAAAATAATTTCGTACAGGAAAAACTATTTCAAGAAAAAACTAGAAGAGTAAGACAAGCGTCTTGGGAAAAACCTCTTAAAAAGGGCTTTTTTGCCCAAAATAAATGTGACACAAATCTGGCATCACAGGGATACCAAGTGGCATCACGATTTTCAAATATAAATCATTATATTATAAAGAAATAGAAATTCAAAAAAGCGCAACTGGCACCACTCTTATTTATCTTGCTCCAAAGACATAATCTTGTCTTTTCTAGTTTCTCGTTGATTTTGCCGCGCCTTCCTGTAAAATGCGGATTGTTGATACAAGGGAAACCAGCTTCCCCAAGCATGAGGATTTCCATGCTGATTCTTACGGAAAAACTTTCGGTCGCAAAGGACTTCGCGGCCGCGCTCAACGCCGAAAAATCCGACGGTTGCTTCAAGAACGATGCCGTCACCATCACCTACTGTCAGGGGCATCTCTTTGAGCTTTGCCCGCCGTCATACTACGACAAGAAATACGAAAAATGGAGCATCGAATACCTTCCCATAATTCCCCAAAACTTTTGCTACGAAAAAATTCCAGAAGCGGCAAGACAGGCAAAAACCGTCCTCGCCCTCCTGAACTCCCACAGGAACGATGAAATCATAATCGCGACGGACGCAGACAGGGAGGGCGAACTTATTGCACGGACGACACTTTCAGAGGCGGGAATAACGGACACATCAAACTGCCGCCGCTTCTGGGTATCGGAAGCGCTCACACCGGAAGTCATAAAAACAGGGCTTGAAAAGGCAAAGCCTCTTTCAGAATACAACGAGCTTGCCCTCCAAGCCTACGCAAGGCAAAGGGCGGACTGGCTCGTGGGCATCAACTTCACACGGCTGGTCTCTGCCGGAAATTCGGAAATGTTCCCGATCGGCAGAGTCCAGACCGCCGTCCTATTCCAGATTGCGCTACGAAATCACCAAGTGAAGACTTTCATGCCCCTGCCCTACTTCGAGCTGGAAGCGGAAATCACCGACCAGAACGGAAACAGAATCAAGGCTCTCCTCGTGAATCCTGAAAACAAAAAGGCACGTTTTGACGCAAAAACCGCTCATTTACTCGCCACAGAAAAGATTCCGCTTCCCTCAAAAATCACGGGCGCAAAGTCCGGTTCCGCACCGAAAACCGAGAAGCCTCCAAAACTGCTGAACATAAACGCGCTACAAAAGGAAGCCTACAAGCGGCTCGGCTACACCCCTGAAAAGACGCTCCAGATTGCCGAAAGCCTTTACAACACGCACAAATGCCTCTCCTACCCGCGTACCCCAAGCCGCGTGATGGGCGACAACAATGTTGAACTCTTCTTGCAAAAATTCGCTTCCCTCAGTTCCGCATACCCCGAACTTTCAGAAGGCAGCAACAGAAGCCTAGTCGCCAGAGAAAACAAGCACATCTTCAACTCCGAGAAACTTGAGTCGCACCACGCCCTGATTCCGCTTGCTCCCCTGCCCGCTTCGGCAAGCAGCGAAGAAAAAAACGTCTTCGGCATCGTGCTTGAGAGTTTCTTCGCCGTCTGCATGGACGACCACAAATACAACGAGAAAAACATGACCTTTTGCGTCGGTGACAAAAACTTTGCCGCATCATTCCGCGAAACCGTACAGGAAGGCTGGAAAGCCGCCCGCCGTAACCTTACGGCAAAGGACGATGAGGGCGAACAAACAACAAGTGACTTTAACGAAAAGAACTGCTCAATAACCAAAGTCCGCCCCCTCGAAAAGAAAACCACGCCACCGAAGGAATACTCAATCGACACGCTACTTTCCTTCATGGAAAAGCCCGTGGAATCAGAAAGCGGCGAAAAACTCATCGGGCTTGGAACTCCCGCGACAAGGGCTGAAATCATCAAAAAGCTTTTCGACAGGGGCTACATCACGGAGGAAAAGAAAAAACTCTATGCCACGAAGAAAGCCCTGTGGCTGCTCACTTTCCTTGCAAAAGACAAGAATCTCTCCAAAATCGCGAACGTGAACCAGACGACATACTGGGAAGCCGAACTCGCCGCAAACCCGAAACTTTTCGAGAAGCATATAAAGGAATACGTCGTCTCGTGCATAAGGTCCGAAATCCTCACGGCATATACAAAAGAAAGCCCTGGAAACTGCCCGCTCTGCGGAAAAGCCGTCACTGAGCAAAAACTCTCGTTCTCATGCTCCGGCTGGAAGTCTACGCCCCCTTGCAACTTCAAAATCTGGAAGACTGCCCACAATGCGGCAATCAACTTTGACGATGCGAAGGCTCTTCTTTCTGGAACCCCCACAAAGACCAAAAGCTGCAAGTCAAGGGACGGAAAGGCATACAAGGCGAAGTTCTTTCTCGAAAAAGGCGGAACTCTGGGACAAATCTTTGTCAAATCACAATCGAAGAAGAATAAGGGTTGATTTCCCGAATCAAACTGGCTTCTTTTATTGTTTCTGCCGAAATCTTATTGAAATAGTCAATATTAGTGCAGTCCCCAAACACCCCTTAAATCAAGCAGCCAGT
>CAMOIE010000010.1 GCA_946615905.1 uncultured Treponema sp. | reverse complement strand
GGACCACCGAAGTCATCGATGATTTTGTATCCGCCCTTGCGCTCTGCAGGGAAAAGCTTGAGGTGTGTAACGCCCTTGTTGATACAGGCTGTGATTTCTGATGGGTTTGAGATTCCAGGCATTGTCGGAACGTTGTTCTTCAAGCACCAGTCAACAACGTCAGGGTTGTATCCGGGGGAAACGATGAATTTTGCGCCGGCTTTGACGGCTTTTTCAGCCTGCTCGACGTTAAGAACTGTTCCAGCGCCGACGAGCATGTCGGGTTCAGCTTTAATCATAGCTTCGATAGCTTCTGCAGCGCATGCTGTGCGGAATGTGACTTCTGATGCGGGAAGTCCGCCCTTTACGAGAGCGTGTGCCAAGTCTGCTGCTTTTGATGCGTCTTCGATTGCGACAACGGGGATAATACCGATGTCACGGAATGTGTCGTAAATGTCTGCCATTTCTTTGACTCCAAAAAATAAAATTGGTTTTAAAAATATACAACTTTTGCCCGAAATTGTGAATAGTCTTTCTTTTTTGGGCGCCACCCCTTGCGGGGTCGGCAGTTACGCGGTTCGGTAACCCTCAGCCGCTTCCTGAACGGAGGTTTCGACAAGCTCAACCTCCGTTCAGGACCTTCGCAACATAGTTGCTCGGAGACTCGCTAAAAACAGTCCACCGGACTGTTTTTCCGGCTTTCAGCCGTCGCTCCCTAAGTGGCCGGCTCCGCCGCCGCTCCATTGCCTGGCGCGGTTAAAAGCCTAGGGTTTTTATTTAATAAGTTCTTTGATTTCCTCTAAACTTTTTAAGTCGTCGATGGCGACTTGCAGGGGAGATTTTAACTCAGACTTGCCGTCTAAAAAGTCGACCGCGTTTTGAATCATGCCGGAAAAATATCCTGTCTTTTTAGGCAGGCGGACTTTTTCTGACGTGAGGGAGTAAAACCCTGAGTAGAGCTTGGATTCTTTCCGCAGGTAGAATTTTGCGTAGCCGTTGCCGACGCAGATTCTTCCCAGCGTACCGAGAATATCCACCCCGAAAGCGAAGAATTTGCTCCGCCCGCTCATCGTCAGACTGACGGAAGGGCAGCTCTCACTTTTGAAAAAGGCGGTGAAATTGCGGACATCCCCCTTGTCGTCCTTATACATAGAAGAAAGCGTCGGCGATGTCAACTTCTCACCCAGTAAAAATGACATTATGTCCACCAAATGCGTTCCATCGTGCAAAAGGGAGTATTCGCCTGAAATCTCTTTTTCCTTTGAGTAGACCCGGAGACCAGAAAGCAACTCGCCACGGACTGACTGAATTTCTCCTATTTTTGTCATGAAGTTCTTGGCGGCAAGGTAGTCAGCGGAAAAACGCCTCTCGTGGTTGACCATCACGGGGACTTTGCAGCGTTCCGCCGCCGCTGAAATTTTTTCGGCCTCGGCGGAATTCAATGCGACAGGCTTTTCCAAAATGACGAGGCGGGGGCGGGCTTCGATTGCTGCAACGCATTCTGTTAAATGGGCGGCCTCGTTTACCGCCACTGTTATTATGTCGGGCTTTTCATTTTTGTAAAGCTCGTCGGAATTGCTGTAAGTCCTGCCGCCTTTGACGTGTTTTTCCCATAGGGCGAGGCGGTCTGAGTCCGTGTCTGTGGCGGCGGCTAAATCTATCCGCTTGTTTGCAAGCAAAGCCATAGTGTGGCTGGCCGGCTGCTCCCGCTTTTTGTCAAAGCCCAGTAAAAATCCGATTCTTCCTGTTCCGATTAAAGCTGCTGTGTATTTTGTCATATTTTAAATATCGGCGTTTCTGTAGTTAAAAAAAGAAAGAGTTGCCACGCGGATTGCGGGGTTGATGTCGCCGTCCATGGCTCCATCAACCCGACACAAATCGCTAGCGCGATTTCTGTCTTAGCTTTGCGCCGCCTTCCTTGGCGGCAGGTCAACGCGCCAGGGATAGTAGCACCTTTAGTAGCCGCGAAGCGGCTATGAGCCGGGGGAGGCGAAGTGCGGATAGCCCGGCCGGCGGTAGCCGGGGCGCCCCTATATCGGAAAATTTCTATATATCTGCGTAAATTTCGCAAAAGATGGATATAAAATGTAGTATCTCAAAATTTCACAATTTTTTGGAGGAAATATGAAAAAAAGTGTGAAAAAAGCAATTGCGGCCACACTTGGTCTTTCCGCTGCAATCGCCGTAATTTCATGCGGTTCAACAAAAGTTGTCTCTTCTTTGAACGAAGTCAAGGCGGCTTCCCCCGTTACAGCTTACGTTCCTGGAAAAGCAAACAAAAACGATGCTGTTAAGGATTTGAACAAGCAGGGGTTCTACACGACTCCTGAGGCTTCAAAGCACTATTCATTGATTGACGCGGGTGGAAAAAAAGTCCTCCGCTTTGACGTGACGCAGGACAACGCCGCCGAGGCTGTGATTCTGCCCCTCTCTGGAAACGAGAAAAAAGTCACGGTTCTTTTTAAGGAAATGTCATCTTTTGACCCTGATACAGTTAAAGTCGACCCTGTGACAGGCAAAAAAACTGGAACTCCTTTCTCAGCTTTCTACGCTTACGTCATGAAGGGAAGTCAGCAGACTTTGCTCCGCCACAACGCCTCAAACCAGGTGAAAGGCTCCAAGTCTTCTTCACGCCTGACAGAGGACGGCTCCAGCAAGACTCCGAAACTCGACATCGTGTCTGACTGGCACGACTTCCGCATGGTCTTTGACGTAGCCGACCCTGCAAAAATGACCGCAGAATGCTACATCGACGGAAAAAAAGTCCACTCTGACATCTGCAAGACTGTCAACACTGACTCAGAATTCAACCTCCAGACTCCGGTAACAGACTCTGACCACTATCTTGGCGGTTCAGGAAACTACCTTGAGTTCGGCGACAACGATGGCTCCACAATGGCTTTCGGACGCTTTGCCTACATTGTTGTAATCCTTGACGAGGACGTTCCGATGGACTTGGCCCAGGCCGGAGCAAAATACGGTCTTGACCTTGTGACAGCCCCTTCTGTTGACGCAGACAAAACAGGCCCCAAGTCAAAGAAGCCTGAGAAAAAGCCCGCTGAGATTAACATGCAGGCTGCTGAAATCGGAAAGGGCGCTGGTTGGACTGACAAGTCTGCCATTGAGAACAAGACAATCAACCTTGACAGCCTCCCCTACAGCAAGAACAAGGCTGAGAAAATCGACCGCGCCGCGACAGCTCCGGCTCTCAAATTTGCCGCAACTGTAGACGCAAGCGGTGCGAACGGTGCTTACAAGACAATCGCAGCCGCAATCGATGCTGTTCAGTCAGGCTCTGCGATTAAAGTCATGCCCGGAACATACCAGGAAAAACTTCTGATTACAAAACCCGGAATCACATTGGTCGGAGAGAATCCCGCCAACACAATCATCTACGGCTACGAGGCTGACACCGGCGGAATCGACGGCAACATCCTCGTTGAAGTGAACTACCTGCCCACAGGAACAAAAACTGAGCCTGGCGTAAAGGCTCCTGTTCCCGCAAAACCCGTGGACAACTGCTACTTCAACGCCGTGAACATCACTTTCTACAACAAGGGTGCTGAATGGAACAAGGCTTGGGGTGGAGCTGAACGCCGGTCAATCGCTCTTGGACTCAAGGGAGTTGACCAGTGCTACTTGAAAAACTGCGTATTCCTCGGCCAGCAGGACACAATCTACTGGAGAAGCGGCCGCGTATATGCGGAGAACTGCTACTTTGAGGGCGAAGTTGACTTTATCTGCGGCGGTGCGACAGCACTTTTCGACAACTGCCACATCCACTCAATCCCATACGCCAACGGTGCGATTATCGTAGCTGCCGCCGGTGCTGACACTGGATACACATCAACAAAGAACTACGCTACAGGCTATGTATTCCGCAACTGCCTCTTCACAGCTGACAAATCTTATGATGCGGCAAAAGACGGCAAAAAAATCACTGCCGGTCGTGGCTCTTGGGTTGGCGGCTCTGCTGCCCCTGATGTTCAGGCAAAGACAATCTACATCAACAACGAGTTCAATGCCCCTCTCAACGCATCTGTTTGGGCTGACTGGGACTCTGTGAACACAGCCGCAAAGGCGCTCTTCCGAGGCTACAAGAACAAGGGAACAAATGGCGCAGCCCTTGACTCAAAATGGGCGCTCTCAGAGGCTGAGTACAAGGCCACTTACGATGACACCCAGAAAATCCTCGGATTTAAACCGGAGCTTAAATAGCCCCTCATCGCCATTGGATTTTTAAATTAAAATCACGCTGATGAAAACTGGTCCTGTGACTTCACGGGGCCAGTTTTTTTGTTGGTGGAATCTGTCGTCTCCCTGGCCTCCTTTCTCCTATTTGGCTCATATCTGACTGTCAAAAATTACAAAAAATTTAAAAATTTTCTTGCGTTTTTATAAATCTACGTTATTCTAGATGTAGAACATCCTACATTGGATGTATAAAAACTTGCCAAGGAGGAATCCATGAAGATTGGTATATGCTATACCAGTACCACGCCAGAACTTATTGATTTGGTCAATAGGGAACTGACAAAAAATATTGGTACCGGTGCAGAATATCTCAGCTACCAAGATCCGTCTATTCTCGCAGAGGTGCGCGAGGCCCGCTATGTTACGGCTACCGCAAGCGCACGGTTGATGGGGGAATACATTGATGCGATAAATGACGGAGCTGATGTAATCTTGAATGTCTGTTCAAGTGTCGGTGAAGTTGCCGATGCGGCCCAGAGTTTTGCCCGCTTTACTGGAATCCCAATCGTCCGCATTGATGAGGAAATGTGCAGGGATGCGGTGCGGCACGGCAAGCGGATAGGGGTGATGGCAACGCTCTCCTCAACGCTAAATCCAACCAAAAACACAATTCTCCGAGTCGCAAGGGAAATCAACAAACCCGTGGAACTTTTTGACGGACTGATTGACGGAGCTTTCGGTCTTTCTCCAGATAAATTTCTTGAACTCATGACTGCAAAGGCCAAAGAACTTGCGCCGAATGTAGATGTCCTTCTGTTTGCACAAGGTTCCATGGCATATTGCGAAGAGCCAATTGCAGCAGAGACCGGAAAATTTGTAGTCTCAAGCCCCCGCTATGGGGCTATAGAGGTAAAAAAAGCTTTGCAGGCAAAAGGTTTGCTTTAAAAGCGTTAAAAGGAGGTTTACTATGAAAAAAATTGGATTGTGTATCGGTTTAATAGTTATTGCATGTTCGGTATTTGTTTCCTGCTCTAAGAAGGATTCAACAGCTTCATCTTCCAGCGAAAAGAAGGTCACACTTAATTTTAGCCACACTATGGCGCCAAATTCTATGAGCGACATGGCGGCGAAAAAATTCAAGGAGCTTGTTGAGGCAAAATCAAACGGTTCGATTAAAATCAACATCGTGACCAATTCAGGACTTTCTGGCGGCGATTTGTCAAAGGCGATTGAAATGGTCGGAACCGGAGATATTGATATCCATGCCGCAGCACCGACAAATATCGCTAACTTTGACCCCCGCTTTTATATCTTCTGGATGCCATTTCTTTTTCCGACAAGCGACTCTTTGATGAATGTATTGCATAACAAGGAAATTCTCACGATGGTTGGAGAATGGACCCAGGCACAGAATATCCGTCTGCTGGGAATCCACAATGCGGGAGCCAGACAAATCTCTAATAATAAGAAGGAAATCCGCACACCTGATGACCTCAAGGGAATGAATATTCGTGTTCCCGGTGCTAAACTCTTTATTGACTGCTTCCGTGATTCATTTAGCGCAAACCCGACCGCAATGGATTTTTCGGAAGTTTATACCGCTTTGCAACAGCATACTATCGATGGCCAGGAAAACCCTGTCAGTGTATTTGATTCCTCGAAATTCAACGAGGTTCAAAAATATCTGACATTATGGAATTATGTCCGTGACACTACTGGCTGGTATTTAAGCGAAAAGACCTGGCAGAAACTTTCCCCCAGCCAGCAGGAAGCCGTCACCTCATGCGCCACACAGGCTTTGGATTGGGCGAACGGTTATCTTGATTCAAATGAAGAGAAAATTCTGAGCAAACTCACTTCAGCCGGTGTCGTAATCACAAAACTTTCCGATGCTGAGATTCAGGCCTTCAGTGATAAATGTCAGCCCCTGTATGAAAGCTACAAATCTGTTATCGGTGGTGACGTAATTGAGAAATTCCAGAAAGCCGCTTCTGGAAACTAGTATATTTGCACAAGTCCGCAGTGGATGTAATTATCCGTTGCGGACGGTTCTTCCCTTTTGATTTTTTCTCCCCTTTTTAGGAGCAAGTTATGAAAAAAATTCTTGATAATTTCGAAGAATATCTGTGTTCAGTTGGGCTATGCCTCATGACATTCTTCACATTTCTTGGGGTCGTATCTAGAAAATTGCCACAAATCAATCTGTCCTGGACAATGGAACTTGTCACCACCTTGTTTGTGTGGGTCTGCACGTTGGCAGCGGCCGCAGTGTTCAAAAGCAATGCCCATATGGGATTCTCATACCTGACAAACAAGCTCTGTGGTAAATCAAAAAACGCTCACAGAATTTTGCGGATTGTATTGCTTTTGGCCTATTATGCCATCTGGCTAGTCTACGGTGGCAGAATGGTCGCCGGTCAGCTGCGAAGCGGCCTTGTTACCCCTGTTATGGGAACTCCAGGATGGACAATCGGCATAGCGATTCCTTTTTCAGGGCTTCTTACTTGCATCCGGCTTATTCAGTTTGAGGCTGGCTACAAATTCACAAAAATCTAAGGAGGATATATGTCTCCAGCAATAATCCTTTTTGGCACACTGGCAGTTTTTATCATATTGAATATTCCGATCGCAATTTCACTGGGGCTTTCAAGCGCCATAACATTGCTCTCTGTTGGGATGCCTATAACTTCAATTCCTTCTATTCTTCAGGCCACCGTGCAAAAATTCAGCCTGCTTACTATACCTCTCTTCGTCCTTGCAGGCGTAATCATGGACAAGGGGGGAATTTCCAAGAGGTTGATTAAACTTGCGAACAGCATCATAGGACCTGTTCATGGCGGCCTTGGCTATGTCTCGGTTGTAACAGCAATGCTTTTTGCGGCCATAAGCGGCTCCGGCACGGCTACAGTTGCGGCTATAGGCTCGATTCTTATACCGGCAATGATTAAGCAGGGCTACGATGCGGCCTACACAAGTGCTTTGTCAGCCATCTCCGGCTCTTTAGGCACCATCATTCCTCCATCCATCACATTCTTGATTTATGGAATGATAACAGGGGAGTCTATCAGCGACCTTTTTCTAGCAGGAATTCTTCCTGGCTGTATCTTCGCTCTCTGCCTATGTGCTTCTGTTCTCATAATGTCCTTGAAGAACGGCTGGAAAAGCGATGAGCCACGTATGAAAGTCAAGGAGATTCTGAAAGCTCTTGCAGATTCCTTTTGGGGACTGATGAGCCCGGTCATTGTCCTTGGGGGCATTTATTCTGGCATTTTTACTCCGACCGAAGCTGCGTCTGTGGCAGTTATATACAGCTTGATTGTGGGTATATTCATATATAAAGAGATAAATCTACACAGTCTTCTTGTAACACTGTTCGAGACCGCCAAGACTACAGGCCTGATTCTCTTCATCATCATGAATGCCGGCATATTCTCATGGATTTTGACCCAGCAGGGAATCGCGGCGGAACTTACAGAGTTGGCTTTAACCCTGACAAAAAATAAATATATAATGCTGTTTATCATCGACATCATCTTCTTGCTGGCCGGCTGTGTCATGGACAACACGAGCGCATTGTACATCCTTGTGCCGATTATTATGCCCATCGCTCAGGCACTTGATATAAACCTTGTGCATCTTGGAACCATTCTGGTTGTGAACCTCTCAATCGGGCAGATTACCCCGCCAGTCGGACCCAATTTGTATGTTGCCGCAGATATCGGCAAGGTCAAATTTGAGGAAATCGTCAAGAAAATGATGCCTCTCATAGGAATGGCCCTTGTCGCATTGCTGCTGATTACCTATGTTCCGCAGCTTTCTCTGGCATTCATAAAGGGGTAAGATAATGCAGGAGGATGATTCCATGGAAAAGAGCGGTTCCCTTTTGAATACCCCCTTGGGTAACACAGGCTCTGTAGTCGAACGGATAATACATCAGCTCACAGAGGCGATTATTTCCGGGGAGCTTAAGCCTGGGCAGCAGATTCCTACGGAAATGGAACTGAATTCAGCCCTTCATGTCAGCAGAAATTCTATCAGGGAAGCAATAAAGGTGCTTACCCACTTCGGCGTTTTTGAAATCCGCAGGGCAGAAGGAACATTCGTTTCCAACCGATTTAACAAGCGGATGCTTGACCCCATGCTCTACGGTTTGATTTTGCAGAAGGACTCAGCGAAAGACATTCTGGAACTGCGTGAGGTCTTTGACATCGGCATTCTGAAGCTTGTAATTGATCTTTATGCTGACACGGCAAAAACTGCCATAAAGGAGGCGTATGATAAACTGGAGTCGGCAATAACATGTAGCCATCCAGACGCTCAAGAAGTTTTGAACGCTGATATAGCTTTTCACGGAGTCATAACATCTTCGATTCACAATAAGCTGCTTGATGAGGTGGCAGGATACATTGACCGGATTACAATTCCATCCCGCATACTGACCATGCAGATGATTTTGGACACTAACCATCAGCTTGATTTTCTGAACCTTCATACAGAAATTGTCAAGATTATCGAGAACAAGGAGTCAGAGCAGGTAATGTCTGTTGTAAAAGAACATTATCAATTCTGGCGCATAACTCAGGACAAGGCTAAATAGAGTGCTAAAAGGACAAGACAAGTGATTTACAGGAAAAAAAGCGATATAAAACCCATACCAATCGAACACTGTATGGGCGGAGAAGGCACTGTTATGATGGAGAAGCTTCTTGACGGGCCGGCAGAAATGTATGGAAAGGGCAGGGCCTATGTCCGCCATACAATTCATCCGGGGGTTACAATCGGCAGTCATACTCATCATGATGAAATGGAGACAATGGTCATTGTGAGCGGAAAAGCCCTGCATATTATCAACGGTGAGAGACAGCATTTGCTTCCAGGGGATATCATCGCAGCTCAAGACGGGGACTCGCATCAGATTGCATGTGAGGGTGACGAGGATTTGGTGCTGATAGCACAGGTTTTGTTTAAAAATTAAGGGGAGAATGCAAATATGAAGGACAATAAAGTTTTAATTTCTGTTGCACCTGTAGATGCCGCTGACAAAGTGAATGACCCAGAGAAAATCGCCGCAGATGTCATTGAATGCGCAAAACTTGGGGCCGGCATGGTGCATCTTCATGTTCGCAATCCAGACGGCAGTCTCACGGATAATCTTTCTCACTTGAAAAAGACCGTTGACTTAATCCGGGCGAAAAGCGACATAATCATAGAAATATCAACAGGCGGTGTTTCTGACCTGACTATACAGCAACGCTGCGCCCCCCTTTCCTATGACAAGGCTGAGGCTGTTTCCCTGAATGTCGGATCTGTAAATCTTGGGGATGCCGTATATCAAAATCCGATTAAGGATGTGAAATACTGTGTAAAAGAAATTGTGAAGTCCGGCAAAACTCCAGAAGTGGAAGTTTTTGAAATCGGTATGATACACACAACTTTAGAGTTGGCAAAAGAATTCAAGATGTCATCTCCTCTTCTTTTCAGCATCGTCCTTGGTCATATAGGGGCAATGCCTGCTACAATGGAAGCCTTGATTGCCATGAGGAGCTTTATACCAAAAGACATGCTTTGGGGAATAACTCATGCGCACCGCGTCAATAACGACATCATAGAGGCCGCAATAGCACTGGGGGCAAAAACTGTCCGAATTGGTTTTGAGGACAGCCACCACGTGGATGAAAATACAATAGCCGAGACTAATGCTCCCATGGTTGAAAAAGTAAGGGGCATACTCACCGCATTCGGAAAGGTGCCTATGACTCCTGATGAGGCACGATCTTATTTCAATATAATTAAGCGGGGCTGAATATGTCAGAGAAGATAATAAGCGATTCAATATTAAACTCATATCCGGCACAGGACCATGACAGAATCAACAGTCTTTTGCAGGAGGAGTTCCGTCATTTCAATAAAAAAATTGTTGTGCTTGACGATGACCCGACAGGAATCCAAACCGTTCATGATGTCCCAGTATACACCGACTGGGCGGAAGAAAGCATATACGCAGGATTCAAGGGCGACTCGCAGCTGTTTTTTATTCTCACAAACAGCCGGAGCTTTTCAGAAGACAAAACAAAGGCAGTCCATGCGGAAATTGCAAAAAGGATTCTTGAGGTCTCAAAAAAGTGCGGTAAGGATTTTGTGATTGTCAGCCGTGGCGATTCAACACTCAGAGGGCACTATCCACTTGAGACGGAAATTTTGCGGGAAACACTGGGTAAGGCCGGGATAAATACTGATTTTGAGATAATCGTGCCTTTTTTCCCGGAAGGCAACCGCTTTACTTTGAACGACATCCACTATGTTCGACAGAATGGAGACCTCGTTCCTGCAGGAATGACGGAATTCGCTCGTGACAAGACTTTCGCTTATACTGCATCAAATCTAAAAGAGTGGTGCGAAGAAAAATCAGCAGGAAAGACAAAAGCTGAGGATGTCGTCAGTATCAGCCTCGATGAACTTAGAAATCAGGATTACAGCGGAATTGAGCACAAGCTGCTACAGGCCCATGACTTTGGGAAAGTCATAATAAATGCAATAAGCTATGACGACCTTTCTGTGTTTACCGTTGCACTTTTACGGGTCCTGAGGCGAGGTAAACACTGCATATTCCGCTCAGCGGCAGCCATGGTGAAGGTCTTGGGAAATATAAGTGACAGGCCTCTTCTTACAGCGAAGGATATTCTGACAAAAAATACCGAGAACGGCGGTATAATTCTTGTCGGGTCTCATGTCAAAAAGACGACCATGCAGTTGGAAGCCTTGCATAGTCTCCCTGAAATTCAATTTGTGGAATTTAATCAGCACCGGGTTCTGGAAGTAGGCGGGCTTGAAGATGAGGTAAAAAAAATTTCTTCCAAGGCAGAATCTCTCATTACACAGGGAAAAACTCTTGTGGTCTTTACTCGCAGGGAACGGCTTGATTTTCCAGATGGCGACCCGGAGAAAAATCTTGAGATGGCTGTGGCGATAAGCGATGCTGTGACCAGTGTAATCAGCAGTTTGACGGTACAGCCCGCATTCATTATCGCAAAAGGCGGAATCACTTCCAGTGATGTGGGAACGAAAGCTCTCCGTGTGAAAAAGGCTATCGTCATGGGTCAGATAGCACCTGGAGTTCCTGTCTGGCAGACCGGCGAGGAAAGCAAATTCCCCTTTATGCCCTATGTGATTTTCCCAGGAAATGTGGGCGATGAATATACATTGCGCAATGTTGTAGATATTTTGACAGGGGGAAAATCATGCTCATAAACAGCAGACAATTGTTGAAAGACTGTCTTTCGAAAAAAAATGCAATTCCCGCTTTCAACATATATAATCTGGAGACGGCACGAGCAATCCTTGCTGTGGCGGCTCATTACAATTCTCCGGTGATATTGGCCTTTGGCGAAAAATATCTTGACCATGCATCCTTTTCTGTGATTCACAGTTTGGTTGAGACTCTTGCAAATGAGGTTCCTTGCCCAGTTTGTCTTCACCTCGATCATTGTAAAAATCTTAATAATCTTAAGGCCGCTATAGATTCAGGTTTTACATCTGTTATGTATGACGGCTCCCTTCTGCCACTTGAGGAAAATATATCGAATCTTAGGATTGCGGCGGACTATGCCGTAAATTCTGATGTCAGTCTGGAAGCGGAACTTGGTGGTATGAATCCTGAGACCGGCGAATCTATTGAAGACAAAAGCCTTCTGCGCTACACAAGTGTTGAGGAGGCAGTGCAGCTCACAGAAGCAGTCCGCATTGACTCACTGGCTGTTTCCATCGGCAATGCGCATGGTCTGTATAAGGATAAACCAAAGCTGAATTTTGAGCGCTTGGCAGAAATTGAAAGTGCAGTCAGACTGCCTCTTGTCCTGCACGGTTCAACAGGAATTCCCGATGAACAGCTTGCCAAAGCTATTAAGACCGGCATTTGCAAGATAAACGTGAACACAGAACTTGCCATCGTCGCCAGCAATGAGGCCAGACGGATTTTGAATAGCAAAAACGATGTCCGTTTTGAGACTGTTATGCTTAAGGCGGAGGAAGCCATTCGGATTGCGGCTGCTCCTTATATGGATATCTGTCGTAATCCGATTGTAAAGGAATGAGCCGCCTCAGGTGGCATAAGTCTTCAAGATTAAACGGTAATTTAAAAAAAATATCTTAAACTTTGTTGCGATTTCGGCTCTTTCGGTTTAAAATAAAAGGACGAGGTTACTTTATGAGTTTTGAAGATAAAATGGATTTTACGATAGAGCAGCTTGGCCCTTGCCGCATCAAGTCCCCAATTGAACTTTCAACAAAACACGGGGATTTCCGTGCGAATTATGTCAAAGATACATCTTTTGTCCGCTACAAGGTTAATGTTTTTGAGGATTCTGACGAGTCAAACACATGCACAAAGGCTAACCTGATGCAAAAGGCCGGCCCCCGCGAGAATATTTACTTCAACCCGGCTCATGTCACTGCTGGAATCTGCACTTGCGGAGGCCTCTGCCCAGGTTTGAACGATGTTATCCGCGCTGTTGTCCGCACACTTTACTACCGCTACGGAGTCCGCAGAATCAAGGGCTTCCGCTTCGGTTTTAAGGGCTTTTTCTCCGATGAAGGCTTTGACACAATCGACCTTGTTCCCTCCCTTGTCGATGACATCCACAAAATCGGTGGCTCTTTCCTCGGAACTTCCCGCGGAGGCGGCCAGAGAGTTCAGGAAATCGTCGACTGCGTAGAGTCTCTTTCTATAAATATGCTCTTTATCATCGGCGGTGACGGAACCCAGAGGGGTGCCCTCGATGTCGCGAACGAAATCGAAAAGCGGGGTCTTAAAGTTTCCGTAATAGGAATCCCCAAAACCGTTGACAACGACCTTCTCTTCCTCGACCGGTCATTCGGATTCGAGACGGCAGTTCAACACGCAAAGGAAGCCGTGGCTGCAATCCACATGGAGGCTCATTCCCAGATTAACGGAATCGGTGTCGTAAAGCTCATGGGACGCGAGTCAGGCTTTATCGCAACGGCTACCGCTTTGGCAAGCCACGAGGCCAACTTCTGCCTTATCCCAGAAATTCCATTTGATTTGGACGGTCCCAACGGATTCCTTGCCCATTTGGAAAAGAGAATCCGTGAGCGTCATCATGCGGTAATCGTAGTCGCTGAGGGTGCTGGACAGGAACTTTTAAAAGCGACCGGTGAAAAGGATGCTTCCGGCAACATAAAGCTGGCTGACATCGGAACTTACCTCTGCGACAAAATCAATGAGCATTTTAAGAACAAGAAGATTCATGTGAACTTAAAATACGTTGACCCAAGCTACCAGATTCGTTCTGCTGTCTGTACGGCAAACGACTCTATTTACTGCGAACGTCTGGGCAACAACGCTGCCCACGCTGCAATGGCCGGAAAGACCAAGTGCGTAGTCGGCCTGGTTCACGACAAGTACGTCTACATTCCGACAAATCTCGTCACAATGAAGCGCAACAAGGTTGACCCGGAAGGTGCCCTCTGGCGTGATGCTTTGGACGCTACCCGTCAGCCGATTCTCATGGTCAATAATATCAACGCTGCAATCGAACGCCTGCATCAGCAGCAAGAAGATGAAGAAAAGAAAGTTGAGGAAAAGGCAAAATAAATTTAGCCAGTCCTGCTGACTCAATCCCGCTCCTAAGTCAGGGGCGGGATTTTTTATGAAGACATCGCGACCAGGAGGGGCCTCTATTAGACCTTACCGCCAATCACTATACATTTTAATCTTTAATTAATGTTGTAGAAAGAATCTCATAGTTGTAGACGGTTCCGTTGATGGTTCCTGTTAAAGACACTGAATATCCCAGAGAGCTGTCGTCTGCTATGTAGTATTGTGCACCGGTTTCGGCAGTGTTTCCTGTTGTCTCTACGTTGTAGTCTATGAATTGGCAGTTTCCGTTTCTGACAGAGAATCCTCCGCCATGTGCAATTCCGCTTCCCGTTACCTTGTTGTTGTTGATTTTTCCGGATGCCAAGTTTGTTGTTCCTGTTGAGTAGATTCCGCCCCCCTGTGACGAGAGGCCGTTGATTTCATTGGAGAGGATGCTCCCTCCTGTGAAATTGATTGTGCCGCTGTTGTATACGTAGATTCCGCCACCAAGCGCAATTCCAGAGGAGTTTATTGTGTTTCCGCTTATTTTCGCAGTTCCGCTTACATTTACCTCCGCACCGTAATTGTAGATTCCTCCTCCGCACACAGGTATGGATGCGGAAGTTGACGCAGCTGAGTTGTAACTTATCGAACCTGCCTGCATGTACACCGCGCCTGCATCCGCCGCAATTCCACCGCCCCATTGACTTGAGGAGTTGTATTTTATGCTTACTGCATCGCTTGAGATTGTGAGTGCCGGATTTATCAGACCGTCATCGGCAGAACGGTAATTCAAGTAGATTCCCGCTCCGACTTTTGCCGAGTTGCCGTTCGTTGAAGAGTTTCCGCCGACAGTGCCGCCGGTCATGCTGATATTCGCACCGAAAGTTGCGATTCCGCCGCCGTAGCCGTAGCCGACAGAGTTGCCTGAGTATGCAAGTCCGCCGTAAGAGCCGCCACCGATTGTCCCGCCTGAGATTTCCGCCTCCGAAGTGGAAGCCGAGGAGTTTTTGTTCAGGCAGACTCCACCTCCTCCGCCTGTCATTGAGGAAGGACCTAAGACCGTGTTCTCTGCTATCAGTCCTCCTGAGATTTTGAGAAGTCCGGCAGAGAAAATTCCTCCTCCGTAACATTCCGTGCCAGAGCTGCTTCCTGCCGTGTTTTTGACTACTGCACCGCCTGACATCGTAAATTCGGAGTCGCCACTGATATAGATTCCGCCGCCTGCAACAGTCGCAGTGTTTTCTGAAATCAGACCGTCTGTCATCGTTGAAGAGATAGCAGTTCCTGCTTCGCTGCTGTCAAGGTATACGCCTCCACCTACCATGGCTTCGTTCTCTTTTATTGTGCCGTCTGAAATCGCAAGGGAAGTCAATGTGTAGATTCCGCCCCCCTTGCCAGCTGTGTTCGACTCTAGTGTGCAGCCTGTCAGTGTGACTGTCGCATGTTCGCCACTTGCGTAGATTCCGCCGCCGGATGTTGTAGCCGTACAGCCGCTTATAGTGCAGTTTGTAAGGTTTGCGGTCGCTGTGTTTGAGACTCCATTTGCGTCTGTTCCAGTCCCTTCGACTGAGATTCCGCCTCCGTTTTCTGCGCTGCATGAGGAAATCTCAAGATTTTCTGCCGTTAGGGAGCCTTGAGAGCCTATGCTGATTCCTCCTCCATTGGTTGCGGATGTTCCACCTGTGATCTTGCAGTTTTCCATTGTGACTTCCCCGCCGGAAATAAAAATTCCTGCGAATGAGTCAAAATGCAGGCTTTCGATGCTTACCGAGTCTATAACGAGCTGCTTGCCGTTGCCCGTAATCTTGTGGAAGGAGTCCGCGTCATCTCCTTGAATTTTGAGTCCGCTCATGCTTGAGAGTAAGATTTCTGTGTTTGTTGTCGTCTCCGTTATGTCGCTCTGTACGATTATCGTGTATTCAGAGCTGCCGTCGTAGATTTTGTCGAGCAAACTTGCGGCTCCTGCCAGGGTCTTTTTGGGCTTGAAGTAGCTTCCTGAGTTAGTGTCTAGCCCGCTTGAATTTACGTAAATCGTGGTCTGCCTGTATTTTTCGATTAAGGCTGGTGTTATGGCGATTTTTCCAGATGATATGTAGGAAGAGCTTCCGCTGAAAGTGTCAGTCGTCAGATTTGAGTAGACGTTCACGCTTTCGCTGAATCTGAAAATCGGAAAGCCTGAATTGTCAGTGAATGTCGCCGTAAGAGTGTAGCTCCCCGGTGCGACTGTGGCTGAGTAGTTGTAGGAATATGTAGTTCCTGAAAGTGTGCAGCTTGAACTTGAGGGAATCAGGACGGAACTTCCACCACCGGACGTGACGAGTGTCCCGCTGAAATTGACAAGGACAATGTTCGCGTCGCTTGGGAATGAGATCGGCAGGCTGACTGTTCCGCTTTCGCTGGAGCTTGAAAAGTATGAGAGGTCGATGTCGGCCTCCTTGTCCTCTGTTGTCATTTCGATTTCACTGCTTGCCGTAAGGACTTTCTTTGTCTTGCCTGAGTCTGAGTAGGCGGTTATTGTGATATTCCAAGTTCCAGAATACAAAAGGACTATCGAATAGCTAGCTCCCGTTCCCTTTGTGACATGGCCAGTTGATGTGTATGATGAATTTGCCGCGTGAACTGCGCTGACATCATAGTAGAGGTCTGCAAGGTCTGGTGATGAAGGAAAAGCTGACCTTGAGGAAGACTGATCCTGCGTGGAAAGTCTTCCGCTCAAGTTGACCGGATTTGCGAGTCTGACGGCGGGTTTTATGCCAGAGCCTTTTGTCGCGGAGGCCGGCTGACTTATTTGACTTGTTTCTCCAGAAGAACCTGTGATTCCAGGACAGGAAATCAAGGCTGAGGAGAGAATCAGGAGAAAAAATCCTTTGCAGAGACTGTATAAAATTTTTTTCATCGCCTTTATCGCTTTCATCTTATTGACTATTCCTTCGTTATGTCGAACGTGCTTGTGTATGTCAGGCCGCCGTATCTTGCACTGACTTCCAGCGTGTAGATTCCTGCGGGATAGGCTGACTCGAATGTGATTGAATTCGTGTTGCTAGTCGTTCCGGTCTCCTCGTTTGCATAGCAGAGGGTTAGGCTCCATGTGATTTCGCTAGAGGCTATTGCGTCTCCATTTTCATCCGTTGCGCTAACGCTGACTGTCAGGCTTCCTGCGCTTACGCTTGTGCTGTTGACTGAAATGGTCAGATTGTCGCTCGGATCGTCAACGTTGATTGTGCCATCGGCAGTAGTCTGTCCTAAAATTCCAAGATTCCCGCTTGATTCATATTTAATCTTGTATGCGGCATGGTCGATTTCATCTGAGAGAGTGAACCATGCCGAAAGGTCATCATCGCTCATGCCGGAGGCCGAGCCGTCGATGATTGTGTCTCCCAGGACGAATTGGTCGGCTCCAGAGCCGATGTTGGGAGTCAAGGCGATTTTTTCGCCTGCATTTGCAAGGGCAAAAGTGGAGTCCGTGATAACGTTGATGGTATTTTTTGCTATGTAGATTCCATCGCTGATTTTCGTGCTTCCGCCCAGAGTTATGCTTTTGGTCGTCATGTAAATTCCGTATGGCGTATTTTCGGAGAATGAGCAGCCTGTCAAAGTTGTAGTTCCGATTGTGTAAATGGCGTTTCCTGCGTTCCCTGTGAATTCAGCCTTTTCAGCATCGAGAGTTCCTGCGTTGTAGATTCCTGCGGACCGTGCGGAGTTGTTTGCCGATGTGTTTTGCAAGATTCTGCTGTGGGTAATCGTTCCGTCATCGTCCTCATAGTCCAGAATTTGGCAGCTTCCACTGGCACCGATGTAGATTCCTCCGCCGGAGAATGACGAGTTTGAGTTTCCGATGGTGCAGCCTTTCAAGGTCGCGCTTCCGCCAGCAACGTACAATCCGCCTGCGTAGCCGCTCGTTGTGGAGCCTGACGAGCAGCCTGAAATCTCGCATTTATTGAGCTTTAGCGTTCCCTGCGAGAATATTCCGCCGCCCTGGATTTCGGCTCTGCAGCCGCTGACTATCAGCGATGTTCCAGTGAGGCTTGTACCGGAGTTGACTTTGATTCCCCCGCCTGAGATAGAGGAAGTTCCGCCCGTGATTTTTGAATTCTCGATTTCGGCAGTTCCCGCTGCGATTGTTATTCCTCCGAATCCGTCAAAATTGACATTTTTCACAGTGAGGCTTGTCGCCCTTGATTCCAGTGCAAAGGAGGCTCCACTCAATTTATAGAGGGAGCTTGCGTTTTCTCCGAGAATTTTCACTGTCTTTCCCGTTGGAATTGAGCAGGCTTCTGTCATACTGGCGTTACTCTGCACGTGGATTGAAAGGTTTGTGAGTGGGCTTTCGTTTACGAGTGCCAATGCCTTGCTGAATGTTTTTACAGGGGCAAAGTAGCTTCCGTTATTTGAGTCCGAGCCTGAAGAATTGACGTAAATCTCGCTTATGGCAAGCGCGTCTATCAAATCCTGGGTCACGTTGATTTTCTTTCCAGAGACATAGGAAGACCCGTAGAATGAGTCGGTCGTCATGTTCGAGTAGACGTTCACCATTTCATCGCATATATATAGAAGCTCGTCGTCCTTGTAGAATTTGAAGACCAGCCTGCTTGATCCTGGGGAGACGTTGCTTTCTGAATATGTGTATGTACTAAGTCCGCTTAAGTCGATTGCTGGCAAGTCGCTCCCATTTTTGCTGACCACAAGCCTGTTGATTCCTGTCGTGGAGTCCCATGCGAGCGGAAGTGCGATGGAGCCTGTAACTGTCGAATCCTTATAATAGTTCAACTCTAAATCCTGACTCTTCATCTCATTTGAGATTGTGAGGGCAACTGACTTTTTTAAAATCACCTTTCCGTCCGAGTCAGAGGCTTCACCCGTTACAGTCCAGCTGCCGGGTGAAAGCTCTATTCTGTAGTCCTGACTTTCGACCGTGCCTTCCACTGTTGCCGCCGATGCAGAATTTTTCGCCGAGACTTTTAGTGTATATCCTGTCGGTTTTGTGGGAAAAGCCGTGCGGGTTGATTCTGCCGAAGTTGATGAATCGGCAGAATTTGACTGCGAAGAAAAAATTGAAATAATAGAGGGGCTTTGTGAGACGGTCTGGTCTAACTCGCCAGAGCAGACGATCCTGCCGTTCAGGAAAACAGCTGCGCCTGAAGTCTGCCCAGAGATTGCTTCCTGACTTTCGGATTCCCCGGAGACAATCTGCTTGCAGGATAGAAGGGAGAAAAGTAAAAATGCGAGAAAAAATAAGCTTTTTTTCATTTCCGTCAGACAGCTCCTATTTTACTTTTTCATTGTCAATCCGTCAAAGTTACATTCGCACTGCTTGAGTAGCTTGTGCCCTCGTAAGTCGCAGTGACATGCAGTACGTAGGTTCCTGCAGGATAGCTTGCCGGAATCGTGATTGAATTCGTGGAGGAGCTATTTCCTGTGCTTGTTATTCCGTAATAAAGCTCGATGCTGAATGTTATGTCGGAAGTTATGTCGTCTCCGTCAGCGTTCGTCGCTGTGAACGTGATTGTGCTGCTGCTTCCGGCACTTGCGCTTGTCGGTGTGTAGCTCAGGGTGACTGCCTCTTCCGGTGTGTCGATCGTGATGGCACCTGATGAGCCACTTGTAGTCAAAATTGCCTCTGTGGAGCCTGTGTTGAATGCGACAACTTTGCCGCTGTCGCTTGTGAAATACGTTGACGGGGCTGTTGTGCCACAGACTGTTGAATATCCGCTCGTAAAGGTCACAGGGCTGCTTGCGGTTGGTGATGTTTCCGTGCTGATTCCGATTGAGGAGCCTGCGATGCTTTCGTAAATGTTGAGCAGAACGCCGCTTTCGATGAAGATGTTGTTCAGTTCTCCGTTTACGTCCCTGTTTCCGCTGACTTTGATTGTGCCAGACAAAGAGGCAGAACTTCCGCTCTTTAAGTAGACTGCCGCATTTGACCAGCCGCTTGAGTTTAGGACAGTGCTATTGCCGGTGATTGATGTGTTCCTTAAAATCAGGGTACCGCCGCCATTTGCGATTGCGCTTACGCCTTTTGCGGTGATTCCACTGAATGAGCAGTCTGTCAGAGCCGCTGAGCCTCCGCTTGCGATGTTGATTACAGCGTATTCGTTGGGGACGGAGCTTGACTGCCTGAAATTTATACTGTTCAGTCTGAAATTCTGGCTACCTGTGATATAAAGGAGGGAGTCGCTACTTGTGTTCGCATAGATTGTGACAGGGTTCCCGTAAACGCCAGCCTTGCTACCGGCAATCGCAGTTTCGCCGCTCCAGTTGATGTCTCCGATTCCGGCGGTCTCAGTCATGTCCGAAAGAACGTAGACAACGTTGAAGGGCGAGGCGTAAGTCGTGAAATTCCAGATTGCCTTTTTCAAGTTTTTGAAAGGTTTAGTCTGGCTTCCGTCTCCGCTATTATCGTCTCCGCTTGGGGAAATGTAAATTCCGACGAAATTGAAGTCGCTTTCCGTCAGGTCGCTTGAGTTCTTGTGGTAGGTCTTTTCCGCATGTGACGTGACCGACTGTGAGTGCGCTGGAGTCAGCCTGATTGTCGCGGGACTTTCTGTTGAGCCGTTTTCGTTGAGGCTGCTTGATGTCGATGAGTCGCTTACGACAGTCTTTGTGACTTCGTAGACGATTGTGCTGCCTTCCGGCCCGCTGACCTTATAGTCCATACTGCCGCTTGCACCCGTTGAGAAGCTGCTTAAATTTGAAGTCGGGCTTGCTAGAGTTGTTCCTGTCACGCTTATGTTTCCGCTTGCCCCGATGTCGGTTGCAGCATCTGCCGAATCCTGCCAGCCGCTTGCGCTTGCGTAGCATGTCGAGAGGGTGTAGATTTCTGTAGTTCCGTCAGTTTTTGGATAGAGGCGGAATGTGGTTGTTCCTGCATGTCTTGAAGTGCTTCCTGAAATGTCGGCAATCAAGTCGCCGCTTGAATTCTTAAGGACGTAGTTGATTGTGGCCGCAGAGTTGTTTGACGGCGCATTGATTACAAATTCAACATAGTCCTGTTCGTCCGTGTTTGTTTCACTTGCACTGATTGTGGAAGTCGGCTTTGTCAGTTTGAGTTCTTTTGACGGAATCTGGACGGAAGTTGAAAGTCCTAATGAATCTGTCAAAGTCAGCGTGACCATAAAAATCGGGAGGCTGGTCAGATTGTCTATGTTTGTCACTAGGTAGTAGGTCGTGGCACTTGCGCTTTCTCCGGAAATCGTTGATGAAAGTCCGCTTGGGGAGGAGGTCTGTAAAGTCCATGTGTCGCCTGCCCTTGCCGCTGGGACTCCGGCTGAAATGTCGTAATGGTGGGTCTGGCCATTTGCACTTACGGTGAGCTGGGTTACATCGCTTGCCAGTGGCGGTAAGTCAAAGCAGATAACCTGCCGCTCGTTGATTGATGAGGAAGAATCTGAATACATTTGGCTGACTGCGCTTGGGCTTCCAGGTGCGGTATTGCACTTTAGGGCAAGCGTGTATTTGCTTTGCGGTGAATTGTCATCCGCCTTGTAAAGGGTCAGGGTCGGCGAGATATTGTAGTCATCCGTGCCGTCTATGTCGGAAAGCAGACTGTCCGATAACACCAAAGTTGCCTTTGTATTTGAGATTTTCGTGAAGGTGCAGTTTCCCGCTTCGCTTGTGCTTGTCTGGTTGCCGTCAGAATCTGTGCTTGTGATGACCTTTGTTTCTGCGTGGGCTTTGCTGCCATCAGGAAAAGAAAGATCTATCCTGAGGGGAAAGTCGCCATCATTTGAAATGTCGAATGTTACAGTCCAGTCTGTGCCGGAAGGAATGTTCACCGCGCCGTCAGAAGAAATTCCGTAGGAATAGCTTGTGTCAGCAGGCTTCAAAGTGGCACTAGTGACTTCTGCGATGTATCCGTAATTCCGCAGATATTCTTCAGGACTTGAGTCAGCTATTTCGCATGATGAGAAAATCAGGGCGGCAGCAGTTAAGATTAAGAGGGAGGCAAATTGCTTTAGGGATTTTGCTGATTTGATTCTCATAATTTTATCCCCGCCAAAATTCCCGGACTGACGGTTCCGGTCGTCATGTCGTCAAACATTACGTGGGTAAACGATGTGTTTGCTTCTATATAAAAGCGCTTCCCGATAAAGTATTGAATGGCAATCCCGCCGCCAAATGCCTTTCCCAAACCTAAATACTCAGGGCTGGGATTTCTCTCTGTTTTATATTTGAATTGATAGTCCGCCATTAGACCGCATCCGGCTCCTGCAAAGACCTCAAATCTCAAAGTTTCTTCAATTATATAATTAGAATAGACAAAGACCAAGAGGGCATTTATGTTGTGGCCGGAAAGGTCATACTTGTCTGTCGTTGCAGAAATTTTTGAATACTGACCGTCCAGTCCCAGGCCAAAGCCTCCGAAGGCAGTCTGCCTGTAAAGTGACATCCGGGATTTTCCGTTGAGCACTGAGTATTTTGACTTTGTGAATTTTTCAAGCGTCCCGTCGTAAAGCTCGTATGGAAAGCAGTAGCCTAAGCTAAATGTGAAAAAAGTCTTCCGGGGCAATTTTTGTGCGATTTCAAATTCTTTTGAGAATATTGAAAGTCCACCTGGGTTCTGTACAAAAAATTTATAATTTCCCACCTCCAGCGTGTTCAAGTCAACTTGCAGGGTGATTTTATCAGACTTGCCACCGTCTGGAAGGACGAGAGGATTTTGAACTGGGCTTCCGTCCTCCTTTCGCAGCTGATAAAAGGCTGAATCAAAAAGATGGTTGCCAAAGAGGGTTATTTTTCCATCGGCGTTTTTGTCGTTCAGATAGATTATCTGCGGGATTACCTTGTCGACTTGGGGCTGGTAGGCCTGGAAGACTTCAAAATTTTTCCAGCGGGAGGCTTCTTCTGTTTCGTCAAAAAGATTTACAACCTGGACCCGCATTCTGTAAAGGCCGGCAGAAAGCGAAAGTTCCAGAAAATTCTGGGTTTGCTCACCTGAATAGCAATCTTCCCAAACTTCCTCGGTAGCGTCTGCGGAGTCTTTTGCCCGCTTTTGGATTTCGACCTTGTAGAATTTGATTTGTCCTGCGTCTGACCAGCTCAACCTTTGGATGAATTTTTTGTCTTCTGTCAGGCGGAAGTTTCCGGTCGGCAAGTTGTCTGCTTCAGGAGAAAGACCCGGCGCTTCTGCAATAGGACTTTCCTGTTGGGAAATGGCAGGAATCGTGAGAAAAATAAAAAATATCACCGACAGGAATTTTGACTTTTTAATTGCCATACAAAGTTCCTGTGTCATCGATGATTATGTCTTTTGCCCTTGGCAGGTTGATCGTAAATTCTCCGCTTACGACAGGACTTCTGGCGACAATCGTTCCATCATCGATTTTTCTGCGAGCCTGAACTGACCAAGTGTAAGTTCCGTTTCCGAGACTTGCCATGTCCTCAAGCTCAAAAGCCGTAAAGTTTCCGGTCAAAGTCTTTAAAATCTCGCCGTTTTTGTCCCTCAACGTGAATGAATAATCAGCGGCATTTTTGACCGGTTGCCATTTGAAGAGAATTTTTCGGGATTTTCTGATTTTTTCCGCATTGAATTTTTCATAATTTAGCGGACTGACTTGCTTTACCTGCGGCAAATCTGGAACCGGCAGAATCGTAAAAGTCCGCACTTCTTGGGCTGAGATGTCAAAGCCGTTTTTGTTTGTCGCCGTGACAGTCCAGTAATAGCGGCCGGGCTTCAGCTGGTCAAGCTGAATCTCGTTTTTCGGATTTCTGACCGACATGAGCGGGTCTGACCGCCCGTCCGGGCTTTTTGAAAGTGTGAATTTGACGTTATAGGCCTTTTCGATTTCCTTCCAGCGGACTGTTCCTGGCTTTTCGATTGCCTTAATGCCGTCAATTTTTGCTCCGCTTTCCGGGTATGAGAGGAGAACATTCTTTAGAATGTCCACGGTAAAGTCACCCTTAGCCTCTTCGCTTTTGCGGGCAGTTGAGTCAACTTTTTCTTCTTCGATGGCTTGAACCTGCCACTCAAAATCCCCCTCTGGGTAGGACGACAAATCCACGCGTGTTGATGTCCCTGCCGTTGTTGCTGAGGCTAGGATTTTTTCCGACCCTTTTTGCCGCAGGGTAAAATTGTAGTAGTCCGCGCCTGGAAGTTTTCCCCAGCTGAAAGTCGTTTTTTCGCCTGCTTCCGGGGCTAAAATTGAATACATGGATGGGGACTTTAGTTCCGGAGCCTTTAATTTGGGTCGGACGTTTAAAATCCTTGAGTCAGAAAAAACTTTATTCGAGCTGCCGTCACTTCTTACCCGCCAGTAATAAATTCCTTCATCCAGGTTGACCCCAGAACATGATTTTTCTCCCCCGGCAGAATAAACTATGTCCGTAAAATCCTCGTTGCGGGCAAATTCGATTGCGGTTTTTGCACTTACGTTTGTGTCCCAGTCAAAGTGCAGGTCGGCGAGCTGGGCCTTTGTCGTCCCGTAGACTTTTGGCGGATAAGAATTTTTAATGAAAAATTTAATTCTTTCTTCGGACTGCAAGTCAAATTCAAGTACGTCGGAAACAGTGGCTGCACCGCCAGCCTTGTCGAATTTCGTGACTGTCCAGTACCAGTGGCCGTCCGTCAAACGGGGATGCCCTGTTTCTGCTTGCTCCGCACCTTCTTTTGTCTCTGCTTCTGATTTTGCGATAAAGTAATTTTCGGTCGTTTTTTCATCGACTGCCAAATCCGTCATCTCTTTGTCGCGGGCGATTTTAATATTATAGTGGGAGGCTTCTGCATCTGCTGTCCAAGAAAATCCAACGTCACCGTCCTTGCCAACGGAAATCAGGGAGCCTGATGTCGGAAGAATCGGACTTGTCGGAACTGTCTCTGAATATCGTATGATTGTGAATTTTTGGATTTCCGAAGGCTTTCCAAATCCGTGGTTGTTTATCGAATAAATCGGCGTGACTTTCCAAAAGTAAACTCCGTCTTTGAGCGTGTTTATAATGGAAGAAGATGTAGTCGTCTGCTGCCTGATTATCGGATTTGCCATGTCTGGAGAAGTCGAGACTTCAAGTTCATAGCCGTCCGCCCATTCGTTGCCGTTCCAGACAAAACGCACGTCCGGGATTTCGTTTTTGTATGCGTAATATGATTCTTCATTCGGAACTAAGGCCTTTATGTCTGATGTGTCAAAGATTGAGATTTTGCTTTGGGCAGAAAAATCATCTCCGGCATTTTTGGGAAAAATCCGCCAGTAGTGGTTGCCGTTTCCCAGTGACTTTTCAAGTGATGTCAGGCCTTCAAGAGAAGCTTCCTCTTCAATTTTTGTGAATTCCCGGTTTGAGGAAATCTGCAAGACTGGGTAGTCGCCTTCGGCAAAGTCCTGAGTCTGCCAGACAAAAGAAATTTTTACGGCCGACTCGTCAAAATTCAGGATTTTCTCGTTTGCGTGCGGGGAAGTCACCGTGATAATCGGAATTTTTTTCTGATTCTGATTTTTGTCAAAGTAAAGGCCGGATCCTTCAAAAAGTTCCTGGGAATTTTCAGGGGCAGTCAAGTCAAAGACATCAACCTTTCCCATAGAGGACTGAATCTTTGTTCCACCGTCCTCTGACAAAATTACCGAACCAGAAGCCCCTGCCTTGATTTCTGTCCTCTTGTTGCCAGAAATAATTTCTCCGCCGTTTTTAGATTCCGTCGAATCCATTGTGACGGTTCCTTCTTGCAAGAGGGCCTGAATTTTTCCGTTTTTTATGGAAATCAGGAGCATCGTGTTTTCGCCGACATTAATTTTTGTTCCATCGTCAAAATAAATTGTGGCTTCGCTTCCTGCGGCGGTTCTGATTGTGTCCTCGTTGTAAATCGGAGATTTTTGCCGCAAGCGGTTCCAAATCATGCGGCCTTCGAATTTCCGTTGGGCTGTCTTGTATTTGAACGTTACTGTTGCGACTGGACTTTCATCCTTGTAAAGAGCCGAATTCAAATTTTGCCAAAACAAATTTATGCTGTATGCCGCGCCACAAAGGCAGAAGAGTATGAATAAAATTGCCAAAAGCAGGGTTCGCCGCCCGTGCCTTTTATTTTTGTCCTGGAATTTTGTACTTTTTTTCATCTTCATTGAGGTTGACGCTTTCCAAATCCGGTGCATCTAAGCCAAGCATCTCGCGCACCTCTGCCAGAGTCTTAGGTCCGTCAGGGCCTGCTCCCGGAATGTTGCGGACCATCGGCATATTTATTACCGCATACAATTTTACCGGCTTGCTCTTTCCCTTGACGGTGACGGAAGGCATTTCCTCCACCAAAACAAAGTCCTTTATGAGTTTGTAAGTGTTTTCCGTAATTAGAATGTCGGTGTGGAGGGGCTTGTTCAGCGACTCCGTTCTGGAGGCAAAGTTTACCGTATCCCCGATGACCGTGTATTCCATGCGGTCGGAAGAGCCGATCTGCCCTGCGATTACCGGCCCCGTGTTGATTCCGCAGCCGATTTGAATAATCGGTTTTCTGGGGCCGCCCCTGTCCTTGTTGAATTTTCTAAGTTCGTGCCTCATCATCAGGGCGGCTCCTACGCATTGAAGGGCATCGCGGGCTGTGTTGCCAGAAGTTGTAGGCGTTCCCCAAACAGCCATAACCGCATCCCCGATAAATTTGTCAACGTTGCCGAAAGTCTTGTTTACGCAGGGAACCATCAGCGAAAGATATTCGTTCAAAAATCCGACGACTTCTTCCGGGGTCAGGCTCTCAGAAATCGCCGTGAAAGAGCGGATGTCCGAGAAAAAGACTGTGACATCCTTGCCCTCTCCTGTGACGGAAAGTTCTCCGCGCGAAGCTTTTTCCGCGACAACCTTGTTTACAAAGCGGCTGAAAGAATTCATCAGGTTCCGCCTCTCAATCAGACCTTCCCGCATTCCGTCAAAAGCCTTTGTCAAAACGGAGATTTCATCGTGCCCGCGGGGAGAAAGCTGAATTTCGTAGTTTCCCCTTGAGATTTCCTCAGTCGCCAAAGTCAGTTTTTTAATCGGCCGGCTGAACGAGAATGAGTAAATCCAGACGAACAAAACCGCGATGAAAAGAACCGCAAAAGTAAGGTAGACGTTCCTCAAAGTCGTGGCGCGGACGTTCTCAAAGACAAGGTTGGACTCAACGGTCGTCAAAAGTCCGAGGTCGGCGATTGAGAGCTTTCTGTATGCTCCGAAATATTCCCTGCCGTCATGACCCGTAAAAAGAACCTGGCGGCTCTCATCGTTGTTCGAACGCATTTGAATAACCAGTGGGGAATCCGCGATATTTTTAGTTTCCTGCATGTAGCTGTAGTCCGGGTGGACAACTATATCGCTCCGATTGTTGATTAAATATGAAACTGAAGTGGAGCTTTGACCCAAACCTTGAATCAAGTCATCGCACGAAGAAAAAATCAAGAAGGCCTCAAGTTCACCCTCGTTGTACCAGCTGGATATGATTGCGAATGTAGAATAGTTGAAAAATGGCGTGGCGTTTAAAACCGTGGATTCTCCGTAAAAAGCCCGCCGCAAAGCTTCTGTCTCCGCTGAAATCAGCAAATCAAGTCCAGATTCCTTGACCCCGTACTTGTTGAAAAAAGGCTCGTTGACCAAGCGCAACCGGGTTTGAAAGTCCTTTCCGGTCGAATCTTTTTTAAAAAGGCTGATGGCCCCGATTTCTGGGTTGCGGTCAAAAAATGAAATCTTTAATTCTTCGGCCCGTTTTTCTTCGTCAGCCTTATCGCCATGGTTAATCAAGTCGAGGAGAAGGAGGACGTTTGAGCGCAGCGTGGTCAGATTGCTTTGAACAGTCGTTGCAGACCGAAAATTTGCGTCAAAATTGTTGTTTTCCGCAGTGATTCTAACGTCTTCTGTGACAAAATAGCTGACAAGCAGAGTGATTGCGCCCAGTGACAGAATTATTAGCACGGAGACAATCGAAATCAACTTTATGCTGATAGGGAATCTGACTGACAACTTTTTTGAAGACACGCTGACCTCCGGATTTTACGAAGAAAACCCTTATCAGAATTTCGGCAGAATTCAACCATAAATCTAGAAATTTTACAGCCCGATTTCCTAGAAAATTATGTTTCATTACAGAAAATTTTTAGATTTACGGGCGCACCCCGCCGTGCGGCGGGGCGGGCTTTTCGGGGCTTTCCCTCCCGGCCGGTGCTTGCCGCAGGCCACGCACCCGCTACGCGGCCCCTCCAATCCCTTGCGCGGAGAAAAAACTGTCGCCATGGATTTTTTGTTCTTGATTTTCTCGAATGATTGAGATTCAAGTTTTTTTATCTTCTTACATAAACTTGAATTTTTTTCTAGTTTGTGTAAAATCTTTTTTTGTGAAAAACATAGTTCGAAGCCAATATCTGAATAAAATCCGTCCTTATTACGAAACCGACCTGATAAAAGTCCTTTCCGGGGTGCGCCGCTGTGGAAAATCGGTCATTTTGCGGCAGATTATCGGCGAAATCGAATACGGTGTCGGAAAGCAGCACATTGTCTACATCAATTTCGAGGACCTCGATTTTTCCGACTTGAACAACGCAAAGAAGCTGAATGATTTTGTGAAGTCAAAGATTGTCGATTCGGAAAAATATTATCTCTTCTTTGACGAAATTCAGCATGTAAAAGATTTTGAAAAGGCTCTTGCTTCGTTGAAGGCAACGACAAATTCTTCGATTTTTGTCACGGGCAGCAACTCAAAGCTGCTCTCTGGCGAGCTTGCGACTCTTTTGGTCGGGCGCACGGCAGAATTTACGATAATGCCATTTTCATATTCCGAATGTCTTGAGCTTTTTGACGAAAACGAAATTCAGTACGATGAAAATTTCATTTACGACTACATAAAATGGGGCGGGCTTCCTCAGCGGTTTGAGTTCAAGGAGGAAAGCCAGATTCACTCTTACATCGAAAGCGTTTATTCGGGCATCACGGAAAAGGACATATTCAAGCGGGATTCGGAAATCGAAAAATACAAATTCAACACGATTGCGTCTTACGTTCTTTCAAATGCGGGCAAGGAATTTTCTGCGGAGAACATCTTGAATTATTACAACGCCAAGAACGAGGGGAACAAAAAAATCCTCGAAAAAAAGACCGTCTACAACTATGTCGAAAAACTTGAAAAGGCGTTTTTGATAAAGCGGGTCAAAAGATTCAACATCAGCGGAAAGGAAATCCTGAAAACGCTTGAAAAACACTACGCGATTGACACCTCTTTCAGAACCGTGAACACGAATCTCGTGAATTACGAGGACACTTTCTTTTTGGAGAACATAATCTACAACGAACTTGTTCTGCGCGGCTACAGCGTCTATTCAGGCACGACCTACAAGGGCGAAATAGATTTTGTCGTCGTTGACGGAAGGAAAAAGTGCTTTGTCCAGGTGTGCTACCTTTTGGTCAACGAAGAGACGATAAGGCGTGAGTTCGAGGCGTTTAGGCCCGTGAAGGACGCTTCACCAAAATATGTGCTTTCCTTGGACAAGGTTGACCTTTCGCACGACGGGATAATTCATCTGAATATCATCGATTTCTTGATGGGCAGAAGAGATTTGCTGCTGGCGTAGAATCCGCCTTGATTTGAACTTGTAGAGGAAAAACACGATGAAACTCAATGAACTGAAAGACGGTGACTTGCTTTTTGTGAGCGACTGTTCGGAAATGGCAGGCGCAATACGGAAGTCAACTGGAAAGTTCAGCCACGTCGGCATTTATTTTGACGGCAAGATTTATCATGCGTCCAAGCGGCACGGAAAAGTTCTAAAGCAGGACTTAAAAGAATTTTTGGGCGAAGAAAAATATTCAGTTTCCGTCTACCGCTATCCACAAATGGATTCCGTTTTGGTCGAAAAACGGGCGGAAGCTCTTTTGGAAAAGCCCTACAACCTGACGTTTTATCCGAATTCTGAAGGTCTTTACTGCTCGGAATTTATCGCGGCGATTCTCCCGATTTTCAAGACCGTGCCTATGAAGTTCGGGGACGGAAAAAATGACGTTTCCGATTTTTGGAAGAACTACTACAAGGACTTGGGAGTCAAAGTCCCGCTCGATATGCCCGGCACAAACCCCAGCTTGTTGGCACAGTCAGATGAATTGGAGTTTGTCGGGGAGCTGGAAATTGAGGGGTGAAGCGAGAATGATTCGCGCGAGGGGCGGGAGTGGCTTTTGCCTGTGAAAGGAAATAGGGTGGGGGAAGTCTCCCCCTCGGCTACAATTCGTCGCTCTGCTCCTCATTTCCGCCTACCCCCTCTGCGGGGACACCCCGCAACGCCCCGTTTAAAACTCCGTCCATTCAGTCCAAGTGTCATCTTCACGAAAATGGATTTCCATCTGTCTAAATTGACATTCTCCAGATTCAAGAACAATGTTGCCTTTATAATATTCTTCGGCAATATAATCATACGGGTCTATGCTGTCGGGAATATCAACATCGAATCCTTGCACAACAGTTTCTTCGATGTTTACTTTAATTTTCATAATTCGGATCGTTGATCGAATTATGAATAATGTCAACTAGGCAATATCATTTTCGATACAATTCGTCCAGAACTTTTTCCTGCAAATATTGGCGGTTTATCCAAAAGCACATTTTCTTTTCAAGCGTTCCTTGCGCTGTCGGTGTCAAATCTCTTGCGTTCTGACCGTGCGGGCGGACATGGGAGCAGGGATTTTCCGCGATTTTCATAAAATGAGTGTAGTCGCCGATCGAAACTTTTTCTTTCGTGTCGTTCCAGACTTTCTCAAACTGCGTGTAGTCTTCGCTTGGAATCTGCCAGAATTTCACGGTGTCAAGATAATATTCTGAGTTTTCTGAGTCACGCTTGAAAATCACGAAACAGAATTTGCTTGTAATCGCGGCATAAAAGTAGCTTTCTTCCCATTCCTCGTCCACGATTTCGCAGTAGTCAATCATCTTGAATGACATCGACTCTTTCATTTTTCCGTTCGGCTCTATGCGGATTGTCTTCACCGTGATTCCAGAAGCATTCAGTTCGTAAAGATTCGTGCCGTCCTTGTTCAATCCCAAAATACTCCGCGCGATTGCCGAATGACGGTCTTTTCGTATCGGATTATATTTTTCTCCGCGCAGGCGGCAAATTTCATCGGCAGTCTTCTTGAGATACGGTGCGTACAGCTTCAAAATATGCTCTTCAATCAGTTCATTTTCGGAAAGAAGCCGTGTTTCAAGTGATTTTCGGTGCTGACGGCGTTGCATAAGAATCTGAAATATGTGGTTTATGTAGTTCAGCTTGAAGCAGAGCGCACGACCTCTGGCTTTTTCAGTTGAATACGGTTGAACCTGCATACTTGATTCAGCAGTAGAGCCTTTTGTACACGCACCGAGGTACATCGTGTCGCCTTCGGAAATTTCGTGCGCCTTTCCGTCGCGGATTTTCTGATGAATCGTTTCCCAGTCATTTTTTATCTGCGGCAAGTCTTCTTTCAAAAACTGCCAAAGGTCGGAAAGCTCGATTGTCAAATCACCAGAGCGTTGCTTTCTGTCATAGTGGTAAAAGACGAAAAGGACATTCTGATTTTTCTCAATCAGGTGGGAACTCTCGAAACTCTCTTTGTCCATCGCGACAAAAGTAAAATGCCCCAAGACCATCCTCTCTTTGACTTTCACTTCGTAATTTGCGCAAGTTTTGAGCGGAGAGGCTTTCAGTTCCAGTTTTGCGAACGGAAAGTCAGGCTGGGATTTATTGTCGTTTTTCTTTCCGAAATATGCCTCTTCAAGATAGTTTCCGAAGTTTCCCTTGTTTTTGGAATTTTCTTCTGTCTGAGTCGGCGCGTCTTGAATTTTTCCCGCGTAGGAATGTTGCTCAAAATTCACTTCATTGATTGACTTGTGTTCCAATCGTTGCGCATAAGAAACGATTGATTCAATTTTCGATTCATCATACAGAAGTCCGCCCATTTCTACTCCTCGTCGAAAATCCTGTTCAGCACTTTTCCCATACGCTCAATCATCGGAACGACAAGGGCGTTTCCCATGCAGAAGTAGCGGAACTTTTGCGGCATTCCGGTGTCCGTCCAGTTGTCGTCGAATCCCTGAATTCTCTCAGCTTCAAGCGGCGTGATGAGTCGTAGTCGGTTTGTCGCGGGGTCGGCGATGACATGGGTGCTTCGGTTTACGGTCGCCTCGCTTGTGAGCATCGTGCGGGCGGGAAGGTCGAGGCTATCGGGGAAGGCTACGGGGCCTTCGCTGAATGTGTATTTGAAGCCGGTCTTCGCCGTCCGCTCGATTTTTTTCGCGCCTTTCAAATATTTGAATTTTTCAAGGCTCTCGGTCAGATAGAAATTTTCCGCCACATTTGACTCGACAAGATTTTTGAGTGGAATCGGATTTTCTGTCTTTGGCGTGATTTTCGCCGTGCTGATTTTTCCTTCGCTCATGAATCCTGAATTTTCAAAGGCGAACGCGAAATTGTCCGAGATTTTCTGCAAGTCAGAAAAATCAAATTGAGTTTCAGAAACTGCTTCAACCGAAGAAATCGGGAAGGCTTTCGCAAAAAATCCGTCAGATTCGATTATCTGTTTTGCCTCGCGTTTCATTAAAGGTTTTGCGTAGTTCGTTGTGTTCGAGTATGCGAAGATGAAAGTGCGCCGCCTTCTTTGCGCCGCTCCGTAGTCCGCCGCGTTCACGACCCGCCATTCAACGCTGTAGCCGAGCTGGGCAAAACAGGCGAGAATGATTCCGAAGTCGCGTCCGCGCTGCTTTGAGGGTGATTTTAAAAGTCGGTCAACGTTTTCCAAAAGGACGAAGGGCGTTTTTTTTGCCAAAAGCGTGTCGCGAATCTGCCACCAAAGAACGCCTTTTTTCCCTTCAATTCCTTTTTCCCCGTTCAGCGAATGCGCCACCGAATAGTCCTGGCAGGGAAAGCCGCCGACAAGCAGGTTGTGAGACGGAATCTGATTTTTGTCTACAAGTGAAATGTCGATTCCCGTGTTTGCGTCGATGTCGCCGAAGTGCTTCACATAACAGTCGTGCGCCCACTGATTTTTCTTGCCCGGCTCCCATTGCGAGAACCAGACCGTCTTCCAGTCTTTTGAGGCGTGTTCAAGTCCGAGCCGAAATCCCCCGACCCCGGCAAAAAGTTCACAAACTGTTTTTCTACACATTACTATTTTTCCAATATCGTATATATAGTATGCCGTTTTTCGTAAAACTCGTAAACAGCCGCCCCTAGTTCCGCCGGCGCACTTTGAATTCGATTTTTGTCTCTTTTTTGGCGGCTTCGCTCCGGCGTTTGAACTTTTCGTAGAGAATTTCCTGGGCGCAAATCGCAGGCTCGTCTTCTTCCCGCTCGCTTTCGCGCCAGCTGCCGTCACTTTGCAGGATGTGACTGTGTGAATTGTCCGTAAAGTAGATTTTCAACGCTTCCTTGATTGTCTCCCTCACAGCCTTGTCGGTCACTGGGAACATAAGCTCCACCCGCCGGTCAAGGTTCCGGGGCATCCAGTCTGCGCTGGAAAGATAAAGCTCTTCCTGTCCTCCGTTCTGAAAGAAAAATACCCGGCTATGCTCCAGATAACGTCCGACAATCGAATTGACCGTGATGTTTTCGCTCATTCCCTTGACTCCGGGAACCAGCTGGCAGATTCCGCGCACGTTCAGCAAAATCCTCACCCCGGCACAGGAAGCCTTGTACAATGCCCGAATTACTTCCTCATGACCAAGAGAATTCATCTTCGCGATTATCAGGCCTGGATTTTCCTTTGTGGAGACTTTTGCCTCCCGCTCAATCATCGAAATCAAATTGCTTTTGAGCGTGACCGGTGCCATTGAGACGTGCTTCATCGTTTGCAATGTCGAGTAGCCGCTCAAAACGTTGAAGAACTGAGTGATGTCCGAGGCGATTTCTTCCTTTGCGGTGAAAAATGAAAAGTCAGAATAAATTTTCGCTGTGTTGGCGTTGTAGTTTCCGGTTGAGAGGTGAACGTAGCGGCGGATTGTGTCAGCTTCCCGCCTGACTACCAAAGCCGCCTTTCCGTGGACTTTGAGGTTCACGATTCCGTAGACGACAATTACTCCTGCCTTTTCAAGTCGGGTCGCCCATTCTATGTTTCTCTGCTCGTCAAAGCGGGCTTTCAGCTCTACGAATGCTGTCACCTGAATTCCCCGGCGGGCAGCTCTTTCCAATGCGGCCACGATTGCGGAATCTCTCTCTGTCCTGTACAGGGTCATTTTGATTGCCAGTGTGCCGGAATCATCCGCCGCGTCAGAAATAAATCTGGTCACTGTGGAAAAAGACTCGTAGGGCAGACTCAGCAGAATGTCCTGACGGCGCAGGACTTCCCAAATGCTCTTGTCCTCGTCGAGGTATGTCGGCTCCAAATGCTTCCATTCCGCAAAGGAAATCGCCCTTCCCTCGGATGTGTCCGCAAGTTCAGCCATGGCTTCCGGGTGAATCGGACCGTTGACTTCGTAGATGTCCTGACCGCTTAAATTCAGTTCCTTTGCAAGAATCTGCATCAAAAGCGGTGACTTTGAGTTGCATACCATTCTGACCGCCACGGAAGACTGCCGTTTTACGAGGACTTCCCTCATCGCCTGGATAAAGTGAGAGGAGCCTTCGTCAACCGCAAAGTCTGAGTCGCGGGCGATGGAAAAAAGCATGGATTCGGCCACGTTGTAACCGGGGAAAAGCTGGGTTCCGTACTCGCAGATTATGTCGTCCAACAGGGTGAAGTGGCGTTTTTCGTCATTCGCCGGCAAAAAGACGATTCTGCTCAAACTTGTCGGAATCTGGACTATAGCAGCTGTAATCGCGGCCGGGGTCGCAGAAGAGGCTGTCGATGTGTTGTCGGGCGTCGCCCTTGAATTTTCAGGCTCGAAAAGTGAGAAATTCCGCTTGATTCCGGGAATCGGTTCCAGTTTGAAGGCCGCGTGGACGAACTGGTTTCCGATGTGGGGGAAATTTCCTTCCTCAAGGCGGAGCGGGGTCAAAAGCGGGAAAATCTCCCGTTGAAAAAGATTCTGCGTGTATGCTCTTTGACTTTCTGAGTAATGGGCCGCGTCAAGGTAGACGAGTCCGGCTTCTGCGAGACGGGGCAGAAGTTCCCTTGCCATGCAGTCGTACTGAACCCGTGTGATTCCGTGTGTTCTTTCGCTGATTGCCTTGAGAATTTCTGACGGAGTTCTGCCTGAAATGTCCTTTTCGTGGGGATTTTCGATTTCCTGCCGTTTTATCGAGGCGACCCGGACTTGGAAGAATTCGTCAAAATTGGTCGATACAATCGCCATGAATTTAAGGCGTTCCATCACTGGAATGTCTTCGCGCAAGCCCTCTTTAAGAATGCGGGCGTTAAATTCTAGCCAAGAAAGGTCCCTGTTAAAAAATTCTTCCGTCATTTGAAGAAAAATTATAATTCAAAAACGCAAAAAAGTCCTTATCCCGCAGATTATTTTGAATTATTTGCCCAAGTAATGTTCTCTGCGTTTGTCACCACATGTTGTTGACTAAAGTTTTTGCTGAGAATAAAATGTTATAAATATTTGCACACAATTTTTTGTGTGCTTTTCTTGTTATGCCGATGAATTCAGAACAGAACAGAACAGAACAGAACAGAACAGAACAGAACAGAACAGAACAGAACGCTATAATTGGATTGATTCACTAAAGGGATGGGCTATAATCGGAGTCTTTCTGATTCATTCGTGTGGCTCGTTTAATGTTGAGCAACATATCAGTAAAATCATTTCTTTTGGTGCCAGAGCATGCCAGCTTTTTTTCGTTATAAGTGCGTTTTTTATCTTTAAATCCCTAGAGAAAAATTTTGGTTCTGATTACTCTAAAATCTCATTGAAAAATTCGGCAAAGTGGATTTTTAAAAAAATACTCCGTTTTGTTCCGTTATATTATATTGCCCTAATCGTGTTTACACTGACAGGGCATTACTCTGCATATTGGTTAGGAAGCCAGGGACGGATTTCGGTCGGTAATTTTATTTTTCATCTGCTTTTCCTACATGGGCTTTCTCCCTATTACATTAACTCGATTCTGTCTGTCGAATGGTATCTTGCAGACTTGGCTTTGTTCGTACTTGTCTCACCTATTCTTTATTTTTTTGTTCGCTCATTTACGGGGGCTTTGTGGGGATTTGTAATTTCTCTTATCACAGCCTTTGCATTTAACGAAATTCTGGGCAGAATCCATTTGCTTCCCGCCGAAGATCTCTATCTTCTGAATACATTTCGAGCAAATTTCGGATTTTTTGCCCAGCTGCCGGTAATGTTTTTGGGCATAATCTTTTATTTCCTCGTGAAAAAAATTGAGAAATTCAGAAAGTCCCAGGACGGAAAATCTCTGTCACTGCTAATTCTGCTTGCAAGTCTTTTTATGCTGATTGGGTTGATTTTCAAGAACAGCCGAATTTTCGGTATAAACAATTTCACCCTGTATGGGATTGTCTTTTTTGGAATTTGCTTAAGTCAATGGCTTTATCCTTGCTTTCTTATAGATAATCCCTTTTTCCGCTTGTTCGGCAAGTATTCATATCCCTTGTTTTTGTTTAACTTCTTGATTATCGATTGTTGTAAAAAGATTCCCCTGCCTGATTTTGCCTTCTCAGGCTCTCAATATATTTTGATTGCTCTTACCATGATAAAAGTTCTTTCGGTAGGCTTACTTTTCAGTGTGCTTGCTACAAAATTTATTGAGAAGCCATTCCGCAGATTATTTTGAATTATTTGCTGGCGGGCAAAAGATGGGAAAGTTTTATGCCCGGCTTTTTTCCCCTGATTTTTTGTAAAAGGCCTCTTTGTCTGCGTACATTCGTTCGTCAGCTTCCTTTAGGGCAGAGAGAATATTTTTGCTGTCAGATTCCCAGCACCAGCCGGAGGAAAGGCTGACTCCCTGAGCCTGACACATTTTTTTCAGCTTTGCTTCTTTTCGAGGCAACTCCTCTTTTTTTGCATTTGCTATCAAAACCGTGAATTCATCGCCTCCTGCCCTGAAAATCTTGTTGTTTACAAAAACTTTTTGCAGGACTAGGGCAGCGTTTTTTATCAGCATGTCGCCGGCGTAATGTCCTTCTGTGTCATTCACTTTTTTTAATCCGTTCACATCGATAAAGAAAACCCCAATAGGGCTTGGGCTTTCCGTGTTTTCCCTGAGCTGCTCTATGATTGTGTTCATCCAGTTCCGGTTGTAAACGCCAGTCAAAACGTCAATCGTGGACATAATCTGCATGTTTTCCAAAAGCTGGTGGTTTGAAATTTCTGCTGCCAGGAAAAAAGTCGTCAACTCCGGAGTTTTCTTGATGCTTTCAGCGTCTTCGGTGTCAAAATTAGTGGCCCAGATGTAACCAATAAGATTATCATGAGAGATCAGTGGAAAGAGGACAATTGATTTGATATCATTTATAGTCAATGATTTATACCATGATGGATTTTTTTCTTTGACAAAACTCATGTCACTCTCATTTTTTATAATCAGGCAGTTGGAACCGGAAATCGTCTCCTTCCAGGTTTCCGCGAGGTCAAAAAAGTCCCCTGTCAGCCAGCCGGACTTGTATGTGTTCTGGTGGTTTGCGAATTCATCCCCGGAATCTTCTCCGAGGATTTTACAGGACCGTTTGTTGAAATCCATCTGCATGATGCAGCAGTAATTTGACTTGCACTGCATACGGATATCTTGGACGATTTCTTGCATCGTCTTCATGAAGTCATTTGAGCCGCTGAGCTTGATACATGCTTCGAGAACTTTTGAGGATGCCTTGCCCGAAATCTCTGACATTTTCTCTGACTTGATGTCACGGCTGAATTCCATCGAGTAAATGCAGTATGCGTTTTTCTTGTCATCGGACTCCAGGGGGATAAAGAACATGTTCAGCCAAAAATCAAAACGTTCAGGATGCACATAGGAGTGAATCGGCTGATGCAGAACCGCCGCCTGATAACAGGCATGCTCAAAATTCAAGTCTTTTGGAAGATAGTCGGTGTAGGAACTTCCTGGAACGAAAGTGTTTTTTATCAGTTTGGGCGCATTTTTATTGTCTTCAATAGAGGCTATGTATGCCTTGTTTCCGCAGACAAGATTAATCTCCCCGTAAGAATCGCCGGGCAATTTTTCCACGGAAACTATGCAGGATGTGAGAGCCATACTGTCGACAATTTTTTGCAAATCCATATTTTTATGATATAACCAAAAATCAGAAACTGCAAAAGAATTTTATAATGTTATATTAAGAAATTGTTCTGAATTTAAAAATCAGTCAATGTATTCGGAGACTATGCTTTTTACGGCTTCCAAATATCCGGCGCCAAACATGTTCAGGTGATTTAAAAGCTGGTATAGATTGTAAAGGTCTCGGCGGTCTTCGTACCCGGCTTGCATTTTTGCCTCATCTTTGTAGGTTTCGTAGAAGACTTCTGGAAATCCGCCGAAGAGCTCTGTCATCGCTATGTCCGCTTCGGCTGAGCCGACATAGGCTGCCGGGTCAATCAGCCATGCCTTGCCGTCTGCCCCGGTGATTACGTTGCCGCTCCAAAGGTCTCCGTGAATCAGTGATGGCTTTTCATCCTTCAAAAGAAAGTCATCGAGATGGTCGACAAGCTTTTGGATTTTCTCTTGGTCTTTTTGGTCAAAATATTTTTCCGCCGCCATAAACTGGGGAAGTAGCCTCTCATCTCGGAAAAAGTCAATCCAATTGTCGTGGGGGGTATTTTTCTGTCCTCTGGCCCCGATAAAATTGTCGGAGGCAAAGCCGAATCTTCCGCCTGACAGAAGGGGTTCGGTCGAGGCCTTGTGGAGTTCTGAAAGCTCGTGGGCGAAAGTCTCCCAATAGTCACGTCTTTTGGCCGCCCCTTCAATAAATTCCAATAGCAAAAATGAATAGCCGACTTGCTCTCCGTCATCTGTCCCGGTACACAAAATTTTCGGGGTTGCGATTGTCTTGGTTGACGCGATTGCATAAAGTCCTTCCGCCTCGGCTGTAAAAAAACTCGCATTTTTCTTTGCATTAGCCTTCATAAAAACGTGGCTTCCGTCAGCGAGGGTAAGTCCGTAGGCTTTGTTGATGTCTCCGCCAGAAAGTCGGTCAGTCCGGGTGATGGAGACATCCTGACCAAAAATAGAAGTTAATGCGGAAGCAAGTGATGTGAATTGCATGTCTTTTTCCTACTCATTTTTCTCTGAATTCGGGGCTGTCGGCATATTTTTTGTCAGACACTTTAGGAAAAGCGGCTGCAGGACAAAAATCAGAATGTATCCTGCAATCATCGAAATCAGGAGGGAGTGGAGGAAGATGGGCAAAAATTGAATTTGCGGAATAGATTCTACTGCTGCTCTATTTGCGACCGCTTGTGCTATAGATTTTTTTGCCCCATTGACGGCAATGAATACCATCAAAAGAGTAATCAGCGGGGTGTAGAAAATGTCAGAAATCAGGGAGTCAATGGCGAGTGAGGGCAGACTTCTGTCTTTTAGGCTGAATTTTTTACAGATGCCCTCTGCGGTTTTTCTGACTGGGAGGCAAAATCCGATTAAAAGGCTGAGAATCGTGCTTAAGGCAAAACTTATCAGCCAGGGAACGAGGGCAAAATGTCCTGATGATAAAAATCCGAGAAGCGAAAGGGCGAAACTCAATGATACCCCCATGAGGATGTTCATTTTGATTCCGATTTTGCGTCTTGCGGCTGCCATCGCGGCCTGCGGATTCATGGTCTCTTTTTCTTCCATAGTGTGATTCCCCTGAAAAATTCTCTAGTTAGAATTATAGCATGCATTTTGGATAAAATCTTGTAGAATTTCTCCAAGCATTGAATATAATCTGCTCTTTTGTTAATATTCCAAGGATAAAAATCTACAGGAGATTTAAAACTATGAATAGAACAGAACTTATCGATGCAATGGCAAAAGAAACAGGTCTTACAAAAAAGGACTTGGACGCAGCCGTAAAATCATTTATCAGCACTGTATCTAAAGAGTTAACCAAGGGTGGTTCTGTCCAGCTTATCGGTTTCGGAACTTTTGATGTTGGTGAGCGTGCAGCCCGCACTGGCCGCAATCCCAAGACTGGCGCAGAAATTAAGATTGCCGCTTCAAAATGCCCCAAATTCAAGGCCGGAAAAGCTCTTAAAGACGCTGTAAACAAAAAGTAAACTTTTAACTCCGCAGCCTAATGCGGAGTTTTTTTTGCCTTTGTGGAATATTTTGTACCACCAGGAGCCGCTTCATCTTTAGTTACGATTTAATCCTCGCCAAAAGAAAGTCTATTCAGATTCGCATCCTTCCTGACAAAAAAATTGAAGTTCGTGCCCCCTATTATCTTCCAAAAGCTAAAATCGATGATTTTGTCAGGCAAAAGGAAAAGTGGATTTTAAGCAAACTGAATAGGCCTCTTTCACAGATTCCTGTAAAACATATTTTTGCTCCGGGGGAAAGTTTTTATTACAGGGGAAAGAAGTTTTTCCTTAAAAGTGATGAAAGTCCGGCTTCAAAAAATTCAGTCAGATTTTGTGAAGATGAAATTTTTGTCAGGACGAAAATAAAAAGCCCTGAAAGTTTTCAGAATGCCTTTTTAAAATGGCAAAAGGAAGAGGCTGTAAGGATTTTTTCTGGGCTTTTTGAAGACTGCTGGGGGATATTTTCTGCTTCGTTTCCATACCACAAAAAGCCGACATTGGCGGTCCGTGCTATGAAGAGTCGGTGGGGTAGCCTTTCTCGAGGTCGATTTTTCAAGCCCGCCCGCATGACTTTGAACATCTTTCTCATTTGTGCTGACGATGACTGTATAAAGCAGGTCATTTTTCATGAGCTTTGCCACCTGATTCAGATGAACCACAGCAGGGATTTTTACAAATGTCTTGAAATATTCGTTCCTGACTGGAAAATTTTAAAGGAGAGGCTGGAAAATTTTTTCGTTGAACTTGAATAAAAAAATACGCTTCGTTAAAGTATAGTCACATTTCAAACAGGGAGCTGGATTTTTTCCGGCTGAGAGTAGGCTTTGCCTTGACCTGCGAACTTGATTTGGGTAATTCCAACGTAAGGAGATAATCGTGAACGCTCGTTCTGCACAAAGAATCGATGAGATTCTTGCGGAAGTCACTTCCGCTGTCAAAAATGTCAGAAAACAAAATCCTCTGGCACCTTCAATCACAAACACAGTAACAATCAACTTTGTGGCAAACGCCCAGCTTGCCGTAGGTGGTTCTGCCGCCATGGTCTACCTGCCTGATGAGGGAGAGGCTATGGCTCATGCAAGCAAGTCGCTTTACATCAACATGGGAACCCAGTTTCCTTGCTATGAAGAGACTCTGCCCCGCACCGCAAAAGCTCTTTTTGAAAACGGCTCATCATGGGTTTTGGATCCTGTTGGAATAGGAATCGGAAGCCTAAGAGAAAAGATTCTGCTTGGCTTTAAAGAATTCAAGCCAAAAATCATCCGTGCGAACGCTTCGGAAGTTATTGCTTTGGCTTCGTTGTGGGGACTGACAGAAAAAAAAGAAAGCACTGTACGCGGAGTAGACTCTACAGACGAGGTTCTTTCGGCAAAAGACGCAGCAATTGCGCTGGCAAAACACACTGGCGGAGCTGTAGCTGTAAGCGGAAAAACTGACCTTGTGACAGACGGAAAAGAAATCGTACTTTGCCACGGAGGTTCAGAATTTCTTCCGATGGTAACTGGAGCCGGCTGTTCCTTGGGCGGGGTTTGTGCAGTTTACGCATGCGTCGCTTCTCCATTTGTCGCTGCATTGACCGCAACAATCGCCTACAATGAGGCCAGCTTAGAAGCTGAAAAACTTTCTTCTGGCCCTGGCTCTTTTCAGGCAAACTTTTTAGACCAGCTTTATCTTTTTACAAAAGCGTCTGAGAAAAAATCCGTAAAATCAAATATCGAAATCATCTAAAGTAAAAAAAAGGAAGAAAAAAATGAATACTCTCGTTGCCGTAGCAATCGCCCCATTTGGGGAGGGTGAGGAACTGTCAGAATATGTAGCCGCCGCCTGCAAGGTGATTGCCGACTCAGGACTAAAATACAAGACTTCTTCTATGTTTACAGAAATCGAAGGCGAATGGGATGACGTGATGCGCGTCGTAAAAGATGCGACTTTTGTCCTTGCCGAAAAAGGAATCCGTACGGAAGTCATTTTAAAAGCCGACATAAGGACTGGCTACAAAAACATGATGGACGAAAAACTCGACCGCCTTGCAAAAGCATCTGTAAAAAATGCACTGCGCCTTTATGCGATTACAGACCGGGCTTGGCTCAATGGAAAAAGCCTTGCCTCTCAGGTGGAACTCGCCCTACAAGGTGGAGCTACTATGCTCCAAATCCGCGAGAAGAATCTGGACGAAAAAGCTTTTTACGAAGAGGCACTTGAAATTCAGACTGTATGCAAAAAATACAAGGTTCCATTCATCGTAAACGACAATGTTGAGCTGGCCGCAAAAATCGGAGCAGACGGAGTTCACGTCGGGCAAAGCGACATGAAGGCAAAAGATGTCCGCTCGATTATCGGCCCAAACAAAATTCTCGGAGTTTCAACACAAACTGTGGAAGAAGCCATAGAGGCGGAAAAAGCCGGAGCTGACTATCTTGGTGTAGGCGCAGTATTTCCCACCAGCACAAAGGACGCGGACGTTCTTTCCATGCAGACTTTAAAAGAAATCTGCTCGTCAGTAAAAATTCCCGTGGTCGCAATCGGTGGAATAAGCGTTGAGAATGCCGAAAAGCTTGCAGGAACAGGAATTGCAGGCATAAGCGTTGTGAGCGCCATTTTCGCCCAGGCCGATATAAAAAAGGCCACTGCTGAACTTTTAAAAGAGACAGAAAAACTCAATCAATAAAAATTTAAAAAATGGCCGGCTTGAGGGCACCGCCTGCCGGTCAGCAAGTTTTCTGGAGGTTATATGAAAACTGCACTTACAATCGCAGGAAGTGATTCTTGCGGAGGCGCCGGTATTCAAGCTGACATAAAAACTATGGCTGCAAACGGAGTGTATGCAATGTCCGCAGTCACAGCCCTTACAGCCCAGAATACGACAGGCGTTTTTGATGTAATGGAGACAAGCCCTGAATTCCTTGAAAAAGAAATTTCAGCCGTTGTCTCGGATATTTTTCCAGACGCTGTAAAGACTGGCATGGTATCGTCTTCCGCGCTGATTGAAGTTATCGCCTCTTCAATAAAAAAATTCAAATTGCAGAATATTGTCGTTGATCCGGTGATGGTTGCGACTAGCGGGGCAAAGCTTATTTCTGATGATGCCGTAACGATTTTGGAAGAAAAACTTTTTCCCCTTGCCACGGTGATTACTCCGAATATCCCAGAAGCCGAAATCATCAGTGGACTTGCAATAAAATCAGAAAAAGATATGGCGGATGCCGCAAAGGTTATTTCTGCCCGCTACGGATGCTCAGTTTTACTGAAAGGCGGTCACAAGATAAACGATGCAAATGACTTTCTTTTTGAAAGCGATTCACAAATCGGGACTTGGTTCAATGGCAAACGCATAGACAATCCGAATACGCACGGAACTGGTTGCACGCTCTCTTCTGCGATAGCTTCAAACCTTGCGAAAGGTAAAAATCTGAAAGATTCAGTTATGTCAGCAAAAAACTACATTTCCCTTGCTCTCGGTGCAATGCTGGATTTGGGAAAAGGTTGCGGCCCCATGATGCACAATTTTGCCGTTGACGGTGACTTCTAATTATCACAACACAGGAATTTTAAAATGACTAATAAAACTTCAATATTCTCAAACGCTCTGATTTGGTTTGGTGCTGGCGTTTCTATCGCTGAAATCATTACTGGAACTTATTTTGCCCCGCTCGGCCTTGCTAAAGGACTTGCCGCAATAGTAACTGGGCATGTAATCGGTGGCCTTCTGATGTTTTTTACAGGACTTATCGGCGCAAAGACAGAAAGAACCGCCATGGAGACAACAGCCTTGAGTTTCGGAAAAAAAGGGGCTGTTTTTTTTGCCCTGTTGAACGCAATACAACTTTTAGGATGGACAGGCATCATGATTTATGACGGCTCCCTCTGTGCATCAACATTGGCAAACGGTGGAACTATGACTACAAAAATTGCTGCCGTAGTAATAGGCGCCCTTATTCTGGTATGGATTCTTGCCGGAGTCACAAATTTAAAAATCTTCAATACAATCGCTATGGCGGCCCTCTTTGCCCTCTCTGTCTTTTTATGCTTTAAGATTTTTTCTGGCAGGACCGGCAATTTTTCAGGAGTGGCAGAAGAAGCTATGTCGTTCGGAGCGGCAGTGGAGCTTGCCGTTGCAATGCCCCTTTCCTGGCTACCTGTCATAAGCGACTATACAAAGGACGCTGAGAAAAAGTTTGGGGCGACATTTGCAAGCGTTGCAACTTACTTTGCTGTTTCTTGTTGGATGTACATAATCGGAATGTGTGCTACTCTCGCAACTGGAGAATATGCAATCGACAGGGTAATGATAAAAGCGGGGCTTGGACTTGCCGGGCTTGTGATAATAATTCTTTCGACTGTTACAACAACCTTCCTCGATGCCTTTTCCGCCGGAATTTCAAGTGAATCCATTTCAAAAAAGATAAAAGGAAAGTATGCGGCTGTCATCGTGACTCTTTTAGGAACAATCGGTGCCTTAGTCATGAACATGGACAATATTACGGATTTTTTGTATTTGATTGGCTCGGTATTCGCACCTATGACGGCAATTCTGCTCGCTGACTATTTTGTATGTAAAAAAGACTCTTCCCAAAAGAAAATCGATTTTGCAAGCCTGATTATCTGGTTAATCGGATTTGCCTTGTACCGAATATTTATGAAAGTTGATTTTATTTGCGGAAGCACACTGCCAGCTATGTTTGTGACTTTTTTGATTGCCACAATTGCAGGAAAGCTAAGACGATAACTTTTACACCAAAATGACCTTGTAGCCGAAGACAGACTCGAACATGTCGGACTTTTCGACAATCGCGATTTTTTCCAAAATGTTCTGGTGGGTTCCGTCGGTCGTGATTGTCATCGTGTCGTTCGTGAATGAGATTTTAAACGAATTGATTCTCTGCGTGTGCGCCCGGTCAAGGCAGTCGGCCACCCGCAAAATCGCAGTGAGTTTTAGAATCGCAAGTCGCTCCTCGCGGGGCAGTGAGAGGAATTTAGCGTCGCTCTGCATGGACTTGTTTCCCCGGTGCCAGTAGGCAATCTGGCTGACGATTGTAAGCTCATCGCGGTTGAGTCCGAATATTTCCGAGTGTTCGATGATGTATTTTGAATGCTCGTGGTGGTCGCTTGACCGGATGAAAGTTCCCACATCGTGCAAAAGGGCTGCGATTTCCAAAAGCATCCTGTCATGCTCGTCCAAGCCAAGCTCGCTTTCAAGGGAGTCAAAAATTTTCAGGGCGGTCAGGCGGACGTACTGGGCGTGGGCTGTGTCTCCGTTGTATTTATGGAGCAAATTCAAGGCGGACGCCAGAATCTGCGGGGCGAATTCCTTTTGGACGTTTTTGTTCAGCGGCTCTGCGCTCTGGGAGATTATGATTCCGTCACGGATTGAGGTCTCCGGCACGAGGATTTCTTCAACCGGGGTCAAATGCAAAAACATCTGGTACGATAGCAGACTGACCGGCAGTGCCAAAGCCTCGGAATACGCGATTTTAAAGCGGGCGACTATTTCTTCCGCTGAATAATTCTGGATTTCCTCGACAAAAGCATCGAATTTTTCCCGGTCAATCGCCCAGAGAAAGGATGAGACTGGCTTTCCTGCAAAAATCGCCGCGACCAGCGGGTCTCCTCCGATTGCGATGAACTGGCGGACTTTCTTTAAATTCAGCTCCGTGTTGAGCGCGCCCTTCGTGTTCAAAATGAATTCGCTGACGTATCTTTTTGCGTCGTTCAACGAGCCCATCATTTTTTTGAGCTGCTGCTCGACGATTACGGTTCCAAGTCTGAGCGAGTGTGCTCCGGCGATTTTGCCGTTTTCAAGCAGCATGACTTCTGTGGAGCCGCCGCCGACTTCAAGGATTATAGAATTTTCCTCGCGGGATTTTATATTCTCATCTTTTAATGTCTCGCTGACTGCAAGGAACATCAACCGGTTCTCTTCGATTCCGTCGATTACTTTTACTCGGAAGCCGGTTTTTACCATTATGCGGTCAAGAACGGAGTCCCTGTTTGTCGCCTCCCGGAAAGCCGATGTTCCTACGACTGTCGCCTGATTCGGGGAAATCCCCCAGCCTCTGAGTTGTTCTGCGAATCTGTTCAGGATTTTTATGCAGGAAAGGAGGGTGTCACGGCTGATGGAGCCTGACGTAAAGACATCGCGACCCAAAGCGACCGGAAGTTCAGACCGGTCAAGAATCGCCCTCTTGGCATCGGGAGAAATTTCGGCCACAAGAAGACGTATTCCTGTGGAGCCGATTTCAATAGCTGCGTGTACTGTGGATGATGCCGCCATTTTTCTCCCTCCCTCCTCAAAAGACGACCGGACTAGAGCTTGTCAATCAGCATTGAGCATTTTCCGGAAGGAATCGGCAGGGTCTTTTTCTTTTGGTCGAGGATGTTGATTGTGAAATAGTAGAGCTTTTCGCTTTCCATCTGGATTTCCCAGCCGCGCGGTGACTTGTTGCTCAAAATCGTAATCAAATTGCGCTTGAGAGAGAGCTTTTCAATTCCCATAATCTCAAGGTTGGGGATAATCCAGTCGACAGTCTTTCTCGGCAGGCTGATTGAAAGTCCGATTACGTTCTCAATCATCAGTGCGATTGTAGAAAGTCCTACTGTCTGAATGTAACGCTTGCGAGGGAAATCTGGGTTTTCGGTTGAAGTCGCAGGGCCTTCTTTGCAGGGATTGTAGGCTTCGTACATGTCGCCTTTTTTGCCGTCAGCAGGGGAGAGGCCTTCGAGGATAAAATACAGGTGGCGGATTGCGCACTCGCGAGCCAAGTCGTATTTTTGGTATCTTTCAAGTCCCTTGATGACCATAAAGTTCAGCGCCGGGTAGACAGAGCCACGGTAGCCCTCACCGTTTTCCTTGAAGTCGAATGAGTCGGCTGAGAGGGTGGGGAAGGGGTGTTCAGTTCCGAAAGTCGCCGGATTTGAAAGATGCGAGATTAATGCTTCGGCTTTGTCGATGTTTGGAATTTCTGCCAAAAGAGGCCAGAATCCTGCGATTGTCTTGACCGGAAGTCGTTTTCCCTCGCCATCGAGGTCGTGGTAGAAGCCAGTTGAGGAATCCCACATCATAGAGTTGATTTTTGTCTTGAGGCTGAAATATGCGCGCTTGAACTGGAAAGAGATTTCCTTGTCGTTCAGAATGTCGCCCAAAGCTGACATGTATGCGCAGTTGATTGCCATGCAGGCGTTAAAGTCAACTGGATAGACGGCTCCGTCACGCGGGGAATTGTACATCGTCGATGCTGTGACAGGGGCGGCGTAAAGACCATTTTCCTTTAAATATGTCTCATCGAGCCATTTGACGTAATTCTGCAAGACTGGCATTACGTCCTTGACGCGGCGTTTGTTCGCGGACTTGTGGTAGAGGTTGAATTCCGCCCACGCGAAAAGGGGCAGACCTACTCCGTCAGGATTTTTTGAGTCGGTTACAGCTGTCCCGGCCTTTAAATCGTACTTCCAGCGGATTGCGCCAGACTCTTCCTGCTTTGAGTAGAAATAGTCCAGATTCTGGTTGGCCGGATAGTTGCGGTTCGAGTAGACAAGGAAGAATGAGGAGAAAATTGACTCAAATTGGTCGATGACTAATTTTTCATCATTTGGGTAAATAAAGTAGCCGTCAGCGGATGCTTGTCCAGTCTTTGCGTCAATCCAGAGGTCAGAGAGCCAGTTCCAAGTCTTATCGTAAATATCAACAAAATCCTGGTCGTAAAAATGAATTTTCGGAAAATCGCGTTTGTTCACAAATACCTCAAGTCTCTTATCAAAATGATTTTAAAGAGAATGTACCGATTATAGCATAAATTTTATAAAAAAGATATAAATTTATGCAATTTTTTTTAATTTTTGCCCTTTTTGTGCTTGACTAAATATTCTTTCTTCTCCGACTATTCCGTGGCCGTGTTGGCAGAATCTGCGGGTACAGGATTTGTCGGTGCTGGATTTTGTGCGGCAGGGCGTGAGAATGTCAGTCTGATGTTTTCTATTGCGGACTTGTGCCGTGTCTTCAAGAGCAGGGTCTGGCTTTCTTCTATATAAGTGTATCCAGAAGAATTGTAATATTCGAATCTTGGGTCTGAATGGAAGTCCAGTCCGTAAATTTCAATTTTTGAGAAGGGCTTTATGTTCTTTAAAATTATGTAGTTGGTGTCGCCCTGCTTGAATTTAATGGAAATCGTAGCCTGGCCGTTTGATTCTGCGTAGTCGATTGAATTTGCACATGTCCATGCCCAAACAGTGCGGTTATCTGCTCTCTTTCCGGCTATTATTGACCGGGGGGCAAAGTTGTTGTCTGGAACTAGGATTGGATAAATGTCGGCCAAAGTGCGGATGTCATGTGTTGAATTTTGGTTCAAAGCCTGTATAATCAAAAGTTGACCCGCTGTTGTATAGGAGATGGAGCCTGTTTGATTTCCGTATGCATAGAGGGCTGCTCCTGTAAAAATTGTCTGCTCGAAAGAAACAGGGGCATCATCTTCGGTTAAAAGTATTGTCGTGTTATCTGTGTTCATTGTGCAGCATTTTTCGATTGCCGTAAGGCAGATTTGTATTGATGTGGACAGATGGTCTGCAAGTTCAGGAGACGTCCTGGAAAGCTTTGTGTAAATCCAAAGAATTGCGGAGGCCTGTGCAAGGGTCGGCTTGAAGTCTTCGATTGTTGCGGGCATCGAAAGAAGGGCGCGAACATCTGAATTGCTTGAATTCCTGATAAAATAATCTTCGATTCCTGTGGATGTGAAAACGTCAGGATTTTTCTGGGCAATCGCATTTTTTATCATTGAGGCGGTGTTTTCGTTTGCCATTGTCAGGCTAGAATTCATTTTTGCAAGCGTGTTGAAGTATGGGGCCGAAAGGTAAGTTCGCCTGTTGGAATTCTTGAAAGAAGCCGGAACTGCCGCGACTGCGTTGGTGTAGTTTCCTCTGGCGGCAGATTCTTCCACGTAGAGGACAGCCGCATTTTCTGTAATTTGGGTGGAATCCTTTACAGCCGCTTCAGCAGCCTGCAAAACGTTGTCCCTGAAAGACTTGATTGCAGAGTCAAACATGCTTTTTGTCGGCTCTGAAAGTGAGTCTGGGATTGCATAAAACGTGAATACCTTTGCCGGATTGAAGTGGGCGTAATTTGCAACGGTTGAAGACTTTGTGAACGTAATCGTGTCTTCCTGAATCATCGGGGCGGTCATGGCGTATGATAAATTTTTGGAGCTTACGACCTGTCTTGTCGGACTTTGCTCTGTTACCGAATAGCCTGCTGACGGTTTATAGGACAGTGTGAGTTTTGACGCTGTTTCAGGGAGTCTTGCCGTCACAGAAAGGGATGAGTCGGAACTCGTTCCGCTTGAGGCGAATGTGAGCGAAACATCGTCGGTAAATTCAAATGTGAAGGATAGGGGATTTTCCTGCTTCCATGAAAGAAGGGACAGTTTTTGCTCGCTTTGACTGTCATTTATCGTCAGAATTGCAGGAGTCACGTCATCGGCTTCAAATTCGAGGCCTTTGAAAGTGACCGAAAGGGAATTTTTCAAAGATTTGGAGCCGTCTTCTTCCAATTTTTCTGCAAGGGTCATTTTGAGGGGGCCGATTGAACGGAAAATTGAGGATTCATTCTTGAACTGGAGGATAAATATGCCGATAATGATAGCACTGTACAAGACGATAAGTCCCAGTGACTTTCTGAACGGATGATTATACATTTGATTCAGTTTATCTGATGAAGTGAACAAATTCAACTGAGGTTTATGATGAAAAAAACATTCAAAAAAATTTTCGCCGCCGCCTTGTTTGCCTTTATGGCTGCAAATAGTCTTTCCGCCGCAAGCGTGAGCAAGAACAAGTCACAGTCTGCGGAAGTTGCCTTCGTGCAAAAATTGAGCGATACCCTTGCATCTGGTTCTATAGAATCTGCCCTGAAAATGTTTGATACAATGCCGGATTCAATGAAAGACGACAAGGACATGAAAACCCTTCACGCCTCCCTTTTGCTTTCTGCCGGAAAAGATTCTGAGTCAGCCGCAATTGCTTCCAGTCTTTTGACCGCTTACCCCCAGGATGTCGATGTTCTTGAGTTGAACGCCATGATTGCCAAAAAGAAGGGAGATGACAAGACTAAGTCTAACCTGCTCAGGAGAATTCTTGCCCTTGACCCGAAAAATGTCGGTGCGAATTTAGAATTTGCCGGGGAGCAGGCGTTAAAGCACAATTACCGCAATGCCCGCGATTTGTACAAAAAAGCCCTTTCAGCTGAACCTGCGAATATCGAGGCCCTCTTTGGCTTTGGAAAGATGAGCTATTATATGGAAAAGGATGATGACGCAGAAAAGTCATTCAAAAAAATTCTGGAGCTTGACCCGACCAATGTTCAGGCCCTTTTGTATATGGGCAAACTTGAGGGTGAGGACAAACGCTACCTCAAGGCAAGGGAATATGTGCTGGCCGCATTGAAATCTGATCCGGGCAATGTCGATGCGTATTTTGACTTGGGAACTTATTCCCGCTATTTGGGCAAGTGGGATGACGCTGAAAAGGCATGGAAAAAGACAACAGAGCTTGACCCTGAGTATTTTTTGGGCTATGCGATGCTTGCCGGATTCTACGATGAGCAGAACAAGACTGACAAGGCCCTTGAATATTACCGCATCGTTGTTGAGAAAAATCCCAATTATTTTTATGCCTATGAATCTTTGGGCATGTTCGCTTGGAAAGTCGGAAATTGGGAAGAAGCCGGAAACGCATTTATGAAGGCTTTGGAACACAACCCCGACAGCCTTTCATACAAACTTTTGGTCGCAGCCTGCTATATGAAGCTCAACAAGCCCCAGCAAGCCCGCAAATTCACGGAAGAAAAAATGAGAAAGCTGGACAGACAGTCCATTGAATACGGTATGGTCAGACTCTACCACGATATGGGTGGAGATACACCGCTGCTTTTGAAAGTCCAGAAGGAAGAAAACTCAACTAAACGGGGACGCTACATTTTTTATATGGCCCTTTATTATGACTTGGCCGGAAAGTTTGACCTTGCCCAGAAATTTTATAGCGAAGTCGTTGAAATGCAGGCTCCGATGTTCTTTGAATATAGAATGGCCCAGTGGGCGACAGGCAGCGAAAAATGAGTCAGACAGAAAAAGAACTGATTTTTGGTCAGAAAAAGATAACTTTAATCGGAACGGCCCACGTATCAAAAGAGTCTTGTGAGGAAGTCGTAAAAGCCGTAAATGAAAAGTCCCCGGACTGCGTTGCAATAGAGCTTGACGAAGGACGCTACAAGTCTCTCAACGACCCGGAATCTTGGAGAAACCTCGACATCATAAAAGTCCTGAAAAATCACCAGGGCTTTCTGCTGATGGCGAATCTTGTCTTGTCTTCATTCCAAAGGCGGATGGGGCAGAACACGGGCGTAAAACCCGGTGACGAAATGCGGGCTGCCGACAAAGCCGCAAAAGAAAAAGGAATAAATGTGGAGCTTGTCGACCGGCCGATTCAAGTGACGTTGCGCCGCGCCTGGGCTAAAAATTCCCTCTGGGGAAAATGCAAGCTCCTTTCTTCGCTTTTTGCCTCCGCATTTGACAAAGAAGAAGTTTCCGGTGAGGAAATTGAAAAACTCAAGGTCTCAAGTGAAATGGACTCCATGATGGCGGGACTTTCTGAATACCTCCCGACTGTAAAAGAAGTTTTGATTGACGAACGTGATTTTTACCTGGCCTCAAAAATCTGGAACTGCAAGGGTGAGAACGTTCTGGCGGTTCTGGGAGCCGGACACTTGCCTGGCGTTCAAAAGCATCTGGAGTCCTTTGCCGCAAATTCAGAAAAATCTGACATTTCAGAAATCTCAGAAGTTCCGCCGAAAAAGATTGGGGCGAAAATAGCCGCCTGGATTATTCCGATTTTGATTGTCGCTTTGATTGCCGCCGGATTTTATTTTGGCGGCAGGTCAAAAGGGAGCGACATGCTTGGCTCCTGGATTTTCTGGAACGCCCTGCTTGCCGGAATCGGAACTATTATAGCGGGCGGCCACCCGGTTACGATTATTGTCGGAGCTGTCGGGGCGCCGGTTACTTCCCTTTGCCCTCTTGTCGGAGTCGGAATGTTGACCGGAATCGTTCAGGCTATAGTCTGCAAGCCTAAAGTCGCCGACTTGGAGACCTTGCAGGACGACATCACGAGCGTAAAAAGCATTTACAAAAACAGAATTCTGCGGATTTTACTGGTCTTCTTCCTCTCGTCAATCGGCTCCTCTGTCGGAACCTTTATAGGCGGGGCTGCAATCGTAAAGTCTCTGCCTGACTTGATTCGGAAGATATTATAGTTGATTAGTTACTAGATATGTCATTATGATGCCGTATATGTCATTCTGAGCGAAGCGAAGAATCTCTTTCTAAATCAAAGAGATAACTTTCGCACTGCCTGCTATGATAGTGGATTATATTTTTCATGGGAGAAAATTATGGAATTTGAAAAAATAAAGTCTTGGATTGCCGGACAGACAAAAGAGATGGTCGCATTGGAAAGCTTGCTCACGGCGATTCCGGCTATGGCTCCTGAGTCAAATGGTGACGGGGAAAGCAAAAAGTGCGATGCCCTTGAGCGTTGGCTTGTCTCAAACGGAATCACTAAACTTGAGCATTTTGATGCGCCCGATGAACGAGTTTCATCTGGATTCCGCCCGAATCTTGTCGCCACAATCGAAGGCAAAAAGTCCGACTACAATATCTGGGTCTGCGCCCACATGGACGTCGTTCCGACCGGAGAGCTTTCTCTTTGGGAAACTGACCCCTGGACTGTCGTCGAGAAAGACGGAAAGATTTACGGCCGTGGCGTTGAGGACAACCAGCAGGGCTTGGTTTCCGGTGTTTTTGCAGCCCTTGCATTCGTCAAAAACGGAATTCAGCCTGAGCATACGATAAAACTTCTCTTTATGGCGGACGAGGAATTCGGCTCTGCCTATGGAATGAAATTCCTCATAAAAAATCACCTGGACCTCTTCAAAAAAGAGGACTTGATTTTGATTCCTGATGGCGGTGACCCAAAGGGAGAGACAATCGAGATTGCCGAAAAGAACATCTGGTGGCCTCGATTCCATATCATCGGAAAACAGGCTCACGGTTCCCGCCCGGACTTGGCCCACAACGCCATGCTTGCAGGCTGCGAGCTTGCCCTCAAAATCAACGAAATGGAGCAGGTCTTCAATAAAAAGGATGACCTGTTCGACCCGGCATTTTCAACTTTTCAGCCGACAAAAAAACAGGCCAACGTTGACACTGTTAACATCATTCCCGGTGACGACGTTTTCTTCTGTGACTGCCGCATAAATCCGTGTTATACTCTTGATGAGGTTCGCGCCGAGGCAAAGAAACGCATTGCCGAGGTTGAGAAAAAATATTCCGTGAAAGTCGAGGTCACAGAAATGCAGGCCGAGTCTTCTTTGCCGACAAGCCCTGATGCCCATGTCGTCAAGGCTTTGACCCGCGCAATCAAAGAAGTTCACGGAATCAATGCGAAATGTATTGGAGTCGGCGGGGGAACGGTCGGAGCTGAGCTTCGCAACTTGGGATATTCCTGTGTTGTCTGGTCAACGATGGACGAACTTGCCCACCAGCCAAACGAATACGCAATCATCGAGAATATCGCAAAAGATGCTCAGACGATTGCATGGATGGCCGCAAACTAAAAATTGATGAAAAAAATATTCCCCACCGTCATTTTATTTTCTCTTCTCTTTGCTTCGTGTGCGACGATGGGGGACTATAACTTTTCTGCAATTGACCATAACCTTTCAGCCGGTGATTATTCTTCGGTCATCCGGGAGCTGTCCAAAAGCAGGACTGACATTTACGGCAGCAAGGATGCGGTTTTGGCTTACCTCGATTTTGGCCTAGTCAATCATTTTGCAGAAAATTACGGTAAGTCAAACGAGAACTTATCTGAGGCGGAACTTCTGATTGAAAAATATTACGCGACTTCAATCACCCAAAGCCTGACTTCGTTTTTGGCGAATGACAATGTAAAAGATTATTCTGGCGAAGACTTTGAGGACATTTACACAAATATTTTCATGGCATTGAATTATCTGGCCGTGGATAATCAGGAAGATGCCATGGTTGAAATCCGCCGTTTTGACAACAAGCTCAAAAATTTGAGAATCCGCTACAATCAGGAAATTCAGAATTTCAACAAGCAGTCAGAGGAGACCAAAGTAACGCCCGCCGATGTCCGATTTAATGATTCAGCCCTGGCCCGCTATTTATCTATGATTATGTACCGGTCTCAGGGGGATGTTGACAACGCCAGAGTCGACAAACTTTATCTTGAGGACGATTTTAACAGTCAGCCGTCTCTCTATGATTTTAAAAGGCCTTCTTCGGTCGATGGCGAGCTGGAAATCCCTGCCGGCTACGGACGACTCAACGTCCTTGTCTTTACAGGACTTTCCCCGGTCAAAGAGGAGGAGGCCTTCCGTTTTTATTCACCTGGCGGAATTTGGTACAAACTTGCCCTGCCAAAAATGGTAAAGCGGTATTCTAAAATCACTGGCCAAGTTCTTACGGTTGAATCCAAACTGACCGGAGAAAAACAAACTGTCGATTTGGAAAAAATCGAGAGCATAGAAAATATTGCTTGCGACACTTTTCAGCGCAAGCTTTCCATGATAAAAGCCCGCGCAATAGCCCGTTCTATAGTCCGTTCCTTGACAACAGCCGCCTTTGACTCCTCTGCTAAGGATTCCGACAGTCCCCTTGTCTCCTTGATTCTGTATCTTTTCGGGGCGGCCACCAAAGCCTCAACGGAAATGATTGAAAGGGCCGATGTCCGCTCCTGCCGCTATTTTCCTGCGACAGCTTCTGTTGCCGGCATAAACCTCCTGCCTGGCGACTACGAGGTTACGGTCAAATACATGAGCGGGTCGACCGTCCTACGCAGCGAGAGCAAAGCTCTTTCTGTCCGTGAAAGGGCCTTGAACTTTGTCGAGTCTTCCTGCCTGCAATGAAAGGCTGGGAGAAAGTTTCAATTGAAAAAAAAGGACTGCTTTTGTATATTTTTAATATGAAAAAAATTGGAATTTTCGCATCGTCTTTGCTTCTACTTGCTTCTTGCACCCGCGTGAATACTGTCGCTTCTCTAAATAAAAGTGACTTGTTCAGCCTTTCTTACGGGACTTTTGAAAATGAGCTGAACGTCTTTGACCTTTCCGGGGCTGGACAAATCAATACTTCGATGACCATGCGCGATGGTTTTTTTTATATAGCCAACGGCGAGGCAAAGAAAATCATGGAGTTGAATTCCTACGGCGACCTTTTGAGCTTTTACTACAACGATGAGTTTTCAAAAGCACCGTCATTTGCCAGCGGGGTGCAGGGAAATACTACAAAAAAAGCTGTGGTCTATCCATTTAATACACTCGGCCCCATTGCGGTTGATTCCAAAAAAAATCTTTACGTCGTGGACACTCTGCCGCCAGAACAGTACGAGCGCGACACGGAAAACCGCCTTAGCCTTGACCGGGTTGTTCTCCGCTTTGACTCTTCTGGAAAATTCGTTGACTATTTGGGGCAGCAGGGGCCTGGCGGCTCTCCTTTTCCTTTTATCGAGAATATTTATACTGTTGCAGACGGAGAATTAGTCGTCGTCTGTGTGACAAATGATGGCCCCATTGCCTATTGGTTTAACTCAAAGGGTTTTTTGCAATATAAGGTTCCATTTACCGTTTCGACTGTTCCCCGCCCTAGAGGACTTGAGACTGACGAAGGCGACATGCTGCATATTTCAATTGAAAACGTGATTCCTGATTTGAATTTCCGCCGTCTCTATGTAAAAGTCGATTATTCTAAGACCGTTCTTGACCCGGCCCTGAAAGTCCAGTCTGGAATCGAATATGACAGAACCCTCCTTTGTCCCCTAGACGTTGAGACCGGCCGCTACGGCGAATCCTTTGAAGTTCCCCCATACGAAGAGTCAGTCTCTGAAAATCTGAGCAAGGAAGTCTTCTTACAGCCATATAACTTTTTGGGGGTCTCAGAGTCAGGCTGGTTCTTTTTTTCTGTTCCGACTTCAAGAGGTTATTTGATTCAGTTGATTCAGCCGGAAAATCAAAAGATTTTAAAACGCTCTCTCGACATCGATTATTCCCGTATTTTGTTCAATACATTTTCTGTGAGTGCCAACGGAATTCTCAACGGCCTTTTTGTCGAGCGTGACAAGGCGACAGTTGCCTGGTGGCGGACAGATTCCCTTGTATCAACCGTAATCGAAAATTAGGCGGAAAAAAATGACATTCGACCAAAAAGATGAAGGCCGGGAGGCTGACCCAAACGAAAGCGAACTGATTTTTCACTACCACCGCGAGGAGCGGCTAAAAAACGCCCCCCAGCTTGTAAAAGATTATTACGCTGGAAAATTCACCGCCTACAGGCCTGGACTTTTTCGTGCCCTGGTTTCAACTCGGTCAAACCGCTTTATGTTTTTCGCCCTTGTGGTTGCGGTCGCCGTAGTCTTGATTTTGGGATTTTTTCACAAGGACAGTCAGGATTTTATGGCCGGTGTCAAAGCGAATCTCACGGCTTTTTCCTACGAAGAGACCGTTTACGTCAGCGTGGAGCTTGAAGATGCGCCAAAAAAATTTGAAAAAAGTCTCCCTCTTCCGGTGGGCGCTGAAATTCACGTTGTAAACACTGACGGCCAGGTTGCCGAAATCAAAAAAATCTCTGGAAAATATGAAGGAAAATCCGCCTTTTTTAGGACAACATTCAGCGATTATGATATACTCGAAGTGACCGCTGATTTGACCTTTGCAGGTGAAAGTTGCCGGTTGAAAAGCCGGATCCAGAAGCGATAAAAAAAACGGAGTGGATATGCTGCAATTTTATTTTCTTTCAGTTCTTATGAACATCATGGCCGGCCTGATTTTAGTTTATGCGACCAATTTTTTTGAGGAAGAGACTCCCGCCTCTAATTTGAATTCCGAAAATTCTTCCGAAGAAGAATTTTCCTCCGATGACTTTGTGGACACTGGCCTTTCTAGCGGGGAAAGTTCTTTTTCCACAAAGGGCACTTTTTTCGACGATTTGACCTTCCGTCTTGTAGTCGCAGTCCTTTCTGGTCTTGTCGGCCTGATGAAGCTCCTTTCCACGGTTCAAAATGACATTCCTGTAATCGGCGACTTGATTCCGGCTTTTGCAGGTTTTTCAGCCTGTGCAGCGCTTTTGCTAGAATACTACGCAAAAAAATCAGTGACCGCTCCAGTCTTTCCGTCATTTGCCGAAACGCTTTTTGTAGACGGGCGCAAATACATCGGGGTTTTCTGTATTCTTGCCGGAGTCTTGCACTTTATTTTTCCCCGTGTTTTATTTTTGTAATTTTTCGGGCGGCACGGCGGCAAGCCGCCGTTGGCAGTTCCTGCCCACTCGAAACTACGCACGTTCGTGCTTGTTGTGAGTACGCTAACGCTTATTGGAGCTGTCTAAAAAGTGGTAAAAACGGTGGTTGAGCTTGTCGAAACCACCGTTTATAGTAGTAAATGTCATTTCGACAGGCTCAATGACCGCATTCTGCGAACTAATTGGACAGCTCCAACTGACGGGCTTCCATTGCCTGCCGCTTAACATAAGGATGTTTTTATGGCTAAAAGTTCAATCGCATGTATCATTTTTAATGGAAAGAATATTTTGGTTGCCCACCGCAATCCGACAGGTCAGATGGGCGGCCGATGGGAATTTCCAGGCGGCAAAGTAGAGGAGGGCGAATCCGACGAAGAGGCGATTGTCCGCGAAATGCAGGAAGAATTCGGCATTTCGGTCTCCGTGGGAAAAAAAATCGCTGAAGCCCAGTTCACCCACAACGGCAAGGTCTCGGATTTGCACGGATATTTAGTCCGCGTTCCCCACGATGGAATCGCGAAAAAATACACGCTCACAGAACATAGTGAATACAAGTGGGCCGCCCCTGCGGAAATCCCCACGATGAATTTCGTTGACTCAGACATGCTCATTTATCCGCAAGTCATGAAATTCCTCGCGGACTCCATCGCAGATTAATCAAAAGTAAAAATTTAAAATGAAAAATTCGCTCAGATTGTTAAAAATCCTTTTTTTTCTCTTCGCTTCGTTGCTTTGTTTTTCTTGCAAAAAATGGTCGGCGGCTCCGGTTTTTGAGCCTTCCGACCCCTTGGCAAGCTATCCTGGCGTTCAGTGGGCTGTCGTCTCCGTTCCCTATGCGGCCTGCCGTGAAAGTCCTGACTATTCAGCCCCAGTAACAAGTCAGTTTCGCGAGGGACAAATTCTCATGGTGACTGGTGAGCAAACTGTTCAAATCGACAAGGAAACAAAAGAATTGTGGTATGCCTTTGATGACGGTTGGATTCCGTCCCCCCTGCTGCGCATTTTCCGCAACAAATTCCAAGCGGAAGAAGTCGTAAAAAATCTAAGGGCTAAAAAAGGAAAGTAAAAACGGTCGGAACTGTGGATATACGGACTGCCAGCTACCTTCTGCTGACAATCCGATTTTTTACTATTTGATTTTTTTCGCGGCTTCTTCAATCGTGATGTTTTCTTTCTGCTCGCGGTTTGTAAGATTTTTTAGCGTGAGCTTTCCATCTTTTGCCTGTTCTGCGTTAATAAGGATTCCCCATTTCACGCCCTTGGCCTCTGTGACAGCGTACTGCTGGCCCATTTTCTTTGCCTCAGGGAAAACCTCGACGTTGATTCCCTTGGCGCGGAGTTTTGCGGCTACCCCCTGATAGACCGAGGCAAGGCTCTCGTCCTGACAGAAAATCTCAGCGTCCAGATATGAGCCTTTCTGGCTGATTTTTCCAAGCTGCTCAAGGCCTGCGATAAGCCTGTCGAGTCCGATTGAGGCTCCGACTCCCGGAAGCCTTGTCTTTGTGTACAAGCCGGCCAGATTGTCGTAGCGGCCGCCGGAGCAGACTGAGCCGATTGCTGGAAATTCGTCAAGGAAAGTCTCGTAGACAATGCCTGTGTAATAGTCAAGTCCGCGTGTAATCGACGGGTCAAGAACGTAAGTCGCCTCGATTCCGGCCGCCTTCATCATGGCGCGGATGTCTCTCATGCGTTTTGTGTCTTCGGCAGGGCCTCCGGCCATTTTCTCAAGCAAGTCAAGTGTTGAGTCAAAGTCAGACGCGCCCGCAATGTAAGTCAAAATCTCTTCAGCTGAATCTTCTGAGCCTGTGAATTCCACGAGTTCTTTTTTTACCTCGTCTTTTCCGACTTTTGCAAGTTTGTCGACAGAGCGCAGAATGTCCTCTGATTTTTCGGATTGGCCGATCTTTGCGAGGAAGCGGTTGAAAATTCCCCGGTGGTTTACGTGAATCGTGATTTTGTCAACTCCGATTTCGTTCAGGGCGGCTTTCATAACGCTCAAAATCTCAAAGTCGCTTGCAGCTGAGTCAGAGCCAACTGTGTCAATGTCGCACTGCATGAACTCGCGGTAGCGTCCGGCCTGGGGCTTTTCGCCTCTCCAAACTTTCGCAATGTGATAGCGTTTGAAGGGGAAATAAAGGTCGTTCTGGTGTTCTGCCGTAAAGCGGGCAAAAGGAACTGTCAAGTCAAAGCGGAGTGAAACATCTCGGCCGCCGTTGTCCTCAAAGCGGAAGACCTGTTTTTCTGTCTCCCCGTTTGATTTTCTGAGAAGAATTTCTGAGTATTCCAAAACCGGGGTGTCAATCGGAACAAAGCCGAATGACCGGTACACTTTCGTGATTTTTTCTGTCAAATCGCTGCGTAAAATTTCCTGTGAAGGGAGAAAGTCTCTGAATCCCTTTAAGATTCTTGGTTGAATAATGTCTGCCATAATGGGGCAATTTTATATCAAAAAGTCGATAAAGGGAACCTCTAAAAAAAAATTTACAAGTGGCGGGAGTAGGGCTCTTTTTGTCGATAAAACTAATCTGAAAAAAAATATAAAATTTTGATAAAAAACACTTGATTTAAAAATACGGGGAGGGGGGTATAATTTCTTATCTCTAATTTCTTTAGAGGTAGATAGATAACACGAATTCAAAAGGAGTCATTTTTATGAAAAAATTGTTGGCCATTGCTTTTGCAGCTGTTGCAGCCTTCGCCCTTGCATCCTGCACGACAACCACAGATATGACTAAAAATCAGTCTGGCTGGTCAAACTATGCTGAAATCACTGTGAAGGATTTTGAGCCGGTTGGAATCGTACAGGTTGAGACAAAAGAGACGACAGATGTGTCTCCCTTCTACTTTTCAAGAAGCCACGTAGGTAAGCGTATTGTCTATGCGGACTTGATGGCAGAGGCGAAGAAACTCGGAGCCGATGACATCATCAATATTCGTGTTGATGCCCGCAACGAGGGTGAAAAAAAGGCCCCGATTGCGGAATTTTTCGGCGGAAACAAAATCGTGACCACTTACTACGGTACGGCAATTGCCATTAAGTACACGAACGTCAAGCCGAATCAGACTGTCGCTATCGATGAAAATGTTACGCAGGCAAGCGTTGCATCATCAGATTCTTCTGCTTCTACTTCAAAAAAGCAGAAAAAGTCTTGGCTGAGATGCTGGTTGGTAGACGGTTTCTGCAACTTCTATACGTTAGGCCTCTTCGGTTATTTTACGCAGAAATAGTTGAGTAAATCCTCTTCTGAAGAAAATTTATGGGGCTGTCCTTTGGGACAGCCCCTTTTTTTGAGCCTTTATTCTTTGTTAATGAGCATTTGGTTGAAGTAGCCGGAGATTTGTCCTAAAACCTTGCGGGCGACAGATGGGTTCTGTGCGATTAAAAGTTCGAATGTTTCGCCGTCTATCCGGACAATCTCGCTTTTCGTGACGGCCTGGGCTTGGGATTCCCTCTGCTTTTTTAATACGCATGAGACTTCACCGAAAAAATCGCCCTTTGTAAAAAATTCCTCGGAGCCATCCTTGCGCCTCAGTCTGATTTTGCCGGAAACGAGGTAGTAGGCATCGGTTCCCTTGTCCGCCTCCTTGTAGACCAGCTCTCCATCGTTTAGGTGTATCATATAAAGGTCATCTTTAGCTATCAAAAAATCTGGCCTGATAAAGAGGGAGCGTTTTACTACGGAAAGCAGGGTACCATCGTCCTTCTTTGGCAGTAGGTAAAGTTCGCCGAGCAAAAGTTCGTCAAAAAACTGGCAGGTAAAAATGAACTGGGCGAAAAACAAAAAGAGCACGAAGAAAAAGAAAATGTCCACGAGGGTCAAAATAAGCCCTGACATGACTCCGTAAATCATTGCATAGCGGCCGCTGTTTGTAATCAGATGGAGGACGGCCCGGACGAGCCAAAAGGAGAGGGTTGCAAGTCCTGCTGACAAAATGCAGATTTTTATAGGAGGCTTGGTTCCGCTTCCGGCCTTGTAAAGAATTGCCGTGACGATAAAAAGCAAGGCGTTCTGCAAAATTGAAACCGATTGATTCGTTATAATCCTTTCAAAAAGTCCTATTTTTGGCAAAAAGTCAAAAATGCTGTCGATTGCCAAAAATGCCCTCAGGGAAACAACCAGAAAAATTACTGTAGCGGCAAGAACTACGATTATGACTTCAAAAACTAGGACTAAAATCTGCGTGCTTAGCGGCCGTCGCTCCTGCTCCGTGTGAAAAATGCACTGTAAGGAGTCAAAAATGGAGGCGAAAAAACGGCGGGCCATCCAAAAGATAAAAAAGCCCAAAAAAATTGAAAACGGAGTTGCCGCACTGACATCGCTTGAGCTGAATTTCTTGATGACAGACTCAACGTTGAATACCTTTGTGACTTGTGGAACTGTCTGTAAAAGCTGGAGAATTGTTTCACTTGAGGCATGGAGAATCTGAACCAAAATGATTGTAATCATCAGGACGACGGGGATGAATGAAAATAAAAGCCCGAACGAGCAGTTTCCTGCATAGGAAAGAAGCCTGTTTGAGAAAAAATATCTAAATGTCAGAAAAAAGCTCTGGGCCAAAGTGACTTTTGTAATGGCCCTCTTGTGTTTTGGCCTTTTGCTTCTCGGCTTTTCGTCCTCAGTCATGGCTTAATGATAAATGAAAAAAGGAAAATGGACAATTAAGGAATCGAAAGGCCTCGGCCGCCCGCTTGATATTATTCTCCCTTGCCTGTAATTTTATTCTTGAATGTTTGAAGTCAAAGCTGAAGAAGAAAAAAAAGCCCGCGCATTTTTGCTGGGACTGCCTGACCGGCCGCTGAAGGAACTGGAAGGCCTTGTCCACACGCTGGGAATGGAAATAATTGAGTCCAAAAAACTTGTCCGACTGGAAGTTTCGCCCGCATACGGAATGGGTTCAGGAAAAGCCCTTGAAATCGCCGATGAGGCCAAGGAAATCGAGGCTGACTGCATAATTTTTGACTGGGAAATAGAGCCGACAAAGCAGAGAAACTGGGAAAAGCTGACTAAAATCCCGTGTTTTGACCGCAACGAGGTAATCCTGCGGATTTTTGCCCAGAGAGCGCAGACTAAGGCCGCCCGCCTCCAAGTTGACCTTGCCAGGTTGAAATATTCCCTTCCACGCCTGAGCCACACTTACGGGGACTTGTCCAGGCAGAGGGGTGGAGTTTTTGGCAACAAGGGTCAGGGGGAAACCCAGCTGGAGCTTGACCGCCGTCAGATTGAGGAAAAAATCGAGGATATAAAAAAAGACCTGGCCCAGGTTCAGACTGATAGAAGAACCCAGAGAAAGCGCCGCCTGCGTGGAGGACTTCTTTCCTGCGCCCTTGTCGGTTACACGAACGCGGGAAAATCGACGCTTTTGAACACTCTGACCGGAGCTTCCGCCCTTGCGGAGGACAAGCTTTTTGCCACCCTCGACCCGACTACCCGAAAATTGCCCTTGGAAAATGGGGCAAGCGTTCTTTTGACCGACACGGTTGGTTTTATCTCAAATTTGCCACACACGCTGATTGAGTCATTTAAATCTACTTTGGAAGAAGCCGCCCTTGCCGACTTGCTTTTGCTCGTTGTTGACTCAAGTGACCCGGACTGCCTTGCCCAGTTTGAAGAAGTCAGAAAGGTTTTGGGGCAAATCGATGCCGCCGACCTGCCGTATTTAATCGTGCTGAACAAGATCGACCGGGTGACGGAGCCGGAAAAAATTTCAATGCTGAACGCCGCCTTTCCTGACGCTGTAAAAATTTCTGCGAAAGAGGCGACGGGGCTTGAAGAATTGAAGACTCTAATAGAAGAAAATCTTTTGGGCAGAACCATGACTTTTGAGATTCCGATTGAAAATCCTGACTTGCAGGGGCTTTTAAAGGCTGTCCGCCGGGATGGAATTTTACAGGAGGAGGATTGGGGAGACTCGACCGTAAAGATAAAGGCCCGCCTGCGGCTCGGAAAAACATTTTGTTTGCTGGAAGAATATAGACTTTAAAATTGGTGACTGTATAGACTTTTATTTTGACATTTATTATAATTTTGTCGAAATCCCGAAGATTTTAAGGGGCGTTCCGCCTCGGCAGCATAGCTGCCTCGGAGACCCGCTCAGAATGCTCATGGGTTTTAGGGCGTAGCTCTAGGCGAAAGGGGTATGTGAGCAACGAAGTGCGAACTAGGGGGAAGGCTTTCCCCCCAATAGGAGATTTTTTATGAGAAGAGTAGTTGTTACTGGAATGGGTTGTATTTCACCGGTTGGAAACAGTGTTGACGAGACTTGGGACGCAATCAAAGCCGGAAAATCTGGAATCGCGACAATCACACGCTATGACAATACGAATTTCAAAGTAAAGTACGCCGCAGAAGTCAAGAATTTCGAGGCCGACAAATACATGGACTCAAAAGCTGCCCGCAAAATGGCCCTTTACTCAAAGTTTGCAGTCGCGGCCGCTAAAATGGCTCTCGATGACTCAGGTTTGACTGACAAAAAAGACGTTCTTGAAGACACAGGCGTTTACCTTGGAGTCGGAATCGGCGGTCTTGAGGTGACAGAAAGCACAATGAAGTCATACTTTGACTCAGACCAGAAACGTATGCCCCCGATGACAATCCCGGAGCTGATTCCCAACGAGGGAGCAGGAAACATCACTTTGGCTTTTGGAATCCACGGTGGTTCACATACAATCGCTACAGCCTGCGCTTCTGGAACTGACGCAATCGGAGACGCTTTCGATTCAGTCCGCTTAGGACGCTATGACGTAGTTCTCGCCGGTGGTGCTGAGTCAACACAGTGCGGATACGCTAACCTTGGATTCACAATGCTTCAGGCACTCTCATCAAAATGGGCTGACTGCCCCGAAAAAGCCTGCCGCCCCTTTGACAAGCAGCGCGACGGATTTATCATGGGCGAAGGCTCCACAATCCTCGTTTTGGAAGAGTATGAGCACGCGAAAGCACGCGGAGCTAAAATCTACGCCGAGGTCGCAGGCTACGGAGCCTCATCTGACGGCTACCACCTGACAGCCCCGAATCCAGACGGAATCACAGGCTCTAAGTGCATGACAATCGCTATGAAAGACGCAGGCGTAAAACCTGAGGAAGTCACATACTACAACGCACACGGAACTTCAACACATTTGAACGACTCCGGTGAGACAAAAATGCTCCACATCGCTTTTGGTGAGGCAGCAAAAAAACTCCATATCTCATCAACAAAGTCAATGACAGGTCACTGCCTTGGCAACGCGGGTTCTCTTGAGGCCATGGTCTGCGTAAAGGCAATCCAGGACTCCTACATTCCTGCCACAATCAACCTTGACGAGGTTGACGTTGAGGGCGGATGCGACCTTGACTACACTCCCAACAAGGGAATCAACATGCCGGTTGACGTTGCAATGAGTGCGAACTTCGGATTCGGCGGCCACAACGGCTGTCTGGTCTTCAAAAAGGTCAACGACTAAGATCGATTGTTAATTGATATATAACTGATATAAAGGCCGGTTTGCTTATGCTGCCGGTCTTTTTTGTTTTTTTGGGCGCAACCTGGCCGCTTACAGCGTCCAGGTCGGGCGTTTCGCGCTTCGCTCACGCTCATAGCCGCTTACGGCTACTAAAGGCGCTACATGCCCTTGCGCATTCAAATCTGAAGTCTCTCGCTGAATCTTTTGAGCAGGCTTTTCAGTATTTCAAGTTCTTCCTCAGTGAAAATTCCCTCTAATTCTTCCCTGTGCTTTAGCCGTTCAGCTTCTGTCCGGGAAAATATTTCCATTCCTTTTTCTGTAATAGTCACGGATTTTGTCATGCGGCGGTTGATTGAGATTTCTGTCGACACAAGCCCTGCCTTTTCCATCCGTCCTATAATTCCGCTGGTTGCAGGGTGGGAGACTTGCAGAAAGTCCTCGATTTCCTTTTGGCTGGCGGTCATCCTGCCAGAATCAATCAGAAAATGCAGCACGTCCACCTGGCTTAAAGTCAGCCCGATTTTCTTCATGTCGTTCTCTGCATTGCGACGTAGCGTCCGGTCAATTTTTTTGATTAAAAGGCCTAAATCTTCCATATAATTTAATAATGTGTCCCCTGCACCAGACGAAAAGTTTAAGTTTCCATTCCATTATCAGTCAGAAAAACACAAAATTCAAGATTCTAACAGTTCTTTAGTGTAACAAGTTACACTGAGGTGGCATTTTTCTTTTGAATTCTCATTGGAATATTTGTAACACAAGTGATTGAAGGAGGAGATCACCATTTATGAAAAAAAATGCTTTTTGTGGCCTGATTTTTGCCCTCGCTATTTCCGCCACAATTTCAGCGGAAGACGGAATCGCAAGTCAGGCGGAAAGTGAAAAATCAAAGACTGTTGAAAGTCAAAAAGAAAATGAAAAAAAACGTGTAGTGCTGACGGTTGACCAGGCTGTTGACCAGGCTTTGGCCAGTCATGTTGACATCCTGCGCTCTGAAATTTCAAAGAACAAGTCCGAGAGAGAGTACAAACATTCTTGGAACAAGGTCCTGCCATCGATTTCAGCCGGACTAGAAGGAAGTTCTTCCGCCGCTACAGATTCTCCCGCAGACACTACGACGACTTACGGGGCGGGACTGACGGCAAGCCTTTCGATTGACTTGGGGCTTTCAAGCAAAATCAAGGCCTTGAAGGCGGCTTACAAGGCTGGGCAGACATCCTATGAGGACACAATTCGTTCGACAGAATCGGCGGTCAGGCAGACTTTTTATAAGTTGCTGAATTTAAAAGCCCAGATTTCCACCTCGCAGGACACCGTGGATTCCTACGAGCGGACCTACAATCAAACCAAGGCGAAATTCAACCGGGGGCAGGCTTCCGAGCTGGAGCTTTTGACAGCCCAGGTGAACTACGAGACGGCAAAACCCGACTTGGACACGGCGCACTCAAATTTTGTTAATGCCCTGATTGAGTTTTTGAACGATATTGGCTGGGAGTTAAAGGAGGGCGAAATCGTAGACCTTGAAGGCTCCCTCGAAATTGCGGATTCAGTCAGCGAAATCGATGGAAAAATCCTGCAAAATGCGGTTTCGAACTCGGCTACGGTCAAAGAACTGGAACTTAAAATTGAAGAGGCAAAGGCAAACAAAAAGTCGACATGGGCTTCTGACCGACTCCCAACCCTCAAAGTCACAGGCTCCTACTACCCATGGAGCAAGAGCTATGTAAAAGAATCAGACATAAGCACTGACACTTCATCTTGGTCTGCGTCTGTCGGAATATCGCTGCCGCTTTCAAATTGGATTTACGGCTCATCGGCCTCGGATGAAATTGCGGCTTTGGACGACACAATCAAGGACTACGAGATTCAGCTCAAGGACGCTAAGAATACGGCTTTTACGGAGGCTCTTGAAAAGCTCAACGACATCCGCCTTGCAAAGCAAACTTTAGCCACTAGAAAAATGAACGTGGAGCTGGCAAAAAAATCCTACCAGATGACGGAGGAGGCCTACAACCGGGGAACAAAGGATTTGCTTGAGCTTCAGACTTCGCTCGACAAGCTTCATTCTGCGGAGGTGAGCCTAAAAGAAGAGCAGTACACGCTGATTTGCGATGTGCTTGACCTAGAGGAAAAACTCGGTCTTGACTTTGGGGCATTCTTCAACAAAGAGTCAGCTGACACAACAAATACAGAAACAAGTTCTGCAACCGCCAAGGCGGGAGTTTAAGGAGAAAAATAAATGAAAAAGACACAGAAGAGAATAATATGGATTGCCTGCGCGGCCGGACTTCTAGCTATACTCGCGCTGATTCCAAAAAACAAGGGCGGCAGGCCTGAGATGAAGGCGGAAACAACCGTCTACTCTGTAAAGACTGAAAAAATCAACTTGACAGACTTGCAGGAATACATGAAGGTCAACGGCACGGTAAAGGCCGACAATTCAATCTCAGTCTATCCGGATGCTAGCGGAAAATTGTCATCTGTTTCAGTTACTTTGGGCGACTACGTTAAGCGGGGCCAGGTGATTGCCCAGGTTGACCCCTCTGTTCCCGGAAGCCACTATGCGCTAAGCCCCGTAATCGCGCCGATTGACGGCTACGTGACTTCCCTTCCGCTTACCCGGGGAACTACGGTCTCCACGTCAACTGCGGTCGCATCAATTGGAAAAATCGACAAATTGCAGATTGAAGTCTTGATTCCAGAGAGCAAAATTGCAGGCTTAAAAAAAGGCCTTACGGCAGAAGTCCGGCTGGAGGCCTACAAGGACGAAACTTTCCCCGCCCACGTATTCCGAGTCTCCCCGATTGTTGACGAGACTAGCCGCACGAAGGAAGTCTATTTTCTTTTTGACACAAGCGACTCAAGAATCAATGCGGGAATGTACGTCTCAATCAAGCTGAACACAATCCTCCACGAAAAGGCAATCGCAATTCCGACAGACGCAATCACAAGTGAGCGGGGAAAAAGCTATGTCTACGTGATGAACTCAGACGGCTCCACTGTCAAAAAAACTGAGGTTACAAAAGGAGTGACTGTTGACGGAATTACAGAAATCACAGCGGGCTTAAGCGAAGGGCTGGAAATAGTGACAAGCGGAATGCAAGTCTTAAGCGACGGCGTGACGGTGAAAATCGTAGGGGGTGAAAAATGAGCATTTCAAAAAAAGTCCTTGAGCACCCAGTTCTGACAATCTGTACTTTCGGCCTGATTGCTCTGGTAGCAGCCTTCACTTTGGGCGGAATCCAGATTGACCTCATGCCGGACATGGACATGCCTGTTGTCATGGTGATGACAAGCTACGACAACGCCGGCCCTGAGTCAGTCGAGTCATCGGTCACAGAAGTCTTGGAGTCAGGCCTTGTGAGCGTGAGCAATCTTAACGAAATGACTTCACAAAGTTCAGAAGGCTCTTCCCTGATAAAACTTGAATTCACTTACGGAACAGACATTGATGAGGCTGTCAACGACATCCGCGACAAACTCGACATGGTTGAAGGCTCCCTGCCCGATGGCTGCGACACACCGTCAATCTTCAAGTTCGACTCATCCTCGATGCCACTGATGACTTTGGCCATAAATGGCAACAAGTCCGCTGACGAACTTCGCAAAATTGCGGACGACCAGATTGCAGACCAATTGGAGCAGGCCGACGGAATCGCTCAGGCAAACGTCATGGGGGGCCGTGACTCAATTGTCCGCGTAGAGTTGAGCCAGAACAGGCTTGAGGCCTACGGACTGACTCTTTCTGCTGTCGCGGCAAAGCTTGCAGAGCAGAACGTTGAAATCGGAGGAGGCTCGGTCTTTGAGGGAACTAAAAAATATATGGTTCGCACGGCGGGGCAGTTTGCTTCGATTGACGAAATTTCAAACACTGTAGTCGGAACAGTTGACGGCTACGATGTGAAGCTCTCCGATATCGGTAGCGTGGAAATGTCATACGAGGACAAGACAAGCGAAGTCTTCATAAACGGAAAGCCCGGAGTCTATATTTCCTTGCAAAAGCAGTCCGGGTCAAACACGGTCAACGTTGCGGATGCGGTTTACGCTAAAATCGACTCGATTCAAAAAACTCTGCCAGAGGGGGTGACAATCACAATCATCCGCGATGACTCAACCTCAGTGCGTGACACCCTTTCATCCCTCTTTGAGTCAATTCTCGAAGGATTCATTCTGACCGTAATAGTCCTCTTTTTATTCTTGAGGTCTGTAAAGTCAACTCTGATTATGGCGATTTCAATCCCCTTCTCGGTTTTGATTACAGTCCTGGTTATGACTTTCGGCGGAATCACCCTGAACATGATCACTATGACCGGCCTGATTCTCGGAGTCGGAATGGTTGTGGACGCCTCTGTAGTCGTCCTTGAGAACATCTACTCATACCGTGCCAGGGGAACCACGGCAAAAGTCTCGGCGGAAATCGGAACTCAGGAAGTCATGGCTTCGGTCATCTCTGGCAACCTAACCACAATCTGCGTATTTGTGCCTTTCTTTGTATTTAAGAGCAAACTTGACATGCTAGGCGAGCTTTTTACATCGCTGATGGTCGTAATCATAATTGCCCTGCTATCCTCCCTGTTCGTAGCTATGTTCCTGGTGCCCGTACTGGCCGGAAAATTCCTCAAGGTCGACAACCGCAAGGAAGTTCCGATTAAAAACGAAAGACTGAGGAAGGCTGATGCCGCAGTCGAGGGGGCGATCAACTTTGTCACCGGAAAGTATCGAAAAGCCCTTCACTTTGTCCTGCGCCACAGGTTTTCGACTCTCCTAGTGGCATTTACCCTGCTTGCATCCTCGATTCTCCTTTTTGGCCGTTTGAGGGTTGCCTTTATGTCGAACTACAACGACACGTCTGTTGGACTCAATGTGGAACTTCCGCTTGGAACAAAACTTTCCGAGACCCAGAACGTTCTTGACCAGTTCTACGACATCATAAAGGATGAAATCAAGGGCTATGAGAACCTCGTTGTTACGGCAGGCTCCTCTTCTGGAATTGGAAGTTCCGACACATCATATAAGGGCTCGATTTCAATCACCCTGCCCGATGCTTCAAAGCAAATTGACTCGGCTCAGACCGTTAAGGCAAAGTTGCGCGCCCATTTTGAGGACTTCCCGACTGCGACATTCTCTTTTGACGACGGAAAGATGCAGCAGATGGCAGGAAGCGACATCGACATTGCTATCCGAGGCTCCGACTTGGACCAGCTTCTTGCGACCGGCAACGACCTGATTGACATGATTTCAAAAAAAGTTCCGTCCGTAACAGAAGCCGAGCTTGACACAGAGGAAGGCCTGCCGGAAGTCGAAGTTAAAATCAACCGTGACAGGGCATCTATGTTCGGAATCTCCGTGAGCGACATAGCGAGCGAAATCAACTATTCGATAAACGGAAAGACCGCCACGACCTACAGGTCAAACGGCAACGACTACGATGTGCTGGTCCTCCTCCGCGATGAGGACAGAACCGACATTCCCGACCTTGAAAACATCTACGTCCAGGGAACAGGCGGGCTGTATTCGGTCGCAAACTTTGCGGAAGTCAGCCGGTCTATCGGACCTGTTGCAATCAACCGCGAAAATAAGATTCGCACGGTCCACCTGACTGCTAATGTCTCTGGAAATGTGAGCGCGGGCGAGGCGGAAAATCTAATCAAACAGGCGATTGCCGACAATATGGTGATTCCAGAAGAAGTCACACTTTTGTACGAAGGCTCCTGGCAGAACACGATTGATATGATGAAAGTCTTTGTCGTAATCATAATTCTTGCGGTTCTCTTGGTCTTCGGAGTTATGGCGGGAACATACGAGTCCTTCAAGGAACCGTTCATCAACTTGTTCACGCTCCCCTTCCTGATTGTCGGAGTTGTGATAATCCACATGATTGTCGGCCAGTCTTTCAGCATGGTTTCAATGATTGGCGTGGTTATGCTGATTGGAATCGTTGTCAACAACGGAATCATTCTCGTTGACCAGACGAATCTTTTGGTCGGCCGCGGGGTAAAAGTCATGGAGGCCTGTGAGAGGGCAGGCGCGTCGAGATTCCGTCCTGTCATGATGACAACTCTGACCACGATTCTCGGCATGATTCCAATGGCCTTTTTCGGCGATGCAAACTCTTCGATGACCCAGCCAATCGGCGTGTGCGTAATCGGAGGTCTTACTTCATCGACGATTGTAACGCTTTTCATAATTCCGGTTCTCTACTCCCTTTTCAACCAGAGGCGGGACAAAAAGGCAGTATTCAAAATGGATGACGAGCTGGTCAGAAGGCTGGAGAAGTTAGCATATTAAAAAATGGAGGGTAAAATATGATAAGAGCGGAAATTTTTGCAAACCAGTCAACTCAAGAATACATAATCAACAACCTTGTGGCCGCAATGCCGGACTTCTACTATTCGGTGATTCCGCTGGTTACGGGGCGGGGGGGCGACTCCTACAAGCTGGGGACGACAACTTGGCCGGAGACTAATGTCTCAATCATCGCCTACTGCGAAGACTCCTGCGAGGCAAAAATTAAGACGGTCGTTGACTACGCCAAGGAAAAATTCCCAGACGAAGGCATAAAACTTTTTGTCCTCCACGATAAAAATTAAAGTCTATGTTGAAACTTAAGAATTCCTCATTTGTTTTTGATATGCTATAATCAGAAAAAAATGAGGAATTTTATGAAAGATTGGAAACCCGCTCTTTTGCTTGCGGGACTTGCCCTGTGCCGACCTTTTTTTGCCCAAACGCCGTTAAATCTTACGGTTGAAAAATCCGTGGAATACGCCGTTCAAAACAACGTTTCAATTCAGCAGGGAAAAATCACGCTGGAAGCCTCCCGCCGGGACAAAAATCATTCTTGGAATTCGATTTCTCCGTCACTGTCTGCAAGCGCGGGGCTGACAAGACCCAACAAAACTGATTCCTATGACTGGTCGGCCTATGTTCAAGGCTCCGTCTCAATCTCATTTTCACCGAATCTTTTCACATCGATAAAATCCGCAAGAATCGCCTACGAGCAGGGCGAAATCAATTACAATCAGGCGGTCAGAAAAATAGAGCTTTCTGTCCGGGAGACTTTTTACGGTCTTCTTTACGAGAAAGACAACATAGAGCTTCAAAAACGGAATCTGGAGACCGCGAAATCCCAGTGGGAAAACAACAAGGCGAAATACAATCAGGGGCGGATGAGCGAGCTTGACGTTCTGAGCGCGGAAGTCAGCTACCAGAATTTGATTCCGAAACTTGAGAGCGCAATCGTGACTTACAAAAATGACCTCGCCGCATTCAAGCAGCTTTTGGGTCTTGACTTGGAAAGCGAAATCACCTTGTCCGGCTCTCTTGATGACGCGGTGACTTCAAAAGAAATCACTTTGGAAGGAACCGAAATCAATTCCCCGGACTTGGCCCTGGCGGAGAAAAAAGTCGAGGCTGCAAAATCATCTTTGCTTTCCGCGAGATTTTCCGCCTATTCGCCGACTATTTCCGCCGGGTGGAATTATCAGCCCTCTCTTACATCAAAAGATGGGGTTCGGACTGACCCGAAAGATTCCGGCTCCCTGAGACTGACCGCGACGATTCCTCTGGACGGAATTCTTCCATGGTCTTCATCGAACGACAAGGTTGACGCGGCAAAGGATTCCGTCAAAAGTCAGGAACTGGCCTTGCAGGACGCAAAAACTTCGCTTGAGGTGGACATCGAGTCTTCCCTAAGACAAATCCGGCAGAGTCAGTCTGCGATAAAGTCAAAGGAATCCAGCGTGGAGCTTGCCAAAAAGACCTACGAGATGACCTTGCAGGCCTACAACCGGGGAACAAAGGACTTGCTGAGCTTGCAGGACGCGAACGACTCTATGCTCAGCGCGGAAGTCAGCCTAAAAAGCGAGCAGCTGACTTTGATAAAATCTGTGCTTGAACTTGAGAATCTAATCGGCGTGGAATTCAACAGCCTTGGAAAATAACTGGAGAAAACTATGAAATTGAGAAAATCTTACATTGTGATGATTGTCACCGCGATTGTGACTGTGCTTGCAGTCGGCGGAATCGTTATTGCCAAAAAAGGAAATAGTCAGGAAGCCGGGGGACGAGGAAAGCGAGGCTCCACTGTATTTTCCGTAAAAACCCAGGAAATCCAAAAGACTGTTCTGCATGACTACGTTGTGACAAACGGCGAGGTTGAGGCCCAGTCTTCAATCGAAGTTTTCCCGGACATCGGCGGAAAGGTCAATGAAATCCGCGTGCAGCTCGGCTCCCCGGTAAAAAAAGGTCAGATTATCGCATACATCGACCCCAACGAACCAGGAGCTTCCTATATCAGAAGCCCGGTCTACGCCCCGATTAACGGCTCGATTGTCTCTTCCCCGCTAAAAGACGGCACGACTGTCTCAACGAATTCCGTAATCACGACAATCGGTGACGTGAAGAACCTACAGATTACGGCGAAAATTCCAGAGCGTTACGTTGCCCTCCTTAAAACCGGATTGACTGCGAACATCACGCTACAGGCCTATCCCGGAGTGATTTTTACAGCTACAGTTTCCCGCGTCTCACCGGTCGTAGATTCCGCAAGCCGCACAAAAGAAATAATCCTCACTTTTGACAAGGACGACCACAGGGTGAACGCTGGAATGTTCGCAAAAGTCGTATTGTTCACACAGGATTTCTCAGGAGAGCTTACAATGCCCGCCGACTCCCTCGTTGAAAAAGACGGAAAGTATTTTGCTTATGCGGTAAAGGCTGACGGGGAGACTGTCGAACGCCGCGAAGTCACACGGGGACAGACGGTCGATGGAATCACGCAGATTCTCTCTGGCTTGAGCGAGGGCGAGACTGTGGTTGTCGCCGGACAGACAGCCCTTTCTGAAGGGGCAAAAATCAAGGACATCTCCAAAGCGGCAGGAAGAAAATGAGCATAACAAAGACAACCCTTAACCACCCTGTTCTGACCCTCATGGTTTTCGTCCTTTTGGGAATCATGGGCTTGTTTACAATAAAAAACGTGTCAATCAGCCTTATGCCGGACGTTGACATGCCCTATCTTTCCGTAAGCGCGACATACACGAACGCTGGACCTGAGACAGTAGAAAAGGCGGTCACGAAAGTCATGGAGTCGGCCCTTGTCTCGGTTTCCGGCTTGAAGGAAATGACTTCGACATCTTCTGAAGGCCGGTCCAGAATTTCCCTTGAATTCAACTACGGAACTGACCTTGACGAAGCCGTGAACGATGTGCGCGACAAACTTGACCGTGTAGAGCGTTCTCTTCCTGATGATGTCACCCCGACTATTTTCAAAATGGACTCAGACTCAATGCCGATTATGAGAATCGCCGTCAGAGGAAACCGGTCAAACGATGACCTCAAGCAGATTGCCGAGGACACAATCGTTGATATTTTTGAGCAGGCTGACGGCGTTGCGGAGGCCTCCGTCTACGGTGGACGGGAAAAAATCGTCCGCGTGGAGCTTAGCGAAAACCGCCTTGCGGCCTACGGGCTTACTATTACGAGCGTGACTTCCGCCCTGTCAAAGCAGAACCTGGAGCTTGGCGGCGGAAAAATCGAGGAAGGCAAAAAGGAATACGCAATCCGAACGACAGGTGAATACGCGAGCCTTGAGGAAATCCAAAACGCTGTGATTACGACCGTCAACGGCTACGACGTGAAACTCTCCGACATAGGCAACGCTTTTATGGGCTATGCCGATGCATCTTCTGTCGTCTACATCAACGGGGAGCCTGGAGTCTACGTGTCAATCACAAAGCAGTCCGGCTCTAACTCGGTGACTGTCGCAAACGAAGTCTACAAAAAAATCGCCCAGCTGGAAGAGTCCCTTCCGTCTGACATTTCCCTTGAGATTATCCGCGATGACACAGACTCAATCCGCGACACGCTCAGCACACTTTTTGACTCAGCCTGGCAGGGACTTTTGCTTGCTGTCTTAGTCCTTTTCTTCTTTTTGAAGTCTTTTAAGTCCACGATGATTATCGCAATTTCAATTCCCCTTTCAATCGTGATTACGATTCTCTGCATGACTTTCGCCGGAATCACATTGAACATGGTGACGATGACCGGTCTGATTCTTGGTGTCGGAATGATTGTGGACGCGTCAATCGTCATGATTGAAAATATCTACGTCTACCGGTCTCGCGGGGCAAAGGCAAAAGTCGCCGCAGTTTTAGGATCCTCCGAAATGGTCATGTCGGTTTTGTCCGGCAACCTGACGACAATCTGCGTCTTCATCCCATTTCTCTTTTTTATGAGCGACCTCGGCATGATGGGGCAGATGTTCAAGGGAATCATCTTCACTGTCGTAATCGCCCTTGTCTCCTCCCTTTTTGTCGCGATTTTCCTAGTTCCAGTCCTGGCCGGAAAATTCCTTCCGCTGACGAACAGAAACGAAAAGCCGCTGACGAGCAGATTTTTAATCAGATTGTACGCCTCCTTTGACGCTCCGGTGGACGCACTTACAAGAGCCTACAAGCGCGCGTTAAAATCAGCCCTTGGGCACCGCAAAGCCACGACATTAATCTGCGTCTGCGCACTTGTAATCGCCCTCGCCACGGCCACAACGCTGAGAATCCAAATGATGACAGGCGGAAACGATGACTCGGTTACAGTCAACGTCACACTTCCTATTGGAACCAAGCTTGAGGAGACTACATCTGTCTTGCAGCAGCTTGAGGCCATCGTTCAGGAAGAAATCAAGGGCTACAAAACTTTGATTCTGACTTCCGGCTCCTCGACCGCTTCCTACAAAGGCTCTCTGCAAATCAGTCTCCCGGAAAGTGACCTGCAAATTGACAATTCCGAGACAATCCAAAAAAAGCTCCGCGCCCATTTCGCTGACTTTCCCGCAGACTGCCGCATGAATTTCAGTCAGGGGCGGGCAAGGCAGATGACAGGAAGCGACTTGATTCTAAAAGTAAAGTCCGACTCCCTTGACCTTGCGATGCAGACCGCAAGCCAAATCCGCTCGGTCATGGAATCAATCAAAGACATCGGAGAAGTCTCAATCGACACGGAAGAAGGTCTGCCTGAAGTAGAGGTCGTAATCGACAGAGAAAGAGCATACGCTTTCGGAGTTGACGTTACCACGGTCGCAAAAGAAATCAACTACGCGGTTAACGGCGTTACAGCCACTACATTCCGCTCAGACGGCAAGGAATACAGCGTGAAAGTCATGTACCAGCCCTCCGACAGGCAAAAAGTCGTGGACTTGGAGCAGATTTTCGTAAAGGGAAATAACGGCATGGTCAGCGTGGCGAACTTCGCCAAGATTGTGAAAGGACTGGGACCTGTCTCAATCAAGCGTGTGAACCAGACCCGCGTTGTTAAGGTTTTCGCCGATGTAGTCAGCGACAAAAACGCAAACGTCGTCGAGGATGAAATCCGGGATGGAATCGCGTCAACTTTCATCATTCCAGAAGGAGTAACAGTCAGCTACGAGGGAACTTGGAAAGATATGAAGGAGCAGGGAAGTGCCTACGGCGGAATCATACTGATGGCGATTTTGCTGGTATTCGGCGTCATGGCCGGAACCTACGAGTCATTCAAGGCCCCGCTGATTAACCTCTGCACGATTCCATTTTTGATAATCGGAGTCGTCGCGATTTACAAGCTGACCGGTCAGGCAATCTCGATGATCAGCGCAATCGGACTTATCATGCTGGTCGGAATCGTCGTCAACAACGGAATCATTTTGGTCGACTACACAAACCTGCTGATTGACCGGGGCATGAAAATGAAGGAAGCCTGTCTTGAAGCCGGAGCCTCTCGCCTGCGCCCGGTTTTGATGACAACAGCCACGACAATCCTAGGCATGATTCCGATGTGCTTTGCCACGAGCGGTTCTGCCGGAATGGTTCAGCCAATCGGAGTCGCGGTTGTCGGCGGCCTTACGTCTTCAACATTCGTCACCCTCTTTTTCATCCCGGTTCTCTACTCACTTGTGATGAAAGAAAAATCAGTCCACAAATCTACGATTAAAATCGCAGATTTGACCTGAACAAATCCGTGTGACAAATATTTAAGCGGGAGGAAAAATTGTACCGAATAGAAATAATCAGCAACCAGTCAGTCCATGACGACATAATCGAAGCATTGGAAGAAAACGTGCCGGGCATCTTGTATAGCGAGCTGCCTCTGGTTACGGGGCGGGGCGGAGAAAACTACAAGCTTGGGACAAGTTCCTGGCCTGAGACCAATTTCGCACTTTTTTCCTACATCGAGGATCCCGCCCTGCAAAGCGTCAAGGCCGTCATCAAAGCCATAAAAGAAAAATTCCCGCGAGAAGGAATCAAAATTTTTGCCGTCAAGGCAGAAGATTTATAATACGGGCGGCCCGGCACGCAAGCGTGCCGTCGGGCTTTCCGGGGTTCGGTAACCCTCATCGTCCTCGGTTCCGCAAGCTCCACCTGCGGTCGACTACGCCCCTGCAATCCCTGCCGCACCCCGCAAGCGCATGGAAGCGCGGCCCGCAAAAAAAAGAATTTTTTTTGAATTTTTTTACGATTTTCCTTGCTTTTGTGATTTTCTGTGTTATCATTATATCAATAAGACCTTGAAGGGGTTGTGCAAAATACTGTTCTTTAATTCCCCTCACAAGGATTACTACAGGCGCATTTTTCAATGGTTTTATATCAGATGAAAAATTGCAAAGCCTGTATTTACTTTGATTTTTGTTGAATCGGCCGCTTTCACGGCCGTTTTTTTATGCTCTTTTTTACTTAGCTGATTACAATTTTGCTTTCCGCCTGAATTCCAAACGAAGGATTGTCCTTTTCCCCACGGATTTCAGGATTCAAAACCGAGACCTTTTTCCCGCGAGTCAATTTAAAAAATCCTTTTTCTGCCGCCATCGGGTCGCCTTTTTTCGCCGAGACTGTCACACGCTTTTGACCGTCGCAGATTACGAAACGCAGGCGGCCGGCCTTGTTCAGCATTCCGTCAGAGACTACAAGTCCTGAAATTCCACTTGCGGCTGTCACGTGGTCTTCATTCTTTTCCTTTGATTTTCCAGAGGATTTTATAAAAATGAAGCAGGTCATCTTAAAGGAGCTTCTGTCTAGACCCGCGATTTTTGCGAGGGAGTCGGCCGGCTCTAATGGAAGCCAGGGGCTTTCTGTGTGGCAGGTTTGTTTTTCCCCTGCGGCCAGGGCGGGGCAGGCTTCTGAGGACGATTTTACGCATGGAAAAATTACCGAAAGGCCTGATTTTACAAGAGGCTCTTTCAGCGAGAGTAAATTCCGGCTGGACTCCAGTACGGCAGGCTCGTTTATGATTAGTATTCCGCCGTCACCTAAGCGGGAGATAAGCTTTTCTAAAAAATCCAGCCGTTTTTTCTGCGCGTCCTGGGAATTTTTCCAAAGCTCGTTCAGCACGTGGCTTAAAACTATTGCATTGTATTTTTTTCCCTCAAGAAAATCTTCTTTTTCTGTGATGCCTTCAAGATTCTTTGCGAAAGTTTTGCAGTCAAAAGATGAAAATGATTTTGAGAACGATTCCCGTAAAATCGAGGAGCCTGTTTTTAGGGCTGATTTTCCTGAGTCCACCAGAGTTGAAGTCACGGCCAATTCTGGTGCGGCGGCGATATTTGAGAGGCTCTCCAAAATCGCGGCTGTGGCAGGGGCTGGACCGGAGCCTACATCGAGGATTTCAAATTTTTTGTCAGACCCGGCGGATTTTACAAGGCTTTCAAGGCTGTCCTCAGAGCGGGCAATGGCGTATGAGATTTGGCGGAATGTGACCGGCCAATAATATAGAAGGTATGAGCCGAAAAGGGAGCCTTCGTCCATGTAGCCGCCGCCGGCCAAATTGCGGTCGCCGGTAAGTCCTCGCTGGAGCTTTAAGAGGGCTGTGCCAACAGAAGAAAGCTCTTTTTTGGAAAGCGGGCGGGAGTCACCGTTTTGCCGCCAAGCGGAAATTAAACAGGTCCAGCGCATGTCATTCCTCCCTCAAAAACATCATACTGGTCCACAACAGGTCATTCCTCCCCATTCGTGTGAGTGTTCGTTTTCGCGCTTGATTACGGCGTCAAAGTCAGCCTGGGGATTGCAGTTTGCCTCGATGTCCAAAGCGGTTTTGTGCAGGCGGGCCAAGCAGTAGGACTTGTCCTTGTAGCCAAGCTTTGACTTTTCGATTGACTCTCCCAAAATCCTGATTGACTCATCGTAGATTTTTGTCGCGACCGGAAAGGGGTGTCCGTCCTTGCCCCCGTGGGCGAATGAAAAGCGGGCAGGGTCATTGAAGCGGCTGGGGGTGCCAAAAATCACCTCGCTCACCAGCGTCAACGACTGCAAGGTTCTAGGTCCGAGTCCTGGGGTCAAAAGAAGACTCTCAAAATTTTGCGTTGACCCGGAGTCATAGGCCGTGGCCAAAACTCCGCCAAGTCTTTTTAAATCCACGTCCTCGGCACGGACTTCATGGTGGGCGGGCATTTTCACGTTGCGGGAATTCTCGATGATTACGCTTGTTCCCTGCCAGTCCGGGCTTTTTGCGGGAAGATTTGCCTCTTGGGGCAATGCCGGGTCTGAGAAAAGCTCCCCCTGACGGATTAAATCCTGACCTGAGATTTTCGCGATTTCCTTCACAAGTCGGTCGGGATTTTCCTGGGTCAGGGTCAGAATTGACGACCTTGTTTTTTCCGCCTCAGCGGCGGTCAAATTGAGGATTTTACCACGGTTCTCGCCGGTGACTGCCGTGTGCGGGTCTTCCACGAAGGACTTTAAGTCGCTTGAACACCAGTGGTAGCGGCGGGCTGTCTTTTCTTTTACGTTCATTCCCTGCTGGACAACCGCCCAGTCACCTTCGTCCGAAAGAATAAAGTTGTGCTGGTATAGCTGGAAGCCGTCCTGAACCGCAGTGTTGTCGACTTTTGCGCAGAGCTTGCTTGCCTTTACTAGCTCAGTTCCGTTCAGTCCTGTTTTGTCGCAAATCCAGTTCAGCTGTTCGGGGGTCTGCCTTGAATATTTTCCCCGTCCCCCGCAGATGCAAAGTCCGAATTCTTTTGCGTGGGCGTTTATTCCCCGCTTGAGGGCATACATGACGCTGGTCGTAATTCCGCTTGAATGCCAGTCCATTCCCAAAACGGAGCCGAGCGACTGGAACCACAGGGGGTCTGAAAGGCGGCGGAGGACTTCCTTTTTGCCGTAAAAAATCAGGAGGCTTTCGATAATCTCAGTTCCAAGAGCCATCATACGGTCTGCCAACCATTTTGGCACGATTCCGGTATGAAGTGGCAGGTCAGCAAAACCAGTCCGCTTGAGCATGAGAATAATTTACACTGAAAAATAAAAAATGAAAAGTTGGGCCGACTGATGGCAGGCAATTAAAAAAGGCGACTTTTTTTATGGAGGATTTTTTGATAAGATAACGATATGACTTTTGATCAATCTGGAAAATCTGAAAAATCTGAAAAATCCGAAAAAAATTCTGCCTTGATTCAATTTTCAACTCATATTTTTTGCGTAAAGAGTGCGACCAACTGCGGGGCTGTAGTCTGGCAGGAAGAAGGCGCGACAAAAGTCCTTTTGATTGACTCCGGAAATCACGAGCGGGAGGCGGCCTTTATCTACGAGACCTTGCAGAAAAAATTCGGCAGAATCAAAGTTGAGTCCGTTATAAACACACATTCCCACGCTGACCATTGCGGTGGCAATCCCTTTTTTGTAAATGAATGCGGCTCCAAAATCATCGCACCTGTAGGAGAGGCCAGTCTGATGAATCTTCCGGCTCTGCAAACGTCAGTCGTGTGGGGTGGAAGTCCGGTTCATCAATTGAAGTCAGAATATCTTTTGGCGGAAAAATCTTCTGTCGACAAAACTATAAGGCCCGGAGAAAGCTTAACTTTCGGCGAAACAGTGACTTTGGAAGCCATTCCTCTTCCCGGCCATTATTTTTGCCAGTGCGGATATTTAGTCCGTGACGAGGAAGATAAAAAGTCGGTTTTCTTTTTGGCGGATGCCCTTTCAGGCCGGAACGTGATAAAACGCTACTGGATTCAATATCTGCTTGATGAAGGTGAGTGCAAGCGGTCAATCCAAAAGGCATCCGGCATAAAGGCTGATTTTTACCAGCCCTCTCACGGGGATTTTGTTACGGAAATCGAGGGGCTTGCAGAACTGAATCTAATCGCCATGCTTGAGACTGAAGATTTGATTCTAGACATCATAAAAAAGCCCGCCACCACAGAGGAAGTCCTGAAAAAAGTCGTGGACCGCAACGGGATAAAACTCAAGCTCTCAAACTGGGCTTTGATTCTAAGTACAGTCCGCTGTTACTTGTCCAATTTGTATGAAGAAGGCAAGGCAACTTTCGAGATTGTCGAAAACAGCCTTTATTGGAAGAAAATCTGATAGCGGCAGACAATATGGGGCGTGCCCCTTCGCACTTCGTGCTTCGGGTCGGGCTATTCGCCCTTCGCCGTCTAACCGCGGCTCATCCCTACGCTTTGGAGGTTTCGACAAGCTCAACCGCCGTCGCTTCGGGACTAAAGGGGCTCCTATCCCTCACGCAAAAAAAATTATCTTCCAGACTTTACGACAGGCCTTTTCTCCTGAACGAAGATTTCCTTTACCTTCTCTTTGAACTGGTTTCCGCGGTCGAACTCGTTTTTGAACATTCCGAAGGATGTCGCGCCGGGGCTGAAAACCACGATTTTCTGGCCGAAAATGCCTTTTTTGCTTTCAATCTCGACTTTGAGGGAGGTCAAGAGTTTGTCCAAATCCGGGTAGGGCCCGAAAAAGTGTATGTTTTTTTCCGCCAGCTGTGTAACGATTTTGTCTGTCGCACTTCCCGCCAAAAGGAAAATTGCGGACGGACGGATTTTACACATCGAAGAGACTGTGTTCGCAATCGGAGAGAGGTCAAGACCCTTGTCGGTTCCTCCGCAAATCAAAATGACAGGCTCCCGGAAAGCCTGGGTTGCCTCGGCGGCGGCTTCTGGAACAGTGGCCGCTGAGTCGTTGTAAAAACGAATTTTCAGAGTGTTGGAGGAGTTTGGATTTGACCACCACTTCCACTCGTGGAAGAACTCAAGCCGGTGTTCGATTCCTGTCCAAGAGCCAACGATGTCCACAATCTGGCTTGGAGCCACCCCCATTATGTCGAGGACAAGGGCCGCGTTCAAAACGTTGAGCCGCATGTGCTTTCCAGGGACGACAAGGCTTTTCATGATTGTGTCGGTCTCCTTGCCGTGGTTGCGGGAATGGCTGCTCAAAAGTTCTGTCGGCAGACGGGCGATTCCATTGCCAGTCCTGTCCTGCCAGACTCCCATAACTCCATCGGGCAGACGGAATTTGCTGTAGCGGAAGACTTTTGCCTTTGTCTCCTTGGCGAAAATGTTTCCCCAGTTTGAGATTAATGTACCGCCGTCAGCGGCCGGGTCGTCGTCAAAGTCAAGAATTGTGTAGTCGTCCTTGGTCTGGTCTGCGTAAATCAGCTTTTTGTCGGCGACGTAGGAAAGCATCGAGTGGTAAAAATTCTGGTGGTCGGGGACGATTTTAGTGATAATCGCGATGTGTGGCTTGAGCAATTTTCGCCCGCGAAGGTCAGCCAGCTGCCAGCTTGAAAGTTCCAAAACGACCGGGGTTGTGCCGGAAGTCTGGTCCAAAAATGTCAATGGACTTACAGTGATGTTGCCGCCCAAAAAGGCCTTGAAGCCGGCTTTTTTTAATCCGTAGTAAATCGCGCTTACTGTGGAGGATTTTCCCTTGCTTCCTGTTACCGCGATAATCGGGGCGGTCGTAAACTGCAAGAAAAGTGAGAGGTCTGTCTCGATTGCGCGGGCGGCGGCAAGGTATTTGTTTCCGTCATATTTTACGCCCGGATTTTTAATCACGACATCGGCCTCAGAAAAATCCTCGATTATGTGGCCGTCAAGATGATAGGTAAGATGAGTTTTGTCGAGGCTGCGGTCTTTTTCGATTGACTGGATTGTCTCGTCTAAGTCTTTGGCGGATTTCATGTCGGTGACGGTGACGTAGGCACCGTGCCTGAGCAAAAAACGGACAGTAGCCTCGCCGCCACCGTTGAGGCCTAAGCCCATCACGGTAACTTTTTTTCCAGCAATATCGGCGGGTGTCTTAAAAAAACAGCCTTCCGGGTAGACGTGCGGAACCGGCGGTAAAAGTTTTTCCTCTTCGCTCATAAAATCCTCCTTTAAAGTCTCAGCGGCAGGCAATGGAAGCCCGTAGTTGGCAGCTTGTCTGCCAATGAGCGCCAGCGAAGGCTGGAACTGCCGACCCGTCGTGTTGCTTGAGCCTGTCGAAAGCCACGGCGGGTGCCGCCCAAGTCTTTACGCTATCGCGATGTCTGCAAATTTCTCGTTGACTTGAAGCGGAAAATCGCCTCTTTTATGAGGACTTCCGTCAAGTCTGTGAAGCCCAGTCCCTCGTGACCGCAGAGTTTCGGGAACATTGAAATCTGGGTGAAGCCCGGCATCGTGTTGATTTCGTTGAGGTAAATCTTGCCGTCCTGCCTGTCCTTGAAAAAATCCACGCGGGAAAGTCCTGACGCATCGAGAACCGTGTAGGCTTTTTTCGCAAGCTCCAGAATTTCGCGACGCTCATCTTCATCGATGTGGGCGGGAATCCAGAGGTCGGCTCCGTCCGGGTCGTTGTATTTTGTGTCGTAGTCGTAGAATCCGTGCTTGGGGGCGATTTCTCCTGGACCGAAAGCCTGGACTTTTTCCTCATCGTGTTCGCCTGAGTATGTGGTCGGGTTTCCTGTCACAGAGCATTCGATTTCGCGCGCGTCGATGCATTTTTCAATCAGAATTTTGTCGTCCCAGTTAAAGGCCTCAAGAATAGCCCCGTTTAAATGCTGCAAGTCCTCGGCCTTGTTTGCCCCGTCGCTTGAACCGGCTGAGCAGGGTTTTACAAAAAGCGGGTAGCCCATTTTCTGGGCATCCTCAAGAATTCTGTCGTAGCCGTCACTTGTAGCCAAGTCTGACCGGCGGGCGCAAATATATGGAACTACGGGAAGACCCGCGTTCTGCCAGATTGCCTTTGTCTTTTCTTTGTCCATAGTGGCCGCGCTGGCCATTGTTCCGCAGCCGACGTAGGGAAGCTCTGCCATCTCAAGAAGCCCTTGGACAGTTCCGTCCTCGCCGAAAGTTCCGTGCAAAACCGGGAAAACAACGTCGATTTTGAAGGATTTTCCGCCGCAGAAGAAGGCCCTCTCGCTTCCGCCGCCGGGAATCACGCTGACTTCGTTTGACTCGTCCTCGCAGATTTGCAAGGAGGCTTTTTCGTCAGATTTGATTCTTGCAAGCTCTGAGTCGGCCTGCAAAAACCAGCGACCTTTTTTTGTTATTCCAATCAGCTTGATTTCGTGTTCAGAAGAGATGTTGCGGGCTACGGCTGCGGCTGAAATCAAAGAGATTTCGTGTTCGCCGGATTTTCCGCCGTATAATATTGCGATTTTCATTTTTTTATCCTCAAAATTTGTTAAACGGATGGCCTATTTTATCACAAGTTTTGAGGAAGATAAACTGCCGCTTGTGTTGATTGCAGTGTCCTGCTATTTGTAGCCCCCGTAGTAAAGACCTTTTTCCATTTTGAAAGGCTCTGATAAAGCAGCTGCATCAGGTTTCTGAGAAAAGATAAACCGCACCGCTTGCGCTGGTGAAATTTGTCAGGCCTCGTGGGGATGTGCTTGTTACGGTCACTTTTTTTGTTACAGGCTCGTCTATGATGACCGGGTTGGAACTGCCCGTGGCGCTCCGGTATATGTACTCGGTCAGATAAATCACGTTGCCCTCATGCTCAAGTTGCGGAAATCCGTCGCTATCTACGGATGCTGCGGACCACAAGCCCTCTGAATAAATCACGGAGTCGATTTCTATCGCGTATTTCCCGTTTTTATAGAAAAGTATCTGCCCATAACTAGAAGGAGATTCTCCGTTCAGATACAAAAGCGGTAAGGATGTTGAATACCCCCCCCGTCATTGCGCGTCAGGTCCGTCATTTGGATTGAAACCTGATTCCTTCCCCCTGCCACCACAAAGTTGGAGCTTTTTCCCGTAAAGACGTGGAGATATGCGGCCTCACTGTATGCTGTGTAGAGATTTGCCGTAAGGTAGATGCTTTTGCCGATAGGGATCTTTTCAAAAACGACTTGGCAGTTTGAGACTTCCGAAGTGATTTTTACAAGCTCCTTGTCGGTGTAGTCTCCGCGTATGTTGACTGAGAGATAGTAGTTTTCGTCATCGGAAGAAAGGACTGAGTTGCGGGCAAAAGACGGAAATGAAAGCGTTATGCTTCCTTCTTCTATGTCATCGTCCATAGTTGAGCATGCGACTGTAGTAAACGTGAAAAGGGTCAAAATCAATGCGTAAGATAGTCCGAGAAAAATGTGATTTTTCATAGGTCGCCTCCTTTTTGTCATACCTTAATTATGACTGAAATATGTGATATTTCAAGTTAAAAGGAGGTCATTTTCCCTTTTTCTACTTGTTTTTGTAGCCGGTGTATTTCGCTGTTTCCAAAATCTCCCTGGCGTTTTTGATTCTTTCTTCGTCTGGGGATTTTGTATCCTTGAGCTTGTAGTCGATTCCGAGATCATCGTATTTGGGAATTGCCAGCGCATGGTAGGGCAAAATCTCGACTCTTTGCACATTGCCCAGCGTGCGGATAAAGTCGCGGGTTCGGGTCAAATATTCGTCATTGTCAGAGATTCCGGGAACAAGCACGTGGCGGATCCATATCGGCTTTTTGATCTCGTCGAGATAGCGGAACATTTCGATTATGTGGGAGTTTCCCATTCCGGTCAGCTTTTTATGCTCTTCCTCATCGATGTGCTTTATATCGACCAGCAGGAGGTCGGTGTATTCCATCAGCTTTTGGAATTTGTCGAACCAAAGTCCGGACTTGCTGAAAGGTCCGCCTGACGTGTCGATGCAGGTGTTGACCCCGTTTTCCTTTGCGACTTTGAACAACTCAATAAGAAAATCAATCTGGGCAAGTGGTTCTCCGCCTGAGACTGTGATTCCGCCTTCGTCACCCCAGTAGTCCTGGTAGCGGAGGGCTTTTTGAATCACCTCTTCGGCAGTCATTTCCATTCCGCCCTTGAATTCCCAAGTCTCCGGATTGTGGCAGAAAAGACAGCGCATGGGGCAGCCCTGCAGGAAGATTAAAAAACGGACTCCAGGCCCGTCCACAGAACCGAATGTCTCAAATTTGTTGATTTTTCCCTTGACTGTTTCGCTCATGGCCTTAATCTACTGAATTTTTGCTGACTTTTCTATTATAAAAGAAGTTATTACAAAATATTCCGAGCGGAATCATGCTGCGTCAAAAAGACTTTGGTTGAATTTATTTTACCCAAAGGTTAATATGTATACTCGACTAAAAATATCGTCTTGAAGGTACAGGGACTTTATGGAAAACACAATCAATCTCGCAGATTCAAAAAATACATTTACACAGGCCGCCCGCCCCTTGCGCGTGGGAATCGATGTCGGCTCTACGACTGTAAAAATCGTCGTACTTGCCGATGACGACAAAATCCTCTACGGGGACTACCAGCGTCACCGTGCCGACATCCGCGCGACAATCATCAAGGTTGTTTCAGAGGCCTTTGACAAGATTACAAAAGAACTTCCTTTGGGAGATAAACAGCCGATTTCCGTAAAAGTTACCGGTTCTGGCGGTCTCTCCGTCTCACAATGGCTGGGTATTCCCTTCGTTCAGGAAGTCGTTGCGGCTACAACTGCCGTTAAAAAACTGATTCCCAAGACTGACGTTGTAATAGAGCTTGGCGGTGAGGACGCAAAAATCACTTACTTTACAGGCGGAGTCGAGCAGCGCATGAACGGTTCTTGTGCCGGCGGTACAGGAGCCTTTATCGACCAGATGGCCGCCCTTCTCGAAACTGACGCTGAAGGCTTGAATAAGCTGGCCGCTGGGGCGAAGATGGTTTATCCGATTGCAGCCCGCTGCGGAGTTTTCGCTAAGACTGACGTTCAGCCACTTATCAACGAGGGTGCGCGCCGCGAGGATATCGCCGCCTCGATTTATCAGGCTGTTGTAAACCAGACTATTTCTGGCCTTGCCTGCGGTAAGCCGATTCGCGGAAACGTCGCCTTCCTTGGCGGTCCTCTGCACTTTATGGACCAGCTCCGCGCAGCCTTTATCAAAACTTTGAACCTGACAGAAGAAGAGACAATCGTTCCTGAGAATTCTCAGCTTTTTGTTGCGGCTGGAACGGCCTTCTCTGCTGAGAGAGTTCATAAGGTTCTCGGCAAGGCGACCAACAAGCCATTCCCGACAATCGCTTCTTTCCGCGAGACATTGAGCAACCTTTCCGGGGCTGAGATGTCAGAAGTCCAGCGTTTGGAGCCTCTTTTTAACGATCAGGCAGAGCTTGACGCCTTCCGTGAGAGACACGCTCAGGAAAAAGCCCTCCGCGGAGATTTGAATTCTGCCTCAGGCCCACTTTTCTTGGGACTTGATGCCGGCTCTACTACGACAAAAGCCGTATTGATTGACCAAAAGGGAGCAATCCTCTGGGATTTCTACGATGTGAACGCAGGAAACCCTGTGGAGCTTGCTGTCCGCGTCTTGAAGCATCTGTACGAAATCCTGCCGAAAAACTGCTATATCGCCCGTTCTGTCTCAACTGGCTACGGCGAGGCTCTTTTCCAGGCCGCCCTTGGCGTTGACGCGGGTGAGGTCGAGACAATCACACATTATCGCGCCGCTGACTTCTTTGTTCCGGGCGTAGAATTCTTGCTCGATATCGGTGGTCAGGACATGAAGTGCCTGCGCATGAAGGACGGGGCGATTGTTTCAATTCAGTTGAACGAAGCCTGCTCTTCCGGCTGCGGTTCATTCCTTTCAACATTCGCAAACTCAATGAGCCTTGACATCAAGGAATTCTCAAAGCGCGCCCTTTTGGCAAAAAAACCGGTCGACTTGGGTTCCCGCTGCACGGTCTTCATGAACTCCCGCGTAAAGCAGGCTCAGAAGGAAGGAGCCACAATCGATGACATTTCAGCAGGACTTTCTTATTCAGTAATCAAAAACGCCCTTTTCAAAGTTATAAAGCTCCGCCGCGCAAGCGAAATCGGAACAAAAGTCGTCGTTCAGGGAGGAACCTTCTACAACGATGCTGTTCTCCGCGCATTTGAGAAAATCGCCGGGGTCAACGTATTCCGCCCGGATGTCGCCGGCCTTATGGGTGCCTACGGCTCAGCATTGATCGCTTATGACCAGTGGCTTGATTTGACAGCTCCAAAACCAGGACAGGAAAAAGGCTGGGTCGCTCCGAAAGTCGTCTCAAATATCGCGACACTCGAGCAGCTTGACTCATTCAAAGTTGACCTCTCGCTGACCCGCTGCGGTGGCTGTCAGAACAACTGTCTCCTTACAATCAACACATTCACGACAAACGGGGCAAAACGCCAGTTCATCACTGGAAACCGCTGTGAAAAAGGTCTTGAGCGTCACCAGCTCAAAGATGCTGACAACGTTGACGGTTCCAACAAGAAGAACACAGGAATTGAGGAGAACGAGCATTACAAGCTTCCGAATCTATTTGATTGGAAGTACAAGAGACTTTTCCAGCACTATATTCCCCTCCGCCCGGAGGAAGCTCCGATGGGCGATGTCGGAATTCCACGTGTTCTCAACATGTACGAGAACTATCCTCTCTGGTTCACATTCTTCACAAAGCTGGGCTTCCGCGTAAGAATCAGTCCCCGGTCAAACAAGGCTATCTACGAGAAGGGAATGGAGTCGATTCCGTCAGAGTCAGTCTGCTACCCCGGAAAGATTTCTCACGGCCATATCGAGTCTTTAATCAAGATGGGCATTAAGTTCATCTTCTATCCCTGTGCCCCTTATGAAAAGCAGGAAGACCCGGGTGCGGGAAACCACTACAACTGCCCGATTGTCACAAGCTACCCGGAAGTTTTGCGCAACAATATCGATGCCCTCCGCGATGACAGCCAGGGAATCAACTTTATGAACCCCTACCTGCCAATTTACGACAGGGCCCGCCTTGGAGAGCGCCTCTATGAGGAAATGCACGCCTCATTCCCCAACCTTACTAAAGAGCAGGTTGTGGCGGCTGCGGATGCGGCTTGGGCAGAGCAGGAGCAGTTCAAAAAGGATGTTCAGACTGCCGGTGAGCAGGCTCTTGAGGAAATCATCACTCTGGGAGTAAACGGAATCGTTCTTTCAGGCCGTCCATACCACCTTGACCCGGAAATCAACCACGGAATTCCTGAGATGATTCACGGACTTGGACTTGCGGTCTTCACGGAAGATTCTGTCGCCCACTTGGGAACTGTCGAGCGTCCGCTTCGCATTGTTGACCAGTGGGTCTACCACAACAGACTTTACCGCGCGGCTTCCTTTGTTGCTGGAATGCCAAACCTTGAGATTGTCCAGTTGACTTCATTCGGCTGCGGACTTGATGCTGTTACCGCCGACCAGGTTGACGAGATTATGCGGGCAAAGAGCCGCATGTACACTTTGATTAAGATTGACGAAGGAAGCAACCTTGGAGCTGTCAGAATCAGAATCCGCTCCTTGATTGCCGCCGTAAAGGAACGCCAGAGAAACCGCAGAATTCTGCCCAAAAAGCCGGCCTCCTTCCAGCGACAGGTCTTTACGAAGGAGATGAAGTACACTCATACGATTCTGGCCCCGCAGATGAGCCCGATTCACTTCCGCTTGGTCGAGAAGGCTTTCCAAATGTCAGGCTACAATTTTGTGGTTCTCGATGCTGTTGACCCCAAGGCCGTGGATACAGGACTTAAATTCGTAAACAACGATGCCTGCTATCCTTCAATTTTGGTAGTTGGCCAGATGATTTCAGCATTGGAGTCTGGAAAATACGACTTGAACCACGTCTCCCTGATGATTACTCAGACTGGAGGCGGTTGCCGTGCCACAAACTACATCGGATTTATCCGCCGCGCATTGAAAGACGCGGGCTGGGGACACATTCCTGTTATCTCTTTGAGTGCGCAGGGCTTTGAGGACAACCCAGGATTCAAGATTACACCCGGACTCCTGCACCGTGCCATGATGGCTCTTATGACAGGTGACGTTCTCATGCGTTGTCTCTACAGGGTCCGCCCATACGAGGCTGTTCCAGGTTCTGCAAACGCCCTCTACGAAAAGTGGAATGGCCGCGCATTGAAGCAGCTTGAGTCACTTTCAATCCACAAGTACCACAAGGTTCTCAAGGGAATTGTCAAAGAATTTGACGAGCTTCCGATTCTCCCTGTCAAAAAGGCCAGAGTCGGTGTTGTCGGCGAAATCCTCGTAAAATTCCACCCGACTGCAAATCACGACATCGTTGGCACAATCGAGCATGAGGATGCGGAGTGCTGTATGCCGGACTTGGCGGACTTCTTGTTCTATACCTTCTCAGACGGAATTTTCCGCCACAGAGAGCTTGCATTCCCCAAAAAGGAAGAGCGTACGGGAAGAATGTTGGTTTGGTTCTTGGAACGCTACCGCGGTTATGCGAAGAAGCTGCTTAAAAAGTCACGCCGCTTTACTCCGCCTAGCTTGATTTACGACATGATGAAGACTGTCGATGGAATTGTCCAGACTGGAAATATTGCCGGTGAGGGCTGGTTCCTGACTGCCGAGATGATTGAGCTGATTCATTCTGGCGTTCCGAGCATCGCCTGTATTCAGCCATTCGCCTGTTTGCCAAACCATGTCACTGGAAAGGGCATGATCAAGGAGCTGAGAAGAAGGTTCCCCGAGGCGAATATTTCCGCAATCGACTATGACCCAGGTGCGTCCGAAGTCAACCAGTTGAACCGCCTTAAATTGCTTTTGTCCAATGCCCCAATCGGCAAAAACCCGGACGAAATGCCTGACGGAAAAATCTGGACTAAAGACGGCCCTGTGGAGCCTACGATAATCTACGCATCAGGCGGAGCCGGACTTGTTGACGACGACCCTGTAAGCCCGATTGTCGCCCCTGCCCAGACTGCGGCGGTCTGAGAATTTCTGAATTCTTAGTTCTTAAAATCCGGCCCGATTCTTCCGATAATCAATTTGAGAAAATTTTTTAGGTTGGTGTATCGATGAGAAAACGGGCCGGAGTTATTTTATTCGCATTTTTGTCATGCTTTTTATTTGCGGAGTCTAACCGCTTCAATGTGCCGGATTCAGTTTCTATACGCAAGCAGATTCTTGAAAGCTGGCTATACGCTCCACTTGAGGTAATCCGGGAATATCCTGCCGAAATCCGCATGAACGATGCATCCCAAAAGTTTCAAGTCCGCATGGAAGAAAGCGATGAGCGTTACGTCATCATTGTCGCCCCCGAAATGTCAAATACTGTGAACGTTTTTACTGACCACGGGGTTGATTCCCAGATTATGGACGAATACCCTTCCGATGCGGCCGGCTCTTGGGTTTTGCTCAAAAATTCCGTCGATGAAAAGCCGATTCGTCTTCAATTGTTTTTCGGGGCTAACTCCGATGTCTACGTTCAGTTCCGCCCCGACCCCGCCAAAAAAGACAACTCATTTGCAGATTTTATCGTGATGGGCCACTGTGCCGTTCAGGGGGTTCCGCTTGGAATCTCTTTTTCTTCGTTGTACACAAAATCTTTTGCCGACATTCTCCGCATGACTTCAAAAAGTCTGCCTTGGGAATACGCCGACATAAAATACGGACTGTATGCTCCAGCGATTCAGACTGCAAACACAGTCCGCAAGAATCTTTCCAGAATCACTTATGCGGAAGATGCCGCCTACGATGAATTTGGCGACCCGATAAGAATTTCTGGCAGCCATGAGGCAGAATTCGACATAAACGGAAAAATGCTCAAGGCTTCGCAAAAAGTTTACCGTCAGGTCACTGAAAAGGAAAAGTCAGAAAAGCTCTTTTCTCTGGACGGACTTGGCTTTGTAAAATGGTTCTGCGATGGAATCACCTGGCCGATTGCAGGCTCAGGACTTTACCTGGATCCGCTTTTCAGGCCGACCGTAAAATACGACCTCAACGGCTTGCAGGGAATCACCAGCACCAAGGACAACATCGACTTGACCCTTGACTGGACCCGCAATGCCGCCGCCGGAGTCCTTTCAATCAGAATGAAGCGTGACTTTTTTTGGGAAAAATCTGGGGTCGACGTGAAAATCGCCCCTTTCAGCGCTGAAATGACTGAAAAAGGCCTTTCCCCGGCAGTAGGTTACGTGAAAAATTCTGGTTACAGAATCGACTGCCTCAAATCCATCCTTTATGCCCTTGCCGTCAAAGAGCCTGGCTACTGTTATTTGGCCGCAATCCGCCGTAAGGTTCCCGGCTCCTACCCGGAAGTTTTGAAATTTGACCGCGCCGCTGTAATCATTCCTTATTTTGACAAGTCCGGCCACTTTGTCTGTAATGTTTTTGAGAACGGACAGGAATTGACCCTTTCCGCGTTTGCAAGAAAGTACAAGGACAGCTTTGTCCACCTTGTCAGAGTTCGCTGCGAAGACCATTTTGACCCCCGCTGACCTTTATGCAGGTGGGCTGGATTATCGTGAACCTGCTCTTTTTGTAAAAATCATAACGACTGAAAAGTGAAAATATCCTCTGAATGTGAAAATGCTGATTTTAAATGAGCAAATTTTATACATTTCTGAGGTCGTTATAATCTTAAAAACGTGTGTAAAAAGTAATATTTTATAAAAATAAGAGTATATTTTATACAGAAAATCTCTTTCTTTGCCAAAACTTTAAAGATTTTGGAAATTCCGCTTATATTTTGAACACTTTTAGTCATATTTTGTATTTTTTTTGACAAAACCGTAGTTTATTCTAATCCATGCAAAGGTCGGAGAGTCACCACCTTTTGCAGGATGGAGTTTGTCGTTTTTTTTACGGCGTATAAAAAAAGTGTGTGTGAAAACGGAGGTTTTCAATGAAAAAGTTTGGAGCATTCAGCACGAAAATTCTTTCAATTTTTGGTTCATTTTTGCTGCTTGCACTTGCTTCTTGTGCCAACTCGGCGGGTGCGTATCCTGTCGGTTCTGATGAAGCGAATTCTTCTTCTGGGGGAGGTGTAGTTGCGAGCGGAAATCTCTCAAACGGTGCCCTTACAACTGGAAGAAACAGCGTGACAGCTCCAAGTGCGGCTGGCGCGATTACTCTATACAAGAATAACTCTTCTTTAGGAAGTAAAGATTCGATAGCGGCTGCATTGGCCGAAATTCCCCAGTCAGGATCTGATGATTATAAAATTACTCTTGCGAAAGGAACATATTCCGAGGGTGGTCTTACTTACAAAGGTTCCAATACCGTAAAAATCATCGGCTTAGGAAGTGCCGAATATGGTCTTGATGTTTTGATTTATGGTCAAGGCACAGATATGTCTCAGGAGTCAAAGCGTTCTACGCTCTCGTTCCAAGGCTCTGCGAATGTTGTTCTTGAGAATATTACTGTTCAAAATTCTTATGGAACTACAGAAGGCACTGCCCAGGCAGAGGCTTTAGGACTTGGCCCTTCAGCATTCTCTGGAACTCTGGTTGCCCACAACTGCTCATTTTTGAGTGGTCAGGACACAATCTGTACTGAGGGAAAGGCGTGGTTCTATAAGTGTTATGTTGAAGGTGACGTTGACTTTATCTGGATGGAATCAAGGTCTGGAAAGGTCGCTTTGTATGAAGAGTGCGTGATTCGCGCCATCGGAACAAGAACTACATCCGCCTATTTTACCGCGCCGCGCCTTGCCAATTCTGATAGTGTTTGGAAGGGTGTCGTAATTTGGAATTCCGTTCTTGAGGCCGAAAGCGGATTGAAAAAAGTCTACCTCGGCCGTAATCCCTGGCATAAAGATACACAATATTATAATGATTACTACGAGAATGTTGCGATTGTCGGCTCTTCATATTATGGACCTGCTCTCGATGGTGCGATTTGGAAGACTGCTGCCCGTGGAACCTCAAATCAGCAGTATGTCGGCTTCAAGACGGACTCAGCCTTCCCTGACTCTACAAGTGGATATGGGGCAAGGCTCACTTCATCACAGGTAAGTGCTGAATATTCCAGCCGTACTTGTATTTTGAACCGCTATTATTCAATTTCAGCTTCGTCATTCGAAAATGACACAGATGCTTGGGACACTTCAGACCTTGCGGTGGAATTTGGTGCAAGCGATTCAGGAACCCTGCCAGCGAATGTATTTGACGCAACAAAAGCGAAAGTTGTTTGGGATTTTGCTGGAACACTGAACGGTTCTTCAACAAGTCAGTTTAACAGTTCTAGCGGTACAATTGATGGAACTGTCAGCGGAAGTTCTGACTACACTGTTAAAATGCACGTAAATGCATCAAATGGAAAACTTGCGGCTCGTTCTGCAAACGGTGATACTCAGTTCAATGCGGGCACAATTCTTACTGTTCCTGTGACAAATGGAGCGACTGTTTCTGTAACCAAGACAGGTGGTTCTTTTGGAATCGAAGGTGCGTCTACTGCGACCTATACCCATTCAGGAAGTGCTACTGGAGTTATAATCCACAGTTCTACGGCCTATATCACGGAAGTTGCTATAAGCAATCTCGACTTGACGGCCCTTTCTTCCGATTTGTTGAACGCTACAGCTACAGGAAAAGTCCGCGTGGTTACAGTAAGTGCAGCTGGTGATGAGGTTGAAGTAAATGGTTCTCTTACATTGACTGCTTCCGCATATGCTTCTTATGGTGCATCGCCTTCTGCATTTACTTGGGCTTCTAGCAATCCGTCAACAGCTTCTGTCGCAAGTTCTACATCATCTTCATGTGCTGTCACAGGAAAGGCTGAAGGCTCTGCTACAATTACAGTCTCTTGTGGGGAAAAGTCAGCGTCAAAGACACTGACGGTAAAACCGGCTTCCACAAGCACTGTTGTTGACGTGGCTACATGGGATTGGAAGGGTAACAGTGCATCAATAAATTATTTTACCGACTCTGCTTTGACGACAGTTTCTAATGGGCTTAACGGTAAAACAGGTTATGTGACTGGAACATCTACAAAAGTTGCCCTTTATGTATCAACAGCAGGAAAACTTACAACGAACGGAAACAATAATGGTGCACAGTTTAACTCACCTACAGTAATTCAAGTTCCTGTATCAAATGGAAGTGTCGTGACCGTTACTGCGTACGCTGGAAACTACTATCAGAGCATAAAATTTGCTGGCTCCCAGATGACCGCCCAGACCGGCACTTATACTGCAACTGCGGCAGGTTATGTTGAGGTTGAAGCTACTGCAAATACTTATTTGAACTCAATCTCCGTAACAAATGTTGATACTGCGGACAGCCATACAACTAATGTTGCGTCTTCTGGTTCTAGCGGTGGGATAGATGAGACTGTTGTCTCTACGAATACCTTCTTTGATTTGCGCTCGCTCCTTTCTTCTTGCAGCACAGTGGGGGCTGCCTCAACTGGTACAAGTGGTAAGCTCGCTTATGCTGCAATGTATTACAAAGACAATCAGCACGGTGCTTGGTTCTACAACAGTAGTGTCGTCAGTTTCAAGGTAAGCGGAGCTTGTACGATTTATCTTGGAAAAGACCAATATAGCGGTACAACATTCAGTGTCTCTGACGGCACTAACACGCAGACGTTGAATAACAATGCAAGCTCAACACTTGGGGCAAACGTCACATCGGATATGAGCAGTGATTCTGAAAATCCGAGCTTCAGCTACTCTGGAAGTGGTGAGGCAACAATCACGATTTCTGTAACTGGTTCTAGCGGTCAGAATTTCTTGCCTGCAATTCAGGTCAAATTCTAGATTGGTTCTTACCGGTTGTCGGAGAAAACCTTACTGAATACATTTCTATTCTATTAACGAATCTGTCCGCAGCCAGTGGAAAATTCTCTGGTCTGCGGGCAGATTCCTTTTTCAGCTCCCGCCCTCCTTTATAAACTTTGACGAATTACGTAGCAAAAATTCTTTTAGTGCCGGGAGGTAAAGTCTGTCCTCGTGGGCTATGTGGGTAAAAATCCAGTCATGCAAAAAATGGGCGAATTTTATCGCTTCTGAAACAGGAAGATTTTCTATGCCTTCGTATGTTATGCTCACGGTATTTGTAAAGCGGGCGTGCGAATGCTTGTGTTCGTTCAACCCGTCAAACTTCGCGGCCTTCATGAGTTTTTCTTCTTCCTTAAAATGCGTGTCGGCGTAGTTTAGACAGGTCTCTAGTGTTGACTTTACGATTTTCTTGTAGTCGCTGCTCTTGTTGTTCTGCAAAAGGCTTTGGTAAAAATCATTGCAGAGTTTTACGAGAGTTTCGTGCTGCTGGTCGATGACCGGAATCCCGACTTTGAATTTCGGATTCCATTTGATAAAATCTCCTTCCGTCGAGAACATTTTTTCACCTCTCTTCTATTATATATACTATAGCATGAGGAGAAAAAATTGTCATTTGTTTTAAACAGTCTTAAAAGTTGTCGTGAATTAAATTGTGGGCTACGGAGCCTGGCGGCGGAGTTGTCGGGAGGGAATCCCTGCTAAACCACTGGGCGTCCAAAAGCTCGTCCTGCTGGATTTTGATTTCCCCGGAATCATATTCGGCGGTGAATGCCAGCATCAGCTGGTCGGGGTAGGGCCATGCCTGACTTGAGACGTATTTTATGTTTTTTACGTGGATGTTGGTTTCTTCCTTTATCTCACGTTTTACGGCGTGTTCGATTGTCTCTCCCATTTCAACAAAACCGGCCAATGTTGAGTAAACGTCATCGTTGCGATTTTTATGCTTTGCAAGGAGAATCTTGTCGTCTTTTTTTACGAGGACGATTACCGCCGGCTCCAACTGGGGAAAGAACTGGTGGCCGCAGTGGATGCAGGTTCTGGCGGTGAATTTCGGGTCGTCTTGGAGGGGGGCACCGCAAATTGAGCAGAATCTCTTTGTTTTTCTGAAATTCAAGAGTCCCTTGGCCCTTGCCGCCAATGTTCCGAGAATCTTAGTTTCTTTCGACTGCTTCGTGTCCCAGAAGTATTGTCTGAGCGGAATGTCCTCGCAACCTGCCGGATTCGGAGTGGATTTTTCCAACAGAATGGCCGAGTAGTTGAATGCCAGTTCGGCAAACCAGTCGTCAGCGGCGTTCATTTCAAGACACCGACGTACAACCTTCTCATCGGGCAGTTTTCCGCCCTGAAGAAGAATTGAGTTTCCGCGAAAAATAAAATGGTTCTCACAAAAAACATTCATTTGGTTTGAAATCATCGGCATATAAAAAGGATAACACGATTTTTCAATTTCCCGCCAATATTTTTTTGATATATTTTCTTTTTTTTGGCAACCCGCCGCGGATTTCGACAGGCTCAACCACCACGGCGGCCGGGCTTTCCGCGGCTACGGCGTCTAACCGCGCCTCGGTGCTTGCCTTCGGCTGCGCACGCGCTTACGCGCCCGCTCCAATCCCTGTTGCAGCTTTCCGCATTGTTGACACTGTTTTTTTAAATGTGCTAAAATAAGCAACTTAAACTTCAAATTTTATTTTGTTTTTATAGGAGCTATCCATGTCAGGACATAGCAAATGGTCAACCATTAAACATGCAAAAGGTATTGCCGATGCAAAACGCGGCCAGATGTTCACAAAATTCATCAAGGAAATTTCTATCGCCGCAAAAATGGGTGGCGGCGACCCCAACACTAACCCCCGCTTGCGCACTGCCGTTTTGAAGGCCCGTGCTGCTTCAATGCCGAAAGACAACATTGAGCGCGCTATCAAAAAAGGAACTGGCGAACTCGGAGCTGTTGCTTACGAAGAATTGGTATACGAAGGATTCGCTCCCGGCGGAGTCGCTGTTCTCGTTGAAGTTCTCACTGACAACAAAAACCGCGCTGCCGCAAACGTCCGCAACTTCTTTACTAAGAACGGAGGAAGCCTCGGAGCCACAGGTTCTGTTTCCCGCATGTTCGACCGCAAGGGCGTTATCGAGATGGACGCTGAGAAAGTTTCAGAAGACGAGGTAATGGAAGTTGCTCTCGAAGCTGGAGCTGATGACATCGTTAACGAAGACGGTGTTATTACTGTCACAACTGATCCTAACGCATTCGATGCTGTCGTTGAGGCAATTCAGGCAAAACACGATGCAGGTCTTTCTCCAAAACAGGAAGAGACTCCTGAGTCAGAAAAATGGGCAACACTTTCAGCTTCTGTTTCCATGGTTCCCCAGATGTACACAGACGTTGACGCTGACACAGCGAAAAAAGTCGTAAAACTTATCGGCAAACTCGAAGAGGACGATGACGTTCAGAACGTTTACTCAAACGCAAACTATCCTGACGGTTTCGATCCCGATGCTGAGTAAGCGATAAAAAAACTTCTGGCGTTTTTTCTTTGACAGAAAACTGGCTAAGAGTTTTCTGTTCTTGCTAGATTTTTACATAGCCCCGGTTTTTGACCGGGGATTTTTTTTATCTGATTGATATGAAAAGGCGTATTTTAGGAATTGACCCAGGTCTCGCCAACACTGGTTTCGGAGTTGTCGATGACTTGGGAGGCAGAATCAAATTTGTCTCTTACGGCGTGATTGAAACTTCCGCAAATGACGAGCATGGAGTCCGCCTGCTTTCAATTTATAACCGACTTCTTGCTGTAATCGATGAATTCCGCCCTGATCAGGCCGCGATGGAAACCCTCTATTTTGCAAAAAATGTCTCTTCCGCTTTGAATGTCGCGGAGGCAAAAGGCGTGGTTACCATGTGTCTTGCCCAGCATGCGATTCCCCTTTCTATGTATACGCCCAATCAAATTAAGTATTCTGTCACCGGGGCCAAGACCGCCGACAAGGAGCTGGTCGAGCGTTATGTCAAAATCCTCCTTGCCCTTGAGACGGAGCCAAAGCCCGATCATGCCGCTGACGCTCTTGCGGCCGCAATAACCCATTGCAACTCTACTGCGAATTCGACTTTACTTGCAGATTTGGCTGACTTACAGAAGGTTACAAAAAAATAACGTTTTTTTTCAACTTTTTAAGGTTGAATTAGACAAAAACAAAAAAAGTGTCATTTATCTCTCATATCTCAAATCTTTTTGGCGATAATTTTAAATTCTTATTTTTTTTGTGAAAATTTCCATTTTGTTCGTTGACATCTGAAATATTAGATGTTAAAAGATTTAAACATAGTATTTTCATTTTTTTGAGATACAATATTTGTAGGAGTAAAACATGCTTAAATCAAAAAAGCAGAATCGCATCGCGGTTCTCTTGGTTTCCGCTTGTATCGCTTTGGGAGGAATAATCTCCTGCGCATCTACAAGCCCTGAAATGGTAAAACAGGAAGAAGGTTATTATTATGGCTATGGCAAGGGAAAGACCGATGCCGAGGCCGCCGTCAACGCAAAAATCGACCTTGTTTCTAACGCACTGACTGCCGCTGTCAGAGCTGCAAATCCCCGCTCAGCTGCTGTAAAAGTAACTACTGACTCTGCTGCAGCCCGTCTTGGAGATATCAAGCCTTTTGCTGATGCTGATGTAAAGAAAGGTGCCACTCCGGCAATCACATACCGCATTAAGAACGAGGATTGGGACAAACTTGAGGCTGCTTATTCAACAGCATTGAGCGCAAAGCTCTCAGCCCAGGTGGCTTCTATCGCCTCAAAAAAAGGTGCAGCTGACAAAATCAACGAGGCGCTTGCAGTCTTGACTGTTCTTTCAAACGAAGGTGAATACAGTCTCTTGAAAGCCGCCGGTTCTTCTGAGTTGCTCTCAACAAAAGTTGAGGCTATCTGCAAGGAAGCTTCAAAGAACCTCCAGATTACACTTTCTGTAAATGACGGAATTGTTGGCCCTTCAACAAAATTCTCTGCAAAAGTAACAGACGGTGGAAAGGCCGTTGCAAACCTCCCGTTGAGCATTGTTTGGTCAGTTCCCGCACTTCCGACAGACGCCGCTGTTGAAGCTCCCGCAGAAGTTTCTGCCACAGCTAAAACTGACGCTTCTGGAACAGTTGCAATTGACGCCCCGTCATCAGATGACTTCAAAAATCGTCCTGTAACACTTTCAGTTTCAACAACATTCGCTGTTGTTGTTCCCTCTGCTTCAGTCCTCAAGAAAATTGACGCTGCAAACGGTGTCGATGGTTTCTATGTTGAATACGATGATGTAAAAGCTGCCTATGCAGTTGCTGAGGTTCCTGCCGGAAAATTCAATGCCGGTGCAGTTCCCCAGGACACTCTCGCAGGAAAAACTCGCGAAGCTGCCCATGAAGCAGAGACTGGTGCCTATGCAATCATGCTTACACCCGTAACTAATGCTCAGTATGCCGCTTACCTTCACGCAACTCGTGCCGAGACTTTGCCAGAATATTTTGATAATGCTGAATTCAACAAGGGTGCACAGCCTGTAATCGGCCTTTCTCTTGCAGATGCAGAAAAATACGCCGCATGGCTTTCCGAGCAGACTGGCAACAAATATCGCTTGCCCACCGAAGAGGAATGGGAAAAAGCTGCCCGCGCAGGTAAAGATGTAGTTTATCCTTGGGGCGATGATGAGCCTAAAAAGGAAAAGAAAGCAAATTACAAAGGTAATGGAAAATTCAAGGGACCGTCTCCGGTCGGATCTTTTGAGAACGGCAAGAACGAATGGGGTCTTGTTGATATGGCAGGAAACGTCTGGGAATGGACAAGCTCTACTCGCAAGGCTGACCCCGCTTCAACAAGCCGCGTTGTAAAGGGCGGTTCATATTTGGACGGTTCTACAGACTTGCGCATTTCAAATTTCCGTGAGGAAGACAGCCAGAAAGGTGCTGTTGATGTCGGTTTCCGTCTCGTAATGGAGGTATCTAAATAACGATGAAAAAGATTTCATTCATCTTGTCGGCCGTTTTGGCCGTCTTGTTGGCCGGTTGTGTTTCGACCGGAGGCACAGCTGATGAAAAGGCAATCGCAGCCGGTGTAAAAGCCTGGAATGACCGCGAGCCGTCAGCTGCCGCTGCATACTGGGCTGACATTCAGGATGCAAAAACAAAAGAAAAGTACAATAAGTACATTTCTCTTTATAATGAAGGTGTCGCTGCTCTTGATGATGCCGATTCTGCAAAAACAGAGTCAAAGAAACTCTCATCATGCAATACAGCTTTGACAAAATTTACTGCTTTGGATTCAGCTCTTAAACTCCCGTTGGACGTTTGTCAGAAGGGAGCTGAGCTTTCAGCCGGCCGCATTTCAAACTTGCTCAACGACGGAAAAGTTACCGCCGCTAAGAACATGAAAACCTCCGCAGAAAAGGTTTACGGAACAAGTCCTGAACTTGCCGCCGTTGGAAAAGAAATCGATACTATCAGTGCGATTCTCGCAAAAAAGTCAAGTTTGGATTCCGATGCACAGAAAATTGCATCAATCTCAAATTTTGATGAAAAAATCGCAGCCTATGACAAGGTTCTTGCTGATTATACAGCAGGCGAGGGACAGTTGAATTCAACGGCAAAGGCAAACGGCGTTGCAGATGCAAAATCTGTTGCTACAAATATGCGTGCGTTCAGAAATGCCCGCCAGAACCTTGCTGTAGAACGTGCCGGTGCAATCCGTGAGGAAGCCTACAACTACAAGAACCGCATTGGTGAAGAATTTGCCCGCTCTCCTGAAAAAGGACAGACTGGTGATATGTCACTTGATGAAATTCTTGCCCACTATGAATCAGTTCAGGCTAACATTGATACAATCTACAATGAATTCACAGGTTTCGCAGGAAAATATCCTAAAGAAGTTGACCAGGCTGTTCTCGATGATATCGCTGCAAACCGCAAGGACCTTGCAAGCAAAATCGCCCAGATCAAGGCTGAAATCGCCCACCGCAAGGAAGTCGCTTCCCGCGGTAAGCCGGTTATGCCTTTGATGATTGGTTTGTTCAACCCGGATCCTTCTTCATCAGCGGCAAGCCAAAAATCTCGCCCTGCAAAATTCTCTGCGACAAACGTTAAGGACGATGACTACTGGTGGGGAATGGTTTCTATCCCGAAAAATCAGATGAACGACTTGGTTGTTACATTGAAAGATAACCATCAGGTTCACGTATACAACCAGAATACAAAGAGCGGAAAACTCATCAAGAAGAACAATCTTGAGGATTTGATTAACCGCGGAAGCAAAGTCGGTAACTCATGGCCGGTTTTGAACGCAGGAAAAGCTCTTGGCGGTTCACTCTACTTCATCAAGATTGATGGAGACAAAAATAAGAAGAATTACTCAGGTGAAGTTGTAGTTTATTCTTCATTTATCACGAGGATGCGGTAATGGCAGATTCAAAAGAAAATAAGAAGAACAAGAAAGGTTTAATTGTCATCGTTGTTTTGGCAGCTCTTGTTGTCGGCGCTGTAGCAGGATTCCTTGTTTGGTCAGCACGTCCGAAAGGAATGACAGTCGCAGTTTCTACTCTCCCGGATTCATTGAACCCGGTTCTCGAACAGAATACTCAGGGTTTGAACGCCGATGAGCTTTTGTTCGATGGCCTTTGCAACTTTGAAGTCGCAAATGACAACGGAAATCTTTTCCTCAACACGGAATTCGCCCTTGCAGAAAACATCGAGCAGGATTCCAAGACAAAAGTTGACTACACAGTCACTTTGAAAGACGTAAACTGGCACGATGAGACTCCTGTCACAGCAGATGACGTTGTTTATTCATTCCAGGCTTACACAGCTGAAGAGAACAAGTCTCCGAAACGTGACTATCTCCTTTCTTTTATCAAGAATGTTGAGGCTGTTGATGAAAAAACAGTTCACATTGAATTCGTAAAGCCGATTCCTGAATTCCGCGCTTACCCGGTTTTGACATTCAAAATCATTCCGTCAACTTACAACGGACAGAAAATGAATGTCGACATGCGCTCTGGTGAAAACGAACGCAAATTCGCAACTGCACCGATTGGAACAGGTCCTTTCAAGCTTGAGAGCTGGGAAATCGGAAAGTGGCTCACATTCACTGCAAACGGACTTTACTTCAAAAAGGTTCCTGAGGCTGATTCTCTCGTAATCAAGAGAACGATCGACCCTGTAGTTCGTATGAACGAACTGCGCAAGGGACGCACAAACTTGATTCTTGAGACAAACCCGATGGATCGTCCGCAGGTTGCAAAAATCAAGAATGTTGACATCAACTCATACTTGCCATATGCATTCTACCAGATTTCTATCAACACAAATACTTTCAAGGATGCAAAGGCTCGTCAGGCTATGGCGATGGCTATTGACCGCAAGAACCTTATCTCTGGAATAACAGACCAGCCTTCTGGCGTTGTTTACAACTACGGTCCTTTCCCGTCAAACCTTTTCCAGGCCAACATTTCAAACTATGTTAATGATCCGCTGCCCAACCTCTTGCCCTACGATGTGGAAAAGGCAAAAGAGCTTGCTGCTTCAAGCGGAATTGACGGCCAGAACATGATCCTTATTTATCCTGACTCAATGGGTGAATTTGGTGAGGAAATGGCTGCCAGCATCGTAAAGCAGCTTGCTGCAATCGGAGTCACTGTTGAGGCGAAACGCACTGGTGACAAGGTTTTTGACCGCATGGTTTACGGCGAAAAGTCTTATGAGCTTGCCTTGATGTATCTTGATGGATTTGACAATGTTTACTCAGGCGTTGTTGATATTTATAAATCTAAAGGTTCTCAGAACGTAACAGGTATTGCTGACGCTTCTTTGGACGAACTCCTTGATGCATGGGGAAAAGAAGTTGTTACTGAAAATTGGGTAGACCTCACTCTTCAGATTAACAAAAAGGTGTGTGATATTTCTCCGGCGATTTATCTCGTTTCTTTGCAGAAGGACGTTTATTCCCGCGGTATTACAAACGTGAATATCGCTTCGGACAACCCATTCCTTTCTGCTGAAGACTGGGAGTTTAAGAACTAACAACTAATGAAAAAAGCGTCCGCCCTTTTTTCGGCGGACGTTTTTGTTTAACAGGAGATTGATTTCATGCGTTTCTTGCGATTCTTGTTTAAGGAACTTATTCTGCATGGCATCGTTTTTGCAATTGTAGGAACATTAGTTCTTTCCGGTTTGTATTTGCTTTCAACCGGAGCTTCAATTGATGCTTATGGTCAGATGCTCAGTTCTTTTTTCAAAAATATTTTTGGTGCAGGTGACTTTTCACATGCAGGTTTTACGCCCGGACAGATTATCGCTGCCGGCTCGGCCCGCACATTGCCTCTCGCACTTTTGTCTTTAATTATTCTAGTTCTTATTGCCCTTGCTGGCTCTGCACACGCTGTCACAGCCCGCTATCTGGCAAGTCATCACGATATTAACATGCCGGAAAGACTTGGCAAGGCCGTTAATATCATAACTTCTATTTTGGCTGCTTCACCGCTTTTCTGTGGTTTCTGGTTTTTGGTCGCTGTAATCGGTAATGAAGCTCCTCTTGTCGTAATTGCATTTTTGACAGTCGTAATCGGCGGACTTTCTTGGGATGCCACGAACTTCCTCAAAGCAGACCTCTTGAATCAGATTGAAACAACACATGCGATTACATTCTCAACATTGGGCCGCCCACTCGGACGCTTTTTCCCGATGCCTGGAACTTATTCTGGATATTTGTTCTCTTCTAGTTTGCCCCGCTTTATTCCTTATGTCGCCGGCAAGGTTCCGACAATCATCGGCTCTGTAACAATTGCTGAAATCATCTTCTCTTTCGAAGGACTCGGCTCCAATCTTTTGGACTGTCTGGTTGACGGAAGAACTGATATTTTGATTATGGATGTATTTATCCTCCTTTGTATCAACGCCGTTGTTTCATTCTTAGTTAAGACAATTCTCTTCTTGATTTATCCGAGGTGGTATGAAAAATCAATATAAAATCCTGAGGGCAATCGGCCTGATTCTTTTGATTTCGCCCTTGCTTGTAACATGGCTTCCGCCGACCCTTTTCACCGGGAATTACTCAGAAATTGCTGAGGAATATAAATTCGTGGTGCAGCTTTTTGTCGCCTTCAAGGAGCTTTCAATCACTTTGGTTGCGACAATCGTTTTTGCAATGATTTTGAGCGTAATCTTCGGTTATGTCAGCGTTTGGTCCCTTACATTCGGACGCGGACTTGCTAACGTTTTGAACGCAATTGAATCTGTTCCTTCGATTCTGATTGCCTTGTTCATGTATATTCCGGTGTCAGGATTTTTGGCGACCCACCATGCCGGTGTATCCTCAGCCCTGTCACTCTTTGTCTTCATCTTGGCGGCGACACTGACGATTCTGCCGGAGTCAGTCCGGTCAATCACGATTCCTTTGTCTGACCTCTACAACCGCAAGTATTCAATCTCATTCCGCTCTTATGGCTTTCCCAAGGGAAGAATCCTTGCGGTTTTGATGAGAACTGACCTTGTGCGCAATGCCCTTGACCGCGTTGCCGCAGGAATCTTGCTCAAGACTTTGGTTTTGGACTGTTCTTTCGGCTTTATCCTCCAACTTGGATACGGCGCGAACGGAACTCCTGCCCACCAAAGCCCTGGAGCCTTGCTGGCCACATACCGCGCGGCCTTGATGGGATCTTACCCCCAGTATTTCTTCTGGCTGCCTACTTTGATGCTCGTTATGATTAGCGTTGCATTCCTTATTGTTTTGAACGACGTAAAGGAGGAATAGAATGAGTAACGTACCTGTACAACTTGAGAATTTCTCTATTTACCTCGGAAAACGCTGCATGTTGAAAGACTGCAACCTGACTTTTGAGGAGGCTTCCTCGACTGTCATCATGGGAATCACCGGAACCGGAAAATCAGTTTTCTTGAAGTCAATCGCCGGTATTCTCTCAACCCAGCTTTTCACTTTTGAGGGCACGATGAAAGTCAACGGGATTGCCGGCTATGTCGACGGCAAAAAGCTTGACTTTGAAACTTGGTCCTCAATCGAGCAGTCTGGAGTCATGTTCATTCCGGCCGAGACTGCCATGGTAATGAACCCCTCTCTGACCCTTGACCAGAACCTGAGTCTTTTGGCTCCAGGCTGCCGCGAGGTGATTGTAGACCGCCTGAAGAATTATTTTTCAATGGACTTTGAGGAATTCGCCCGCAAGTACCCGGACGAGCTTTCCGGCGGAGAGATGCAGCGCGTCACACTGATGATTCTGCTTTCCCGCAAGGGAAATTTGATTCTCCTCGATGAGCCGACTGTAAACCTTGACCGCGATTTGCGCAAAAAGTTCGTTGAATTCCTCAACAAGGAGATTTTGAGCGACAAGACAAAGACCTTCCTGATGGTCAGCCACGACGTTGACTTTATCAAGCGGCTCACTTTGTCAAAGACTTGCATCCTCCGCGACCAGCAGATTCAGGAATACGTCGTTCCGGAGATGGAAAGCTACGAGAAGCCTGAGGCGAAGAAAGGAGCTGAGGGAACTGCGATTGAGCTGAAAGATGTCGCCCAGACTTACATGAAGCGCGGACTTTTTGGCGAGCGCCTCTTCTCCGCATTCAAGGGACTGAGCCTCAAATTTGAACGCTCAACGATTTACGGTGTCACAGGACCTTCCGGCTGCGGTAAGTCGTCTATGATTAAGGCGATTTTGCGCCTGATGGACGGAACTTCCGGCCAGATTCTCATGGAAGATTCTGACTTGGTTGCATTGAAGCCCAAGGAAAACGGCCACGATCCCAAGGACTTCAAGCCCTTCCGCAAGCGCATGACGGTCGTTCAGCAGGATTCCCGCTTCTCATTCTTCCCTGATTTGACAATCCGCAAATCTTTCGAGCAGATTGCAGCCCAGGGAAACGGCGAGACTGTCGAGGATTTGATTGTGAATCTTAAAAAAGTCGGCATGAAAGAAGAGAATTTGGACGAGACTCCGAATCAGCTTTCTTCCGGCGAAATGAAGCGCATGGACATCGCCCGTGCCCTTACGGCAAAGCCAGACATCCTTCTTTTGGACGAGCCTTTCGCCCACATCGACTTTGACACCCGCTTGCAGGTTATGAAGGCGATTCAGGAATACTTGGCCGAACATGCGACGATTCTTGTGATTGTCACACACGAGGACTTCGACCTTCAATACTTTGTAGAGAAGAACTACGACTTCCCCGAACTTGTCGGAGCAAACAAGTAAATAAACTGCCGTCCGGTAAATCCGGGCGGTTTTTTTATGCTCCGCACGGACAATGTTGAAAATCCGTGTTTCTTTCTTTTGTCTTTTACGCTATAATGACACCATGTTTAACAGCCTGACCGGAACAATCAGCGGAAAACTCCCGCAGAAACTTTTTTTGGACACCCACGGAATCGAGTGGGATATTACTGTTCCAGACACGTCTCTTGACGCCCTGCCGAAAGTCGGAAGTCAGGCCCGCGTATTCACATACATGCAGCACACTGATGCGGCCATGACCCTTTTTGGCTTTGCCTCGGAGAAAGACCGGGCACTTTTTTTCGATCTTTTGAAGGTTGACGGGGTTGGCCCAAAATCTGCCGTGAAAATCATGTCATCGATTTCCCTTGAGACCCTTGTTTCCGCCCTGGATTCCGGTGATTTGCCTTCTCTTGAGAAGATTCCTGGTCTGGGTAAAAAAACTGCCCAGAAAATGCTCCTTCAATTAAAGGGCAAGCTGACTTTGGACGATGACCTGCCGGGTAATCCACGGGGAAAAATCGAGCAGAAGTCAGAGTTCGCTGACATAATCTCCGCCCTGGCCAACATGGGCTATGACAAGCGGGACGCGGCGGAGGTAATCAACCGCCTCTCTCAAGAGCTTTCGTCCGCACCGGAAGTCAGCGGGCAAAAGCACTTTACGAAAATGCTGCCGTCAGAAAAAGAAGACCTCCTTTTCCGCCGGGCGATTGTGGAGCTTGCCCAGTAATTCAAGTTCTTAGAGCTTTTCAGGCTCTGTTCATTTTCTTTTTATCTAAAATCTGCTAGTATTCTGCTGAATATGTTTGTAAAAAAATCTCATGATACAGATACGATAGATGAGAATTTCAATGAGGCGGCCACTCTGGCAAGTCAGGCGGCAATGGCTGATGGCTCGTTGGGGCATATTGTCCGCGCGGATTTTGCTTCTGACGATGACAGCCAGGAGTCCAGCCTGCGCCCCCAGCATTTGGACGAGTTTTTGGGCCAGAGCGAGATAAAGCAGAATTTGAAGGTTTTCATTGATGCGGCCCGTGACAGGGAAGACCCCCTTGACCACCTTTTTTTAATCGGACCGCCGGGATTGGGAAAGACCACCCTCGCCGAAATCACAGCCCACGAGCTTGGCGCGGATTTTAAGGTGACTTCCGCCCCGGCTTTGGACAAGCCCAAGGATTTGGCGGGCATTCTTTCCACAATCACACCGAGGACAGTTTTTTTCATCGACGAGATCCACCGCTTGAAGCCCGCCATTGAGGAGATGCTTTACATCGCCATGGAGGACTTTGAGCTTGACTGGGTTATCGGCCAGGGGGCTGCGGCAAGAACTGTCCGCATTCCGATTCCGCATTTTACTCTGGTCGGGGCGACGACAAAGGCTGGAATGGTCTCAAAGCCTTTGCAGACCCGCTTTGGAATCATCCAGCGGTTCAATTTTTATACGCCAGAGGAACTTTCCCAGATTATCAAGCGGTCGGCGGGAATTTTGAACACAAAAGTCAACGATGACGCGGCCCTTTTGATGGCCGGCTGCTCACGTGGAACCCCCCGCGTGGCAAACAGGGTACTCCGCCGCATGAGGGATTTTGCCCAGGTTTACGGTAACGGGGTGATTACAGTCGAGATTGTCCGTGACGGACTTAAGCGGCTTGGAATCGACTCTCTTGGACTTGAGAATTATGACCGGGAGATTTTGCTTGCAATTATAAATAAATTCGGCGGCGGGCCTGTCGGGGCTGACACTCTTGCGATTTCAATCGGGGAAAGTCAGGACACCCTTGAGGATTACTACGAGCCTTATCTGATTCAGCAGGGGCTGATTCAGCGGACCCCCCGCGGAAGAATTGTCACTCCAAAGGCTTATGAGCATTTGGGCTTGCAGGCGAAAAATCAGAATTCAGAGGATTCTACCGGGCAGGGAAAACTGTTTTGATTAAAGATTAAAAGGAATTGTCGGGGTGCCATCCATGACTCTGGCAACCCGAGCCAAGCGATTCCTGCTTTAAGTATACAGGCAAAAGCGATGATTTGGAAAACGTGCCAGCGCTGGAAGCCCCGCAGTTGGCGGCGACCGCCGCCAATGAGCGTGAGCGAAGGGCGAACATAGCGGCGCCGGCTTTTGCCGGCGGGCACCCGAAAATTTATTTTACTACTATATTAACCAGCTTGTCCTGGACAACGATGACTTTCACCACGGTCTTGCCCTCGGTGAACTTTTTGAATCCGGCTGTCTCTTTGGCCATCTTCTCAAGCTCTTCCTTGGCGGTTCCTGTGGCTGCCTCGAATTTGTCGCGGACTTTTCCGTTCACACTGACCACGATTGTCTTTGCGTCCTCGGCGGCGTATTTTTCATCGAATTCCGGCCATTTTTCGTAGGCGCAGGATTCTTTGTGTCCCAGCTTTTCCCAGAGTTCTTCTCCGAGATGGGGGGCGTAGACTGACAGCATGAGGACAAATCCCTCCCACATGGCCTTGGGGATTGAGTCGAGCTTTGAGGCCTCGTTGATGAAAATCATCATCTGGCTGATTGCCGTGTTGAAATTCAAGCTTGCGGTGTCGTCAGTGACTTTTTTCACGGTCTTTGCGAAAGTCTTTCTAAGGCTCTGCAATTCCTTGGACTCTAGTTTTCCGTAGATGTCTTCGTTTCCAGTCGCCTTGTCCGCCATCGCCCAGATTTTGTCGAGGAAGCGGTTCACTCCGATAAGTCCCTGTGTGTTCCAAGGCTTTGAGACAGTGAGCGGCCCCATGAACATCTCGTACATGCGAACGGAGTCAGCCCCGTAGTTCTTTATCATCTCGTCCGGGTTCACGACGTTTTTGAGCGACTTCGACATTTTAGCCACGACCCGCTCAAGCTCCTCGCCGTCATCCTTTGCGAAAAATTTTCCGTCTTTTTCGTCAACCGCGTCAACAGCGACAAGAGACTTTGACTTTCTCTGGAAGGCGAAAGAGGTTATCATTCCCTGGTTTATGAGGCGGTGGAAAGGCTCTTTTGTGGAGACAACTCCGCAGTCGTAGAGAACCTTGTGCCAGAAGCGGGCGTAAAGCAGGTGCAATACTGCGTGTTCAGCTCCGCCAACATAGAGATTGACCGGCATCCAGTATTTCTCAGCCTCTTTTGAGCAGAATTCCTGGTCGTTTTTGGGGTCGAGGTAGCGCAGGTAGTACCAGCAGGAACCTGCCCACTGGGGCATAGTGTTTGTCTCGCGCCTTGCATCCCCGCCGCATTTCGGGCACTTGCAGTTGACCCATGAGTCGATTCCGGCCAATGGTGACTCACCTGTTCCTGTCGGCTGGTAGGTCTTTACATCGGGCAGTCTCAACGGAAGCTCGCTTTCCGGAACTGTGACAGTGCCGCATTTGGGGCAGTGAACCAGAGGAATAGGCTCTCCCCAGTAGCGCTGTCGGCTGAAAACCCAGTCGCGCAGCTTGTACTGAACGGCCTTGTGTCCGATTTTCTTTTCCTCAAGGAAGGCCAGCATCTTTTCAATCGCGTCCTTTTTGTTCAGTCCGTCCAAAAATTCAGAGTTGACGTGAACTCCGTCCTGAGTCCATGCCTCTTTCTGGACATCAACCTCGCTTTTCAAAACCTCGATAATCGGAAGACCGAATTTTTTTGCGAATTCCCAGTCGCGGGTGTCGTGGGCTGGAACGGCCATAATGGCTCCAGTTCCATAAGAAATCAAAACGTAGTCGGCAATCCAAATTGGAATGAGCTTTCCGTTGACAGGGTTGACCGCATAGCTTCCTGAGAAAACACCGGTCTTTGTCTTTGCAAGGTCAGTGCGCTCAAGGTCTGATTTTTTCGCGGCCTCCTCGACGTATTTTTCCACTGCCGCTTTCTGTTCGTCTGAGGCCAGCTTTGAGACAAGCGGGTGTTCAGGGGAGACGACCATGTAAGTCGCTCCGAAAAGGGTGTCACATCTTGTCGTGTAGACAGTCAGTTTTTCTCCCGCGGCCTTGGAAGGGCTTCCTGAGCTTGTCGAAGGGGCGATAGTGAAGTCGACTTCGGCGCCGGTTGACTTTCCAATCCAGTTTTTCTGCATCAGTTTTACGGATTCCGGCCAGTCAAGCTCGTCAAGGTCTCCCAAGAGACGGTCAGCGTAGGCTGTGATTTTCAAAATCCACTGGCGGATTGTCTTGTGCGTGACCTGGGCACCGCAACGGTCACAGTGGCCTTCTTTGACCTCCTCGTTCGCAAGTCCTGTCTTGCAGGAGGGGCACCAGTTAATCGGTGTCTCAGCCTCGTATGCAAGCCCCTTTTTGTAGAGCTGGAGGAAAATCCACTGGGTCCACTTGTAGTATTCCGCCTCGCAGGTAATCACGCAGCGGTCCCAGTCGTAGCTGAATCCCAAAGCCTTAATCTGCTGGGTGAAATGCTCGATGTTTTTGAAAGTCGTCGTTGCCGGGTGGGTTCCGGTTTTAATCGCGTAGTTTTCCGCGGGGAGACCGAACGCGTCATATCCCATCGGGTGCAGGACGTTAAAGCCGTTCATGCGCAGGTAGCGGGAGTAGATGTCCGTGGCAGTGTAGCCTTCCGGGTGTCCGACGTGCAGACCGGCTCCTGACGGGTAGGGGAACATGTCCAGAATGTAGGCGCGTTTTTCCTTTGGGAATTTCTCGTCCTCAGTGACCTTGAAAGTCTTGTGGTCGGCCCAGTATTTTTGCCATTTCGGCTCGATGTTGTTAAAAGGGTACATATTATCATTTCTCCTTTGCGCCATGGAGGGCGCTTGATTCTAAAAGTTGTGATTTATGCGAGTTTTCGGAGAAAACTCGGGCATTTCAAAGTTACAGGAGGTAACTTTGAAATGCGGTACATTTTATCATTTCTCCTTGGATGACAGTTTAAAAAATAATAATTTAATTTAGCACTTTTGAAGTTAATATGGAATAATTTGGAATGAGAAATTAAGAATTTGGGCGCTTCCCCTTGCGGGGTTGGCGGTTCCACCCTTCGCTGACGCTCATTCTTCGCCGCTTTGCGTCTCGAACTGCCGGGGTTCCATCGCCTAGCGCACCCCATCCGTGCACAATTTATCTTTCATTTTTTTAGTTCGTCTGCGTAGCTGGAGTGGGATGGTGGAAACGAGTTCTTCCGCCATCCCATCGTTTCGTAGGCCTTTATACCGCTGTCGTCCTTTGCACAGCAACGCTTACGCAATTGTTATTTCCAGCAATTTCATTTTTTTTCAAAATCAATTCCATGCTCTGCAAGCATAGCTTTGAGTCGGTCAAGCTCTGCGTCCTTGTCCGCAGTGATTTGTGCAACAGTCTCCCGTAGAATCTTCTCATCCTCGGCCTTCTGCGCAGCAGCTCCTTCGGCACGACCTTCTTCCTTGCCCATGC
>CAMOIE010000009.1 GCA_946615905.1 uncultured Treponema sp. | reverse complement strand
GTTCCCGCATTTAATTGAACTTTGCCATTTACACAGATTTTTGGATAGGGTCAAGGCGGTCTTGAAATGCGCTGACAGTTTGACTCAAGTCAATGTGTCGCTAAAGATTTAATTCCAATATTCAATTCACTTTGTTTTATTCTGCATCGTCACAAGACAACGCATCTTCTAATTCATCGTCAGTATCGACTCCGTAGAGTCCTTTTAATTCTTCTTTGTCTTCTTTCTTATTCGCAAACACACTAAAATCCAAAACAGGATTTTCATCACTCATATTTTTTTCTCCAAATATTTATGTCAGCAGGACATCACTTGGCAAAACTTGCCGATGTCCTGTCTGATTTTTTCTCTGAACTATTTGTTGTAGTAGTTTTCCATATATTCTTTATAGGCAGTTTCGATTTCTTTTGCGTAATTGCCATGATATTTAGAGTAAAAAGCAAATCCTTCACTTATCAAGTATTTTGCAAACTCCATATCAATATTTTCAGAAATCTCAACAAGAGTTTGATTTTTCCATTCTTGATAATACGCTACATAATTATCATTACCTTGATTTGCATCTATATCTCTGTCATATCCGTGAATTTTATCTATATAACCTGGTAATACCGAATAAAGTTCGTAAAGTAATTCCGATTGTGAAAAGTCAAAATTATTTTTCTTCAAAATCGGTATAATCTCTTTTATTTTATCCTGACCAATTTTGATTGTAGTTGTATTTTCTTTGTATATAGATGTCTTTAAATTGTCATCAACAGCTTGCTGGCAGGTTGAAAGATTTTTGCAATTTGAGATTGCCATTTTAAACATCTGGAATTGCATATCATTCTCTGCTTTTTCTGTTTTAGATATATCATAGACACTCGAAGCTGCAACTTCTGCAGGTGCGACTTTCATCCAATCTTTAAAAATTTGGAATAAGGTCTCGTTTTTTGTTTTGTCATCACTAAAGAACTGCAAAAGATATCCTATGTCATCACCACAAGGTTTATAGTTGTTCTTATAAAGTTTTAGAAGAATGTTGTAGCAATACCCCTTATCTTCACCGTAAGAAATCCAAAACATTCCAGGACTTCTAAAAAATGACTCTTTCTTTTTAGTCCAGTCAAAATATGATTTAGGAAGATTATCGAACAATAAATCAATTATATCATCATTAGTGTTTCTATACAGACATCTTTGCATACTGTCAAAATCATCACAGGCTATCACGGCCTTTTGCTTCAGCAGATATTTTACCATATCGTAATTGTTGTTGCCGATTACATAATCAAGTGCAGTCTTTTTATCCTTTTGGTAGTATAAATTCACATCCGCACCACTCTGAACGCACGCCTTCACCAATGGCAAATTATTCGACTTTGCGGCAACGACAATCAAAATATCACCATCGCTGTCAATGGCATTGATTCCGTTTGCTTGAATAAAATTGGCCCAATAACGAGAAGCTTCATCATTTGTCTTCATAAGTTCTTTAACAGCAGGACCAACACCTTTATTTCCGCCAGAGGCAAATGCACCGATAACGAGTATTACAAGCACACAGAACGCATAATTTGCATAGCCTGCAAATTTTTCCAATGCGGGAATCTTCTTAACAAGATTCTCAAAAGGGAGTTTGTTTATAACCCCTTTTACCTTTCCTAAAACTGCTTTTACTTTTTCCGACATGAAACACTCCTTTTATAATCGATTGTCATAAAATCTTGCACCATTTTATGACAAAAGTTCGCACAATCGTCCTAATAAACTTATATAATAAGCACATATAGCATAAAAGTCAAGTAATAATCAGTACATTCGTGCTATTTTTAAATGTATGCTACCATTTTGGATAAGAGTAAAAGACAGGCTGGACTATTTGGATTTTTCACAAAAAGAGTTGGCGGTAAAAATACAGGAAAGTTACAACACATTGCAGTCATGGATAAATCGAGACCGCTTGCCGAACGCCGAGCAGTCCGTCCGAATCGCCGACGCACTTCGGACTTCCGTTGAATTTTTGGTGACAGGAAAGAACGCACACATAAAAAACGACCATTCAAAAACAATCAAACTGCTTGAACAAGCCTTGCAAGAGTTAGAAGGAATGGATGGAGCGTAATGGGGGAATTGTTTACAATGTCCTTGCATACTCCATCGCCTTGCGGCTCAAAGAACGGACATCGTCATCTTCGAGATTTATCTTGCGCCATTCGGTATAATCAAACGACTCTCGGCTGATAAGGGCAACAAAACGCTCAGCATCGACTTCGCCAAGTCCTTTTACAAGTAGGCTCATTCCCTCACAGCGAACTGCGGTATCTGTTTTTGTCAATGTCATAGGTCAACCTCAAAAATGAACTGCACAGGATTCACGATTTTTAGTTCTGGCACAGGCGTATTCAAAACCTTCCTGTCTGTTGTAAGAAAATAGTCGCACTTTGCATTCACCGCCTCATACAAGCCTTGTCGAATCCTTGACTGAACAGCAAGTTTTGCCTGTGATTCAATCTGAATTCTCAGGTTTGTTTGGTCGTCGTAAGGACGGTTATAGCAACAGTTGTCAAGATAAATTCTCATAAAGATAGTATATCACAATTTCGTGCTTTTGTGATTTTTTCATACGCTAGAGCCTCCCATAATCCTCATCGCTAACCGCTTTAAGCCATTCGTTTGAAGTGTCCTCTCCGTCAATTTCAAATGCCAGATGGCTGAACCAAGAATCCTTCTGCGCTCCGTGCCAGTGCTTTGTGTTTGCAGGGATATGAATCACTGTGCCGGGCAAAATCTCCTGTGCCGCCTTGCCCTCTTCTTGATACCAGCCTTTTCCACCGATTCCAATCAACATCTGCCCGCCGCCCTTTGAGGCGTGATGGACATGCCAGTTGTTGCGGCAGCCAGGCTCGAAAGTCACGTTGAAAAATTTGACCTGCTCGTTTGAAATCGGAGCAAGATAGCTTTGCCCTGAAAAATATTGGGCATAAGCGTCGTTCGGTTCTCCGATGGGGAAGATGATTTGCTTTTGGAATTCGTCTTTGGTCATAGTCGTTTCTCCTAAAAATCCTACCGTTTTTTCTGCTCGTTCATCCATGCAAAAATGCTTTTAAACTCTTTTCCGCCTTTAGCGTTTCCCTCAATCGACGAAAACGAAGCGTCTGCCGCAAGAACCGCTTCCTTGTCCAGAACTCCCGAAACTTCGTCGTTCAAAAGATACACCCAGACCCAATGCCCGATGAACTTTGTTCCCTTGTCGTCCGCGCTTTTTACGCTGTCAAAATAGGAAACCCATGAGTTTTCTGCGCCGGCATTCAAAAGAGCCTTGTAGGTCGGAAGCACGAACTGGTATGGAAGAACGATAGAGTCGTCCGCAGACTGCACGAACCAGACCGGAATGTTTTTGACAGCCTCTATTTTTTCGTCCGTAAAAAAGCGGTCGTCCGTTGACTTGAACTTGAGCGCGCCGCCCATCGCGTTTCCGCCAGAGATTTCTGGAATGTAGCTTCCATTTTCGTCGCGGGCAAAAAAGTTGAATGCGTAGGCCTCGCAGACAGGATATGCCGCAGCCCAGTAGTCGGGGTAGCTTACCATCATATTCACCGTCATGTAGCCGCCGTTCGAGCAGCCGCCAAGATAAATGCGCGACGGGTCAACATCCTTGTTTTTTGCGACATAGTCGCGGATTGTGTCCATCAGGATTTCCGTGTAGCGAGAGCCAAAGTCTCCGTTTGAGTTTGTGCCGTTTCCGCCGTCCATCCAGTAGGTTTCGGTAAGCGGAACAAAAATGTACGCGCCCTTTTTTCCGCCCGCTGTCGTAAAATGGCTTTGGATTTTTTCGCCTGCCAGAGCCGTCACCTTGTTTCCGAGCAAAGTGATGTCGGGGTCGAACCCGCCCTCGCCCTGACCGTGCAGCCAGATGACAAGCGGATTTTTTGCGCCGTCCTTTTTGAGTGTCTTTGGCTCGTAGGCGGCGTATCGAATCACAAGGGAGTCTTTTTTGCCAGTCATTGGATTTGTGTACGAGCCGCGCTTTTCTCCACGGACGGAAAATTTTTCTGCCGCCGGGGAAAGTCGCTTTTCAATCAAATCGCCCGAAAAATTCAATTCACCGACACGCACTTCAACCGGATAACTGTCGCGCCACTTGTTTTGGTTCGTCTTTCCGGCATCGTACCTGAACGGAGAGCCTGAAGTTTTGTAAGAGGTCTTTAGCCTGAGCGTTATGTATGCCGATTTCTTTTTTGATGAGACCTCGCCCTGTCCGTCCGAAAGATACACGCCAAGAACTTCCCGCTCAACGCCGTTGGTTGTGGCTTGAATGTTTTCTTTAGAAATGGCATTCCCCTGAACTGCAGAAGAAAGGCGAAGCACAACCTTATCCACGCCTGGTCCCCAGTCAAAAGGAGAGACCACGATTTTCGCGTCCTTCACCTGAACTTTTGCTCCCGCGTAAGAAGCCACAAGGAATGACATCATCAACAATGCAAAGAAAATTCTCTTCACAATAAAATCTCCTAAAAATTAAACCCGCGCGAAACTCGCAAAAACGAATTTCACGCAGGTTCGGTCTAACTACAAATTCTTCTTGAAGAACTCCTCAATCTTGTCGAACGGAATCTTGTCCTTGTTCAAGCCGCCATCGTACAAGTCGGTATGATTTGCTCCTGGCACGATGTACAGCTCCTTGTTCGCCGCCCAGCGAGAGCCGCTTGTCATGTTCTTGTACGCGTCCTCGCTAAAGTAGCGCGAATGGGCGTTTTCTCCGTGAACCATCAGGACAGGCTGGCGGATTTCCTTACTGAACGCGAGAAGTTTTGTGTTCAAAAGGGATGCTGTCGCGGTCGTTGTCCAGCCACGATTGAAGTTGATTGCCCGCTTGTGGTAGGCGCGTCCGAACGGTGCGTAGTAGGCGGCGTAGTCCTTTACGAACTGTGGAGCGTCGTCAGCCGGCGGAATGTTGAAGTCAACTTCTGGTTTGAAGTATGTGCCGGATTTATAATCGGCAGTCCGCTGTGCGTTCAATGCTTTGCGGGCCTCGTAGCGCGCGTCCTCGTCCATCGAGTCGTAGTAGCCGAAAGCGGTGACGCGGCTCATATCGTACATTGTGCTAGTGACTGTTGCTTTGATTCTTGTGTCTATTGCGGCGGCGTTCAAAGCCATTCCGCCCCAACCGCAAATTCCGATGATGCCAATTCGCTCTGGGTCAACATTTTCCTGCACGGAAAGGAAGTCCACCGCAGCAGAAAAATCTTCCGTGTTGATGTCGGGCGAGTTCGTGTCGCGCGGGTAGCCGCCAGATTCGCCGGTGAAAGACGGGTCGAACGCGAGTGCGACATAGCCCTGCTCTGCCATGTGCTGTGCGTACAATCCCGAAGACTGCTCCTTTACCGCGCCAAAGGGACCAGAAACCGCGATTGCCGGAAGTTTTCCGCTTGCGCCCTTTGGTGTGTACAAGTCTGCCGCCAGCGTGATTCCGAAGCGGTTGTGGAAAGTCACTTTTTTGTGGTCAACCTTGTCTGATTTCGGGAAAACCTTGTCCCAGTCTGTCGTCAAATTCAATTTTTCCATAGATACACCCTTGTTTGAAGCGCATGACGCTCCAGTGAATGTGATAGCAGCCAGTGCGACCGCCCCAAAAAGTTTTGCGATTTTCATTTGAACCTCCGTTCTGCTTGTGTACGGTTAAAATATAACGGAGGGGGAGATGAATTACAAATTGTATTTATTTATTGAAATCTATGCATTTTAGTTATAAATTACAGCCCGATAAATCATCTTACAATTCGCAAAAATTCATATATAGCTCAAATGTCGTGTTTCAGTATTTACCATCATTACGATGGAAGTGTATAAAATTCGACATTCGCGCTAATCGCAATTTGAATTACTATATTCCATAGTCTCGCAAATCCACCTTCCAATCGACAACCGCAATTCCATCTTTTTCTAGCCAACGCTTTTGCTCATCAATTCCAAGAGCAAAGTTTTTAGCAAGCTGCCCTTTTGAGTTTACGACCTTGTAGCAGGGATATTTGTCCGGCTCCGGATTTTTATGCAATGCGTTTCCGACTGCGCGGCAAAGATTCGAGTTCCCCAATGCCTTTGCAATTTGGGCGTAAGTTGCGACTTTGCCTTTAGGAATTGTGAGAAGAAAATCGTAAACTGCCTGCTCAAAAGCTGTTGGCATTTACTCCTCCAAAATCCACTTGATTCCCTTGGCGATTCTGAGGTCGGGGTCTTTGAAATGGTTGCCAGGATTCATTTCCAAAATAGATTTGATTTTTCGCTCTTCTAGAACTTTTGCAAAACCGCGGGTGCAGTCGCCCACGCTTGCCATTACGGGATTCTTCGCTTTTTCTTCTGCGTCGCCAAGGGAAAGATAGAAGCGGTCGGGATTTTTTTGGAATGGATTTTCTTTTGCGTAATCCAAAAACAACGGGAACCACAAGGAGCCGGAAGCGGAGGCAAATCTTGTGAATGGCACGGACTGAAAAGCCGTCCAAGAGGCAAAAAGTCCTGCCAAAGAATATCCTGCGATGGCGGAAAATGCCGATTGCAAGCCACACTGCCTAGAAAGCGTTTTTTCCACAAAAGGAATTACACTTTCTTCTATATATAAGAGATGTTCACGCGCCTTACCGCCAAAATCGCCGCCGCCTTTGAAAACTGACTTTGACTGCCAGGGTGTCATGTCGCAGTTCCAGTCCAAGCCGCCGATTGCGACAAGGACAAAGGGCGGGCAGTCAGCAGACTTGCAGGCTTCCCATTCAGATGAGCCGTTTCCTTCAAAGACATTCAGGTAGACGACGGGGACGGCGGTCGGTGTGCTAGTCTCTGGCATGAAGATTGTGACTGTTTTTGTTCCGAGCGACTTTTGAATCATTGCGAGTTTATTATAGTGGAAAGTGCGGCGGGAACGCCCAGAAAAAATCAACAACCCCGGGGCAAGCCCGCGGGGTATGTTGGTTCGTAATTGGAATCGCAGTCGGGTTCAATACCCTTTTTTACGCCCCAAGGGGCGGGGTATTAAACCCTCCGCACGAATAAAAATCTTATTCCGCCCAGAAAACCCGATTTTCTTTTCTTGGTGCGGGAGCCGGTCCGTCTCCTTCCGGGAAGCCCAATATGCAGTGACCGATTCCTTCCCAGTCGCCTTCGATTCCAAGAGATTTGAGCCAGGATTTCCATTCGGTCTGGGAGAATTCTTCTTTTGCTCGATGAATCCAGCAAGAGCCGAGTCCTTGTTCATGGGCTGCCAGCATGAGGTTTTCCATAACGCAGGCTCCGTCATAAATGCGGTTGGGGAAATCGGCGGGGGCTAGCACGATTAAGACGACAGGCGCGCCGTAAAATGGGTCTGAATTTGTGCCCATAATTTTTGCGTTCGCCTGGGAGAGCTTGTCGCGGGTCTCTTTGTCCGTAACCGCAACGATGATTGGCGACTGCCGCCCCATTGCGCTTGCGGCGAAAAGCCCGGCATTGATGACTTTCTCAATCTTTTCTTTTGGAACAGGCTTGTCCTGATACTTTCTGATGCTCCGACGTGTGAGCAGGTTCTCCATTGCGTCCATGATTTCCTCCTGTGCACTGTTTGAATTAACTGTAATTATATCACAAGGGACGGTGACTTGCATAATGAATATAATGCTGAATTGAAAAATCAGTCCATACGCGATACTATTTTAAGTGACCAAATTAAAAACTTGGACGGGACTCAAAGGAGAAATACAAAATGCCGATTCCAGATTACCAAACTGCTATGCTTCCACTTTTAAAATATGCCGCCGATGGAAATGAACATAAGTTTTCCGATGCCGTTGAAGCTTTGTCTATCGAATTCAAACTGACTGATGAAGAGCGTAAGCAAATGTTACCGTCTGGGTCCCAAGATGTGATGACAAACCGTGTCGGCTGGGCACGTACTTATTTGAAAATGGCAAAACTTTTGGAAGACACACGCAGAAGTTATTTTAAAATTACAGAACGTGGCAAAGCAGAGCTTACAAAAAATCCTTTTCTGCTCTCCTCAGTTCTTCGAGCATCTTGTAGTTGATTTGCTTGTTAAAATGGGATACGGCGGTTCTCGCGAAGAAGCAGCTCAGGTTGTAGGGAAAAGCGGGGATGAAGGAATTGACGGAATCATAAAAGAAGACAGGCTTGGTCTTGATTCGATTTACATTCAGGCAAAAAGATGGCAGGGTTGTGTCGGTCGCCCAGAAATCCAAAAGTTCGTTGGCGCACTTGTTGTTAAAAATTCCGCGAAGGGAGTTTTCATTACAACTGGAACTTTTTCGCAGGAAGCCCGCGAATACACTGCAAACTTAAATAATCAGAAGCTTGTTTTGATTGACGGGCAGGCCCTTGCCGAGCTGATGATTGAATACAATATAGGTATCAGCGTAGCGCAAACTTACCAGATAAAGAAAATCGACACCGATTATTTTGAGGAATAATCATGGACATACGCGTATTACGCTACTTTCTTGCGGTGGCAGAAGAAGAATCATTTTCCCGGGCGGCGGAGGTTGTGTTCACTACGCAGCCAAATCTTTCGCGCCAGATGGCGGAACTTGAAGGCGAAATCGGGAAGCCGCTTTTTGTGCGGGAGAGCCGGAGGGTGACGCTCCAGTGAATGTCATAGCTGCAAAAATCTAGTTGAAGAATTCCCTTAATACTTTCACTTTATCAAAGAAAGCCTGGTCGGGCTGGGGCGGCCGGTTGGTCAGCTTTAGGATTTGTCGCAGCTCCTCTTTTTTTGAAAGTCCCCAGACAGGAACAGCCCAGTCAAACTGGTGGAGGTAAGAGAAAGCCGTCTGAATGTCCTGGACGATTCCGCCGCAGAGGGGCCGCATGGCTATAAAGCCGATGTCGGATTTCTGGCAGTCCGCCACAAAATCCTCGATTTCCTTTGTACACAAGACATTGAACGGAAACTGGATTGTCTCCCAGCCCACGTTGGAGTTGAGGGCGGCCCTCGCTATGTCAAAATTGTCCGTCGTGATGCCGAAATGGTGGATTATCCCGTCTTTTTTAAGCCTCTGCAACCTTTCAATAAGACCGTCAGCACCGTCGATTTCCGGGAGGATTGATGGGGAGTCAAGCTGGTACAAGTCGATGTAGTCAGTCTGGAGGGCGCGGAGGGAGGAGTCAATATCCTCTGAAAGCTCGTCAGAGGTGTGTGCTCTGGTTTTCGTGGCCAGAAATATGTCCTTGCGGAAAGGCTTTACGGCCTCGCCAAGACGCTCCTCGCTTTCCGGGGAAGACCGGGCTGTATCGAAAAAGTTGACCCCCTCGTCAAAGGCGATTTTGGCCATATCGGAGGCCTTTGCATCGGAAGACGCATCCTCCAAGGCCACAGCACCGAAAGCCGTTCGGGAGACGAGAAGTTCAGATTTTCCTAATGATATATAGTCCATAAAATCATTATCACGCGGATTTGTTCGCAGCTAACGCTGCTCACTTTTTTTTATAAGTGAAGGCCGGTTTTCTCTCAACGGAGTTTCGAGCAAGCCTGAACCAATCCGCATGGCATAAAAAATCTACCGTACTACAGGTTTGTATTCTTTAATCGCTTTCTGGATGAAGGCGACAAGTTCTGAGAGCTTTACCCTCTCCTGCTCCATCGAGTCGCGGTAGCGGACTGTAACGGTGTCAAAGTCCTTGCTTTCCTTGTCGAGAGTGTCGTAGTCGACTGTGACGCAGAAAGGTGTTCCAACCTCGTCCTGACGGCGGTAGCGTTTTCCGACTGTGCCTGACTGGTCGTAGTCGGTGACGAAATCCTCTTTGAGCATGTGCTGGATTTCCTTGGCCTTTTCGGCAAGTCCGTCCTTTTTCATCAGCGGAAGAACGGCCACTGTGATTGGGGCTAGGCGGGGGTCAAGGTGGAGGACAGTTCTCCAGTCATCCTTGCCGTCTTTTCCGACGTTCTGCTCCTCGTAGGCCTCGCACATGAAAGCCAGGAAGTTGCGGTTGAGTCCAGCGGAAGTCTCGATGACATAAGGAGTGTAGGACTTGTTTCCGTCCTCCTGGTCGATGTAGTTCATGTCCTTGCCGGAAGTCTTTGTGTGCTGTGAAAGGTCAAAGTCAGTGCGGTTGTGAACCCCCTCGATTTCCTCAAAGCCGATCGGGAAGTTGTATGTGATGTCGTAGGCATCCTTTGCGTAGTGGGCCAGCTTGTCGTGGTGGTGCCACTTAAGGTTTTTCTCTGCGATTCCGTACTTGAGGTAGAAATTCCACCGGTACTGTCTCCAATTCTCAAAAGTCTCCTCGTCTGTGCCGGGTTTGCAGAAATACTCCATCTCCATCTGCTCGAACTCGCAGGTGCGGAAAATGAAGTTTTTAAAGATAATCTCGTTGCGGAAAGACTTTCCTACCTGGGCGACTCCGAAAGGAATCTTCATGCGGTTTGACTGGACGATATTCTTGAAGTCAGTGAAAATTCCCTGGCAGGTCTCAGGGCGCAGGTAAATCAAGTGTGAGTCATCGGCGACAGGTCCCTGGTATGTCTTGAACATGAGGTTGAACTCGCGGACGGCCGTGTACTTGCGGTTTTTGCTTTTGCAGGTCGGGCAGTCGATGTTGGCGTCGATGTAGGCCTTCATCTCCTCGTGGCTCATTGTGTCAACGGGTTTTGAGGGAGCCTTGTCGGGGTTGGCGGCAACGAAGTCCTCAATCAGTTTGTCGGCTCTGTGGCGGGCCTGGCACTCAAGGCAGTCGACCATCGGGTCTGAGAAGTGGTCAACGTGGCCGGAGGCCTTCCAAGTCGTGTGGTGCTGGAAAATTGCAGAGTCAAGACCAACAACGTCGTCGCGAAGCTGGGTCATGTAGTGCCACCATTCGTTCTGGATGTTGCGCTTGAAGTCAACTCCAAGGGGGCCGTAATCCCATGCGCCGGCCTGTCCGCCGTAAATCTCAGAAGCCTGATAAACAAATCCGCGGCGTTTGCACAAAGAAATGATTTTGTCCAGTGTGCATGCGTGCTCGTCTTTTTTAGCTGTTGCCATTTGAAAAAACTCCTTGTCTCCACCGCTGGCGTGCGGCAGGACCAAAATATAATTGGACATATAATAGCAGAAATTGTAAAATATGAACAGACAAGATTTTTGGGCGGCCGCCCGCTTCGCGGTCGTCGGGTGTTTCGCCCTTCGCTCACGCTCATTGGCCGGAGGTTTCGACAGTGCTCAACCGCCGGCCAACTTCGGGGCTACATACCCTGCCGCGCAAGCGGCAAACGTATAAAGTTTCAAGGCAAGAACAGCGTGTAGCGACGATATCTAGCGATTTCGACAGGACGCGAACGTGACTGGTAGCGCACATCAAAATTGTTTTTACTAGAAAAATCTTACAGAATATTACACGTTTGGAGGATTTCGATGGATTTAACTTACTTGATTTTCGTCATGCCATTTGTGATTTTGAGCATGATAGCCTCGGCAAAAGTCAAAAGCACTTTCGCAAAATACGACAAAATCCGCAGCAAAAAGGGAATAACAGGGCAAAAGGCGGCCTCCATACTACTCTGGTCAAACGACATCCACGATGTCACAGTACACCCGATTCGCGGCCAGCTGACCGACAACTACAATCCCGGCAACAAAACCCTGAACCTGAGCGACTCGACCTTCGCAAGCGAGTCAATCGCAGCAATCGGGGTGGCCGCCCACGAGACTGGCCACGCAATCCAGCACAACCGGGGTTACGCGCCGCTTGCAATGAGGTCATTCGTCTACCCGGCCGCAAACATAGGCTCCAGATTCGGCCCCATGATGGCGATTTTGGGAATTATTTTCGGATATTCTGCAAAATCCGCCGACACTTTCGCACTCGCCCAGCTTGTCACAAACATAGGCTTGATTCTTTTCGCAGTTTCAGTCGCCTTTTATATAATTACCCTTCCGGTGGAATTCAACGCGTCAAGGCGGGCATTGAAAATCCTGCGGGAGACCAGAACTTTGGACGAGGAGGAGCTTCGCGGGGCAAGGGCGGTACTTACCGCCGCCGCAATGACATACGTTGCCGCGGCCCTAACCGCAATCGGCTCCCTTTTACGCCTCCTTGTGTTGACCCGCAGGCGTAGATAAATCTCTGCAAACATAAAAAATCCCGGTCACACAGGCCGGGATTTTTTCTAACGCAATATGCTGATTAATGCTTCATGCCCAGTAATTTTTCGGCACTTCCAAAAGCTGTCTGCTGTCGGATTTTTGCTCCTGAGGCCTCAAAAAGCGGAATCAATTCGTTCACAATTTTTGAGTTGGCATCGTACTCCTCTTTTGTAGCAGCGGCATAGATTTGGGTCAAAATCAGATAGACAAGAGGGGTAATGTTGCTCTTTTTGCTTGTCTCGGTCATCATCGGGCGGGCAAGCTCTGTAAATTCCGTCAAAAAGACTTTCAAAGTCACAAATGACTTAAAGGAAATCAACCTGTAAAGAAAATTGTTCGGCAGCTCAACCGAAATCTTGCTTCCGTCAGAATAATTCATTCCGAACGGAGCAGAACCGTTTTGTCTAGAAGGAGAAGCCCCCCTATTTAACAGGATTTTTGCGGACTGAGCGTCGTCCATCTCAGCGGCAAGGGCCAAGGCGTTCGTTCCGAAGGAGCCTTCAATCTGCCGGGTGAAGGAATCGACATCCCCTGCATTTTCAGCGATATAGGCAATAAGAGCTTCGAGCTTTTTTAAGAGCGCAGGAATTTCTTTTTCACTTCCGCAGCTGGACTCAAAAAAGAGATTTCCAAGCCCTGACTTTTCGTAGGTGTCCCGCATGGAATGCTGGATTTTCAAAGCGGCAGCCCTTCTCTCCTCAAGAGAAAATTTTGAAAGGTCAATTGAGCGAAATGAGCGGTCAGTTTCAGAAGCGACAAGATTTTGAGTAAAAGCCTCCGCCCCCTGCTTGACCACACCCTTTCTCTGGATTGCGTAATACAAAAGGGAGACTCCCTCAATTCTCACGGAGTCAATTTTTTCAGGCGGACAAACAGTTTTGAGCTTTTTCAAGTCGCCTGTGTCAACCGCCTCGCGAATTTTATCGGTATAAAGAATTTTTACGTCTTTTAATGCACGAACCCGGACTTTTGCAAAATCCTTGAACATTTTTAGATTAAACTGGATATAAAAATCACGGTGGGCGCTTTCCACAGCAAAGACTTTTGAATTCTGGGCAAAAATTCCAACTTCCTCGCCAGCCTCTATGAATTTCTGGGCTTTCTCTTCTTTTTTATCGTAGAGGAAGAGGGCTACAGCCTGTCTCAAAAAGTCTGAAGTCCAGTCACCGGCAAAAGAAAGATTCTTTCCAGCCTCTGTGAAAAAATCTTCCGCGGCAGAAAAATCAAGGGATGCGACAGCCTCAAAGCCCTTCAAATAGGGAATGAAAAAGGCCGAGCAGTGGGGAAGACTTTCCTCAATCTGGGCAAAATATTTTTCCGAAGGCTCTTCTTTGTAGACGAATTTTTTTGTGAATGAGTCTAGGATAAAGTCAGCGGTTTGAGCTTTGACGTTTCTGTAGTCAAAGGTGTCGAGGATTTTAAAATAGGCCTCAAAGTCATTTTTTCCAGCCTTTAGCGCATTCTCAATGGCAATATTCAGGCGGGAAAAATCGGAGTCGGTAAAATCAAAGTGGGCGGAAAGTGATTTTTTCAAGCTTTCAAGGATTTTGAATGCAGCTTTCAAGGATTTCACCCCAGAATCTGACTTGAATTTTCCGGCCAAAAATTCAGGAATCTTTTTCTTTACCTCGTCCACCGGGAGAATCGAATACAAGTGGGGCAAAATATCCAGCAAAATCGAGGAGGCGGCATTGTAGAGAATAAAATCCTTGGTCGGACTTTCAGGGATAAATGGGATGCCGTCCTTGCTTTCTGGGGCACGGGCTGAGAAAGTCAGCATCCTTGGAAAAAAAGACCCAAGCACATAGTTTTTTACAAAGGGCGAGAGACCTTCCTTTTCCTCTAGTTTTTCAAAAAAAGAGTCAGGATTTTTACCGGCGACGTCTGTGATGCAGTCGTGGATTGACTCAATGGAAGGGTTTCCGTATTTTACTTCCATAAAAGCTCGTCCTCCTGGCTGATGGCCTTCACTTCCTTGTCACCGCAGAGTTCCTTAAATAAAAGCTTGAGGCTCCGCTTGAATTCGCGGGTTGATTTTTTGATGTCAGAAAGGAAGTTGTTCTCGGTGACAGTTCCGATTGAGCCGATTACTGCGTCCATCTCTCTGGAATTGCGGAATGTAATCATGCGGAAATCGTCGTCAAAGTCCTTCATGCGGGAGATTATCACAGAGTCGTAAATCTCATCGCTGACGGCGATAACGTCCTTTTCAATGTCGGTGTAAATCTCCTTTGTGAACTGGGAAACAGACCGGGAGTAAAGCCACTCAAGCAGATAGAGGGCATAAGCGATTTTATAAGAGCCGTAGCAGGACTGGCAGTCGTCATAGAAGGCGTGAACCTGCTGCCAGTTTTGAATGGCCCCGGACTTAATCTGGTCAAAAAGCTCGTTAAGTCTTTCCTCAGGGAGAACCTGGCCGCCAACGTTTACCCACTTTGTGTAAAGGGGGAGTTTTTTGAGGGTCTCAATCTCATTTTCACTCAGGGCGGAAATATTGCGTAGCTTGCAGTAGTCCATCAGGCAGTTGACGGCGTAATATTTAAGGATTTTGCGGTACTCCTTGTAGGCTTTGACAGGCTTGAAGATTCTGGCCCCGCATTTTTTCTGCGCATCGCGGTCAAAAAGCTCGAAGTCGGCCTCCGGGTGGTGGTGGAGATAGTCTTTTGCAATCTGGAGAAGGGAATCTCTCGTCTCGGCCCTGACAGCCCCTGGCTCGTTCTTGTCAATCAGATAGCGGCCGGTCAGCTCAATCAAGCGGTTCAAGGCGACAAGAATCTCCTGCATTGTGTCGGGGGCAAAGGGATCGGTTTCTATGTGCTGGACTTTTACAAGACGCTTGTCGCGGGCAAGGAATTTCGTCCTGTTGCGGGCAATGGCGTACATATTGTAGAGGAACCAGTATGCCGGGATTATGTGAAGTGGCTCGTCCACTCCTCCGCAGGCCACCAGTGAGAATGGATAGCGGATGTTGAGTTCCCTTGTGTAGGAGCCTTTCGCCACAAGGACAAAGGATGCAAAATATGAGTTGTGCTTGAAGTCAGAGCAAAGGCCTGGCCAGAAGCCGCGCCCCGCGAACATTTCCCCGTCAGGCGAGCGGGAGTTGTGGTTGGAGCCGATTGTAGCCCCGGAAGCGATGTTGCTCTGACCGCAGACAGTCGAGGCAATCAGGAATGAAGAGTTGTGGTGCTGCTCGTGGAAGGGGAAAATCAAATTGTTAAGGCATTCGCAGCAGGAAATCGTAGAGTTGTCGCCGAGGACAGAATTCAAAAGCCTGGCCCCGTATTTGAGCTGGCAGTTGCGGCCGATTACAAAGCGGACGGCCACGGCCTGATAGAATGCCCTGGACCCGTAGCCCATGATTCCGTTTACAAGCTCCACGCCCTCACCGATTTGGCTAGGCTCCTCTTCACTTGAAAGAACCGTGATATTTTTTAACTTGAAGGCTCCCTTTATGTATGCGCTGGCTCCGATTTTGGCGTCTTTTAAAAGGGTCGAGTTCTTTATTACGGCATCATTTCCGACGGTTCCGAATGTGTCGAGTTTTTTACTGTTTCCGTATTCGGTCAGCTCAAGGAATTTTTCCTGCAGAAGCTTGTCGTCACGGTAGCGGGACCAAATATAAGCGTCGGCCGCAATCATCGACTCAAACGGGAGGACAGACCGGTTGCCGTTCTCGTTGCCGACTCCAATCCAGACGCGGTTGGACTCAGGCTCCCCCTTTTTGAGGATTCCGTTTCCGAACTTTGAGTGATTGGTGCAGGACATCTCCTGTATGTTGAAGAGCATTACACGGTCGCCGATTCGGTAATTTTCGAGGTAGGTCACGTTGCGGACCACACAGTCGTCTCCCAAGAGGACATTTGCCAGGCAGGAGTGGTAGATGCCGGTCTCAAGTTCCAGGTCATGGAATTTTATCTTCGCATTTTTCATACGACCGAGGACAGTCCAGCCCCGGAATTCAGATTCAAAAATAAGCTCAGGATTGAAGTCTCCGGGATTTTCAGAGACCAGAATATTTTTCCATGTCGGGTCGGAATTGCGGTTGCGGTTGTAGACCAGAACGGCGATTTCCTCGTCGGTAAGGTTGCGCTTTCCCTTTTTCAGTTCAGAGGGAATTCCATAATTTGATTTTTCTTCGATAAAAGTGACTGAAGCCATATATTTTAGAGTATAACGGATTTTTTGCGTTTAGTGAATCGCGTGATAGCTCAATTCTACCAGTTCAATCCCCTACCCGACTTATATTTACGCAGGGGGACGGGAAGATGAAAAACAAATTGCGCTACGGGACCGGAGGGTTGCCGGAGGCAAGTGCGGTAGCACCGAGGGCACCGAAGCCCGGAGGCCACGCTGGCAGAGAGACTTGCGCCCATAAAAATTCCTTGTCAAAAATGCGAGAAAAGGCCAAAATGGCGGCATGAAAAGTTCCTCAGCAAATTCCAAAAATATAGTAGAGAAAATGACAAGTGAACCGGTTTCACGACTGATTGTGACACTGGCAATTCCGACGATACTTTCAATGATGGTGACGGCAATCTACTCGATGGCGGACACTTTTTTCGTCTCCAAATTGGGAACTTCGGCCTCCGGGGCGGTCGGCGTAATATTCTCATTGCAGGCAATAGTTCAGGCGGTCGGATTTACAATTGGGATGGGGTCAGGGGCTATAGTCTCACGAGCCTTGGGGGCAAAAAATCAGGAAAAAGCCGACAGATACTGTTCCTCAGCATTTTTCTTCATTTTGTCGGCCGGAATTCTGCTCGCACTTTTCGGATTCTTTTTCAAGGACTGGATTATAGTCAGGCTTGGGGCGACACCGACAATTCTGCCCTTCGCCAGGTCATACATGAGTTGGATTTTGCTTGGGATTCCCTTTATGGCCTCTACATTCACGCTGAACAACCAGCTGCGCTTTCAGGGACGGGCAAATCTTGCGGTAGTAGGACTTGCGACAGGCGGAATTCTGAATATTTTTTTAGACCCGCTTTTTATCTTCGTGTTCAATTTCGGAATTTCAGGTGCCGCGATCGCCACATCTTTGAGCCAGCTGACTTCTTTTTCAATTCTGCTTTCTATGTTCCTGCGCAAAAAAACTGCGGCAAGAATTTCACCGGCCTGCATCTCAAAGTCTCCCAGAACCTATGCGGCGATTTTGAAAAACGGCTTTCCGTCATTTTGTCGCCAGGGGCTTGCCTCCCTCTCGACAATTATGCTCAACGTGGCGGCCGGGGCCTACGGGGATGCGGCTGTGGCAGGAATGTCTATTACCGGCCGGGCATTTCACTTTTTGATGGCGATTTCAATCGGAATCGGCCAGGGATTTCAGCCAGTCTGTGCGATGAACTACGGGGCAAGGTTGGGCAAGCGGGTAAAGGAAGCCTTTTTCTTTATGATAAAATTTTCAGCGGCCGTAATGATGACTTTAGGCGTCTTCGTATTTATTTTCGCCCCGGAAATCATCAGGCTTTTCCGAGATGACGACATGGTTGTTTTGGTCGGAGCCGCCGCAATGCGCTTCCAATGCCTGACCCTCCCCTTTCATTCAATTATGCACGGGGTGAACATGACCCTACAATCTTCTGGCCAGGCAAAATCTGCGACCTTTCTCTCAAGCCTGCGGCAGGGAATTTATTTTATTCCGATGATTTTAATCTTTCCGCACTTCTGGGGCTTGCCCGGCGTTGAAGTGACCCAAACTGCCGCCGACATTCTGACTTCGCTCACGTCAATTCCCTTTGCGGTAGCCTTCTTTAAAAAACTGCCGATTATTGACGGCAAGGCTTAATTTTTCTAAAATACCCTAATATATTTTTTTCAAAACATAGGGAGAAAATCATGGCATATTTTTTTGAAGAGCCTTCGCACACTTTCGGCGAGTATCTTTTGGTTCCCGGCTACACACCGGCAGACTGCACACCTGACAAGGTTTCACTGCGCACACCGGTCGTCCGCTACAACAAAAAAGCCGGCGAGACATGCCCCCTTATGATGAACATTCCGATGGTTTCTGCCGTAATGCAGGCCGTCTCTGACGACAAGCTGGCAATCGCCCTTGCAAAGGAAGGCGGAATCTCCTTCATCTACGGCTCCCAGTCAATCGAGGACCAGGCCGCAATGGTCGCCCGCGTAAAATCATACAAGGCGGGATTTGTGACATCTGACTCAAACGTCCGCCCTGATGCCACATTAAAAGAAGTCGTCGCCTTAACAGAAAAAACAGGCCACTCAACCGTAGCCGTCACAGAGGACGGAACAGCCCACGGAAAACTTGCCGGAATCATCACAAGCCGTGACTTCCGCATCTCCCACTGCCCAGAAGACGCAAAAGTAAAGGACTACATGACTCCCCTTTCCGACATGGTTACTGGAAAGGACGGAATCACCTTGAGCGAGGCCAACGAGCTGATTTGGGCTAACAAAATCAACCAGCTGCCCGTGGTCGACAAAGACGGAAACCTTCTTTCAATCGTATTCCGCAAGGACTACTCAACACACGAGGCGCATCCTCTCGAACTTCTCGACAGCCAGAGACGCTACATCGTCGGCGCGGGAATCAACACTCGCGATTACGCTGAACGCGTTCCCGCTTTGATCAAGGCCGGCTGCGATGTCTTCGTCCTTGACTCAAGCGAGGGGTTCTCAGAATGGCAGGCCCGCGCCCTCCACTACATCCACGACAACTTTGGCGACCAGGTAAAAGTCGGAGCCGGAAACGTCGTCGATGCTGAGGGATTCAACTTTTTGGCCGAGAACGGAGCTGACTTTGTTAAAATCGGAATCGGCGGAGGCTCCATCTGCATCACACGCGAGCAGAAGGGAATCGGACGCGGTCAGGCGACAGCCACAATCGAAGTAGCAAAAGCCCGCGATGAATACTACAAGAAGACCGGAATCTACGTTCCGATTTGCTCAGACGGCGGCGTAGTCCACGACTACCACATCACTCTGGCACTGGCCATGGGAGCAGACTTCGTTATGCAGGGACGCTACTTCGCCCGCTTCGACGAGTCACCGACAAACAAACTGGTCGTAAACGGCAACTACGTCAAAGAATACTGGGGAGAAGGCTCCAACCGCGCCCGCAACTGGCAGAGATACGACTTGGGCGGAAGCAAAAACCTCTCTTTCGAGGAAGGCGTTGATTCCTACGTTCCTTATGCCGGCCACCTGCACGATGGTGTTACAATGACATGCAACAAGGTCATCCATACTATGTGCAACTGCGGCGCCCTCTCAATCCCTGAGCTTCAGGAAAAAGCCAAAATCACTTTGGTTTCCTCCACGACAATTCAGGAAGGCTCCGCCCACGACGTTGTTGTCAAAAATACACAGATTTCAAGTTTTAACTAAGGTTTACTCAAGATGCTCTATTACCTAGGCGGATTTTTAAAAGAATACTTCGGACCTGCCCGACTTTTGCAGTCCTACACGGTTTTGATTGTCATGGCCTTGTACACTGGCTTTGCAATCGTGCGCTGGTTCATGCCCCGTTTCTACAACTTCATGCCCCACGACCGCGGCCGGGAATTCACAGTCTCAGCCGAGGCGGCAAAGGGCAAGCCGACAGGATCCGGTGTCTTTTTCATATCCGTCTTCGCGCTCTTGAGTTTTATCTTCGTGCCGCTGGACTGGTTCAAGTCCTCGGTTCTCCTGCTGACCTGGCTGATGATGGTCACAGGCTACCTCGATGACAAATCCGTGACATCATGGGGCGAGTACCGCAAGGCACTTCTCGACCTCGTGATTTCAGTCGTGGCTTCTGTCTTGATGGCGATTTACATTCAAAAATCAAGTCCGGACGGCTCAATCTGCTTCTGGCTTCCTTTTTTGACCCACCCGATAAAAGTTTGGCCCTGGCTTTTCGTCGTAATCTCCGTAATCATGATCTGGACAAGCGTTAACACGACAAACTGCACCGACGGAGTTGACGGACTTTCATCGACACTGGTCTTGGTCGCCCTGATAACTTTGGGCGTAATCTTCTACTTCATTCTCGGTCACAAGGACATAGCCCAGTACCTGCTGGTTCCCCACCTCTCTGACGGAGCCTCATGGGCTGTGATGACTTTCGCCCTTGCCGGGGTTTTGATGGGCTACCTCTGGCACAACGCCTACCCCTCAAAAGTCCTGATGGGAGACGCGGGCAGCCGGGCTTTGGGTTTTTACATCGGCCTCATGGTCATGGTCAGCGGCAACCCATTTTTGATTCTGGCCACATCTTTCATCATTCTTTTGAACGGCGGCATGGGACTCGTAAAAGTCTTTTTGAAACGCTTTTTCCACATCTCGATTTTCGCAAAAATCCGCTTTCCCCTCCACGACCACATGAGGGTAAACCACGGCTGGTCCCCGACCCAAGTCCTCATAAAGTTCCTGATTATCCAGCTTTTAATCACCGTCACCCTGGTCGGAATCTTCTTTAAAATCCGTTAGATTTTCTTTTTTGGAGGGCGCAAAATACATCTGCCCCTCTGGATTCCGCAGTTCGGTCTCCCTCATTCGTCCGTTGGCGCACACCCGCATCCGCTAAGCGGGCGTATCATAAATCTCACGAAAAATTGCGCAAGGATTGGAGCGGCGGCGAAGCCGATGCGAAGCATTGCAGCGTAAGCGGAACCGCGGAAAGCCCCGACGGCGAAAAATCTCGCGCCCAAAAGCTCCGAAAATATAGCAAAATATAACAAAGACTGAATTTTTACAATTTTGTTAAAATTTTAACTTTTACGTTATTGTTTTCTGAAAAAAAAATTGCACGTTTTTAAATTCGGGTTTACACTATTTTTGAATTTTAAGGAGGTATGCTAATTATGATTAGCTTTCTGATTTGCTTGGCCATCCTGATTGGAGGTTACTTCACCTACGGTAAGTTCGTGGACAACACCTTCGGACCGGACGACCGTGAGACACCGGCTGTAGCAATCAACGATGGTGTAGACTACGTTGTCATGCCGCAGTGGAAGCTCTTCCTGGTTCAGCTTTTGAACATCGCAGGCTTGGGACCGATTTTCGGCGCAATTGCAGGTGCAGTTTGGGGCCCTGTAGTTTTCCTCTGGATTACATTCGGAACAGTCCTTGCCGGAGCAGTACACGACTACTTTGCCGGTATGCTTTCTGAGCGCAACAACGGTGCGTCAATTTCCGAAGTCATTGGCAACTACCTTGGCCCGGTCATGAAGACTGTAATGCGCGTTTTCGCAGTAGTCCTTCTGGTTATGGTCGGAACAGTATTCGCCGTAGGCCCTGCGGGACTTATCGTAACTTTGATTAAAGGCTCAGCCGGAGTTACAAGCGGACTTCTCATAAAGACGACATTCTGGCTTGCCCTCGTTCTTATCTACTACTTTATCGCTACCTTCATTTCTATCGATAAAATCATCGGACGTGTATACCCGGTCTTCGGTATCTGTCTGATTGTCATGGCCGTTGGCGTTGCAATCGGCCTTCCGACACACGGATTCGCAATCAAGGAAATCTTCAACAACTTCCACAACATGGACCCGAAAGGCACTCCGATTTGGTCATTGATGTTCATTTCCGTAGCTTGTGGTGCTATCTCAGGATTCCACTCAACCCAGTCCCCTCTTATGGCACGCTGCTTGAAGTCAGAAAAACAGGGACGCTTTGTATTCTACGGAGCAATGATTGCAGAAGGTATCATCGCCTTGATTTGGGCAGCCGCAGGAAACGCAGTCTATGAGTCAACAGCCGGAGCAAACGGACTTCTCGTAAACTCAGGTTTGGCAGAAGCCCTCAAGTCAGGACAGGCCGCAGTTGTCTATGACATCTGTAAAAAGACAATGGGCGGTATCGGTATCGTAATCGCAATGCTTGGCGTTATCGTATGCCCGATCACTTCCGGTGACACTGCGTTCCGCTCAGCACGCTACACATTGGCTGACTGGATTGGAATGGACCAGCAGGCATGGCTCAACCGCCTCAAGCTCTGTATTCCGGTTCTCGCAGTCGGAGCCTTCCTCGGATTTGGAAACACTTTGGGATTCTTGAGCTACGCCGCAATCTGGCGCTACTTCTCATGGACTAACCAGACTCTGGCAATGATCGTCCTCTGGGCCGGCGCAATGTTCCTCGTAAAAGAGGGCAGAAAGAACGTATGGATCGCTGCAGCTCCTGCAACATTTATGAGCGCAGTTTCAATCACATACTTCATGATGGCTCCAGAATGCTTGGGAATGATTCCGGCACTCAAGCTCAACACGACAGTCGCCTACCCGGTAGGCATTATCGCAGCAATCGCATTCCTCGGACTCTTCCTTAGAGCCGCAAAGAACGCGAAAAAAGCGCTGTAGTGCTTAATTTTCAATGCCGGGCTTCCTTTTTGAAACCCGGCATTTTTAATTTGAATTAAAATAGTATTCATTATAAAATATCCCCAAGAAGGAAACACACTTTGATTATTGCACCATTTGCGGCTGGAGAAAAAAAACTTTCCCGAAAGGAAATAGCCGAAGACTTGAAATCATCATTTAAGAGTTGGACTTGCGCAGACGGAGAAAAATGTCTTTACCTCTCCGCACTTTCTTTTTCGTACCGCCGCTACGTTCTCTGGGAAGAAGTAGACCGGGTATTTAAGCGGGTCGCCATGAGCGCAGGCGGATTTTCAGGAAAAGGCTCCTTCGCAAGCCTTGCATATTTTGTAGCCCAGCTAAAAAACGGGCGGAAAATTTCCTGCTACTTTAAATACGAAAGCGATGTAGACAAACTTTTAAAACATATAGAAGAAAATCACCCTGGCCTTCCAGTCCACTCAAGGGAGTCACAGGAAAAACTGGACGCGGCCGCTCAAAAACGGAAAGAGCTTGCGTCAAAAGAAATCAGCGGGACAGCGGAAAAAAACATAGAGCTTCTAAAAGAGTCAATCGACTTTCTTGAGGAAAAGCGAGTCGTCTACAAGGCCCTCTCATACGCCGCGTCAAAAAAACGGGCGCAGGAGCAGATCAGCCCCGCAAAACGCGCGCTTGGCTTTGCCATTCTGGCGATTTCACTTATATGCATAGCGGGCGGAATTTACTGCCTGAAATTCGGGCACGGAATCTCTCTTTACTGCTTCCTGTTCGGCGGGGCATTTTTGCTTTTCATGCTTTCTGGCAACCTGCTTCCAATCGGACGGAACTCAAAAAAACACATCGAATCTGACTGGAAAGAGGCGATGGACATGGCAAGCGACTATATAAAAGACAAAAAGGATTTCCCTCTGCCGCCACAGTATGCCCACCCGGCTGTTCTGACAAGGATGATTCGGACAATCCGCCACGGAAGGGCAGAGACTTCCGAAGAAGCCCTTGAAGTCGTAAAGTCAGACTTGAAAGCCCTCAATTCCTCCGTAAAAATAAGCCAGGACGAATACAGGGAAGTCACAGCCATCAAGCCGCTCTTTTTAGTCTGCAATTATGAGTAAGAGACCAAGAGATTTGCACTGATAGACACAGAAAAAAAGCGAGGAAAAAATGAAAATCAGCCCGGAATATATTTCTGACTTTTTGCGCGCAGAAGGCGTGAACAAAGATTTGATTGACGAGGCGGACTCCTTCCGCAAGGAGCATTCATCCGCCGACTCGTCCAGACTGGTAGAACCGCCATACTTGTATTACGGAAAGTCCGTCTGGGAAAAATCAATCGCCGCGATTCTTGCCGGGGAAAACCTTCTTTTGGCGGGAAGCAAGGCCACTGGAAAAAATATTCTCGCGCAAAACCTGGCCTGTCTTTTCGGCCGCCCGCTGTATGACATCTCTTTCCACATAAACGTCGATTCCTCATATTTAATCGGCTCGGACACCTACGATGGAACAAAAGTCACCTTCAGGCCGGGACCGATTTATTCAGCTGCAAAAGACGGGGGCTTTGCCGTATTGGACGAAATCAACATGGCCCGCAACGAGGCACTGGCAGTTTTACATGCGGCACTGGACTTCCGCCGGGTAATAGAACTTTCAGGCTACGAGCGTCTGGAGCTTCATCCGGCAGCCCGCTTTATCGCAACGATGAACTACGGCTATGCGGGAACACGAGACTTGAACGAAGCCCTCTGCTCACGATTTGCGGTTCTGAGTATGCGCACTATCGAAGAAAAAGACCTGTCACGCTTGATAGAAAAAGCTTTTCCAGACATGAACAAAAAAATCTTGAGCCAGTTTGTCGCCCTCTTCTTTGAGATTGAAAAAAAAGCCGCCGCTGCAGAAATCTCGGAGCGTGCTCTGGACTTGCGGGGTCTTTTGGATGCAATCCGCCTGATGCAAAAGGGAATAGCCTCTGGAGATGCCCTTGAGATCTGCCTTGTCAACAAGACTTTTGACGAATACGAGAGGGGGCTTGTCCGGGATTTAATCAACGCAAGGCTTCCAGCAGACCTTGGCAAAGCGGAAATCTTCTCGTGAAGGTGAGAAATGCTCAAGCGACAGTATTCCTCGACAGCCCGCCGCTCACTCAACATAATCTGGTCAGCGGCAGATGACTATGACTTTGACCCGCCCTTTATGGCCTTCTTTTCAAACGGAAAGGCTGACCTCTATTTTGACATGGTTGTCGGTCTTGCAAAAAAATGGCTGGACTTGGAAAAAATCACGGAATTTATGGACTCGCTTGGTACACTCCCCTCCTCAGATGAAAAACGGGCACTTCTCTGGCTGGGACTTGAAAACTGCCTATATCAAAAGGAAATTGACTTTCGCCCGGTTCTCGCTGACTTGAGAAAAAAACGAGCCGAGGATTTTTACAAGACAAACCAAAGCCTTTCTCGCCAGCAGATGATGATGACATCAATGAAAGTCTTCAATCAAGAGGAAGCTAGGTGGGCAAAAATCTTGGGCAGGCGGCTTCCCCTCATGACTCCAAAAGAAAAAAAGATTGCAGCCGCCCTTGAATTTTCAAAAGACTTGGACTCCTCATCCGTAATCGAGGAAATGACAGTTTTTTTGGAAAGATTTTTCGGCTACAAGCGGGGAAAAAAGACAGGCCGAATAGAGCTGCACGACTTTAGGGCAAAAATCCTCTCAAAAATTTTCAGGCACGAGAGGACTATGACCGACTCCCTGATTATAAGAAGCGGCTCCTTCAGCCAGGAAAATTCTGTGCAGATTTCAAGGAGCGGGGATCTAAAATTCGCGTCGGCTACAGAAAAAGACGAAAGTTGGATTCGCAACCTTTTCGGGAAAAATATTTACTCAGAACATGAAATGCAGATTATGGAAGAATCGCTCTGCATAAAAGCGGACTTAGGCTGCCGCCTTTGGATTTGCGACTCAAGCAGGCCTTTCAGCGGGGAAAGCATTGAAGCAAGGGCTATAAAAAATCAGGCGGGGAAAAACAGAGCTTTCTACCACAATCACATCTTGCTGATAAAAGAAAGCATAAAAAAAATTGCGGCGCAGACAGACTCGATTCTCTCATCAAGTCAAAAGCATCTGCCGGAAAAATCAAAAAGAGGAAAAATCATCGCGTCAAAGGCATGGAGGCTTTCTGTCCTCAATGATCCGGCGGTATTTCTTTCAGACGGAGAGGAAACGGAAAGTCTTTTGGAAGTCGACCTGCTCTTAGACTCGTCCCAGTCACGTATGCAGATTCAAGAGGCCATTTGCGCCCAGGCAAGAATCATCGCGGAAAGTTTTGAGAAGGCAAAAATTCCTGTCAGAGTCCTCGCCTTCCGCTCGCTTAGGGGCTTTACGGTGATTCAGCGGTTAAAGGATTTTGCAAGCAAAAATTACGATGGAATTTTCAATTATTTTTCTGGCGGATGGAACCGGGATTCCCTTTGCGTCAAGGCACTGGATTTTCTTGCCAGGCAGGAAGCCAAGAGTTCTGGAAAAGAGAGGCTTTTGATAGTTTTGACCGATGCAAGCCCCAACGACTCAAGCCCGCTAATTTTAAATAGCCGCAAAAAAGAATACGAGGGGGCGGCCGCCGTGGAAGAGACTGCAGCCGCTGTAAAAGCTATGCGGACTTCAGGAACAAAGGTATCAGGAATTTTCTTCGGCTCCAGTCTGCATCTAGAGAACGCCCACAGGATTTTCGGGGACTCATTCGTAAGAATTCAAAGTGTCTCGCAGCTTGCCGAGGGAGTTCGAAAGCTTCTGACGGATTTTGTCGGAACGATGTCTCAAAGTTAATAATGCGGCTCTCAAAGCCCTAAGGGGCGGGTCATTTTTTTCTTTTATAAGGCGGCGAATAAAGAAACAAGTTCACAGACCTGAACAAAGTAGCCCGCAGTGTCCCCTGTAATTCCTCCGAAATTGCGTCTTGACATGAAAAAATACCATGCGAAGGCACAGAGGGTAACTAAACAGATTTTAAGCCCGCGAAGTCCATTTATTAAAATCATAGTTGCATATAAAAGAGTGAGAAGGCAAATGGTCCAAATGAGTGTAAAACGGCGGGCAGAGGCATCGCTGAAAGTGCGCAGAAGTCCGGAATCTTTTGCAATAGGAAAGATGCATACAGCAAGTGTACTCAAAGCCCTGGAGACAGCGAAAATCAAAAAGAGAGAGAAATAGTACCCGTAATGACTTAACCCTGTAACCGGGCAAAATCTGTCAACAAGTTCTATAGACATGACAAGGAAGCAGAGCAAGTAGACAGCACAGGCAATTACAGCGAATGCCCCGCAATGAGGGTCTTTCATAATCTCAAGTTTTTTCTCTCGGTCGGCATGACTTGCAAGGGCATCACAGGTGTCCATAAAACCGTCAAGATGAATTGCTCCAGTCAGAAAAATCGGCACGAGCATGAAAAAAAACGGATACACCTCATATTTGTGAAAAAAAATGCCGAAATGCTCAGTGCGCAAAAAAAGTAAAAATGTCTCAAAAGCAGCAATCACAAAACCAACGAAAGGAAAAAAACAGAGCATGTAGCGCATGTTTCTTTTGTTCCATTCAACGTGCGGCATTGGAAGTCTTGAGAAAGTCGAGAATGCAAGAACCAAGGATTTTATTGCGGTCAACATGGAAAAAGTATAGCAAGATTTAAAGGCTTGATAAAAGGCAAAAGAAAACAGTCGTCTTCTATATTTCAGGATGGCTTTTTATCTTATCCGGAGCATCAGCCGTAAGAGAGTCAAAAGATTCGATTACGGCAACGATTCCGTTCTTGCGGAGAGCCTCACGGGCAGCGGAAATCTGACTTGCGGCCACATTGACATAGTAAATGTCCCGATCAATCTTGCCATTTTTGCCCCAGTCGCGGGGATCCAACTGGGAGGCACAGCCACCAGCGATTATTTTTTCCTGCAAATAATGGCCGGCTGAAACTCCAGAAACTTTCTCTTCCCTGAGGACTTTTTTTATTTTAAGCCAAGTCTCCCTATCACGCTTTTTAAATAGGGGGATTTTCTTTTCAAAAAAAGTTGATAGACGCATAAAAAATTATAGCACGAAAAAAAAGCTCTTGCCACCCGTTATAAATTAATCAGACTGCTTTCAATGCCCCACTTGTGCAAAGGTTTAAAACCCAGTAAATTACTAGGTAAATATGGACTACAACTTTATTAAAGATGTCATTCCTCTCTATATAAGTGCGGCGGGTCTCACACTCAGGCTTGCCCTCGCAGGAATCGTCCTTTCCATGCTGACCGGGCTTTTGTGCGCATTCATACGATTTTACAAAATCCCGCTTTTGCGCCAGCTGGCAGTCTGCTACGTGGAGCTTTCACGCAACACGCCGCTTTTAATCCAGCTCTTTTTCCTTTACTTCGCCCTGCCAAACCTGGGCGTTAAAATCTCCGCCGAGACCTGCTGCATAATCGGACTGACTTTTTTGGGCGGCTCTTATATGGAAGAGACTTTCCGCTCAGCCCTTGAGACCGTCTCAAAATCACAAATTGAAAGCGGAATGTGCATCGGTTTAAAGCCAAGGCAGATTATGGCATACGTCGTCCTCCCGCAGGCTCTGGCGGTCTCGATCCCCGGATTCTGCGCCAACGTCATGTTTTTGATAAAGGAGACCTCTGTTTTCAGCATCGTGGCTGTGGCTGACTTGATGTTCGTCGCCAAGGATTTGATTGGACTTTACTACAAGACCGACGAGGCCCTGATTCTCCTGTCGCTCTTTTATCTCATTTTGCTGCTGCCGATTTCAATAATCTGCTCTCTCGCGGAAAGGAGGCTGCGCTATGCCCAGTTCGGAAATCTTTGAGTCAGTCAGCACGGCGTTCTCAGTCTTCGGAAAGGGAAAGAATTTCATCCGTCTGCTTGGCGGACTCGGCGTGACGATTTGGATTGCCGCAGTCTCAGTCGCCTTCTCAATCATTTTAGGTGTCCTTTTCGGAATCCTAATGACACGGAAAAACAGGCTGATCCGCGCCTTCTGCAAAATCTACCTTGAGGTCATGCGGATTATGCCCCAGATGGTGCTTCTTTTTGTCGCCTACTACGGGCTGACCCGCGCTTTCGGAATCTCATTGAGCGGGGAGGCGGCCAGTATTCTTGTCTTCACCCTCTGGGGAACGGCGGAAATGGGAGACTTGGTCCGCGGAGCCTTGCAGTCAATCCCCCGCCAGCAGTACGAGTCAGGACGCGCGCTCGGACTCACTGAAAGGCAGATTTTCTTTTACATTGTCCTTCCTCAGACACTCCGCCGCCTCCTTCCGCTTTCGATGAACCTGATTACCCGCATGATAAAAACGACCTCGCTTGTGGTCTTTGTCGGCGTGATTGAGGTCGTGAAAATAGGCCAGCAGATTATCGAGGGAAACCGCCTTACAGTTCCGACAAGCTCTATTGCGGTCTACGCGGTGATTTTTTTCATGTACTTTACCGTATGCTGGATTTTTTCCATGTCGGCAAGAATCTTGGAAAAACATCAGAAAAATTAGGGGCAGATTATGGCATTGCTTGAAATAAAAAATCTTGAGAAATCATTCGATGGAAAGAAAATCCTAGACGGAATCTCCTTTGACGTGAACCGGGGCGAGGTCATCGTGATTGTAGGCCCCTCAGGCTGCGGAAAGTCAACCCTCCTCCGCTGCATCAACGGCCTTGAGTCGATTCAGGGCGGGGAAATCCTCCTTGATGGCCAGACTATCTCAAACCGGACTAAGGACATGCACAAAGTCCGGCAGAAAATCGGAATGGTCTTCCAAAGCTACGACCTCTTCCCCCATAAAAACGTCCTCGGCAACCTGCTTTTAGGGCCAATGAAGGCTCAGGGCCGCAAAAAGGAGGACGTGACAGCAGAGACGAAAGAGCTTTTGGCGACAGTCGGACTGGCAGACAAAGTGGCTTTCTATCCCAGACAGCTTTCGGGCGGACAAAAGCAGAGAGTCGCAATCGCCCGCGCACTTATCATGCACCCAGAAATAATGCTTTTCGACGAGGTGACAGCCGCCCTTGACCCGGAGATGGTCCGAGAGGTTCTTGACGTGATGGCGGGACTTGCCCAGAGGGGAAAGACAATGCTGATTGTCACCCACCAGATGGAATTCGCCCGTGCAATCGCCGACCGCGTGATTTTCATGGACTCAGGAAAGATTCAGGAGGAAAGCCAGGGCGGGGAATTTTTCACAAGCCCCAAGACAGACCGTGCAAAAAGATTCCTGCAGACCTTCTCCTTTGAGAACGTCCGCCAGAACAAAGTCGACGCCTCCAGCGGGCTGTAATTTTTTCCCTAAAACTTAACAAAAACCTATTGACATACTGGGAAATTATAATTATACCTACATTACATAGGGATTTAGTAGGAATTAAAAAAGCGCGCAATTTTAATTCTTCCCTAGACTAAAAAAACTTTGGAGGACACAGTATGAAAAAAACAATCGCTTCAATAATCGCGGGTCTTCTGACCCTGACAGCCGTAGCACCGGCATTCGCAAAGGCAAAGAATGGACGCACAGTGACGGAAATCAAAAAATCCGGCACAATCAAAATTGCGGTTTTCTCTGACAAAAAGCCTTTCGGCTACGTTGACGAGAACGGCGAGTACCAGGGCTATGACGTTTACTTCGCCAACAGAATCGCAAAGGATTTGGGCGTAAAAGTCAAGTTCGTCCCGGTGGAACCAGCCGCCCGCGTTGAGGTTCTTGAGACAAACAAAGTCGACATCGTTCTCGCAAACTTCACAAAAACTCCGGAGCGCGCCCAGAAAGTCGACTTCACCCTCCCCTACATGAAGGTTGCCCTCGGAGTCGTCTCAAAGGACTCCAGCCTCGTCACTACCCCGGAACAGCTCAACGGAAAGACTCTGATTGTCGCAAAGGGAACCACAGCCGAAACATATTTCTCACAGAACTACCCGCAGGTAAAACTGCTTAAATTCGACCTCTACGCCGACACCTACAAGGCTCTTTTGGACGGACGCGCGGACGCATTCAGCACGGACAACACAGAAGTTCTGGCATGGGCAATCGAAAACCCAGGCTACACAGTCGGAATCGAGTCACTTGGCAATTTGGACACAATCAACCCGGCGGTCAAAAAAGGCAACACAGACCTCTTGAACTGGCTGAACAAGGAAATCGAGACTTTAGGCAAAGAAAATTTCTTCCACGCCGACTACGAGTCAACCCTCCGCTCAGTCTACGGTCCGACAGCAAAAGCCGACAACCTCGTAGTTGAAGGCGGAAAGATTTAAAAAAAATCAGGGCGCCCGGGCGGCTGTTACGCAGTTCGGTAGCCCTCAGCCGCTTTTCAAGCGGCCGCTCCGCGCTGCTCCATAGCCTGGCGCAATTTTTTCCTAGCTCCAGTCATTCTGAGCGAAGCGAAGAATCTATTTCAAAAAAAATCCGTCCATCTCCGATTTTCGGGAACGGGCGGATTTTTTATATGACCGGATGTTTTTTTGTCGTCTACTTCATGTTGACGATTGACTTGTCATAGTCAGTCGGCGGAACATAGCCCATGAGTGTCATAAGCGTTGCCGGCCAGGATGAGATTCCAAGCCCCTCGTTGAGATTGTCCTGATCCCACTCGCCCTTGTACTCGGGGTCATAGATGATTCCTGGAACCGGGTTCAATGAGTGGCTGGTCTTAGCCTTAGGCTCGCCGTTCGCGTCCTTTGCAACAGAGCCGTCCTTTTTATGCTCGTACATATCGTCAGAGTTTCCGTGGTCGGCTGTGATGCAGAGAATTCCGCCTGCCTCCTCAATCGCGGCCTTAAGGCGGCCAAGCTGCAAGTCCATTCCTTCCATAGAGCAGACGACAGCGTTGAAGACTCCAGTGTGTCCAACCATGTCACCGTTCGGATAGTTGAGGCGGATGTGGTCGTATTTTCCAGACTTAATCGCCTCAATCACCTTGTCTGTAATCTCAGCGCACTTCATCCACGGTCTCTGCTCAAAGGGAACTACATCGGACGGAACTTCGACATAAGTCTCAAGACTCTTGTCAAACTCGCCGGGGCGGTTTCCGTTGAAGAAGTATGTCACGTGGCCGTATTTCTGAGTCTCAGAAATCGCCATAAGGTGGACGCCAGTTTTTGTCAGGTACTCGCCCATAGTGCGGTCGATTGAAGGCGGGTTCACGAGGTACTGGGCAGGCTTGTGGTTGTCGCCGTCGTACTCCATCATTCCGGCATACTCAACAGCCGGGACTCTCTTGCGGTCGAATTTGTCGAATTCTGCTCCTTCTTCAAAGGCGGCAGAAATTTCCAAAGCGCGGTCGCCACGGAAGTTAAAGTAAATCACTGAGTCGCCGTCATTGATTGTGCCTACAGGCTTTCCGCCTTCTGCGATTACGAACTCGTGCATGTCCTGATCCAAAAGTCCGGGAGTCTCATTGCGGTAAGTCTCAATCGCCTCAGTCGCGGAAGCAAACTGCCTTCCTTCTCCCAAAACGTGAGCCTTCCAGCCACGGTCAACCATTGACCAGTCAGCCCCGTAGCGGTCCATAGTCATGTACATGCGGCCGCCGCCGGAAGCGATTCTATAGTCTGCGTCTTTAAAAGAAGCCAAAAATTCTTCAAGAGGCTTAAAATAGTCAAGGGCAGATGTCGGTGGAACGTCGCGTCCGTCCAAAAGTCCGTGAACGCGGATCTTCTTAACCCCTTCCTTGTGTGCCTGCTCAATCATCCCCTTGAGGTGGTCGATATGAGAGTGAACGTTTCCGTCAGAGACAAGGCCGATAAAATGGAATGTTGAATCCTTGTCCTTCACGTTTTTGACGAGTTTTTTCCATGTGTCGCCCTGATAGAGTGTGCCGGATGAGATTGACTCGCCGACCAATTTCGCCCCCTGAGCGAATACGCGTCCGCAGCCCATAGCGTTGTGTCCGACCTCGGAGTTTCCCATGTCACCGTCAGAGGGGAGTCCTACAGCAGTTCCGTGAGCCTTGAGCTTTGTGTTCGGGCAGTTAGCCTTGAACCAGTCCAAATACTTCATTTTGGAGGCTTTTACAGCGTCTCCTTCCTCGTATTTTCCATAGCCCACGCCGTCCATAATCACAAGGACGACCGGTCCCCTTCTTCCCTTCCAAGCGGGATTTTTCTGCAAAGGATGCATTGTATCTGCCATCTTGCCACCTCAATTAACAACGAAAAATGAATAAATTTCTGGGCGTGCCCCGCCGACGGCGGGTCGGGCTTTTCGGGGTTCCGCTTTCGCTGCATTCGCTTAGGTTTCGACAAGCTCAACCAACGCGAACGGCTACGCCGCCCCTCCAATCCCTCACGCAAAAAAAACAGTCGCACGGATGCCTGCGGCAACCTGCTCTCGTATCTTGTTTCAGTCAAAATTATATAGAAAATTTATGCCTTGCTCAATGATGAATAGTAAATGTATAGATAATAACAGAAAGTAAAATTGTTTTTTCTGCATTCTTATCTTATAATAGTATTAATATGGTTTCCATAAAGACTAAGCTAGTAGCCATCATATACGCTAGCATTCTCCTCTCCGCCGCGACCCTCAGTTGCCTCAGCATCATGCATTTGACGAAATCGAGCCGGAGAAATGCCATGCAGGCGCTTAAGCTCACAAGCCTTGCGGAAAGAGAACATCTGGATGTGACGATGGGCAACGTTGAGCAGTCAGTCAACACAATGAGAGACCTGATGACCACAAAACTGTCCAACGTAAATCGGTTTGTCAACGATGATGAATACCAGTTGGGCCTGACCCGCGATTTTGAGCAGCTTTTTTATCACATCGCCTATCACACAAACGGAGCCGTCTCATTCTACGTCCGCTACAATCCAGAATTGATTCACTATGATAATAACCCCGGCTTTTTATGGGCAAATAGAAAAAGGGGGGCAAATTTCGTACCTATCACTCCGACTGACATAGCAAAATACGACAAGAACGACACTGAGCATGTCGGTTGGTACTACGGAGCCGCAACAAGCCGCAAGGCCACGTGGATTCTGCCCTATGAGGACAAAAACGTCGGCGCCTATATGATTTCCTATGTCACGCCGCTCTTTATCGGAGACACCCTGATCGGTGTTGTCGGCATGGACATAGATTTCACCATAATCGTAAGCGAAATGAACAGGATTCTTCCATATAGAAGCGGCTATGCCTATATCACAGACAAAGACAGCAAGATTATCTACCATAAGGATTACGAGAACGGCAGCAAGGAAATCAAAAAGGACAGAAACGCCATTGAAAGTGAAATCCAACTGAAAAACGGCTGGTTCGTCTACGTCACAGCATCAAAAGCGGAGATAAACGCCGGGCGCAACCGCATGACTTCTCTGTATATAATCGTCACCCTGCTCTTCACAAGCCTTTTCGCCGCGGCGGGAGCCATAATGGCGCGTAAGATTGTAAAGCCCCTTATCGAGCTTACGGACGCGACTAAAAAAATCGCGGCCGGTGACTTGAATGTACATATAACGACTGACTCGACGGATGAAATCGGCATTTTGGCGGACGCGTTCAGAAAAACGCTGAAAGTGCTGCCGGACCACATGTACAAGGATCCGCTCACAGGAATTAGAAATTCTGCCGCCTACAAGCAGGAAGTCAAAAAACTGGAAGCCAGGCATAGCGGCAACGATGCCCCCTTCGGTGTATGCGTCTTCGACGTAAACAACTTGAAGCAGACAAACGACTTTTACGGCCACGAGGTCGGAAACCAGCTGATTATAAACGCCACCCACCTCATCTGCCGCATATTCGCCCACAGCCCGGTTTTCCGTATCGGCGGCGATGAATTTGTCGTGATTCTTGAGAGAAGCGACTATGTGAACCGGTCACAGCTTTTGCAGAGCTTCGAGCTGGAAAGTCACAACGCCACATTCAGCGCGGTGGGAATCACATTCCCGGTTTCAGTGGCCTTCGGGGTGGCCGTCTACCAGCCAGAAAAACACGAGGCCTACGTGGACGTATTCAACCGGGCCGATGACTGCATGTACGAAAACAAAAAAGCCTCAAAGCAAGGCAGGAAAAACTAAAAGAGGGCTGTCCAAGTAATCCGCATAATGCGTTTTTGGACACCCCCGGCCTACAAAATTCTATTTTTAAATAGCCCGAATGTCGAGTTTTTTATAAAGCAAGAATTAAAACAGATGAAAAACGGTCTTTTGCCCCCCTACGGCAACCGCATTATAAAAAAACTTCGATATTTTGTAAGATTTTCTATAAAACCAATTTTGACGTACGCTTCCAGTCGCGCTCGCGGCCTGTCGAAACCGCTAGGTACCGTCGCTACACGCTGTTCTTGCCTTGAAACTTTATACGTTTGCCGCTTTCGCGGCAGGCAAGAACAGAGTGTTTTCGCAATCCGCGCCGCTCCTTCCCGCTCCCGTCAAAATTGGAGTTCATTGAGCGGCTTTCAATTTATCTGCTACTCTTATAATGCGGTTGATATATCCGTAGTTACGACCGTTTTTGACTTTTTCAAGACAATCCTTAATTCACGGGGAAAACTCGACATTCTCCGATTTTGACAGAATGAATGTCGAGTTTGGAAATGATTAATTTTTCTGCATAAATGGCGGAACAGCCGCTATGACTTACATTTATGAGGATGAAATTAAAAATTACGGGAGAAAGGTTCCGGCCGACATAGCACTCTGAGACGTGCCGAGTATTTTTACGAAGTAAAAATGCGAGTGCGATACCTCTGACGCGAAGCGTGCGAAGCTCGGACGGGTTCTTTCGGAAGTAATTTTTATTTTTCAGCAGTTTTTTCAGCAAGCAAGTGACGCGGCTGTTCTTTCTAGAAAAAATCAGTTGTTAGAAAACTCGAAATCAAGGCTAAATAAATCAGACAGCCGCGAATCCTTTCTCCAAGTCCGCGATGATGTCGTCGATATGCTCGGTTCCGATGCTAAGGCGGATTGTCGCAGGAGTGATTCCCTGCTCGGCAAGCTCTTCCTTTGAAAGTTCAGCATGTGTTGTCGTATACGGGTGAATCACAAGGGATTTCACGTCGGCGACGTTTGCAAGCAGGCTGAAAAGCTTCAAATGGTCGATAAAGGCAAAGGCTTCCTTTTGTCCGCCCTTAATCTCAAATGTGAAGATAGAGCCGCCCCCGTTCGGGAAATACTTTTTGTAAAGCTCGTGGTCCGGGTGGTTTGCAAGAGAAGGATGGTTCACCTTGGCCACCTTTGGATTTTTTGCAAGATATTCCACGACTTTAAGAGCGTTCTCAACGTGACGCTCAAGGCGCAAGGAAAGGGTTTCGATTCCCTGCAAAAGGATAAAGGCATTGAAAGGAGAAAGAGTCGCACCCTCGTCGCGCAGGAGAATCGCCCGGATGTAGGTCGCGAGGGCCGCCTTGCCCGCCGCCTGCACGAATGAAATTCCGTGGTAGGAGTCGTTGGGGGCTGAAAGCTGGGGGTATTTTCCTGATTTTTCCCAGTCAAAGTTTCCTCCGTCAACTATGATGCCGCCCAAAGTCGTTCCGTGGCCGCCGATGAATTTTGTCGCGGAGTGAATAACCAGGTCTGCGCCGTGTTCCAGAGGACGGATTAAAAATGGAGTGCCGAAAGTGTTGTCAACCGCGACAGGAAGATTGTGCTTGTGGGCGATTTTGGCAATCTCATCGATGTTCGGAATGTCGGAGTTGGGATTTCCCAAAGTCTCAAGGTAGACAAGGCGGGTGTTTTCCTTGATTGCCTCCTCGACCTCTTTAAGATTGTGGGCATCGACAAAGGTCGTCTCTATTCCGAATTCTTTGAGCGTATGGGCAAGGAGGTTATATGAGCCTCCGTATATAGTCTTTTGGGCTACAACGTGGCCGCCGGCCTTTACAAGGGCTGTAATCGCATAGGTGACGGCGGCCGCCCCTGACGCGACAGCAAGGCCTGCCACACCACCCTCAAGGGCCGCAACTCGCCGCTCAAGAACGTCAACCGTGGAGTTTGTCAGGCGGCCATAGATATTACCGGCATCTTTGAGACCAAAGCGGTCTGCGGCGTGCTGGGCGCTGTGAAAGACATAGCTTGTAGTCTGGTAAATCGGAACCGCGCGGCTGTCTGTCGCGGGGTCTGCTGTCTCCTGTCCGACGTGTAATTGAAGTGTCTCGAATTTGTAATCTGCCATAATTTTATCTCCTTTAAAGCCTCGGCGGCAGCCGCGCACCAAGGATGGTGCGGATAGCAGTTGTGGGCTTTAGAACACAACTGCCCATGATAAAAATTACACGGACGTAATTTTTATCATGCCTCCTCGTAACCCGGCATGAGCCGAATCGCTTTTTTTTATTTCCTAGCTATCTACTAGGTTTTATTTACACACAGGAGATTACTGCAAATCAAATTCTTTGGCTAATACTATTATCGGATAATTGGCTATAGGTAAAAATTATAACAAAAAGAACTGGCAGATGAAAATGCGCCAGCGATTGGAGCGGGCGGAGTAGGGGCTGTCCAATTAATTCGCAGAATGCGGTCATTGAGCCTGTCGAAATGACATTTACCACTATCAACGGAGGTTTCGACAAGCTCAACCACCGTTTTTTCCACTTTTTTTGACAGCCCCTATGAGCGTGAGCGAACCCCGGAAGTAGCGGCCCGGCTGCCGGAGGCAGGCGGGTGGCGCCCGTAGTCAAAAAATCAGTTCAAAACCATCCTGTCGCTCAGAGCATCGCCCTTTGCCGTGCGGAATTTCTCCATCAAATCCTCGACTTTGAGATTTTGCTTTTCCTCGCCCCGGACATCAAAGACTATGTGGCCCTCAAGCATCATAATCAGGCGGTTGCCGTATTTTATGGCGTGGCTCATGTTGTGTGTTACCATAAAGGTCGTTAGGTTGTCTTTTTTGACGAAATGCTCGGTCAGGTCAAGGACTTTCTGGGCTGTTTTTGGATCAAGGGCAGCCGTATGCTCGTCCAAAAGGAGAACATCAGGCTTTTGCAAAGTCGCCATCAAAAGGGTCAGAGCCTGCCTCTGTCCGCCGGAAAGGAGTCCTACCTTTGAGTGCATCCGGTTCTCAAGCCCCAGGTCAAGAAGGGCCAGCTTTTCGCGGTAGTTGTTCCGCTCGGAATTTTTGATTCCCCAGGCAAGAGTCCGCCTCTTTCCACGGCGGTATGCCATAGCGAGGTTCTCCTCAATCTCCATGTTTGACGCTGTTCCCAGCATTGGGTCCTGAAAGACGCGACCGAAGTATTTTGCCCGCCTGTGCTCGCTCATGTCAGTTATGTCCTTGCCGTTCAGGCGGATTATTCCTGTGTCGCAGCTGTGGACTCCAGCCATCAAATTGAGCAGGGTTGACTTTCCAGCCCCGTTTCCGCCGATGACAGTAACAAAGTCTCCGTCCTCAAGGGTAAGGTTTATATCGTGGAGGGCTTTTTTCTCTGTAATCGTGCCCTTGTTAAATGTCTTTGAGATGTGAGTAAGCTCCAGCATTTACTTGTCCTCCTTTGATTCAGCGGAGAAGTCCGGGTTTGCGATTCTGCGTCGCGTGCATTTTCTTTTGATGACCGGAATTGAGAGCGAGATTGCGACTATGATTGCGGTCAAAAGTTTGAGGTCGGAGGACTTGAGTCCCATCTGCAATACAACGGCGATTACGATTCTGTAGACGATTGAACCGAAAATCACGGAGAAGAGCATAAACCAGAAGGGCATTTTCTTTGCGACCGCGCCGAGAAGGACTTCACCGAGGATTATTGAGGCAAGGCCGATTACGATTGTGCCGGTTCCCATGCCGACATCCCCGTAGCCCTGGCTCTGGGCGACCAAGGCTCCTGAAAGGGCGATGAGGCCGTTTGAGAGGGCAAAGCCAATCAGTTTGATCAAGTCAGTGTCGGCTCCCATCGCGCGAACCATGTTGGGGTTGTTTCCAGTGGCGCGGAGGGCGGAGCCGATTTCAGTTCCACAGAACCAGTACAAAAAGGCGATCAAAAGGACGCTGAATACCGCGCCAGTCAAAAGGGAAGAGGCGTTGGGAGAAAGTCCGAAAGTCGTCTGCAGCTGGCTCATGATTGTGTCGATTCCCAAAAGCGGGGTGTTAGACCTGCCCATGATGCGGATATTAATAGAATAAAGGGCGATCATGGTCAAAATCGAGGCCAAAATCGCGTCAATCTTGAGCTTTGTATGAAGGATTCCTGTCACGAGTCCTGCCAGCATACCGGCCGCGAAGGCAACAGGAAGGGTCATGTAGGGATTCATGGACTTTGTCAAAAGGATTGCGGAAACAGAGCCCCCCAAGGCAAAGGAACCGTCACAAGTCATGTCTGCGATATTCAGAATACGGAAGGTCAGATAAACTCCGAGAGTCATGATTCCCCACAGGACTCCCTGGGAAACCGCGCCCTGCATTGCACCTGCAAGGCTTACAATGGAAATACTTAAAATCATGGCAAAAATTATACGCAAGAATTCACTTTATGGAAAGTATTAAAGGCCCTGCAATTGAGTTTTTTTAATAATTACTGTAGTATTGCAGACATACTTAATTTTGAGCGAATAGTTCATAATCAGGAGTCAGATATGTCCACACCTTTGGAAGATTACCTTGCTTCATGCAATGGAAAGCCGTCAGCCGCCATGTGCGCATACGTCGCAAACCTTCAGGAAGTCGCCTCTGTAGTCCCGTCGATTGCAGCCGATGTCGTGAAGGAGCTTGAGACCCAGAGAGCACATTTAAAGCTCGTCGCAAGCGAAAACTACTGCTCTTTAGCCACACAGGCCGCCATGGGAAACCTTCTCACAGACAAATACGCTGAGGGCTACCCGGAACACCGCTACTACGGTGGCTGCGTGAACGTAGATTCAGTTGAGTCAACCGCCGCGAAAGAAGCCATGGAACTCTTCGGAGCGGACTACGCGTACGTCCAGCCGCACGCCGGAGCTGACGCGAATTTAATCGCCTACTGGACAATCCTCTCAGCAAAGGTCGAGACTCCCACACTTGAGGAACTCGGCGTAAAATCTCTCAACGATTTGACAGCAGAACAGTTCGATGAGCTTAGAAAAAGATTCGGAAACCAAAAACTCATGGGACTTGACTACTCATGCGGCGGTCACCTGACTCACGGCTACAAAATGAACGTCTCAGCCCGCATGTTCGAGAGCCACCCCTACGGAGTCGACGAGAAGACGGGACTTTTGGACTACGATGCGATTGAAAAGCAGGCCATGGAAGTAAAGCCCCTTATTCTTCTCGCAGGCTACTCAGCCTACCCAAGAAAAATCAACTTCAAACGCTTCCGCCAGATTGCGGACAAATGCGGAGCCGTCCTTATGGTAGACATGGCCCACTTCGCAGGACTTGTCGCAGGAAAAGTCCTCACAGATGAATTTGACCCCGTAAAATGGGCTGACATCGTTACGACCACGACACACAAAACATTGCGCGGTCCCCGTGGTGCTCTCGTACTCTGCAAAAAAGAATTCGAGGACTACCTGAACAAGGGCTGTCCGACAGTCATGGGAGGCCCCCTTCCCCACGTGATGGCAGCAAAGGCAGTCGCTTTTAAAGAGGCCCAGTCCAAGGAATACCAGGAATACGCCCACAATGTCGCGGAAAACGCGGCCGCCCTCGCTGACGAATGCATGAAACTGGGAATGAGACTGCAAACCGGCGGAACAGAAAACCACTTGATGCTGATTGACGTTACGACCTACGGACTTACAGGAAAGCAGGCCGAGGCCGCCATGTTCCAGTGTGGAGTGACCCTCAACGCCAACGCCCTCCCCTACGACAAAAACGGAGCCTGGTGGACATCAGGAATCCGCGTAGGAACTCCGGCCGTCACGACTTTGGGAATGGACAAGGCCGACATGAAGGAAATCGCCTCGATAATCGACCAGGTTCTCAAGGGAACAAAACCCGGAGTCACAAAGGAAGGAAAGCACGCAAAGGGAAAAATCGTCCTTGACCCGGAAGTCCAGAAAGCCGCGAAGGAAAGGGTCAACGCCCTGCTCTCAAAGCACGTCCTCTACCCGGAGCTGGACTTGGACTTCTTGAAAAAAGAATTCGTAAAATAGATTATAAAGCGAACTTATAAAATGACGTTATAATTAAAAAAAAGACAGGTTCCAAACCTGTCTTTTTTTATATCCGGGTGTAGAATGGAGATATTAGAAAAAAAATTTAAAAATATAACCGAGAAGGATTCCCAAAAATCCATGAATAAGTATTCATACTTCTTTCTGAAGAACAAACATGTAGTATATTCCTCTGTAATGCTTTTAATGCATGCAATCCTTGCCGCCCTCTTTTGGAACAACGGTCTTCAAATCATTTTTGCCTACAATCTTATTTCTTTTTTTATCTTTATTTCATTTTTGCTTTTAGCCCAGTCAATCACATTTCAATTTTGCGTCACATTCGGTCTTTGGGACATGCTGATTTATTCTGCTGTTGCAACTTTTTTAGCCGGTGCTGATTTCGGAACCACGGTTCTGACGATTTTCGTTTCTCCAGTTTTCTTTCTCTCCGCCCTGCAAGACAAGTCTAGCCGGAAAAACTATTTTTTAATGTCCCTACTCGCTGGAATCGTCTCCCTGATAATCGTATTCAGAAACTACGGCCGTCAGGACACGATGATTAACGGCTACCTTACGACAGTCACAATCTACAAGGACTTATACAAAACATCATCGGTCTGCTCAATTCTGTTCACAACGGCAATCGTATTTTATCTTATGTATCTGACGGAATTCTCGATTCTCCGTTCCCAGAGAAAAAATTTCTTTCACAAAAACGAGCTAGAATTTATCGCGAACCATGATCAGCTGACAAACTTGATGAACAGGCGGGCAATCAACCAATATCTTACGACCTGCGAGGAAAACAAAAAGGCAAACGGAAAGGACTACGCCATCTCGATTTTTGACATCGATGGCTTTAAAAAAATCAACGACACCTACGGTCATGATGCGGGAGACTTTATTCTTCAGAGACTTGCAAAAATCGTGACAGATTCACTAATAGAAGGGGAACGGCTTGCTCGCTGGGGCGGAGAAGAATTCGTAATTCTTTTTGAGAACTATTCCGAAAACGTGGTCAACAGACTTGAAACAATCAGAAAAAGGATTCAGGAATGTTCCCACCACTGGAAGGGACTTGAAATCAACATCACGGTGACTTTCGGTCTGGCATCCTCTAAATCAGGGATGACAACGAGCCACATAACCACAAAGGCTGACGAAATGCTCATGTGGGGCAAGCAGCACGGCAAAAATCAGGTCTGCCGGGCGGAGGACTTTTAGATGAGACCGAAAAAATTTATCATCTTTATCATCCGCCACATAATGTTTCCGCTTCTTCTTCTTTTGTGCGTATCTTCCTTTTCAGGAGTTGTCGCATTCGGAATAAACGGGGCACCAGAATTTGTCCCATCATTCATTTGGAATGCCATCGCAACCTCAATCTACCTGATTTTTTTGCTTTCATATCGAGAAAAAAATTGCCTGATTTACCTTTCCTTCGTAGTTTTTGAAGTTTCGGCATATGCCATCCTGCAACCTTTGACGACCCGCATTGTCTGCGGAACAGAATGGCTAGTTTTGACGATGATTCCAGTTTCCTACATGATTGTAAAGGCCGCTAGGTTGCCGAGAAAATCCATATTTATCTATACGGCAATTCTCCTCGTAGCCTTTGTCTACGACACAAAATATAAATTTGCCACTCTGCCGAACGCTGTTCTATTTTTACCCGGCCGCAGAAAAATTTTCATCGCCCAGGAAATCTACTACACTTTTATTTCGCAAGTCTTGCTGATTTACTCCTGCAACTTGGCAGGATTTATGATTACCAGAATCGATTCAAAGCAGACTTACCTCCGCCAGTCTATGGACTACATGGCAAAGCATGACCCGCTCACAAAGCTGATGAACCGCCACCGGGCTATGATAGTTTTTAACGACTGCGAGCAAACCCGAATTTCCGATGGGACAAATTATGCGGTCGCAATTTTTGACATTGATGATTTTAAAAAGATAAACGACACCTACGGCCACGATGCCGGAGATTTTGTCCTGAAAACCTACACCAAACGACTTTGGAATAAACTAAAAGAGCCTGTAAGAATCGGCCGTTGGGGCGGAGAGGAATTCATCGTAATTTTCCCGACAATTACAGACAATCTTATTTTTGCACTGGAAAAAATCCGCGCAGAGCTGGCCGCCCAGCCCATTTATTTTGAAGGGAAGGCAATCGCAGTTACGGCGACATACGGGATTTCCTCATCCCGACAAATCTCATCTCCAAACAAAATAATCACCGATGCAGACTCCATGCTCTACATCGGCAAGCAGAACGGCAAAAACAGACTGGTCGTCTCAGAGAAATTTTAAAGGGGCAGAGTCCCGCCCCTAGTCGCAGCCTTCGTCTGCTCCAGCGTTCGCGTAGCGAAAAAACGCATGAGATGCGTTTTTAGGCGAGTCTCGGTGAAGGCTAAGCCTGCACCGTCCCCGCAACGCCCCGTCAGAAAACTAGAATGCGGCCGGAATCAAGTCGATTCCACACTTCTCGTCAAAGCCGAACATCAAATTCATGTTCTGCACGGCCTGGCTTGAGGAGCCTTTTCCCATGTTGTCAATCACAGACGTCATCTCAAGCATAGAGTTATCATTTACAACATAAATCTGAATGTCACAGAAGTTGGAGCCACGCACGTTTCTTGTCGTGACGCTCGCGCCGTCCTCCGCGACACGGACAAAATACTCATTCTTGTAAAAATCCTTGTAAATTGCCCGGACTTTCTCCCCCGCCTCTTTTGCGCTCAAGCCATCGAGGGACTTGGCAAAATTCTCGTCGAGCTTTGCATAGATTGTAGAGAAAATTCCGCGACTCATTGGAACCAAATGCGGGGTGAATAAAACAGAGACCCCGTTTCCTCCCGCATCCTTTGATACTACAGAAAGATTCTTCGCAATCTCCGGCTGGTGCCTGTGGCCGCCGACCTTGTAGGCCGAGAATGACTCGCCACACTCGCAGAACTGGTTCGTCATGGTGGCGTTTCTTCCAGCGCCGGTCACACCGGACTTTGCGTCAACGATTATGATCGCTCTTGTGTCGATGATTTTGTTTTTCACGGCGGGAATCATTCCCAAAGTGGAGGCCGTCACGTAGCAGCCTGGATTTCCGATTACGGAAGCCTTTTTGATTTTCTCGCGGTTGTATTCTGGAAGTCCGTAGACAGAAGACTCATGGACAGCAGGGAATTTCCAGTCAGCCTTGTACCATTTTTTGAAAGTCGCCTCGTCAGTGTTGAATCTGAAGTCGGCTGACAAGTCGATTAATTTTTTTCCATGCTTCACGCAGTAGTCGGCGTATTCTTCGGCAAGTCCGTTCGGGAGGGCGGTAAACAAAACGTCGGACTTCTCCTTAACCTCGTCAGCGGTCAGAAGCTTTCCGTCAGTCTTTCCGCCCAAAAGCCCGCGCAAATTGGGATAAACATCCGCAATATTCTGGCCTTCAAATGACACAGAGGAAATATAGATTTTCTCAACTCCTGGATGATTCAGCAAAAGCCTTAAAAGCTCTACCCCGGCATAGCCAGTAGACCCGATGATTCCGGCAGTGATTTTATTCATATTTTCCTCCGTATGTAACCAAATTGTCGCTATATTTATTTAAATTTAGAGGAATGATATAATAGAAAAATGAAACATTCAATTATAAAAACAGTAGCCACAATCTTTATTTTTACCGCGATATTTACAACGTCATCCTGCTCATCTTCAAAAGTAGCAATTCCAGACAGTCTTTCCGCCCAAGAGCTAATTCAAAAGGGACAGACAGCTTTTGACAACAACCAGTACAAACTTTCACTCCGCTATTACAATGCGGCGATAGAACGGTTCGGTAGCAGGGGGGCAATCTACGTTGAGGCCTCTTATGAAATTGCCCACGTTTACATGAAGCAAAAAAAATACGAGGAAGCTCTGCCGATTTTGCGCAGTCTGGAAGCGATTTTTAACAACACAGCCCCAGGAGCCCTTCCTGCAGCATACAAAAAACTTACGCAAATAGAACTTGCAAAAATTCCGGCAAACAAAATAGCACAAATCGAAGAAAAGTTGGAAAAGCAGGCAGCAAAAGCTGAAGAAAAAGCAAGACTACAGGCAGAAGCCACAAAGGCAGCCGAAGAAAGTACAAAAGCTGAAGAAGCACCTGCCACTGAATCAGCAGAAGAGTCAGAAGCAGATACTGAATCAACAGGAGATAGCAAGGGTGAAACTCCTGATGAAACAGCAGAAGCAACCCCGCAATCACTAGAAAACTAGAAAAAATCTATCGCCCGCGCTTAGTCTTGTCGTCAGGAACGATTATTGTGTCAATCGTGACCTTTTTCTCGCGGGCAGTCAAAATCACCAAATCCTTGGTGTATTTTCCGCTCCAACGGGGTGTCGGGTGCGGCTCGGCATCCCCAATCAAGATGATTTTCTTCTGGGCATCGTTGCGCCACTTGTAAAAATCAAGGGAAGCGTACAAGCCTTCGTAAACCGCCTCAGGAATGTCAAAGCCCTCGGTTCCGTAGATTTTAAATGAATTCAGGGCTTTTTCAAAATCCTTCAAGTCTTCCGTAAAATCAAAGAATTTGACAGGCAGGGTCTTGTATTTGAAAGAGTCCCCGTAGTCCCGGTACAAAAGCAGGCCGACGCGGAGTTTTTTAAATCCCTTAAGGCTTTCCAAAAGTCTGGGCACCCAGTGCTTTCTAAGCTCGTCAAAATCGTCCTTCATGGAACCTGTCGCATCGATGCAGAAAACAACGTCGAGATTTTCCTTTGGCTCTATCTCGTCAATCAGATTCATTATGTCGTCGGTGAGATTTTTCGGTCCCTCAGAAATCGTGAATTTTCCATTTGCGGCCTGGGCGATGTCCTTAAAGCTCTCGGCCGCGTCAGGATTGTATTTGTCAGTCAGGACGACCTCCGGCTCTTCCTTCTTCTCTTCTTTTACTTCCGGCTCTGGAATTTTCTCAGGCTCCTCGACCGGCGGCTCCTCAGGCTCTTCCTTTTTAGGCTTTTCCAGCTCGGTAAAGTCGAACATGTAAGGGTTGTCGTAGAATTCCCCGGTGTAGTCAGCGTATTTTTTTGAGAAAGCGCGGATATTTATGAAAAGTCCTTTCGCAATCGTGACTTCCCCGTTCCGGCTCCAGGGATAACCGTATACAAGCTCCGATGGAATATAAACATGAAAGGCCTTGCCGAATTTGGGGTCTTTTTCAACCGTGGAGTCAATCAGGCTGAATTTCGCGAATTCAGAGGTCAGTTTTTTTCCGTCAAGGTAGCGGATTTCGTCACCGTTGATTTCATTGTATTCCTTTGCACGATAAGCATAGTTTGCCCGCACGCCCTCAGGGTCTTTCGTGGTCTCAGTCAAAAGGACTGATTCGATGTCCCCCTTCTTGCGGATAAAAAGATGGACTCCGGCAAGTTTTCCGCTGCTTGAGTCAATCACACTCTCGACGCGCAAATCTTCCGGCCCGATAAAGAGCTTTTCGTTCTTTACTTGCAGATGGATTTCTTCCGCAAAAATAAAAAGGCCTGTAAAAATGCTTAAAATAAAGGTAATAAACTTCTTCTTCATAACGATATTTTCGGAGATTTAAGCGTTTGAATTTAGGCTTATCTGTGCTATACTAGACAAAGGCTTTAATGAAATGAAAGATTTTCAGCAGGAATTAAGAGAAGAAGGTTTTGAACCGGTGGACATCAGTAATTTTTTTGACACCGGAGATTTTACAAAAATCAAAACTGGAATCGTTGTACTCACAACAAAGCAGCAGTCTCTTGTCGACACGCTCAAAGTCAAGCTTGCTCAGACAAATCCAGAGCAACTCGAAATCTATGAGACCCGAATGAAAGACCTCCAGCAGCTTGCAGAGGCAATTGCTGCCTTCCCCTCACTTCTTGAGCGGGCAGACTTGAATTCAGGGACTCGGACACCACAGCTTTTGATTGACTCGCTTATAAACCACACCGGTGATGGAGACAACGCCCTCCACCTGCCATCAAAGGCGACCCTGGGCCGTGGATTTTTAATTGCAAAGCTCCACACATTCTCATCCCTCACAAAGCTGACAAAGCAGGTCGGTCTGGATGAAAAACTGACCAAGGCCTTTAACGATGAAACAGTGTCGATGATGTTCCTCCTCTTGGCGGAGGACGTTTACTTGAATTTAATCCGCGACACTTCCCTTGAGGAAGGCTTTCGCCGACAACTTGCAACTTCACTCCTCCTACTGTGGGAGCACCGGGCTGACCAGAACATTGCGGACATAGCCCCAGTTTTGCAGTCAGTTTGGATGGCACGCAGGACTTTGGCACCCGCATTCGGCACTATGATGGGAACCAGCGAGCTTATCATGATTTCATTCCAGCTCGGAGACGACTGGTCAGACTTCATAAAGGAAAAACTCGGAACCCCGGACGTGAATCAGGCCATGGAGGAATTCCTCTTCGGAATTTCATACGAGCAAATCAACAAATTAAAATCGATCCTGCGGGAAAAAGGAATCGCCGCAATCGGACGCGATGAAGTCTCGGCATATCTTGGCGAGCATGTGAAAACCGATGTCAGTCTGGACTACCGTGATTTTTTCACGCAGTACTCAGTCAGACGGGACAATGCGCGAGCCAGGAAAAGACTGGGACTTCAAGGACCTCACAGAACGCTTGAGGACCACTTTATCAGTTACATAATGGAAAAAAACAAGGAGAAACAGCAAAATGACATCTGGGCAAAATGAAGATGAAATCATAACTAGCGAGCTAGAAGAAGACAAAAAAGTTCCCTACCATTTCGGAGAAAAAATCCGCACAGTCCGCGAACGCAAGGGCTACACGTTGAAGGTCGTGGCCCAAAAGGCGGGAGTCAGTGAAAGTTTGGTTTCTCAAATCGAGCGCAACAGGGTTTCCCCGGCAATCGATACCCTTTTGACTTTGGCCGATGTTCTCGACATCAATTTGGAATTTCTATTTGAGGAATACCACAGAAAGAGACCTGTAGAAATAATCCGCTCTGGAGAGAGAAGGTCAATCAAGGAGGACGACATCGAATACTCTGAGATTGCAAGGGCAAACGAGGGGGACGGAGAGCATTCACTTGAGTCCTACAAGCTTATGATTCCGATTGGAGCGCATACCCACAGGGGATCATACGGACACTTGGGACGTGAAGTCGGCTACATCATCAAGGGACAGGCTCAACTCCAGTATGAAAACACGATTTACAACATCTCTGAGGGAGATTCCGTCTCATTTTCAGCAAGTGCGCCGCACACACTTGTAAACATCGGTGACATTCCGCTTGAAGCCTTGTGGGTCGTCTCCCCGCCTCAAAGGTTCGTCCACTAGACTTGAGCAAATTCCTCCTTTCATTGACAAAGGATAACACTCGATTTATAATTTTTAATGATTATTTAAATGGACTGACACATGGCGTTACAGCTTTCATTCGTAAACTTTAAACAGGGCACTTATATTCTCATCGAAGGTCACAACGTAAATGACCGTTTTTACATTATCCAAAAAGGAAATGTAAAGATAACCCACGGTAACAGTTCTAGAATTCAACCTGTAGTTTTAGGTCCAGGAGACTTTGTAGGCGTTATTTCCTGCATGTCAAACCGCCCGCAGATTGAGGCCGCAAAAGCCTTGACAGACGTAGTATGCATTTCAGTCCGTCGCGACCAGTACCCGGAGCTTATACGGCAGAACACACCGGTCGCTATGAAAATCATCTTCACGTTCGCAAGCCGCATGAGAACCCTCAACGAAACGCTGATGAAACTCACAGTCAACAATTCCGCAAAGGAGACTCCTGAGCATATTTTCCATGTGGCGGAGTATTACTCAAAGGAACGCCAGTTCAACATAGCCTGCTATGCCTATTACCAGTTTTTAAAAGCCTGTCCACACAGCCCGAATTTTGAGCAGGCTAAAAAGATGTTCATCAGGCTCAAGAAGAAGACCGATGTAGCATACTTCGAGCCGACTTCCGACCTAATTCGCGTCTACCCAACTGGCAACATGATTATGTCAGAATGCCAGTCCGGTGCGGAGATGTTCATAATCAAAACTGGCTCCGTAAAAATCTCAAAAATCGTCAACGGAACGGAAGTCACTCTGGCCGTCCTGCAAAAAGGCGACATGTTCGGCGAAATGGCCCTGCTCGAAAACAAGCCCCGGTCAGCATCCGCAATCGCCAATTCAGACTGCAAACTTATGGTCGTAAACAGGCAGAACTTCAATCAGATGGTAACGACGCAACCCCAGCTGATTGCAAGCCTGACAACAATGCTCGCTGACCGACTTTGGGTTCTCCACCGTCAGATGATGAACACTGAAATTCCGGAAGTCGTACCGAGAATGATAGATATGCTCTCTCTTCAGATTGAGAAGAGTCACCAGAGAATCGGGGCAAGGGTGCCAGTCAAGACAGACCTAACTCCTGAGGACATCGCCCACATGTGCGGACTCAGCCGAGAGGAGCAGGGCATGTACCTTTACCGCTTCACTACAGATCCCCACATCAAGCTCATCGAAGGCAACAAAATCGTAGTTCCTGATTCCTTTGAGCTTTTAAAACAAGCTGCATTTAATCGTAAACAAAAGCCGATAATAAAGTAATGAAGATTGGATTTTTTAAAAGCTTTATTCTTTCTCTTGCATTTTCGCTTTCAACAGTGTCTCTTTTCGCCCTGCCTGATGGTTACGGTCCTGTTAAACTCGGCATGGATGTCGATTCCGTAAAAGAAGCCCTCAAAAAAAATCAGAATTTCGGCTACAGGGGCGACAGGGATGTCTCGCTCACACCGATTACAAAAGATATTTTGATTGAAACCGACGGCGCGAACAATCCGTATTCATTCTTCGGACGCTGCACCTTCCAGTTTGTGGACGACAAGCTTGCCACAATCTCAATCAGCCTGAACCCGGAACGAATCGACCATTATTCAGTATTCTCAAAACTATGTGAAAAATATGGAAATCCCGCCTCCATTTCGCCGGCTAAATCCCAGTGGTCAGACGACTCTGTGATTTTCTCGCTTGAGCGCCCCCTGACATTAAAGTACATGGACGCGAAAGTCTTTGAAGACAAGCAAAAAGCATCCCACGTGAACAAGACTTACAGCGAGCAGTTGCGTGACGAATTCTTGGAAGGACTGTAAGCCCACTGGAAATTTAAAATGAAAATCGAAAAACTTATACTCTGCCTGATTTTTTTGGCTTCGCTTTTCTTTCCCGCCTGTGCAAAAAGCAAACTTCCTGTAAAAGATTTGACGATAAAAACCGCCGATGGCAGGGAAATCACAGTGAAAGCGGAAATCGCGGACAAAGCAGACACCCGCGCAAAAGGCTTTATGGAGCGAAAATCAATTCCAGACGGAACCGGAATGCTCTTTGTTTTTGAGAGCGACCAGTTCCTTCACTTTTGGATGAAAAACACGCCCCACCCCCTCTCAATCGCCTATATCGATTCCAGGGGAAAAATCCGTGACATTCTGGACATGACTCCATATTCACTGGCTGACGTGAACTCAACGGTCAGAGTGCGCTACGCCCTCGAAGTTCCGCAAGGCTGGTTCAAAAAAGCCGGAATCTCCGAAGGCGACAGCCTTTTGCTGGACTAGAATCAGCCCTCCACCATCTGGCGGGCGATTTTGTCCTTGGGGTCAAGCTCTAGGACAAGCTTAAAGTACTTTTCCGCCTCTTCAGTCTTACCCTCTTTTTGTGCGACCACACCGAGATTTGAAATCACTTTTGTATTCTCAGGGCTGAGGGTCAAGGCGGCCTCCAGATTCTTTTTCGCTTCTTTTAAGTCACCGCTTTCCATGCAACAAATCGCAAGCTCGTTGTAAGTATCAGCATTTTTCCCGTCATCAAAGGAAAGAGTCTTATTAAAGGCGGCCTTCGCGTCATCATAACGGCCCAGCAGGCGCAGTCCCCAGCCGAGCATGAACCAGGCGTTCCAAACATCAGGATGGCTTTCCAAAAATAGGCGCAACTCCTCAAGCCCCTTTTCCTCCTGGCCGGAAGAAATCAGCTTGTAGGCGTTTTTGTAATGGTCATCGTCAATGTTGCGGTTTGAGATGTCGTTGATTATCTCCTGGGCGCGGTTCTTTTTGTAGATTCCGTTTTCACCCATTTCCTCGTCGCTTATGTCGCAGGTCAAGGCTAGGTAGGTCTCAAAGCAGCCTTTCGCCTCGGCATAGTCATTTTTCTTCAAAAAATAGAATCCAGCGTTGAAAAATGCGTCAGGAGCAGGTTCCTCGGCATCCATCGCGTCCTTATAGTAGCGGAGAGCCATATCGTCATAAGCGTCAGCCTCATCATTGAGTCCGGCCCGTCTGTCCGCATCCGCCCGCTGGTCATAAAAAAGGGCTGTATTTAAAATCGTAGCCTGATCGTCCGGGTCAAAACCACGGAGGGCATCAAAAATCTCTTCCGCAAGGCCAAAATCCTCGTTCTTCGCCTTGAGAATTGCGGCTTCCGTAAGCTCCTTTTGGAGATTCGGGCGGGCTTCCTTTAAAAGAGACCGATAATACTGGATATGTTCATTTTTCGGCTCATAAGCCAAAACAGTCAGCATTCCGGCAAGCAGCTGCTCCTCGGTGATTTCTGTCGGGTCAAAACGGTTCTCTGCTTCCTGAGTTTTTTTCTGCACAGGAAGGGGAATCGTCGGGTCGATATGGGTTGCCTTTGAGGAAAAAACAGAATTCTCAGGCAAAGTGATATAATAAATCGAGTCAAGAGGATTAGAGGGATTCATAGATATTCCTTTAAAAAAGATTTTGCCCGCTGTATCTTTTACGGAAACAAAGGGCAATAGACGAAAGTAAAAATGTGAAAAACTATGCTGCCTTAAAGCTGCGGGGATGCTTCCTCAGCAGGAGGATTCGCATCAGCAGTCAGATTCTCAGAAATCTCAGAAGGAAGTCCCTCCTGACCCTGCTTATCTGCTTCCTGCTGCTTTTTCAGAGCCTCGGCCTGAGCCGCTTTTTGAGCCGCAATCTGATCCTGAACAGAAAGCTGGACTTTGCGGACAGATGTCAGATAATCGTTAACATGAAGTTTGTATGCGAGAGGAACAAGTTTCTCATCAAATTTCATGCTGACGGCACAAATATCCTTGCGGTCCTGAATCGGCTCCACGCCGACAAGCTTCCCCTTAATTTGAACAGTTTCCGCCGGCTCTGTGAAATTAATCACAAGAACGGCATCCTTGTCCTTGAGGAACTGCATTAGACCGAGAATGATAATCTTTGCCCCGGAAAAAGAAACGTCACGCAAAATACAGTGGCGGGGAACATTCTGGATTACAATAAGAGTCTCGTCTTTGGCGATTGAGAGTTTGCGCTTGCTATCCTCGTTGATTACAATGCGCTCCTCACGGCGGCGAATCGCATTTGCGTTTGCGTCGAGCAGCTTTCCGACAAGCTCTATCAAATCATCCGGCGGACGCGTGGTGAATTTTATCGTCACGATGGCCAAATCACCGGAATTCATATATGGGGCAACTTTCTCAACCCTTCCGGCAACGAGGAAAGACATCATTTCCTTGTCGCTGTCGTAGAAGCAGAAGCGGATATTTGCGGCGGGCGGCTCCTTCGCGGACAGAGCCTGATAAGCTCCGCCCTTTGTACCAACGATAATGCGAGCCATCTGAAATGACGTGGAGTTGATGATACAAGGCCACTGGCCGCCAGCACACTTGATGTAGACCTGCCTGGGATCCAGGCTCAACGCTTTTATTATATCTTTGGTAAAAGCGATTTCGGTATCACGGTACTGATCATAATAACGCGTAAGTTGTTGTGTTGTTGCTATCCCCATATCTTAATAATACCTTATTAACTGCCTGTCGTCAACGAAACGCAAAATATTATAATATAAATTTAAAAAACAAAAAACCTCCGCGTATACGGAGGCTTTCTGAATAGTCAAAAATTAGTAAGCTGAGCGGCCATCGTGTGACTTACGATTTTTCTTCATAAGTTTGCGGGCCAAAGCTTTATTTTTGCGGTTCAGGATTGTAGAGGGCTTCTCGTAGAATTCGCGCTTTTTGTACTCGCGGATAATGCCTTCTTTTTCGACCATTCTCTTGAAGCGTTTAATTGCTTTTTCGAGATTTTCGCTGTCGTCGACATAAATTGTTGCCATGGTATTCACCTCCTGCCGCCGGAAATTCCAAAACGTGCAGATAATATGACAGAAAATCAGATTTTGTTCAAGAGTCCCACTTACCTAAAAATACGATTTCGCAGTCCAAGTCAAAACCTTTTTTCTCTTTTACAACCGCCTTGACATGATTCACGATTGCCTTGATGTCACTGGCCTTTGCCCCGCCGTTATTGATTATTATATTCCCGTGCCAGGGGGCAATCTGCGCCCCGCCGGAAATATAGCCCTTAAGGCCGCACTCATCGATGATTTTGCCGGTGGATGCCCCGAAATCCGGGTTATTCTTGAAGATAGAGCCTGCGGAAGGACTTTTATAATGCCCCTTTGACTGACGGCTTTCCACCGTGTTCGCAAAAATGTTCCTGGCCCAGCCCTTGATCCTGGTGTTAACATACTCCGGCTTGGAGAGAAAGTCCTTGTGGGCGCAGAAGCACAAGAATTCAGCTGAGAGAATGATTCCGGTGTCATTTTGGAAGGGGGATTTTTTGTAGCCCCAGCCGTCATCAGAATATCGGTAGTTGATAATCCTGCCGTTTTTGTAGATACGGGCGGAAAGCAGATTGTCGCAGGCCGCGTGCCCGAAGCAGGAGGCGTTCATGAAAATCGCCCCGCCGGCAGACCCCGGCAGACCGGAAAAAGCCTCGAAGCCCAAAATCGCGTGTTCACGGCAGAAGGAGATTACACTCCCCCAGTTAGTTCCGGCCGCAACAGAGACAACAACGGGAACCGGCTTTTTGCTGACAGTGAAAAAGTCTGACGGGGGTGTTGAGGAATGGACTTTAACCGCCGACTTATCGATTCTCGCCGAAATTGAAGAAATCGCCCGCAATGAAATCACCGCGCCGTCAAAGCCTTCGTCAGATATGATGACGTTGGAGCCGCCGCCGAAAATCGTGCAGGGAACGTCTTCCTCTTTGAGAACTTTTATCGCACGCTCCAGGGAGGCCTCGTCCTTTGGCTCTAGATACAAGGGGGCCGCCCCACCGATTCTCATGGTCGTGTAGGGAGCCATGATTTCGTCAACTTTTACGGAGCCTCGGTAGGCTCGGTCGGCTTTGAATTTTTCTGTGATTTGGCGCAAGTTATACATTTCATTTAAGTATATTCCACCGTGAAATTATTGTCGAGAAGGTAAAAATTTTATATTATTTGGAAGAAAAAGAGGTTTTTATATGTCTTTACGTCTTTTCAATACAATGGGCCGCCAGATGCAGGATTTCGAGCCGGTCACAGCCGGACACGTTGGATTTTACGGATGCGGACCGACGGTTTACAACTACGCCCACATCGGAAACCTGCGCGCATACGTTTTCCTTGACATTCTCGACAAAACTCTAAGCTACCTAGGCTACGACATAAAGCACGTGATGAACATCACAGACGTAGGCCATCTGACCGGCGACAACGACGAGGGCGAGGACAAGATGAAAAAGTCCGCCGCAGAGCGCCACCAGTCGGTTCTGGAAGTCGCGAAATTCTACACGGACGCATTTTTCAAGGACATGGACGCACTGAACATCCGCCACCCGGACGTTGTTTGCAAGGCGACAGACCACATCCCCGAAATGATAGAGCTTATCAAAAAACTTGAGGCTAACGGCCACACATACATGGCGGGCGGAAACCTCTACTACGACATCTCGACTTACCCCGACTACGGAAAGCTGGCAAACCTCGATTTGGACAAGTTGGTCGCCGGCGCGGGAAAGAGAAAGGTCGTCGTCGTTGACGAGAACAAGCGTAACCCCGGAGACTTCGTGCTTTGGTTCACAAAGTCAAAATTCGAGGACCAGGCGATGACCTGGGACTCTCCATGGGGACGCGGCTATCCGGGCTGGCACATAGAATGCTCGGCCATGAGCATGAAGTACCTTGGAAAGCACATCGACATCCACACGGGCGGAATCGACCACGTTCCAGTCCACCACACAAACGAAATCGCCCAGAGTGAGGGAAGCTTCACGGACGAAGAGCGCAAGGAAGGCCCCTGGGTCAAATACTGGCTCCACAACGAATTCCTGATTCTTGAGGGCGGAAAGATGTCAAAATCCTCTGGGAACTTCATCACATTGCAGACCCCCCTGCCGCCGGAAAAAGGCTACTCCCTCAAGGACAAGGGCTACGAGCCGCTTGACTACAGGTTCTTCCTGCTAGGCGGACATTACAGAAAGCCTCTCGTTTTCTCAATCAACGGAATGGACACTGCCAAAAACGGAAGAGCCGCCCTCAACGAACGTGTCGCAAAACTGATTGCAAAGGCGAATGTGGAAGAAAACGCGCAGCTGACAATTGACAATTTCCCGGCTGTCCTGACCAAAATAAAGCCATCTGTGACAGACAACCTCGACCGCTTCAAGGAAGGCCTCGAGAACGACCTCGCCACCCCGATTGCCCTCTCCGCCCTGCAAAAGGAATCCGCCGGAAAAGGCCGCAAGGCAGTTGAAGCCCTCGCCGCAATTTTCGAGATGGACAAAATCCTAAGTCTCTCCGTGATTGAGAACGCTTTCGCTCTCCTTGAAAAGCAGAATGCCGCAAACTCACAGGCAGACGGCCACGCGGGAGACCACGAGTCGGAAGAAATCGACGCTTTGGTCGCAAAACGTACCGAAGCCAAAAAGAACAAAGATTTCGCCACCGCTGACAAAATTCGTGACGAGCTTTCAGCGCGCGGAATCACAATAATCGACACGCCGACCGGCCCCACTTGGAAGAGAGGATAAATTTCTCCCCGTCCGCATGGCGGTCATCGCGCTCACTTGAACCAGTCCTCCATACGAAGGAAGGCTTTTTCTGTGGCAAAGGAGAAGTCTTCCGTGTTATGGGTGACTAAAATCATTCCGTTCGCCATGGCAGTAGCCGCAATCTGGCTGTCATAAAAGGGAAGAGGCCGTCCAGCTTTTTCTGCGGCAGCCTGCATTTCACCGCAGATTTTGGCGGAAAATTCATCATAAGGTAGGATGGCCAGCGTCTCTTGAAAAACATCCATGCAGTCCATAAGATAATTCTTCTTTTTGCAATCTGGCATCCTTTCAACACCACGCGTAAGCTCCTGCCATGTTACGGCAGAAATAGCACACAAGTCTTTCCGAACATTATAGAAAGACTTTACGTTTTCATTCGGTCTTTCCTTCGAGAATTCTGACACAATATTAGTATCAAGCAAATACAGCTTTTTCATGCAAAACTCCTACGCCCACGGGTCTTTTGAATAATTCGGACATTCGCGCGACGGCGTAACGTCAAATCCCAAATCATCAACGACATCCGCATACTTCTCCTTCAATTCATCCAGTTTTGAAAAAAGAGAAGGTCTTTTTTTCTCCAACGCCTCATACTCACTGTAACCGATGATCACCGCGACAGGCTTGTCATAGCGGACAAGCTCCACGACCTCGCCCTCCTCGGCGGACTTCACCAAGGCTGAGAAATTGTTTCTCGCCTCATAAATCGATGCCCTGCACATACAACGCCCCCTTTTCACAGTAAATTATAATATGCGATTTTATTCTAGTCAACTTTAAAATTGTTGGCTAGAATCAGAAAATAATGAAACTTTCGGGCGGCCCGGCGACAAGTCGCCGTCGGGCTATTCGCACTTCGCCGACTAGCCGCGGCTAGGCCGTCGCTCCCTCCCTGCCGCAGGGGGGCAGGGAAGACTCGCTAAAATCGCTCATTCAATCGCGATTTTCCGGCTAGGCCGTCGCTCCCTACCTGCCGCATACCATACTAATATTGAAAAAAATCACCCATCACGCTATTCTGTCTTACAAGAAAAGTAAATTTTTTATTGTAACTTGGTTGAAATAATATTGTTATGTTTAGTGATATGGAAAGCAGTCAGTCGAAAAAGCCGATAAACTGCGCAGATCCGGCTGATTTTAAAGAACTATATATGCAGACCATGACCCTCCTCTACAAAATCTCGTGGAGGGTTGTGAACGACCCGGAGGCCGCAGAAGATTTAGTTCACGATTCGTACATCAAGGCGAACGAAAAAAAGCTGGTCTTTCCATCAATTGATGATGCGAAATTCTGGCTCATCAGGGTCGTCAAAAATGCCTCGCTCAACTACGCCAAGCGCAAGACCCGCGAACGTAAGGCTTACCAGCGGGCATTATATGAAGACAAACGGGAAAATCCTACTGGAGAGAAAGAGCTTCTTCAGGAAGAAAACCGTCAGCAGATGATCAAGGCACTTGAAAAGCTGCCGAAGAATTTAAAGGAAGTTTTGATTCTCCGCGAATACGGGGATTTGAACTATAAAGAGATTGGCAAAGTTCTCGGAATAACGGAAGGCAACGTAAAAGTCCGCATGTTCCGAGCCAGAGAACAGCTTGAAAAACTTGTGGGGGAAGAAAATGTCTACTTGTCCTGAAAAAGATTTGCACTCAGTCTACATTGACGGTGAAATGCCGCAAGAATTTATCAAGGAATACGAGTCTCACCTTGGATCCTGTAAAAAATGCTCGGAAGAGCTTGGCAGGATGAAGCAGATAAGCGAAATCCTCCGCTCAGACTCAAAAGACTTGAGTTTTGACCAGGCCTTTCTCGATGCTTCATTTGAGCGTTTGCAGACAAAAATGCGCTACGCAAAGAATACAGAGATTTCAAAAGGAAACGTCTATAAATTTAGCCTCGGCAAAGTCGTCACTCCGTTGGCAGCCGCTGCGGCTGTACTCGCAGTTTTTCTTCTTCCTGGAAGGCTTTCCTCAATTAAGGATGGAGCCGGAACAGCAATTAATGCGATTACAAGGAACACTTCGATTCAGCCGATTGCGGAAAAAGGCATCGTAATCGATGGGAATATTCCTCGCGGAGTGATTTCTCAAGCCTTGACAGAGGATAATGTCTCCACAGTCTCAAACAACAATTCCGTCATCAGAGGGGCAACCTTAGCCTCAAACAACTCGGCATTCAACGCACGAGACTTCATTCCAGGCGATGTTGACGTATTCCGCCCAGAATTTTCAAGGGAAACTTCAAGGCTCCCGATAAAAATAAGGGTTCCTGGAATCAGGTCAATCGGCGAGACAGAGCATCAGTCCCTTGTTCCGCAAATTCCTTACAACGTCCGCCCTTCCCGCGTTGACAGTGGATTAGACCGGTGAGCCTCAAAGAAATAGTCAGCAAACTTTTACGGGGTTCACCCCTTTTTAGAATCCTTTCTCTGGTTTGCGCCGTCGCAATCGCCGTCGGCGTTTTTTCATTGTGTTCTGCCGGGGCAAAAAAAACACCGACAATAACTTCCATAAATCCGCCTGTAGGTTCACCCGGCGACATAATGATAATCAACGGTGAGAATTTCGGTCCAGCTCGCGAATATCTTTCATACGTTGAAATCGGTGGATCAAAAATCACAGAGGGCGGCTTTATCGAATGGACCGATACTGCAATCCGCTTTGTTCTACCTGCAAATATCCAGGACGGACTCGTTTACGTCTCAAGCAAAAACGGAAAATCAAAGCCAGTATTTTTTGCGAACGCAGCAGGAATTCCAGTAGCAGTTCCGCCAAACACAAAAACGACCATGCCGATAATCGTCTCCATTCAGCCGGAAAAAGCCGCCCCCGGAACCTTGCTCACAATCACAGGGTCAAACTTCGGCGAAATCCGAGGGACCTCAAAAGTTTATTTCACCGCAAACAGAGATGACTCTGCATCTTCCGTTTCAGCAAAAAATTTCGGCCTTGAGGCAAATAAATTCGATCCCAAATTCATTCCTGCGGACGAGGGAGACTTTGACTACGAATACTGGTCAGGCAATGAGGTCCGAGTCCGTGTTCCTGACGGGGCTGCAGACGGTCTAGTCTATATTCAGACTGAAAAAGGCGGCAGCAACTACTACCACGAGGACATAGACATTCCGGTCGGCAAAAAGACGTATTCCTCCCGCAGGACTTATCTTATTCAGTCATCAGCAGAAGTCGATTCAATAAAAATCACCAAGCAGGCATCCTTGACCTTAAGGATTCCATTTCCGCCAGTGACATCCCGCCAACCTGTAGCGGAACTTTCAGAATGCACACCAGACCCCGTAATCAACGAATACAAGGGAACTACAATCCACCAGTTTGACCTGTCAACTCAGGGACCTAAAAAAGTCACCACGAAACAATCTTTCGTAGTTGCGACATACACAGTCGAAACGGATATTAATCCGAAAAACGTCAAAAACTTTAGCGAAAAAAAGCGGGCCTTATTCCAGACCTTTACCGCCGCTGACGATTTAATCCAAAGCCGCAACGATAAAGTCGTAAGGACTGCCGCAGAAATTACAAAAGGCTATACAAACCCCTTCAGCAAGGCAAAAATTGTCTACGACTGGCTCACTGCGAATTTCAAGTATTCAGCAAAGGAAAGCAACAAGCCATTTGACCCGGAGGCCTTTCTCTACAAAAAGAAGGGAAGCGCCTACGATTTTGCCATTCTGTATACATCGCTTTTGAGGGCATGCGGTGTACCTGCCCAGATTTATTCAGGAATTCTCGCGAACGCTGACATGAAAGCCATCGACCACTGGTGGTGCGCCTTTTACATCGAGAATTTCGGCTGGGTTCCTGTAGACCCCGCCCTTGGGGCAGGAATGGAATACAAGCCCTTCCGACCGGTCGAAAATCCTTCCGAATGGTATTTCGGAAATCTAGACAGCCAGCACATAATTTTCTCACGCGGCTGGAATTCACTCAAGCCGACCCTGATGAACAGCAAGACAGTTTACCGCGACCGCTCTTATGCGTTACAATCTGTGTGGGAAGAAAGTTCCGAAGGCGTGAAAAAATACAGCTCCCTTTGGAACACGCCGATTGTTGTCGGAGTTTACTAAACCGGAGGAAATAGAATGAACACAAAAGTCCTATCAGTCGGAGGCTCTATAGTCGCCCCCGATGCCCCTGACAGCGAATTCTTAAAGAAATTCTCTGCCGCCATCACTGAATACCTCAAGAAAAATCCCGATGACCGCCTGATTTTGGTTTCCGGCGGTGGCGGACCTGCCCGCAACTACCAGAACGCCTACAAGGCCGTCTGCCCGAACGCATACGACACAAACGAGGCTGACTGGATTGGTGTCATGGCGACCAGACTGAACGCCCAGCTTTTAAAAGCCTGCTTCGGAAGCCTCTGCCAGAATCCAGTTGTGACAGACCCGACAAAAGCCACTGACTTCACAGGAAAAATCCTCGTCGCGGCCGGATGGAAGCCAGGATTCTCAACGGACAACGACGCTGTTCTCCTTGCGGAAAGATTCAACGCAGACACAGTTGTCAATTTAAGCAACATCGAGAAAGTCTACACTGATGACCCCCGCAAAAATCCTGACGCAAAGCCGATTGACGAAATCTCATGGGTCGACTTCCGCAAAATCGTCGGGGACGAGTGGGTTCCAGGCAAAAACTGCCCCTTCGACCCGATCGCCTCAAAAAAAGCTCAGGAAATGGGCTTGCGCGTAATCTGCGCCGGCGGAAGAAACATCGAGAATCTTCTTGCAATCCTTGAGGGTAAAGATTACGTCGGAACAACAATTAAATAAATTGTTATAAATTTTCTATTCACTTTGAATTTTACCGAAAATCACTTTTCAAGGCACATATATAAAGTGCAATGAAAAGTGATTTTTTTTATCAGGCGGAATGCCAGAAAAAGCCGGACATAAGGGAGCTTGCCCTGTCAAACGGACTCTCATACCCTTCCGATGAGGAACTGGTCATGCTGATTTTAGGCAGCGGGACAAAAAACAACCCGATTGAAAAAGTCTCCCGAAAAGTAACGGAAGCTATCCTCTCCTCAAACGAGAACGATGTTTTGGAAAGGCTTCAAAAAATCAGCGGAATCGGGCAGGCAAAGGCAATCAGCCTCGCGGCCGCCCTTGAACTCGGCAAGAGGCTGAACAGAAATCCCCAGGCAAAAATCACAAGCCCCTGCGACATAATTCCTTATGTCCAGATGTACGCGGTTCAGCCGGTCGAGCATTTTTTGTGCATAACGATGAACGGGTCTCAGGAAATTCTTGCGATACGGGTGATTTCCGTAGGCGGCGGAAACAAGGCGGTAATCCGGCCGAGGGAAGTTTTTTGCGAGGCAGTGAAGGAACGTGCGGCCGCGGTTATTATCTGCCACAATCATCCGGGAGGAGACCCTACCCCATCTTCCTGTGACATCAAAAGCACGGAAAATCTGCACAAGTCTGCTGACATTTTAGGAATCGCACTCCTAGACCATATAATAATTGCGAAAAACGGCTATTTCAGTTTTTTGGAAAGCGGAATGCTTTAAGATTTGAAAAAAGGGGGCAGTATCCAGCCCCTCTAGATTAAAAAAAATATAAATTCCTGTTATCTCAAACTTTTCATTTTTCATTATTCATTTTTCACTGGAATCTTGCTATAATCTTTCCGGTTGGTTAAAAAAGATGATTAGTTACTGGCAGCAGGAAAACGGCGTTCTCGTCAAAAAAGAAAAAGAGCAGATTGACTCAAATTCCAGCCTTTGGATTGACGCCCGTTCAGTAACAGGCTCTGACATCACGGAGCTTGAGACAGAATACAAAATCGACCACGAGCAGCTTTTGGATATTCTCGACCCTGACGAGCTTTCCCGCATCGAAAAGGAGGACGAGACCGACTACGTTCTTGCCATTGTCCGTCTTCCGGTCTTCCAGCCATCCGCCGACGTATCATATTTTGCGGCCCCGGTCGGAGCATTGATTTTCAAAAACACAATCATCACAATCTGCTGGACCGACTGCGAGGTTCTCCGCGACCTCTCCGAGAACCGCATAAGAGACCTCAAGCTCACGGACTTTCCGGCCTTCATAATGAGGATTTTGTCCCGCGCGGACTTCATGTACCTGCGCTATCTAAAGGAAATAAACCGCCGCACAAACTCAATCCAGGCGGAATTGCAGGAATCGGTCTCCAACTCAGAGCTGATTCAGCTTTTGAACATGCAAAAGTCCCTGACATTTTTCACCACATCGCTCAAAAGCAACCACCTGCTACTCCAGAAAATCCGCCGGACCCGCCTCTTAAAACTGGACGAGGACGACCAGGACTGGCTGGACGACGTTGAGATTGACAACAAGCAGGCCATGGAGATGGCGGACACATACTCAGCGATTACATCCGGCACCATGGAAGCCTTTGCATCTGTAATTTCAAACAACATGAACATGGTCATGAAGAAACTTACCGGCATCACGATTGTTTTAACAGTGGCGACATTCATCACCTCATTCTGGGGCATGAACATCCGCCTGCCATGGTCAAAGGCCGACTCCTGGACAGGATTTTTCGTCATTTCGGGAATCTGCGCCCTGGCCTCGACAATCTCCTTCCTGATTGTCAACCGCAGGCAGGACAAAGTGAAGTTAATGAAAAAGTAAAAGTGAAAAATTTTTCGGGGGAAAGCCTTCCCCCTAGTTCGCACTGCGTTGCTCACCTACCCCCTTCTGCGGGGACACCCCGCAACGCCCCGTCAGGAGGTTATAATGAAGAAAATTCTGCCTTTTATTCTCGCCTCAACTTTTATCTTTCAAATGAGCGCCCAGAACTGGCGCAAGGACACAGGGGCAGCAAGAAACCCCGCCTACAAGTCAGGCTCGCCCGCAATAAATCCCGCAAATTCTGAAAAATCCGCCCCCAAGGCCGCCCTCAGCGAAGGCTATGTTTTCTCATCATTCGACATGGTTCGCCTAGGTCCTGACACTGCCCACGGCGAGCAATACTCAGTCTACACAATCGGAGAAGGGAACCAGTCCTACACTGCCACAATCTGGATTACCCCGTTCGAGCTTAACAGAACGGAGACAACCTACGAGTTCTGGCAGAAAATCCGCGTTCAGGCGGAAAAAAGAGGCTACGTCTTCGCGAGCAAGGGGCAGGAAGGCTCCGAGGGAAAATACGGGGCCGCCCCGACTGAGAGCGGAAAATTCCAGCCGGTGACAAAAATCTCCTGGTACGATGCTGTTGTCTGGTGCAACGCCCTGAGCGAAATCTCAGGACTCCAGCCCGCATACACTTTCAACGGGAAAGTCCTCCGCGACTCTACCGACTCTCTCTCCCTTGACCAGTGCGTCTGCGATTTTGAAGGAGAAGGCTACCGCCTTCCGACTGAGGCCGAGTGGGAATTCGCCGCCCGCAAGACAAAAGCGGGCTTCCAGTCTGGAGCCTTGTTCTCAGGCCAAGTTGACATTACAGGCCGCAAAGACCCGTCCTTTCCGGAGGACGAGCTAGCTTGGACCGCCTCCAACACGGACAGGACCCACTTGGTGGGAACTGCCGGAACCCCATTCACGCCGGATGCCCCGCCCGCCCCCGGAAGCGGAAACCCGAACGGCTCAGGCCTTTTCGACATGTCGGGCAACGTGCTTGAGTTCTGCTGGGACTGGATGGCCTCCTATATAGAGCTTCCTGCAGGCAGTCGCTCAACAGGCCCCGAATTCGGCTCTCAAAGAATTAGCAGGGGCGGCTCCTGCTCAAAATACACGCCCTTCGCCTACGCCGGCGACCGCTACTCATTCGACCCCAACGAAAACTACGACTACATGGGCTTTAGAATCGCAAGAACAGTCAAATAAATTTTAGTCAGCCTTGTTTCCCCAGTATTTCAAGGAGAGCATCGTAATATCGTCAAACTGCGGTGCCTCGCCTACAAAAGAGTCAACTTCCTTGCGGACCAAGGGCAGCAAGTCCGGTGGATCCGCATCAGGATTCAGATTCAATGCCTTTGTCAGCCGGTCAAGCTCGAAAAGCTCATTTTTGGCATCCGTGGCCTCAGGAACCCCATCGGTGTAAACAAAAAGCGTAGAACCAGGCTCCAGCTGCACTGTATAATCAGAATACTTTGCCCCCTCAAATACTGCCAGGGCGATGCCGTGCTTGTCTTTCAAAAGCTCAAAGGCTTTTCCGGGCTGACGAATCGCAGGATACTCATGTCCGGCATTCGCTGCTGTAAGAATTCCTGTCTTCAAATCAAGAATACCTAACCAGACTGTCACAAAAAGCTCCGCCTTGTTTCCCTCACAAAGCTGATTGTTCGCATCGTATAGAACCTGAGCCGGAGAGGGAATTGAACCGGAAAGGGCGCGGTTTTTAATTATGGTCTTTGAGATAACCATAAAGAGCGCGGCAGGAACTCCTTTTCCAGAAACATCCGCGATTACAAGGGCAATATGGCTTTCATCAAGGAAGAAAAAGTCGTAAAAGTCACCGCCGACTTCCTTTGCCGGGTTCATCGAGGCAAAAAGCGTAAAATCCTTGCGCTCCGGGAATCCTGGGAATATGTGCGGCAGCATGTCGTCCTGAATCTGGGCGGCAACGTTCAAATCAGCCGAAATTCGCTCCCTTTCGGAAGTCTCCACCAGAAGCTTTTTCATGTAATCCTTAGTGCCGGCGGCCATAGAAATAAGCGCGCCTGAAAGGGTCTCAATCTCATCCTGCGTGTGAATCTCAGGGTTTTCAAATGAAAGGCTCTCAACATCATTACCGTTAGCCTTGCTCACAAAATCAACTGCGGACTGCTGCAGTCGGCCCAGAGGATCTATTACACGGCGGTGTATCCAGGCTGTCAGGAGGAAAATAAATATCGCCGCAATTATCACGCTCGCCGCAAGAATCACAAGTGGATAGACACGGATTGCGGCCTCGATTTCCGACATGTTTATGTCCACGCTTAGGACACCGAGCTTTTTTCCCTTGGAATTGCGTACGACAAGGGAAGTCGTATACACATATCCCCATTCGGTCTTGTTCGGATAGTACCAGTATTCTCCCTGACTGCTGTTATTGTAAAAATCAAGGTATTGTTCAGCCACAGACGGCGGATATTCAGTGCCGGTCATTTTTCCAAGATGGACAGGCTCCAGGCCGCGTTCTTTGTAGCTTGCGTATTCTTGCTCCGTGATTCCGGTTGAAATGTAGCGCATGTTGTCTGAATCATTTGTGTTCAGGGGCTTGAGCATATAAATCCATGATATTTTCGTGCTGCTCTTTATATAATTGAGCCGCCTCTGGAGGGTCATGAACGCCTCGTCCTCATCGTTCGCCATAATGCTCTCATCGATGGAATCCCAGTCCAAATCAGAAATGGCAAGATTCAGCACAGCCCCCTCATAATCCCGGTAACTTTGAATCATGCCCCGGTAAAAGGTCATGTAGCCGATGGTTCCCAGACATAAGGCCAGAAGGACTGTGAAAATTATCACAGAAATTCTCATGCTGCTGCCAAGCTTTTTCTTACTCTTTTCCATATTTATTCCCCCTTGGCTTTTTTCTTCGGAAGATTGGCGACTATGTGTGTCAACGTGAGGACGGCAAGGACAATCACAAAAAGAAGAGTCGCTTTATGACTGTTCTTTGAAAGCAGAACCGCCCCCATAACCGCAGGTCCGAATGACTGGCCTATAAAATCCGTAAAATTAAAGACTCCCATCGAATCAGGAATTCCAAATTCCTCGCATTCCTTAAGGATTGAAAAATGAGACTGCAAAACTGACCGTCCGAAGCCGTTCGCAAGCCCCATCAAAAAAATCGCGAGCAAAAGCCCGGTGATATTTCCGATGAAGGCATAAAGGCCAAGGGCTGATGCGCAGACCGTGACAGCGACATAAGGACAGAGGCGGCCGGTATATGTCACAACCTGCCGGGTAAGCCAGCCGCCGGCATAAATCGCGAAAGCGGCATAAATCATCATCAGGACAGCGACCGTAACTTCGCTTAAAGAATTCGAATCCGCATACAGCGGCAGATAATAGTAGATAAAGCTTCCCATAAGCGCAAAGGGGCACTGCAGAAGCAGGATAGAAGACCAGACCTTTCTCCGCCTCAAAAAAGAGATTATGCGGGCAGGATTTGACGAAGAGCTTTTTTCCTCCGCTTTTTTCCCTGATGAAAGGCCGAGGGACTTCCAGATTGAGCAGAAAAGAAGGGCCGTCACAAGCCACATGAGCGTGACAATAGGGAAGACCGGCAGACGGCCGATGTTCGACGCAAGGGCGGCTCCGGAAAGCATTCCGAAATTAATTCCTGAGATTTGTGCGGCATTGTAGGCTGCGTAACCTGCCGTTCGCCCGCTCGCATCAGGAATTTGGGAGACCAGCAGGTAAAGGGCATTCGTCGTAAGTCCGACACCGATTCCGTCAAGTATCAATGAGACGAAAAGAAGGGCATACAAGTCTGGGAAAGCGAAAATCAAGAGGTTGCTGAAAGCTGAGAGGGAAGCACCGATAACTACGGTTTTTCTCATGCCGATCCGCCTGATTGTTCCCTCGCAGAACAAGGCCATAAGCCCGATAATGAGCAGGTTGACTGAAATTGGAAGGGCAGCCGCCAGCGTATGGCTTCCTCCTCCAAGAGACTCAAAGGCTCCGTTTGCGATTATCATCGGAAGGAAGGTCGTCGACATGTTATAGGAAGCAAAAAGGGCAAAAACAATAAGACGGACAGAATAGTCCGGGAATGCTTTTGGAGCCTCAAGCCCCCTCGCCAGAAGTTCCGATTTTTCCATCTGCGCGCGTGATTTTGACAGCACGTAGGAAAGAATCTCGCTCATTAAAAGCCAGATGAAAATCATTGTGACGACGATTCCGAGCAGGACGCTTTTTTTCATGGCAGAAATTTTGTCGTCCAGCATGAAATTCTCGGTCATGACGGATACAACCCCGCAAACCCTGCCAGCGTCGTTTATCACAGGCACTGAGGCATAAGTATAGGAGGCGGACGTGTCGTTCTTGCTTGAGTTGACAGGCTTTTTGCTTTTATAAATCTGCTCAATCTCGCTGATTTCAGATTCCGACAGCGGGTAGTAGGTGCCAATCGCCTGATCAAGGTAGGCGCAGGCATAGGCTCCATGTGCCTCATCGATTTTAAACAAGTCGCAGTAGACGTTGCTGTTTATGTCCAGTCTGGTGTCGATTACGCTTTCCATGCTGGCAATCAAAGCCCGGTAGGAGTCCGTGTCAAAATCCTTCGCGCTGTGGATTGCGTCAAGGCTGGCAGCCGGGATTGTGTTCGCGACGGAATAGGCCATGTTTTCCATCTGAATCAGAATCTGGCTTCTCATCGTCTTTGAGAATTCTTCCGTCAGTTTAAAAGTGATTGTAGCAGAGACGGCCAGAACAATCAGGATTATGTAGACTGTAATCCGGCGAATGACATGCATCTCGCTCCGCATAAAGGCCAAAAACAAAAAGAATAAAAATGCGGCAAATGAAAGTAGGGAAAGAAGCGCGACTGCCAAAAGAATGCGCTCCCACAAAAGTCGGCCTGACTTTTTAACAGGATTTTTCAAGTCAGAAAATGGAAGCGGTGTCACCGTGGCAGAGCCGCATTCAGGAATAATCAGGCTGGAGCTTCCGCTTGCAAAATCCAGTTTTTTCACTCCGTCACAATACAAGTCCGTGTATAAAAGTCCGCCGTCAGTTCCTTCTATCCAGTTGGGATATTCCCCATCCTTCGCCTCGGCTACCAGCTCCGGGATTCCAGAAACAGAATCCTTGAGGACGTAAAGACGGCCGGCCTTGTCCAGCATGTAAATTTCACCGTCTTTTCCGATGGTCATGTCATTAACAAGATTGAAGGCGTTTTTGAAAAAGTAAATTTTAACGCCATCGCTTTTGCTCTTTTTTAGATTCTTCACATTCAAAGAGTGAATTTCAACGGTGTCCTTCTTTTTAATTCCGTAACAGAGAATATTGTCCTCAACAGAAAGGAGCATAATCCTGTGCTTGTTTATAAGGCTCGTGTCCTCATTCGGCAGCCAGGCGTAATCCGTGCTTATATAGGAGTCAGTAAATTTTCCATCAGGATCGTAGCGAAGAACGGCCTCGCGGGCTATACGGTTTCCCTTCCAGCCGCCTTCCTTCACATATACACAACCCTGACTGTCCACAAGAAAGTCATCCGCATAGGTAAAAGTCTCTTTGTCACCGGCGCGGGGAAGCGTGCGGACAAGAGCGCCTGTGTCTTTTTCGATTATGACGATGCGGGTTCTCTGCCTGTCAAGGATATACCGCAAATCTCCGTAGTCACGGACAATGTAGGGGGAGTCAAGCTCCAGCGTGGATGAAGGAGGAATGGCAAGAGACTGGCGGTTCACCAATGTGAAAATCCCAAGGGCGAGCGAAAGCAAAAAAGAAAAAACAATAAGTGAGCGGATTTTAACGTTTGCCATAGTCTTCCCTCTTTATGTATTCCTTGTGTTCAAGATCCGTTGAGAAAATCGTACGCCAGCCGTCCGAGCTGATTTTAATCGGGTACAAGAGGGCGGAAAGATTCATCTCGCCCTTGTGCATTTTGCGGCACTTCCAAAAAGAATCGGTTTCACCAAGGTAGTCAACCTCAAGCACGTTCTTTATTCCCCAAAAATAATAAGGCAGGGCCGGCAGGGTAATATAATCCTTCACGGACTCCACCTTTTCTTTGATTCCAGATATGATTCTGCGGGTCGAGTTTTTTTCGACAAAGGGAGTTCTTTTTTCGTAGTAGAGGCCGAGTTTTTCCTTGTCATCCCCGTGCATGAGGAGGCATTTAACCTTTGGATACTTTTTCTTGAAGAATTCAAACAAATCCAAATACATATCGATAATCGGACGGGCGACATTCCTGAATCGGGTCATTGCTTTCTTTCTTATATCCTCACCGAGACTTTCTAGCATCGCGTCAAGATATTTTTCGTAAGAGGCGTCAACTATAGGAAGAGTCAAGCATGAATTCGTAGCCGCAGCAAGCTCAAAGAGATACAAGATTGAATCGTATTCTTCTGTAGTCAGCAAGGTCTTATGACTTACGAATGACACGTCGACAAACTGCTCTGCATGAGACTTGGTAAACTCCGCTTCCTCGGAAAGCCGCTCTCCTCCCGTTCTTCGGCGGGTCGTAAAGTCATAGACTTTTTGGCTGCCGTCACTTAGGGTGAAAATCATGTCGACTTCATGCTCCCCGAAAAAGCAGGGGCCTCCGGTTATAGCTGTCGGCTCCCCTTTTGCGACAGCCTCAGCGAATGACTCCAGCCCCGCTGAAAAATAGGGCATCTGCTCTTTGTATGGCCAGACTACCTTGGAAAATTGAGGGAGTTTCTTTTGGACTGTAACGCTGTCGTTTATTTCGACAAATTTTTTGTAGACAATGGCCGCCTCATCTCCACCTGCTTTCACGGCGGCGGAAGAGAGAATCTGCTTTTTGCGGCCCCGCAACTCTTTTATTCGGTCCTGGTGGGAAATGGTGTCGCCGGAAGCCTTGTAGCCGTTAATCTCCGCGTCGATGGAATCAATCTCAGCCCTGTCAGCGGGAGACAATTGGACATCAGCCACAGGAGTCTTTGTAACGGCCTCAAAAAAGTCTGCCGCACTGAATGGCCAGCGGATAAAATCATTTGAGCTGTCTTTATAAATCGAATTTTGCTGCTGCAAACCCAGAGTCGCCAAAAGACTCTGCACCGAGTAAACGTCTTTTCCGTGAAGATAAAAATACTCTTCATTATGTTCTTTAGACTTCATAAAGAAAAATTTAGCCAATCTAGGCAATATTCAAAAAAATATCGGCACCAGTCACCTCAAAAACCTGCTTGCAAAAAGGACCTGGATTTTTGATAATCATCTGCCGACCTTCTTTCATTTTCTTCTGCGTTGAAAGCAGAACGCGGATTCCTGCGCTGGAAATATAGTCAACTCCGGAAAAATCAATCACAAGTTTTTTTGTGACAAACAGCGACAATACCTGCGTAATCTGACTTTCAAACTGATTGACGGTGTTAACATCAACCCTGCCGGTAACAGTCAAATCAACTTCAGTCCCGTTTCTTTGCTCAACAATCTGCATATTGTCTCCTTTTGTTTAAAAATTATAACACGGGAAGAAGGATTTTTCAAATATTTTCAATTAATAATTAAGATTAAAGAAAAATTATCTTTTCAACTGTATCATCTCAACGTGATAATTTCTTTTTTCTCTGCGGACGGCCTCAATTCTGAATGTGGAGCTTTCAAAAGCCGTTTTCTCAAGTCGTAAAAAATAGTCGCCTTCAACTAGGCCAGAAATCTCAATCGGAGTGAAACCCTGAAAATTTCCGTTCAAGTAGACCGATGCCTTTTTTGTCGAGGCGCGGACGTAAATTGTCGCGGAATTTTCTTCAATCGCCTCGTGGCTTTCGTATTCCAAAAGTGCCAGCTCAGAAGAATTTTCTTCGACCGGAATCGACTGGCAGGAAGTCAGCATAGAAAATCCCAAAAAGAGAAAAAAATTAATCAGCAATAATAAGAAAACTTTTGAGACAAACTTCACGCCAATCACTCGTAATAAAGCTCACACTCAAAGGAAACGCCTTCCTCAGTCTTTCCGAGCATAACGATTTTTCCTTTTTCGGCGAAGGATGCGTAAAGGTCAAGAGTCTGGCCGAATTTGGCCTCAAGGGCGTAGTTCAGGCGGAAGTCAGTGAATTTCTTTTCGCGGTATTCAGCGGGAAGCGCGTCAAAAATGAAGGCCCCGTATTTCGCGTTGTTCGTGTGGCCGTTGCAGTCAAGGTCAGAGAAGCGGATTACCCGGCTGTCGATTTTCTGCAAGTCCTGGGCTTCCTCTGCGTGGATTTTCCCGTAAGAAAGACAGTCATGCTCAGTCTCAAGGGTGACAGGAGGCCTCATCGTGAATTTTTTTGTCGGGATGATTCTGTGTCCGACAGGATTCGCCAAAATCCAGGATGAGATGCCGGAAATCAATTTCTCCCCGTCAGGAGTCGTGAACTCGTATGCGCGGACAAGCTGCAAAGGCTCGGACTTTTCCTCCCAGGTGCGGAAAAGAAAATCCTCGTTCTCCACGGGCATACGGTGGATTCTGTATGAGACGCGGGAGACCAGAACAGCGTAGCCGTTTTCAGTCAAAGTGTCCCGGTCCATTCCCCGGCGGGCGTAGTCCTCAACGGCCAGGTCTGAGGAGAATTTCAAAAGGTCGTAGAACGAGAGATTTCTATTTGGATTGCACTGGCTGAAAAAGACACGTTTTTTAGCGTTGAAAGCCCCGTCTCCGTCAAACCACTGCTTATAAATCATTTCTTCCATTTTTTATTCTCCCTTGCCGGGCTGATTTTTTCCCGGCCTGTAGATTTTAGTTCCGTCAGTGCGGATGTAGCGGCCGCAGCCGTAAAGGTTGGCATCGTCAACGTTCTTGAAAATCCAGAACTCATTGTCCGCCTTCCAGATTGCCCAGTTCCAGCCTGCGATTCCCTGTCCGGGGGGGATGGGCATCAAATATGAGAATTTCGCACCTTCCATAATCTTATCAAAATAAGGAAAATTGTACACGTCTTTTGCAATTTGCCCGCCCTCGGACTGCTCGTTGAAAACATAGAGGGATGCGTAAATGGTTCCCCCGCCGACAGGAATTGCCATCACGCGGGATTCGTGGGAAGGAGCCTCAGCAAAAAGGCCAGAGACAAAAAGCAATAAAAAGATTGAAGAAAATAATTTTCGCATTGAGAATATTATAGCATAGGGAGCGACCCGCGCAAGCGGGGCAAACTGCGAGTGACGCAGCAGTTTGAGCGAGTCTCGGTCGAGCCCCTGCGAGACCGCAAAAGAGCGACCCGCTGAAAGCGGGACGGGTTCGTGTCGGCCTCCTTGCCGCATAATTTTGTACAAGAAAAAGGGTTCAGTTCAACGCCGCCCCTACAATCCCTTGCGCGGGGCATACGACTGCAAACTGTTGTTTTTGCTCAAAAATCATGCTATCATTTTTTATGTTTCATACAGCAAACTCACAGACCGCATTTTTAAGCAACAAGGGAAATTACTCATCTTTCGCGTACGGAAACAAAGAAATCCGATTCCGTACGTCCTCAAAACTTAACCGTTACACAGAAGTCCGTAAGTGGGACAATGGTTATCTTGTGGTCATGGCAGATTATCAAACGCTCGGACTGACGGAAGAATACATCGACATGACTTCCATTTTGAATGAATTGTATTTTGATACAAAGAAATTCCTTGAACCAATAAAAGAGGTAAAAATTCGCTATGAGTAGAGAAGAACTTGCAGAAAAAGCAGAGGTGATTATTTGCGGATATGCGTTTTTTCAGAAAGATGACAATATCACCGTCATTAATTTGAATAAGGATGAACACGCGGCAGTTTTTTCGGAGTCCGATGAATTAATAGAAACAAGCATGGACGATATTGAGCTTTCCATTGTCAGGGACTATTTGAATAAAGCAAAATCGTACATGGAGACGGAAAATGCCTAAATACTACGAATACAAAATCTGCGGGTACTATTTGTACTTTACGGCAAAATGTATTGTCGAAGCCTTCCATGTTCATGCTAGTGACACAAACTTGACCGAAGAAGCGTCTGCAAAATTTTTCGTAAAAGAAGACGGAGACACCGTAGTACAAAAACAAGGAATCTTAAACGACCGTGAAATACGAAAAATACGCCAGTTTATAAAAGACAATTACAAAGATATGTACAAAACTTGATCGTCAATCAGCACAGAAGAATTTTATCGAAAATAAACGCTCGGTAGTATTAGCCCCTTTGAAAGGCAAGTCCGTTCGCAATTTGTCGCCTGCTGTAAAGGCGAGTAAATTCGCATGTTGAGTAAACATCTTTTTTTTCACTTTTTACTGCAATTTTTCTATAACTGAGAGAATTGCGGTCTTGGACTCGTACTGCAAATTGTCGATTTTTTTGAGAATCGGAAGATATTGAAGAAAAAGTTTTTGATTTTTTGTCTCTTCGCATGAATCAGTGGCTTCGTTAAAATCAAAGAGTTTTTCGAGTGGAACATTCAAGACTTTTGATATTTTAAGTGCCATGTCAGCGTAAGGCATTCCGTTTCGGCGGATTCCATTTGAAATGGTATTTACTGAGAAATTTGCGCGCTCTGCGAGTTCTTTTCGGCTTATCCCCAAATACTCACACTCGTCGTCAACATTTTGCCAAAATCCCATACTCTCTTTTATCACAATCGAAATATTTTTATTTCATATTTATTTAAACAGAATTTCAAATCTGCCTATAAACAAAAAAGTCGGGCGCATCCGTCGCAAACCTTCGGTTTGCTTAACGAGTTTTGCTTTCTGCCGACAGCGCTTGAAACTTCGCACATTCGTGCTTGTTGCGTAAACCGCGTCAGATTTGCTTCGCAAACCAGCAAAACTCGCGCAATTATCTTACGCTGCCCATCCATTGGCAGACACGGCGGGGCGGGCGTTACGCAGTTCCGCGCTAACCGCGCTCCATTCCGTGCGAGTTTTCGTAGAAAAATCGGGAAGGTCGGTTTGCCGGCAGTTGCATGCGGTAGGCAATGAAGGGGCAAGTTCGAGACGCAAAGCGTTGAAGAATGAGGGTTACCGAACCCCGGAACTGCCGACGGCGGCTTGCCGACGGGCCGCCCAAAAAACTATTCGTTATAAAATACGGCCAAACTGTACATTGCGCATTGTAAATTGTAAATTGTCTCATGCGATTCCCAATTCTTTTAGTTCACGGCATGGGTTTTAGGGACGACGAGAAAATCGGCTACTGGGGACGGATTCCAGAAAGGCTGAGAAATCTCGGCTGCAAAGTCTTTTTGAGCGGTCAGGACGCAAACGCAAGCACTGAGGAAAACGGCCGCTTTTTAGTAAATCGCGTAGATGAAATCTTGACCGCCTGCAATTGCGAAAAAATCAACGTAATCGCCCACTCAAAAGGCGGACTCGACATGCGCTACGCAATCTCAACCCTGGGGCTAAAATCCATAGCCTCCCTCACGATGATAAACACGCCGAATTTAGGCTCCAAAACGCTCGACTCCCTGTTGAAAATTCCGCGCCAGATAATCGAATTCGGGGCATTTTTCTTTGACCTTGCGATGAAAATCAGGGGAGACAAAAATCCCCAGTCGGCAAAAGTCTGCTACACGCTGACAACGAAAGCCGCACAAAAATTCAACTGCGAAAACCCGGACTCGTCCGACGTTTACTACCAAAGCTACGCCTGCACGATGAAAAGTCCATTCAGCGACATTTTCATGGTCATACCGGCACTAGTCGTCTGGGCTTTTGAAGGGAGGAATGACGGACTACTTTCACCGGACTCTTGTGTCTGGGGAGATTTCAAGGGGACAATCGAAAGCAATTCCAAGCGTGGAATCTCGCACGCTGACCAAGTTGATGCCCGCCGCCGCCCGTTCACAAAAAAGGAAGGAAGTGGAATCAAGGACATTCTGGAACTTTATGAGAAAATCGTCTCAGATTTGGAGGCCCGTAACTTTTAGCGAGTCTCGGTTTTGCCCCCGCAAAACCGCGTCGTGGAGCGGCAGGCAATGAAGGGGCGTAGTTCGAGACGCAAAGCGTCGAAGAATGAGGGTTACCGAACCCCGGAACTGCCGACGGCCACTGCCCATGGATGGGCAGCGAAGATGAGATGCGCGAGTTTTGCTGTTTTGCGTAGCAAATCCGACGCGGACTGCGGCGGAAAGCAAAACTCGTGGCCTTGCGTAAGCAAGGACGCTTACGCAAGGCCGGGCCGCCCAAAAAACTCTGTACAATATGCACTGCCACTTCGTCTACGCCCTCCTGGCTCCGCCGAAGTTGTTAATTATGCGCCTCCATGCGCTTCGATTTACTGACCAAGAAGAATTTTTCTGTTAAAATGAAGCATGCGCAAATTCCACGTCGTTTCGCCTTACGAGCCTTCGGGAGACCAGGGGCAGGCAATTGAGAAACTTTCAGCCGGATTCTTGGCCGGAGACCGCTACCAGACTTTGAAGGGTGTCACCGGGTCGGGAAAGACTTTCACCATGGCCAAAATCATAGAGAAAGTCCAGCGGCCCACGCTGATTATAAGCCACAACAAGACTTTGAGCGCCCAACTCTACCGGGAATTCAAGTCATTTTTCCCGGACAACGCCGTGGAGTATTTTGTCTCCTACTACGACTACTATCAGCCGGAGGCCTATGTTCCCGCCCGCGACCTTTATATAGAAAAAGACGCTGCGATCAACGACGAGATTGACCAGCTGCGGCTTGCGGCCACATACTCGCTGATGGAAAGGCGTGACGTTATTGTCGTGGCAACTGTCTCCTGCATCTACGGACTTGGTATGCCAGACCTCTACAAGGGGATGCGGGTCCACATTGAAAAGGGGGAGACTTTAGACACACGGACTTTTGAGGGGAAGCTGGCCTCAATCCAATACCAGAGGAACGACGCGGTTTTAGAAAGGGGAAATTTCCGTGTGCGTGGAGACGTGATTGAGATTTTCCCGCCATACATGGAGACCGACGAGGCCTACAGGATAGAGCTTGACTTTGACGAGGTGGCGAGAATCACCCGCTTTGACGTTATGAACCGCAACGTGATTGAGGAGCTTGACGAGGCCCAGTTCTACCCGGCCAAGCACTTCGTCGTCCCCCACGAGGAGTTGATTTCCGCCACGGAGAGAATCCAGAGCGAGCTTAACGAGCGGGTCGAGAACCTGCTTTCTGCTGGAAAAGAAATCGAGGCCCAAAGGCTTAAAACCCGCACCGAGTACGACATCGAGATGATGAAGGAGATGGGCTACTGTCCCGGAATCGAAAACTACTCAGGCCCCATCGCGGGCAGAAAGTCCGGGGAACCTCCGGCCACCCTCCTCCACTATTTTCCAGACGACTTTCTCTGCATGATTGACGAAGCCCACGTGACTGTCCCCCAAATCGGGGCGATGTTCGAGGGCGACAGGTCAAGGAAGCAGAATTTGATTGACTTCGGCTTCCGCCTGCCTTCTGCCCTGGACAACCGGCCTCTAAAATTCGCCGAGTTTGAGAAAAAGCTCAACCAAGTCATCTACGTCACTGCGACCCCCCGCAAGGAGGAAATCGCCCAGTCAAGCCAGGTCGTCGAGCAGATTATCCGTCCGACAGGACTTCTTGACCCGATTATCGAAATCCGGCCGAGCGAGGGGCAGATGGAGGACATCTACCACGAAGTCCAGGCGAGAATCGAAAAGGGTGAGCGCAGCCTGATTTTGACTTTGACAAAGAAAATGGCCGAGGATTTGACCGACTACCTTTTGAACCTCAATTTGAAGGTAAAATACATACACTCCGAGATTGACACTTTCGAGCGTGTCGAGATTTTAAAATCCCTGCGCACTGGCGAAATCGACGTGCTGATTGGAATCAACCTTTTGAGGGAAGGAATCGACCTGCCGGAAGTCTCATTCATCGCGATTTTGGACGCTGACAAAATCGGATTTTTGAGAAGCGAGACCTCCCTGATTCAGATAATCGGACGCGCCGCCCGCAATGAGAACGGAACGGTCGTGATGTACGCTGACGCCATGACCCCGGCCATGAAAAACGCGGTGACTGAAACCCGCCGACGACGCGAGTTGCAGCAAAAGTACAACGAGGAGCATGGAATCACCCCGCACACAATCTCAAAGGCCGTTGAGGATATCCTTGTCCGCCAGCAGAAGGATGCGGAAGAAAACGCCTCGGTCGAATTGAACGTGATTAAAAAGAACGCCAACCTCTTTGACAAAAAACAGCGCAAGAAGGTAATCGATGCGTTAAAGCGGGAGATGACAGAATGCGCCGAGCGTCTTGACTACGAGCAGGCGGCCGTCCTCCGAGACCAGATTCAGGAAATCGAGCGGACTTACGGAAAGTGAAAGCCATTCTCAAATCTCTGACAGTTCTCTAAAATGCGCTTGACCTGCTCTCAAAATCCGCGGGAGCAGTCTGTCTGCCCAAGATTTTGTCCGACAGCCCAAGAATCATTTTTATCTTTTTGGGCATAAAAAAACCGGCCTCAAGGAGCCGGTCTTTCTTCAAGCAACAAATTAGTTGGCTGCTGCTTTGGGTGCGCCTGCGTTTGCAGGAACAACGTTGATTTTCTTTGTCACAAATCCGCTCTTGTAGCAGCTTGTGCAAACGTTGATTGTGGCTGTAGTTCCACCGACTTCTGTCTTTACTTTAAGAAGGTTGGGGCGCCATTCGCGGCGTGTGTGGTTGTAAGATTTGCTGACCTTATTGCCTTTCATTACGCCTTTTCCGCAAACATCACAAACTCTGGACATAATATATACCTACCTTAATAATTTTTACGCGTGAGTTACAAAAGGATATAGAATTCCCGCCTTTGTGTCAATATGCCGAAAAGAAAATCAAGAATTTAATTTGGGTGCTGCGGCTCCGCCGCCGGGCTTTCCGGGGTTCCGCTATCGCTTCATTGCAGGCCGCACGCGACCTGCAACGGCGCCCCTCCAATCCCTAGCACGTCTCCAAGACAAGTCCGTCGTAGGCAGGGCCGACAGAGCCGCCCTCCCCGCAGATTCTCGCCAAATTCGGGTAATCCTCAATTTTTCCCGAAATGTATTTTTCTAAGTCAGCATGGCTCATCAAATGGGTCATGTGGGTGAGCCAACTGTGAGCCGCCCCGATTCTGTCAGCGCAGGCAAGGGCCTCGTCAAAGGAAAAATGCGTCGAGTGCTTTTCCACCCTCAGCCCGTCAATCACGAGATGGTCGAGGCAGCCGCAGTTTTCCGTAACAAGGGCAAGAGAGTTCTTGCTTATATAATTCAAGTCGGTCAGATATGCAATCGAGTGTTTTTTTCCGTCTGCCCCCGGGCAAGAAAGCATCCAGCCACAGGTCTCAATACTTCCGTGCATCATGGGAATTGGAATACATTCAACCGAACCGATTTTAACAGGATTTTTTGCCCCGTATTTTTCCGCCTCAACGAGATTGAATTTCGGGACTCCGCCGCCTTTGGTCACTTCCTTAAAGGCATAGTCAAAGCGGAATTTTATGTCCCTGATTGTATTTTTGTTTGAATAAATTGGAAGACCGGTTCCTGCGGTAGTTTTTGTCCGGGAGTTCAGGGGATTTTTATGGCTGAAAATTCTCAAATCATCCAGACCGTGAATATGGTCGGCATGGCTGTGGGTCACCAAAACACCGTCCAGCCGCCTGATTCCAAATCTTAGAGCTTGAAGCCTGAATTCCGGTCCCGCATCAATCAAAATATTCGTCGTGGAAAAGTTCTTTCCGTCCTCCCCCTTTGCCTCATTTCCGGCCGCCTCAACGTAGGCTGAACAACGGTTGCGCTTGTCCCTGGGGTCAGATGAGTGGCAGACAGGGCAGTCACAGCCGATTACCGGAACGCCGTGGCTCGTGCCTGAGCCTAGTAAAATCATTTTCATCAATTTTACTCTTCCACGATTCGCCTGTATATTTCAAGCTCTTCATCGGACAAAAGTTTCGGAACAGAAGCCAAAATCTTGCTTTTAATCTCCAAAGCAAGTTTCAAATCCTTTTGAAGGGGAACGACTCCGTTCGTATCTAGGATTTTTTTTGACGCTTTTTCATAAATCTCCCATTCCTGTCTTTCCCGCTCAACAGAGTCTAAAGCCGAGATACGAATCAAATAGCGGTCATGCTTTGAAAGTTTAGAAAGAGAAATTTTTGACGCTACCAAAATATCAGGAGTCCTTATGTGCTCCGTGGAAAGAAAATAAGGGGCATACTTGTAGTGTCCGCCAGATTCATAAGAAGGAAGACTGTTCTCAGCCCCATCGATTTCGTTTGTGGCAAAGGAAACGGAGATAGACTCATAATTTATCGGCAGGGGAATCATTCCAAGCTCGTTCATAAACTGCATCATCAACTCAGATTGTTGTACCCGGATTCTCAGGCCTTTAAAATCATCAATTGAGTGAATCTCTTTGTTCGTATAAAAACTTCTCGTTCCGCTCTCGTAATAGCAAAGGCCGTACATTCTAGCTTTCGGAAGCTCTTCCAAAAGGTCATTTCCAATCGGCCCGTTCAAAACCCTCCAAAAATGGGTTGAATTTCTGAATTCATAAGGAACAAGCAGGGCTTTAAAAGAAGGGTTTACGGTTGACATTACGGCCCCTGAAATCATCGTAAAATCAAGAGCCCCATCCTGAACCTGCTCCAAGCAGGAAACTTCACTTCCATATTCACCGCTGGTCTTTACATCTATGATTATTTGGCCACCAGACCGCTGTTGAACCAAACGGGCAAACTCTCGGCAACCAGCCACAGTCGGATAGTAATCCGGGTGAATCGAACCCAGAGTCAATTTTGTAAAATTATCAACGGAAGCATTTTGTCTGCGACAAGAAACTATAAAAAAAGAAAGGAAAATCGAACATAAAGTAAAAAAATCAAAAACTTTCTTCATATATATATATATATATTACACTCCTTTTTCTTATTTGTCAAAAGCCCAGTGACATCGTAGACACAAAAAATAGCAACTAGTGTGAAAGCCTACAAAAAGTCAATCGAACTTAAAAAGCGACTTTGGAAGCCTGGGATTGCCGCCATGTTCATCTGATAGGAATGGCTGGCTAGGGCAGTTGCTTTTTTTCTTAAGGTCGCAGAGAACAAAAGGGCAGAAGCCCCAGCCAAGGCCCCGTTTCCAAGCTGAACGCACCGGTTGTGCAATTCTTTTGGAATCAGGCCTATTCTTTCCGCATTGCCAATATTAAGGCGGCTACCAAATCCTCCGGCAAGGCAAAATACTGGCAGGGTCGGAGACTTTTCCATCATGTACAAAAGACCTGTTCTTACCGCTGACTTTGCCAGCTGCAAATTTCGGACATCCTGCTGAGATATATATACAGCCGGGGTCAGCTGAATGCAAGGCATCCCGTCTCCAAGCTCAGAGCTCCCCTTTCTTATCACTCCCTGACTGTCAATCCAACCGCAGCGCAAAAATGCCGCTACTGCGCTGACAAGACCAGAACCACAAATTCCACGGGCCTCAGTTCCGCCGATAATCTTGCAGCTGATTTTGTCATTTACACAAGAAACGTCCTCGATGGCTCCTTTTACGGCACTCATTCCGCAGCTTATATTGGCTGCCTCAAAGGCAGGACCCGCAGCTCCGGATGTACACAAAATCTTTCCAGGCTTTCCCTCCTCGTCTGGAATATAAAGGGCAAGTTCCGAATTCGTTCCAATATCAGCCAAAAGTCTTGGAGCCTTTATCGGTGCTTCCCAAGGCTTCAAATCGGCAGGCTCACCAGGAATGGGAAAACCGGCCGCAATCATGGCACAAACGGTATCCGCTCCGATGAAAGGACCGATGCATGGGGGAAAATATACAGGAGTCACAGGAGGAATTACAGATGAGCGGAAAACCTCAAGATATTCAGCGGAAGGGGTTCCAAGGCTCTTTCCACGGGCACCGCACCTACCCGCACGGACATCATCCCAAGGAATAGTAAAATCAAAAAGGGACTCAGGAACGAAGGGGGCAGAGGCAAGACCGTCAACAGAAACTGCGCAGACAAAGGAAAGCATCACAGTGTTGCCAGTAATTACAATCATCGAAACCGAGGGTCTTATTCCCCTGGGCAGGCCGTTAGCCGCAACAGACAGGGCTTTTTTAAAAAGCTCCTCAAGCTGGGTAATAATCGCATAATGAAGGACAACGGAGCCTGGCTCTGCGTTTTGATTAGACCCTATCGAGGCATTTCTGGAGGCGTAAGAAATCCTCCTGACGACATCAGTTCCGTATCGAATCTGCTTGTTTTTTTCGGCTACCGTGGCAAGACAGCGGCGGTCAGAAATATTCCACACTTTTACAACGAGGGTCGTGGTTCCGACATCAACAGAAATTCCAACTTCTGCAGGAGAGACATTTTCTTCAGCCTGAATCTCTGGAATGTCCGGCAGGATGCCGCCTGTTTCAATCTGCATAAATTCCTCGCTAATTTTTGTGTTATATTATATCTGCCCGAGGGACATAAGGCAAACCCCAATTATTTACGCGAAATTTTAACCGTCACACCAAGAACAGTGTCCGCATCATGATTTCCCCTGGGCATTCTGCGGACAAAGGCTCCTATGTGAGGTGCAAAACCGAAATTATCCCAGCCAAAATCATAGCCAAGCGAGAATTTAAAGCCGTTTCCCCAAGAAGAACTCCTGTGGTCAGCCTTTACCCCCTTGAAGTCATAAAAATCAGTCCTCCGGCCAAGGCAATAGTCAACACCGATATTAAGGCCTGCTAGGGCTGGAAAAATTCTGAATCCCAAAGTGCCGCAGTAATCAAAAAGATGGACATACTCGCCACCCTTCCAATATGAATCTAGCAGAGAATCGCCACCAAGGGCAAATTTTACATATTCGTTCACGCCAAGAAGAAAGGCCGCATTCGCACAAACAATCGAACGGTGGTCGTTGTCAATCGCGTCAATCAAATCTTTGGCCTCTTCGTCACCGTAAAAAACATAGCCACTGCCAAGACCAAATTCATACCCAGGCTTAAAATCAAGGGCAATAGAAAGAGCGAGGGGGTAAAAAAGCAGAATAATCAGCAAAGGAAGTTTTTTCATAAAAGTCTCATTTTACTATCGGCAAGAATTCCAATCCGGCAAAGGACTTCCTGCTCTTGTATACACAAAAGTTTATTTTCTATATATTAGACCCATGATTTTTAAATTTCTGTGGATTTTTTTGATTTCTATGGTTCCGCTGATTGAGTTGCGCGGAGCGATTCCTGTCTCCCAGGCGTTGGGTTTGCCTCTTCTTCCTTCCTACATAATCTGCATTTTGGGGAACATGATTCCCGTTCCATTCATTTATTTGTTCGCCCGCAAATTTCTCGAATGGGGGCAGGACAAAAAATTCATCGGCAAAATCTGTTCTTTTTTTCTCGTAAAAGGTGGTAAGGCCGGTAAAAAAATGCAGGAAAAGGCAGGCCACGGACTTTTTGTCGCCCTCTTTTTGTTTGTCGGTATTCCTCTTCCGGGAACAGGCGCATGGACCGGAACTTTGGCGGCAAGCCTTTTAGACATGAATTTCAAAGAAACCGTCCTTGCTGTTCTTGCAGGAGTCCTTCTTGCAGGAATCATCATGATGGCGGTCTCTTTTGGAGCAGTAACTGTTATCAAGGGATAAGGGTGCCCCCGACGCTTCCGCGCCGGTCGGCAGATTCGGTAGCCCTCAGCCCCTTCCTTCCCGGAGGTTTCGACTAGCTCAACCTCCGTTCAGTCCAGCGGCCCGCTTTGCGGTGGCTCAATTGCCTGGCACGTAAACACGAAAGACGTAAAGCGACATAGAAAATTTTCCACAATTTTTGATTTTTTCCTCTTCTCTTTTGGCGAAATGGCTTTATAATATCTTAAAAGTCATGAGTCAGATATTCTCACGTTTAAGAAATTTGATGAAATCCGCATTTTCCCAAAGTCCCTACGTAAGGAACTACATCAGGCTTTCAAACGCCCGGTCTGGAATTCTCATCGGAATCGTTATCGCCGTCCTGGAAATCTGGATGATTGTGAGAACACTCTACATGATTTTCACCGGCAGCACGGAATACAGCTTCACATGGTTCATCCAGCATACGATTTCATACTTCATCCTTTTGGGAACAGCCCTCTTTGTCCTTGTCCATTCGTTTTTCTTTCTAAAGCGAAAGACTGCGAACATAATCGCCGGAACCTGCATAAAATTTTCCTTCATGCTGATTTCCATCGGATTCGGTCTTTATATTTCATACTTGAGTTCCGACCCGTCAGGAAAAGTATTTGCATTTTTCTCAATGCTCCTGTGCTCAGTCTGTCTTTTCACTTGGCAGCCCTTTGTCGGGGGAATCATTCTCACAGCCTCCTACGGAAGCTATCTCTTTTTGCAAAGCCTTCTCAGCCCAGTGACCTACAGCGTCCAGTTCAATTCCTTCACTTCCTGGATAGTCCTACTTATCGTGATTTTCAATAACCACCACCAAAAACGAATCGAGGCCCAGAATTCAGAGGAACTAGAAAAAGCAAACGCCGACCTGCAAAAAAAGTCGATTACAAGCGACCTTACAAAAATTCCAAATATGTATTATTTCAGAAACCGTGCAAAAGAAATCCTCTCCGATGAAAAAACTGACATCTCAAATCTGAGATTTCTCTTCATAAACATCGAGAATTTTACAAACTACAATGAAAAATACGGATTTGAGCAGGGAAACGTCTTCCTTACAAAATTCGCACAGGTCATTGCGAGGGAATTCGACGGAGACCTTTTCGCCTATTTTTCAGACGACCATTTTGTCGCCCTCTGCAAGGCTGACGGACTTGAGCAGAGAATCAACAGCCTTATTGACTTCATAGCGCAGGAAGAGGCTGTGCGGCTCAGTCTAAAAGCCGGAATCTACGCGCCTAAAAACAATGACATCGAGCCAAGCAACGCGTGTGATTACGCCCGTTACGCCTGCCACACACTAAAGAGAAAATTCGGCCGCCACATCGCAGAATACGATGACAAGCTTGAGAGAGACTTCCACCAGAGGCAGTACATAATCAACAACATCGACAAGGCGATCAAGAACGGCTACATAAAACCATTCTATCAGCCGGTCGTATGGGCAAAAAACGGAAAACTATGCGGGGCAGAAGTTCTTGCCCGTTGGGCAGACCCTGAATACGGACTTCTGTCGCCGGGAGCATTCGTTCCGATTCTCGAAGAATACCACCTGATTCACAAGCTAGATATGTGCATTATGGAAAGCGCCTGCCGAGATTTGCACGAAGCCTCAGAAAAAGGTCTTCCGATGGTTCCGCTCTCAATCAACTTCTCAAGACTGGATTTCGAGCTTGCAAATCCCGTGGGAGAACTTGACCGCTGCATAAATCAATTCGGAATTCCAAAAAGCATAATCCACGTCGAGATTACGGAGAGCGCACTCACTGACAAAAACGAAAAGCTGACCACGGCTATGAACGACTTCAGGAACGAGGGCTACGCCCTCTGGCTTGACGACTTCGGCTCCGGATATTCAGGACTGAACGTACTCAAGGACTTCAACTTTGACATGATGAAAATCGACATGGGATTCTTGCGCCAGTTCTCAGAGAACAAAAAGACCCAGCCGATCCTAAAGAGCATAATCTCCCTGGCTGACAAAATCGGAATGCAGACTCTTACAGAAGGTGTCGAGACCGCCGAAATGCGGGACTTTCTCAAGGAAATCGGTTGCCAACGGCTTCAGGGCTACTTTTTCGGAAAGCCCATGCCAAAGGAAGAATTCTTCCAGAAAATCACCGACGGCGTTTATGACTCAAGTGAATTATGATTCATAACTTTTTATTCTATAAAAACACGCCCCTTGATTTTAGCAAGTAAAAAGGCTAATATCTAAAAACATTTTTATTTTTGGGAAGGAAAATTATGGGCATTCGCGGCGAATTGTATACGACGGAAGTCAAACTCGACAACCGCTCTTATTTTTTTAACGTTAAGGAAAACCGCGCTGGCGATGTATTCCTGCAAATCGTAGAAAGCAAAAAAGGCGACGGGCTGGACTTTGACCGCCACCAGATTGCCATTTTCGCCGAGGACATGCAGCAGGTCTTTGCAGGATTGGACGAAGCCCTCAAATTCGTAGACAAAGCACAGAAAGCAAAAATCAAGGCTCGCGCCGAGAAGAAGGCTGAAAAAGAAGCCAAATACGGCAAAAAAATCTACCGCCGCCATGACGAAGAGTCAAGCAGAAAGAACGACGGAATAAAACGCACCGGCAAGGTAATCCACGTTACAAGCAAACGCCAGAATGCGGACACTCCCGCCGAAGAAAAAACAGAAGAATAAAAGAAAGTGTCAGCCGCCCAAAAGTAGCAAAACGGAGGTTGAGCTTGTCGGGGCAACGCCCGCAGCCTCCACATATAGCGGGAAATGTCATTTCGACAGGCTCAATGACCGCATTCTGCGATTTAATTCACCAGTTTTTAATACTTGAAAGACAGCCGCTGAATGGGGCTTGGGCCTAGCTTGCGGCAGATTTCCTTGTGAGCTGGAGTCGGGTAGCCCTTGTGGCCGGCGTAGCCATATTCCGGGTAAAGGCGGTCATATTCCAGCATGATTTTATCGCGGCGGACTTTTGCGATTATGCTGGCCGCCATGACTTCCGGGAATTTTGCATCCCCTTTTACAACGGCCTCCTCCATGCATGGAAGCCCCGGCTTTTTGTTTCCGTCAATAAGGGCGTAAATCTCTTTTTCCGTGATTTGGTCATCAGAAAAGCCCTGACTTCTTGCCCAGGCGGAGAACTTTCCAATCATGTCAGAATAGGCGTTTCTCATGGCCAAAAGAGAGGCCTGCAAAATATTGATTTCATCGATTTTTTTATGGTCGACAAAGGCGTGCCCCCAAAGGGCTTTTTGGCAGATGATTTTCTCGGCTTCCTCCCGTTTTTTTTCGGAGAGTTTTTTGGAGTCATTCAAAATCTCGAATGGAAAGTCCGATGGCAAAATCACGCAGGCGGCAGAGACAGGCCCCGCCAAAGGTCCCCTGCCCGCCTCGTCAAGTCCGCAGGTGAAGGCAAAGCCGTCAATGCTTGTCACGGCAAAAGTCACTTGGCAAATCCTTTTTCTTTATTGTTCATGTCGGCCAAAAGCACGGATTTTTCGTCCTTCCAGACAGCCTCTACGGCAGAATTCTTTGAGTCAAATTCCCCTGTGTAGACGTTGGAATTCAACCTCGCCTTTGTTCCGGTCAACTCAGCGATCCGGCCCAAATGGGAGACGACCTTGCAGTCAGACTTCGCCAAGTCAAATGTTCCACCGAAAATACTGAAATTCACGGCAGTCGGGGCGACAGAAGCGAAGCGACCGTTTGAGACTGAAATCTTGCAATTCGAGGCGGAAATTCCGCAGGCGTAGTTTGCAGCATGAATTGTCAGCCCAGTGTTTGAAAAGCGAAGAACTGAGTCTTTTGCGGTGAATGCGGTCCCGGAGTCCTCAAAAACGCCGATTATCTCAACGTTCTCAAAGGAGACAGCCCCGTGCTCCAGCGTGAAAAACTGCGGCAGGGCAAGAAGTTCGTCAGATTTTTCCTTTTCAATTATGATATTTTCCGCTGCAAAGGAGGCTGAGCGGACGACAATCGAGGCTGAAGCCGGTAGCAGGATTCTACCTTCTTTGCCCCTTTTCGCCGATGTAAAGGCGCAGTTCGTCCCGATTGACGTGATTCCGGCCGGCATATGAAGCGTACCTTCCACAAAAAAGTGGGCGAATTTTCCGTTGTTTAGCACGGAACGGATTTGGTCAAATGAAGTAAATGGATGGGCAAAAGTTCCGTCCGCACCAAGCTCTGGAGCAGACTCTGAAATATAGTAATTGTACTCATCGATTATTACGCGGTACTCGGAGATTGCGGACCGGTTTCCAGCCTTGTCCTGGGAATAAGCCTTGACCTTGTAGAAAACAGCTTTGTCAGTTCCAGCAATCAAGTCAACGGCGCCAAAATATGGGCGGAAGTCTCCAGTCTCAACGGAATCAAATTTGGAGTCCTCGCTGAAAACCTCAGTGTCCCGCAATGGAACAGCTTTGCTCACAGAATAAAATACGCTTCCAGTGGACTCGATTGCAAGGGAAACAGAAGAGCGGGCGTAATAACCTTCTTCGCTAGGAGCAAATGCAGGAGGAAGCGGCGGCTGCTTGTCGATTTCGTATGGAACGTCAATCTCTCCCTGATAAACGCCGTCAGAATAAAGGGCGAATTTTGCCTGACCGCGAATCTCATCACCATAGAATGTGTCAAAAGTCATCTCGCGGAAAAGGCCGGACTTTCCATGCTGCTCGCCGGATGCGTTCGCGTCCAAAAGAGACATCATGTAGTGGCTGTCACCCTCGATCTTGAAAAAGGCAGAGGCGTTGCGTTTTTCCGGCATCGAGACTGAAATCTGTGGCTTGGGCGCAAGCGTAAAGCATTCAATCGGGTTTCCCTTCTGGTAGACGACAGACTGCCATCTGACCGTGTGGGGAATGCTGCGGTCAATTTTTATCGGCTCGGTTGAGGCAGACCAGTCGGAGTCATCGATGCACCAAATCAATTTTTTGCCGGTGAAAGTGAATGTGTTCCAGTCAGTGATTTTAAAAGGAACGTCAAAAGTCGCAAGCTGTCCCGCCCCCTTGACCGGAACAAAAATCACGAAGCGGTAGTCAGCACTTCCGTCTGTGACAGAACAAGGCACGTAACGTGAAAGGCAGTTCGTTATGTCGAGTGAAAGGTCAGTTCCGCGCAGGTAGGGCTTTTCGCCGTCGCCGATTTTATAGAAAAGTGAGGAAGGAATCGAGATTCTCTCCCCGTCCTTATAATTCCAGACAGCTTGAGAAGAAATCTTTTTGTAAAAATCATCTTCCAAAGTCTGTGCGGAAGCAGATGTCGCAGCTGTAGCCGGAGCGGATTTTGAGGGCTTTGCTGAGACAACTGAATATGAGACTTTATATTCCTCGCGGCCGCCGTCATGGAGAACCGCAATCTTTAAATCTACGCTTCCCTCAGCGTCGATTAAGACAGGACCGTCATAGGCCAAGCCGGAAGTCAGCGGGTCGGAGCCTGAATAGGAATAAAAACACTCTGAACCGTCACTGGTGTCGATTACAAGGGACTGCTTGTTGGCCCAGATTCCGGGGGCCGGTGAAATCACCCTGTCCAAAACCTGGGAGAAAGCCACCTGTGACAAGGCAAAAAATACAGAAATCAGCAGAAAAAAACTTTTTTTACTCGTATTCACAAGCAGCCTCTTTTATTTTTTAGGAAATCACAGGACCGAGAACGTTTTTAAGCTCAGGGTCTTCCTTATAGTAGAATTCATCAAGCTCTTCCTTTGTGAGACCCACAAGCTCATGGCTCATGTAGTGAATCCAGCGGTCATCCTCAGGCTTTGCGATGTCGAATTTGCGGCAGTAGTAGTCGGGCTTAATCGGAAGAGTCTCTTTGCATGTGAAATTCTTGAAGTCGTGGACCACAACCTTGATGTCAGACCGGGGAACACCTTTTTCCAAAAGCACCTGCACCAGATAATTCAATGTGCGGCCTGAGTCATAGATGTCGTCGACCAAAAGGATTTTGTCGCCGGGGCGGAGGTATTCTGGAGAATATGTCCAGCCGTCGATGCGGATTGAGTCGCGCTGGTGGACATCTGAGTATGAGCGGGCGACAACTGCGGCGTAGAGAACAGGCTTTTTGTCCTTCAGCGCCAGCTTAAAATATTCGCTTATGACGTTAGCCATGTAGGCCCCGCCGCGCAGGGAAGTATAAATGATGTCGGGAACAAAGCCGTCATCGAGAATTTTTTTTGCAAGCTTTAAAGCGTCATTTCTGACTTTAGTGTATGGAAGAAATTCCTTCATTGTAAAACCTCTATTATCTGTTAATTTTATACGAGGAGGAAGGAATTTTCAATATTAATGTCCGTTCCAAATACATTTAGGACACTCCGATAGTCGAAGTAGAAGATGATTTTAACTTATCGGCGAAAGCGTCCGGTGTCAAGAATCCGAGCGATTCGTGTGGACGGTAGGAATGGTATTTTTTCAGCCATCTGTCGATCTCTGCCTGAAGCTCCGTGACGGTCATCGGACCCGTGAGATAGTCCAGGCACTCCCTCTGAAGCGTCCCGATCATGCGCTCCACGCAGGGCTTGTCCTTATTTCATTCTACCTCGGTATTTATCTGATGGAGTGTCCTATTTGTTTCTTGGATTTAACAGGGAGCAACAACGGCGCCATCAATTTTTGGAACAAATCTAAAGTTCAACTTTACTTTTGTTCCAATATATACTAAAATGCAGTCATGGAAGAAATAAAGCGTCAGGCAAAAAAAGCTCTTCTGGAAGGAGCAAAATATTTTCCCGTTGTGACAGTCACCGGTCCTCGTCAGGCAGGAAAAACAACCCTTGCAAAGCAGACATTTCCAGAATACAACTATGTGAATCTTGAGGACCCTGAAATTTTTGATTTTGCAAAAAATGACATGTCCGGTTTTTTTGACCGCTATAAAGCCCCGCTTATAATTGATGAAGTCCAGCGTATTCCTGACTTGCTGAAAAAAACTCAAGTCCTCGTGGACAAAGAAAAGAAAAACGGTCAGTATATTTTGACAGGCTCTTTTCAGACAGGTTTGAAGGCGGCGGTCTCAGAAAGTCTTGCAGGACGCACGGCGTTAATAAATCTGCTTCCCTTTTCAATTCAGGAGCTTAATGAAAATAAAATTGACTTGACTCGCGATGAATTTTTGTTCAAAGGCTTTATGCCCAGACTTTACGGCGAAGGTCAGCCAGAAAATCTTCTTTACCGCAACTATTTTTCAACTTATGTCGAGCGCGATTTGCTGCAGATTTTGCAGGTGAAAAATCTTTCCTTGTTTGAAAAATTTTTGAAGCTGCTCGCTGGAAGAATCGGACAGGTTGTAAACGCAGAATCTCTTTCAAGTGACACCGGGGTTTCCGCCGTGACAATAAAGGAATGGCTTTCGGTATTGGAAGCTTCCTTTTTGGTTTTTAAGGTCGAGCCGTTTTACAACAATTACACAAAGAGGCTTGTAAAGTCACCGAAAATTTATTTTACGGAAACAGGACTCGCAACATATCTTCTCGGAATAAAAAACGCAGAGCAGGCCGCCCGCGACCCATTGATGGGAAACCTTTTTGAGAACATGGTGATCCTTGAAATCCTAAAGGCACAGCTGAATTCAGGCGGGCAAAAGGAACTTTACTATTTTAGAGACAGCAAGGGCTTTGAGATTGATTTAATTATTCCAACAGAAGGACGGAAAATCATTCCGGTAGAAATTAAGGCATCCCAAACTTATCATGCGGATTTTGCAAATAATATTCATAAGTTCATGGAATTCTCGCCGGAAGCAGTCAGCCCGACTGTCATTTATTCAGGCGAGGATTCTTTTAAAAGCAACGGAATAGAATTCTTGAACTTTAAGAAAGCGGGAAATTTAATTTCAGAGTGAAGCCAAGCTTTTTGCAAGCCTTTTCCTCCCCCCCTACGGCTCAAGGCACTTCAGAATTTACGGTTTGATTATACTAAACCGAACTGTCTTTTCCGTGCTTGCCGAGTCAAAGCCCAGAGATGCTCTCACGGTGTACTCTCTGGCGGCGCCACTATTAGTCGGGTTGAGGGAACTACCATTAATCGTTATGGTCTTTCCGCTGAGGCTGAATCCACTGTTTACCGTACTGGAGGCGTTACTGATTACTATTTCGCTCCATTTTGCAACGCTCGTAACATCCAAGTCGCCCACCCATGCGGAAAGTTCTATTTGTGCGTTTAGAACTTCTACGGTGTACAAGTCGATTGTGTCTGTTGACCATGACGACCACTCGCTTCCTGTTAGGTCTGTTTTGTATCTTGCCTTCAGCGTCGGAACTTGGCTTGAGTTCACCAAGATTCCCTCGTGGTTTTGCCAGTCCAAAATCCTTCTTCCTGTGTAGCTGAATTTGCTTGAGACAGAAACGCTGTTGTAGCTCGCAAAGCCTGATGTGAAAGTATAGTAAGAGTCGGTTGAAATGTTTCCGCCGTAAGAGAGGTCTATTTGTCCTGAATAAGTGAGCGCACCCGCTACGGTGATTTTATTGCTTGACGGCAGGTAGATAGAGCTGATTGAGGACGACCCGTTCGCGACTCTCGACCCGGACGGTCCTGGCGCGCTCATGGAGATCGCCGAAGAGAAGGGAAGAGGCGCGAAGCCGGAGCTTCACTTGGGAATCTGCGGAGAGCACGGAGGAGACCCTGCCTCAATCGCGCTCTGCTACAAAATCGGCTTGAACTACGTCTCTTGCTCTCCGTTCCGCGTTCCTCTCGCCAGACTGGCCGGAGCGCAGGCTGTCATAAAGAGCGGAAAGTAATCGAGTGAGATTCCTTTGAGAAAAAAAATCGCCCGAGTTTTCGGGCGATTTTTTTGCGCGCCGTTTGTGAGCGCCGTAAAGATCAGTTTATGCTTTTTAACACGTTTTCGACATTTTGATTGAACGATTTCTGCATTTCTTCCTCGTCGTGGGCGGTGACTTTGCCCGATTCGGCTTTGCCTCAACATGACGTGCTAAGTGTCCCCCCTCTTTACTCCGCAATACAGAACTTCGCGCCGTTGTATGCCACGAAGTTATATGCAGAACCAGCTAAGTCCAGACCGAAGTCCTTGTTGTAGTCGTCCGTTGTGGCACCGTCCAAGTCGAACCCCCAGCCTATTCTGAAGTTGATTTTAGTCTTCACGTCGCCGCTTCCTATCTTATACTTAAATGATATGCTATAATTGTTTGATACATCTGTGAACTGCATTGCGCCATAAGAGTCATTGGAGGTCTTGAAGAAAATCGTCTTTCCCAGAAGCGTCGTATAGTTTGCAATAGGGCCAGCTATCATGAAACTATCCTTTGCCTGGATTTCATCTACGCTGATGGAGGAGAGGGATTTTGTCAGTTTTCCCTCACTCGTTATATTCCAGTCCGAATTGGCAAGCGTGAACTTTGAGTAGTTTGACGAAACGTAGCTTCCGGAAAGGACCGTTGTGGCTGGAGTGTAGGAGCTTGGCGTGATTGTCGCAACGGTAGAATTGCTCAGGGCACCGTCGATTTTTATAGTTGCGCCTGAGTTGAGGTACACGTCGTTGCCCGAGACTATCTTTGCGGAGTTCGACATGGAGAATGTCGCATTGCTGTTGCCCACCCAGACACCGCTTCCGTTGCCGCCGCAGGTGTTTCCGCTTATCGTTCCGCCTTCCATAATCAGACTCTTGTTTCCGCTTCCCGTGTTCAACAGCACGCCGCCGCCATTGGTGGCACTGTTCTTTTCTATCGAAGATCCGCCCTCCATCGTAAGCTTTGCCCCAGTCTCGTTGACGCAGACTCCGCCGCCGTTGTTTGACGCTTCGTTGTCCGAAATCACCGCGCCGCTCTTCAGGTTCACGGTCCCGCCAGCCATGTAGATTCCGGCTCCGTTTTGAACATCGCGCCCGCCTGTCAGCGTGATGTTGGAAAGGTTCACGGTTCCCGAGTCCACCCACATGACGCGGCAGTTTGTAAGTGCCTTTATCTTGTCCGTGGCCGAGCCTGTTGCCCCTTGGAAGTTCAGCGTCTTTGAAATTCCGCCAAGGTATACTGTGGACGTGTTCGTGCCGGCTGCCTTTGAGCTAACTTCGCCAGAGACTATAATCGTAACTTCACTTTCTGCGGAATAAGTGCTTGTAATCGCGTTAATAGCATGGTCAATGTAGAGGAATGGATTTGCCTTTGTTCCAGTTCCAGTCGCGCTTCCGGCGGGTGTCGCAGTTGCAGAAGAGACGTATAGTTTGAGTGTTGAAATTCCTTTGTCTGAGTCGCTTGTGTCCTGAACGATTGTGTATGGTGTGTTCTCTCCCGCGTTCGTTACGATGCGGAATTTTTGGCAGTCAGACTCGGTAAGGCTGTAGCCGTCCGCCGCTTGAATCAGTTGTGTTCCAGACTTGTAGTTTGATGATGTGATGGGGATGCTTCCGTCCTCGCAGGTAAGTTTGCCCGAGACGGAGACATACCTTCCGCTCGCAAGGCAGATTTCGTTCACGCCCTCTCCGCTTCCGAAGTCGGGAGAGCCTTTTATGTTGAGAGTTCCGCCGGTCGAGTCAATGTAGACGGCTCCGCCTCCGCTTGTGGCAGTGTTGCCCAGAATCTTTCCGCCTTCAACATTGACAATTCCTGACGCCTTGACATAGATTCCGCCGCCTCTATTTGTAGCAGTGTTTCCACTGATTATGGCATCGTCTTTTATTGTAAGACTATCAGCTTGAACATAGACACCGCCGCCATCTTCTTTTGCAGTGTTTGACGAAATAGTTCCGCCTGAGATTTTGGCGCTTCCTCCCATAACGAATATTCCGCCGCCTTTAGTTGATTCGTTTCCGCTGATTGAACAGTCATTCACGTTAAGCTCGCCGTAAGCAAAGCAAATGCCGGCGCCAATTTTTCCTTTGTTTCCGCTCAGCGTTGTTCCGTTCAGGGTGATAGTTGCCGCGTTACCATAAATGCCGCCGCCGTATGGGTTTCCTGTAGCGGAGACCTCGCACTTCGTCACGCTTGAGGAGGAGTCCAGGGTAATGTTTCCGCGGCTACCCATGACTTTTACCCCTCCGCCGTAATCGCTTGCAAAGCCGTTCGTAATCGCAACGCCTTCTCCGGACACGGTGCCGCTCTCAACGTAGAGACACCGCAGCTTTTTATTGCCGTCAATTGTTATGTTCTTCAATGTGAGCGTTCCGCTTGACTTCCACTCAAGCACCGTGCCTGTCGAGTCCGTCGATTTTGCCTTGATCGCCGCGTTTCCCGAAAGCGATTGTATCTTGAGCTTCAAGCTGACGCTCGAATCCACCTTGATTTTGTCCTCCACCGTTCCGTCAACATAAATCGTGTATTCCGTGCTTCCGTCGTTGGCAGCCACAATGCGTTTTACCGCCGTGGAAACTTTCGCAAGCGGGTTGGAAATGCCGCCCGTATTGTCGTCGCTAGCCGCCTTGTACCCTGTAATCTGGGAGCCGTACATGGCCGGGCTTTCACCAAGCACAAAAAAAGTCGTGTAGCCGAGGCTCCGCAGGTCAAGTGACTCCTCGCCTGTTCCGGAGCCTCCGTACCAGCGATTCGTCTCGCAGCCAGGCCACACGTCGATTTGCTCCGTGTAAATCGCGAGAAGATTCTTGTCCGTGGCGTTGTCGTAAAAACTTATCCAAATGCTGTATGTTCCGGAATCAAGCCCGTCGCCGCTAGAACTGATTGTAAGAGTTCCGCTAGAAAGTTCTGTCGTTATTTTTGATGAAACATCAGCTCCGTCTTTGTCAGTGATTGAATATGTTACCGATGTGCATTTTGCGGGAACTTTTATCTTTAGGTCAACGGAGCCTTTCCCCGTTGCCTCTGGGTTCGCCGAAAAAGAGGCGCTTGTTGTGTAGGCAAGTGTTTCGCCGTCGAAGGAGATTGTCTTTGTCGCCCTGATCGCGGCCTTTTCTGCGGCCGGGCTGTCCTGAGAAGTCGGGTAGCCGTAGATGCGAAGCTCCTTGCTCCCTGATTGCAGGACCTCCGCCTTCGTGAGCGGGAAGAAGAACTCTCCCGTCGCGCTTTTATACTCTATTTCCTTGAGAGAGAACCCCAGAAGCTCCAAGCTGAGTCTCCCGTCACTGAAATTACGGGGCATGCCGCTCGGCTCGAAGATGCGGAATTTTCTGAAAAAAGTTTGTTCCCGCTCGCGTCGGTGAGCGAAAGGTAGATTCCAGGTTCTCGTGAGTCAACGGCAAAAGATTCTGAAGCCTCTTCGCTCCCGCCTTCCTCAAGGCGCTCGAAAATTCCCTGACATGAGGAGAGAAAAAGAATCAGGAAAAGTATATATACCCCCCCCCGTACTTTACTTGCTACCGAACAGAGCTTTTTATCCATATTATTCTCCGTTCTATTGCTATATATACAATTCATCAACATAAATTCCTCTTCCAAAACCTTAATCCGCCGTAACTGTAATCTCCAGGTCGTCCGAAAATGTGTAAGCTCCGATTGCAATCCCTCCTTCAGTCTGCGGGAGAACTTTTATAAATTTTCGCGTTAATCTTTCACCGTGATGCCTAAATCTTAACCCACGATAACAAGATTTTCAAGATTCATTTATATTAAGCCTTGAGCAGAGTAAAGATTTTTCCTTCTATATTGGAGGCTTCGGCTGACGGGCGGCTGTATTTTTCCGAGGCGGGGCGGGAATCTTGCTCAAGGGCAAAATCCCCAGTGATTTTTGCAGGACGACCGGAAAGGACTAGAACCCTGTCAGAAAAAGCCAGAGCCTCGCGGATGTCATGGGTCACAAAAAGAGCTGTCCTCCCGGATTTTTCAATTTCCACCGAAAGAAAATCCAAAAGCTGCAATTTCAGCGGCAAGTCCAAAGAACGAAGGCTCTCGTCAAAAAGCATGATTTTTCCGGGAAAGGCAATCGCACGGGCGACAGAGGCGCGGACTTTTTCCCCACCGGAAATCTCATCCGGGAAAGAAGACCTCTTTTCGTAAAGGCCGCAGTTTTTCAATGTCTCAAGGGCGATTTTAAATGCTTTTTTTTCCGGGTAAATATTTTTAAGCGGCAGGGCGACGTTCTCCAAAAGAGTCAGATTCGGAATCAGAGAAGCGGTCTGGAAAGCGTAGGAAATCCCGGATTTTGAGTATTGGCCGGCAATCAGATTGAGCAAGGTCGTTTTTCCCTCCCCGCTCCGTCCCAAAATCGCAAGTCGGCAGCCGGCCTCCACATCCAGCGAAAAATCAGTGAAGATCGTGTTTTTTTCCCCTGAATCCTCGTCAGCATAAGAGAAATTCACCTTTGAAAGACTGATTCTCTCGCCGCCAAATTGATTTTCTGCGTCAGAGTCTGTAAGTCCGGCGCTCCCGGCAGAATCAAAAGAGTCAAAAGAATCCAATAAAATCGAGGCGGCAAGATTCCGCCTTTTATTTTTAAGGGATTTTCTAATCAATTTGAATGCGAGCGAGGCAAGGCTTGAAACAGCAAAGGCTGCAAAAACTAGAATCAGGGCAAGGGCCATCACGTCGGCAGTCTCCAAATGAACCTGACTCGTCTGCATCAGGGAGCCGAGGGCGAATTTCGGAAGACTTAGGACTTCACCTGCGGCCACAACCTTCCATGAAAGCCCGAACGCGGCGGAAGAGCCAAAAGCCCATGAGTCAATCGCAGACGGAATGAGGATTTTCCCGAAAATCTGACTTTTTGAAAGTCCGTAGATTTTTGCCATTCTCAAAAGCCTGCGGTCGATTTTGCTTAATCCTCCGGCAAATGAGGAGGATACGACAGGCAGAGCCATCAGCACTCCGGCAAAAACAGGAACCGAGGAAGAGCCGAACCAAAAGAGGGCGATCAAAATCAGGGCGACCACGGGAGTCGAGCGGATCAGTGAAAGAGGAAATGCTATAAAGGACTTAAATGAAGGGCTTACGGCGGAAAGGATTCCGATTGCAGAGCCTAAAATCAGAGAGATAAAAAATGAAGACAAGACGCGGGCAAAAGTCGCGAAAAAAGACCGCCAAAAGAAAAAAGCAGTATTAGAGTCTGCAAAGAAATCTACGATGGAAGAAAAAACGTCTAAAAGAGACGGAAGAATCAGCGGAGCGTCCAAAATTCTTGCCCCAGTCTCCCATAAAAGGGCGACGAGCAAAATTGAGGAAGCGACCGCTGCAAAAGACTTTATCTTTTTATTTTGCGTAGAAGAATCCCTCGTTGGGGAGGCTTCCGCCTACAGACTCAGGGGCTGTCGCAAGGAAAATTGAGAGGAGTTTTTCAATCTCAGCCTTTCCTTCAACTGCTGGAGTCCAGACAAAAGCCGCGTTAGGGATGGCCTTTGCCGCGATTGGAGCCATAAGACCAAGCGTGTGCTTTTGAACAAGGACACCGGCCTGATTTGCGTTGGCGTTAGTCCACTCGACAGCCTTTTTGTAGGCTTCGATAAATGAGGCGACCTGGTCCGCATGTTCTGCCGCGTATTTTGCGTTGACGACGAGTAAGGTCAGCGGGTAGCTTTCGCCGTTTTCAAGGGCCGCATATTCTTTTTGAATGTCGATTGACCGTTTCACCTTGTCAGATTTAATCGTGGCGACTGTGGCAAAAGGCTCCGGCACAAGGGCGCAGGAGATTTTCCCGGAAATAAGGGCGGCCGCGATGTCGGCAGTCGGAATCGAGAAGTCCAAAGTCACGCCGTCCTTTGTGTTGGCCGGGATGTTTTTTTTGCCCAAAAGATAGAGGGCCATGTATTCTGGAGTTGAGGCCTGGCCTGCCGCATACAAAGTCTTTCCCTTGAGGCCTTCAAAAGAATTCAATGACGGGTCAGTTGAAATTACAGAAAGGTTTCCGTTGCCGCAGATTCCAAGGGCTACAACAGCACCCTTGTTTGAATTGTAGACTTTTGCCGCGACATTTGCCGGTAAAAATCCAATGTCAATCTCCCCCTTGAGCAGTTTGGGAAGTTCAGCCGGAACAGAAGCGAATTTTTCGACAGAAAGCTCCGCCCCCTTGACCTCGGAAGGATTTTCCATAAGGTAGGCCGCAGCGATTCCTGTAGGTCCGTTCAAAATTCCAAGGCGGATTTTTTCCACGGAATCAGGAGTTTTTTCAGCCTGTTCGGGAACAGAAACGGCTACCGGAGTGGCTTCCATTTCAACGGAGTCCTTTTTTCCGCCAGCGAATGAGAGTGCCGTCATCAAAAAGGCGGCGACAAAGCAAAGATTCTTTTTCATAGAATAAGCCTCTAAATAAAAATATGGTAGAACACTAGCACTTTTTTCAATTTGAAACAATCTTCTTTTTTGGGGCTTTCGGCTCCGCCGCCGGGCTATTCAGGGCTACGCCTTTCGGCTTCGGTGCTTGCATTCTGCCGCGCACGCGCTTTCGCGCCCCTTACTATCCCTAAGCTAGGGAACGACCGCAAGGCGGCAAAATCGCGAGTGACGCAGCGATTTTAGTGAGTCTCGGTCTTGCCCCTGCAAGACCGCCAGCGCATGGTTATAGCTCTCCGCACCAGGCTTTTAATTCCTCATCAGTGGCCAAAACAAGGTGACTGCCCTCAAGCTGCCGCATACTTCCCTTCGAGTAGTCAATTCCTGAAGTCTTGTAGTCAAAAGTCTCGATTGAACGGACTTTTTCTACAGCCGGATTAGGGCGTGGAATTGCAGAAAGCAGGCTCTTTGTATATGGATGAACAGGATTTGAAAAAATCTCTTCAGTCGTGCCGGTCTCCAGCAAGTGTCCCAAGTGCAAAACACCGATTCTGTCGGAAATATATTTTACCATGGAAAGGTCGTGGGCAATGAAGAGGTAGGCACAGCCGGTTTCTTCTTGAACCTCTTTCATCAGATTCACAACCTGGGCCTGAATCGAAACGTCAAGGGCAGAAATACATTCATCGGCGATAATCAACTTTGGATTCATAATCAAGGCGCGGGCAATTCCGACCCTCTGCCTCTGGCCGCCTGAAAACTGGTGGGGGTAGCGGTCGATATGCTCTGGCGCAAGTCCGACTTTTGCAAGAATCCGGCGGATTTTCTCCTCCCGGTCGGCCCGACTTTTGTACAGGTGGTGTATGTCTAGCCCCTCACCGATAATCTCCCCGACCTTCTTGCGTGGGTTCAGACAGGCCATTGGGTCCTGAAAGACCATCTGCATGTTCATTCTGAGCATAGACTTTGCAGACCGGGACATTTTTTGAGAAATGTCCTCGCCGTTGAAAGTGACTTTTCCTTCAGTCGGCTGGTAGAGACGGATTACAGACCGGCCGATAGTTGACTTTCCGCTGCCAGATTCCCCGACCAAACCATAAGTCTCTCCAGGAAAAATCTCAAAGGAAACACCATCCACGGCCTTTACCGTAAAACCGTTTGAAACTCTAAAATATTGCTTTAAATTCTCAACTTTTAAGAGGGGGCTTTTATTTTCCATATTTTTCCGCCTCCTTTTTCATATTTTCAATGCGGATTTTTAGGGATTCAGGCATTTCAACCTTTGGTGATCTGGAATCCAAAAGCCAGGTCGCAGCTTCGTGACTTTCAGAAACTTTAAACATTGGTGGCTCTACCTTTGAATCGATATTCAGCGCAAATTTGTTGCGGGGGGCAAAGGGGTCCCCATCAACCTTATGGAGAAGGTTAGGCGGAGAACCGGGAATCGTATAAAGCCTGTCACCGGAAGTCTGCAAGTCCGGCATGGCGGAAAGAAGCCCCCAGGTATATGGGTGACGGGGGTCAAAGAAAATCTCGTCAGCGGTTCCCCGCTCCACGATTTTTCCGGCATACATTACGTTGATATAGTCAGCGACCTTTGCGACAACTCCCATGTTGTGGGTGATAAAAATTACGGAAAGATTTCTCTCCCTCTGCAATTTTTTAATCAAGTCCAAAATCTTAGCTTGAATAGTGACGTCAAGGGCCGTCGTCGGCTCATCGCAAATCAAAAGTTCAGGGTCACAGGCCAGGGCAATTGCAATTACAACCCTCTGCCGCATTCCGCCGGAAAGCTGGTGGGGATAATTCTTAAGCCTTTTTTTGGCATCGTTGATTCCGACTTCCTCAAGAAGGTAGAGGGCCTTGTTCATGGCCTCGTCCTTTGAAATCTTATAGTGACACAGGATGGCTTCCGTAATCTGCTTGCCGATTGACATCGTAGGGTCAAGAGAAGTCATCGGGTCCTGAAAAACCATGGCTATGTGGCGGCCGTTTATGGACTTTCTAACATCAGCAGTCTTCATCGAAAGAATTTCGTATGGAACAGAGTCATTTTTGTCCAGACGGGCATAATATGTAATCGAGCCGGAATTAACGATTGCATTTTTAGCAAGAATTCCCATGGCGGCCTTTGTCGTAACAGACTTACCGGAGCCAGACTCACCGACGATTGCGACAGTCTGGCCTCTCTCAACATCAAAATTCACCCCGCGGATTGCATTCACAAGTCCGGCCGTTGTCTTAAAAGAAATAGAAAGGTCTTTTACGCTTAAAATAATATCTTTTTCCATATCTAGCGGTCCTTGAATTTGGGGTCGAGGGCTTCTCGAAGCCCATCAGCAAGAATATTGAAGCTCAGCATCAGCAGGGCTAAAACCAAAATCGGCAGGATAATCTGATATGAGTGGGTCGTAAAAGAGTTAAAGGCGTCAGAAATCAGGGAGCCCAGGGAACACTGGGGAACTGGAATACCAAGTCCGACAAATGACAAAAAGGCTTCCGTAAAAATCGCAGTCGGAATTGAAAACATAGTCTGCGTGATAATCTGACCGTTAATATTTGGCAAAATCTCGTGGAAAATTATGCTCAGGTGGCTGGCACCCAAAGTCCGGCTGGCAAGAACGAATTCCCGCTCCTTCAAATTGAGCATCTCTGCACGGGCGATTCTAGACATTCCTATCCACTCAGTAATCATCAGGGCAAAAATAATGGTGGCTATTCCAGGCTTTAAAACCAGCATAAGGAGGGTGACAATTACAAGGCGGGGAATTCCGTTTACGATTTCCGCAAAACGCTGCATGGCAGAATCAACAAAACCGCCAAAATAGCCGGAAATAAGTCCGTAGCTGAGTCCGATAATCATGTCGATTAAAACCGCGACAATCGAAATATAAAGAGAAACCCTGGTTCCCATCCAAGTGCGGGTCCAAATATCTCGGCCGAGAACATCGCTACCCGCCAGATAGTAAACGTCACTTGTATTTTTTTCCTTGTACAAGTTGATTTTTTTATTTCCAGAAGTCGTGGACATTGACTCATCGCCATTAAAAATTCCAAGTTTTTCAATGACGGGGATTCTCGGAGCAAAATTTTTCTGCTCAAGGTTCTGCTCGGAATATGAGTATTTGTTCATCGACGGACCGGCAAAAGCAAAGAACATAATCACGCAAATCATGATTAGAGAAACCACAGCCCCCTTGTTGGCAAAAAAGCGGGCGCGGACTTCCCTCCAGTAGCTTTGTGAGGCAAAGTTCGAGTCAATCAGAACGTCGGACTCGTCACCACGGAATTTAAAGTCATCGCTTGAGAATTCGATTTCAGAAGCCTGATTTTGCAAGATTTTTCCGTCAGTCATTTACAGCCCCCGAAAGTCTGATTCTCGGATCGATTATTCCGTAGAGAATATCAACCGCAAGCATAATCGCTATATACATAGCCGAATAGATAAAAGCCAGAGAAATTACGACGTTGTAGTCATTGGACTGAATTGCAGTCACCAAGAGGGAGCCTACTCCGGGAATCGCAAAAATTTTCTCTATGACAAGGGAACCTGTCATCAGATCAACGATAAGAGGAGCAAGAACCGTAATAATAGGAATCAAGGCGTTGCGCAAAACATGGCGGGTGATAAGGGGGACTCCGTGGATTCCCTTGCTTTCCGCCAGTTGTATATAGTCAGAGCCGAGAACCTCAAGCATTTCTGTTCTAGTGAAGCGGGCGATTGAAGCCAAAGTGAACATGCACAGGGAAATTGACGGAAGAACAGAAGAAGCTAAGGGATGCATTTTTGAATATAGCATGGGGAAAAGACGGAGCTTAAAGCCGAACTGGTAGCTCAAGACTAGGGCAAAAACATAGCTTGGAATAGAAACACCGATTACGGAAATTACAGTAGTGATTGTGTCCCAGAAAGTTCCGTGCTTCAAAGCCGCGATTATCCCCAAAATCAGGCCCAAGATTGCTCCAATCCAAACAGCCTGAAAACCGATGTAAATCGAGACCGGCAGACGCTGGGCAATCAAAGTAGAAATCGGAGTGTTTTTGCTGATATTGTAGCTGACTCCAAAGTCCCCGCGGAACATATTTGTCACATATTTGAAGAACTGGACAACGACAGGTTTATCAAGTCCGTACTTTGCATATAAGGCGGTTCTCTGGTCATCGGTAAGTTTTTCATCGTTAAAAGGAGAACCGGGCATAAGCTGCAAGAGAACAAAAAGAAGCAGCGTGATGGCCAAAAGCGTGAAAAAAGAGATAAGGATTCGCTTTAAGATATACTTTTTCAAAATAATAACCCTTTACCCTAAAAAGGATTTTTACAGGCAAAAGCACGCCCCAAAAAAGAGCGTGCCTTTTAATTTTATAAACTATAAAAAATTAAATTAAATAATTTTTTTAATTCTTTGAAGCATCCTTGAATACGCGGTTCAAAGCTACGGCATGGAAGGCAACGTCCTTTACGTTTGACTTGACCATGCAGGCATCAGACTGCTGGTAAACAGGGAAGATTACAGCGTCCTGCAAGACGTATTTTTCCGCAGCCTTGAGAGTTGCCCAGCGTTCGGCCGGTTTTGAGGCATATTCACCGGTAACACAGGTCTTAATCAAAGCATCGTAAGCCGGATTTGACCAGAAGCCGTAGTTGTTGGGGTTGTCTGTCACCCACATTCCAAGGTATGTCATCGGGTCTGCATAGTCCGGTCCCCAACGGGTCAAAGCCAACTGGAAGTTTCCTTCCTGCATATCAAGGACGCGCTGCTTTTTCGGTTCAACGCGGAGGTTGATTGTAAGGCCTGGCAATCTTGACTCAAGCTGCTCTTTGATAACCGCCGCAACATTCTGCTGAATAACAGTGTCGTCAACAATCATTTCAAATTCAAAAGAAGTCTTTCCCAGCTGGGCCTTTGCCTTGTTGTAGAATTCAAGAGCCTTGGCAGCATTGTCATCACACAATTCCGGGTATTCCTTCTGAACCAAAGTGAAGTCCTCGCCTTTTTCGTTGAAGGCATACTGAGAAGGAACCGCTGTGTATGTCGCAAGTGAGCCGTCCTTTACAACGTCTTTTACAATCGCCTCGCGGTCAAGGGCATGGGTAAGGGCCATGCGGAGATTCAGATTCTTAAGTTCGGGAACCTTGTCCATCATCGGGCTGATATACCAAAGATAACCGGCTCCTACAGTCATGAATTCACCATCGTCTTTTACCTGGTCAACCTGGTCACCAGAAAGTTTAATTACGTCCAAATCTCCGTTCCTGTAAGAAAGAAGGGTCTGCTGACTGTCCTTAAGAACCTGATAGTTAAGGCCGTCAATCTGAATTTTGTCGGCGTTGTAATACTCAGGATTCTTCTTAAGGGAGAAGGAAACGGCCGCCGGCTGATAATCACTAAGAATGAATGCGCCGTTTGAAAGAACAGTCTCAGCACTTGTTGCGTATGTGTCACCACATTTTTCAACAAAGTTGCGGTTTACGGGGTAGAAAGTCGGGAAATAAAGAATCTTGTCAAAGAAAGAGACTGGAACTTCAAGCTGAACTTCAAATGTGCTTGCGTCTACAGCCTTTGCACCGAGTTCTTCGACAGGAAGTTTTCCAGCGATAATCTCAGCCGCATTTTTTACCTGGCCGATGTCGCTGAGCATATATGAATACTCAGAAGCGATTTTCGGGTCAACAGCCCGCTGCCAACCGTAAACGAAGTCGTCAGCAGTTACAGGGTCACCGTTTGACCATTTTGCATCCTTGCGAATTTTAAATGTATATGTAAGTCCATCCGGGCTGACAGTCTCACTTTCACAAAGGGCATTTGCCGTAGAGCCGTCAGGATTCATCTGTTTAAGGCCATCTGTAAAATCAGCGATTACCTCGAATGAAGTGCCGTCAGTTGCCTGCTGTGGGTCAAGAGAAGCTACCTCAACCTCAATCATCACGTTTAGAACATTTTTTGACGCGGATGAACCAGAGCATCCAGCAAGAAAAAAAAGCGCTGCGCCAGTTAAAAAGGCAACAGTAGCTGCAAGTTTTTTCATTTTTTACCTCCAAAAAAAATCAAGGCAATTTTATTAATTTTCATTAATACTGTAAATAGAAACATGAGCAAAAAATAGACAAATATGGAGTTTTATGTGATTTTTTTCACAAAGATTTTAGTAAGGCCGCACAACCAGTAATGAGGTCGTCAAAAGTCGCGTCAAAGTCACCGGTATACCATGGGTCGGCAACATCGCGGGATGAGCCAACGAAGGAAAGAAGCTTTTTGATTTTTCCATCGGTGTCGGGCCAGAGCCGCTCCATGTTGCGGATGTTCTCTCCGTCCATTCCAACCAACAGGTCGTATTTCTCGTAATCATCAAAGCGGATCTGTCTGGCAGCCCGCCTTTCAAACGGAATTCCTTCCTGGCGCAACTTGGCCTTTGCCGGAGGGTAAATATCATTCCCGATTTCCTCACGGCTGGTGGCCGCAGACTCAATAAAAAAATCTCCTGCCCTTCCGGCCTTTCTGGCAAGTTCCTTCATAATCATTTCCGCCATCGGGGACCGGCAGATGTTTCCGTGGCAAACAAACAAAATCTTTTTCATACAAAAAAAATTATAAAAAAAAATAAAAAAAATTCAAATTTTTCGATTTTGAGTGTTGACACAAATCAGCCGATTTGTTATATTCATATCACATCACGGGGGCGTAGCGAAGCTGGTTTATCGCGCTGGCCTGTCACGCCGGAGATCACGGGTTCGAGCCCCGTCGCTCCCGCTTCCAAAGCCCGCTCATTTGAGCGGGCTTTATTTTTTCGGGTGAAACCATGACAAAAAACGGCCTGACCGTTTTTTGTGAGAAAAAAATCACCCGAAGTGATTTTTTTCGGGCAATAGCGCAGCTGGTAGCGCGCTACGTTCGGGACGTAGAGGTCCCCGGTTCAAATCCGGGTTGCCCGACTAGAAAAGAGTTTGCAAATATGCAGACTCTTTTTTTTATTTTAAACTATTTCCCGCTATGCTAGTTCCCGGATTTGAACCGGCACGTTAGATAGCGGCATGGACGCCGCGTCATGACTTTACGCGGATAGACCGAGGCAAGTTGCGAAGAAACTTGCCTGTAGTAAAAATTGCAGGAGGCAATTTTTACGGCGGTTGCCCGACTAAGTATTAAGGGGCTGTCCAATAAGTTCAGGGTGTGTGGTCATTGAGCCTGTCGAAATGACCTCTCGCACTATATATGGTGGTTTCGACAAGCTCAACCACCGCGTTTTATACTTTTGAGACAGCCCCTTTTTTTATTTTAAATGAATTTCCCGCTATGCTAGTTCCCGGATTTGAACCGGCACGTTAGCTAGCGGCATGGACGCCGCGTCATGACTTTATGGGAGAAAGCTCTCAAAGATAAAAAAAATCCCAGCCACACAGGCCGGGATTTTTTTTTGAATTCACAGAATTATCTCTGTCTTTGCCTTACGCCCAAATGAAAATTATTTCCAAGGGTTGCTTCGGATGAAGGTTTCGTTGCGCTCATAGCCGACTGAGATTATTCCAACGGGAACCTTGCAGTAGTCCTCGATGAACTCCACGTAGCCGCGGGCTTCTTTGGGGAGATTTTCATAAGAGCGGCATTCTTTGAGGCTTGTCTTCCAGCCTTTGAATTTCTCAAGAATCGGCTTTGCCCTTTCCATCTGTCCGACATTTGCAGGGAAGTCAGTAACGATTTTTCCATCGATGTCGTAGGCGACGCAGGCCTCGATTTCATCAAATGTGTCGTAGATGTCAAGATGGGTCAAAACAAGCGAGTCGAGAGAGTTTACGCGGCAGGCATAGCGGAGGGCGACCAAATCAAGGTAGCCGCAGCGGCGGGCGCGTCCTGTGGTGACTCCGTACTCGCGGCCTGTCTTGCGCACATACTCGCAAAGCTCTCCCTCGCTCTCGTTGTTGAATTCTGTTGGCATGGGGCCGTTTCCAACGCGAGTCTCGTAAGCCTTGAATACTCCGAGGATTTTATCCAAGTCGTGGGGACCGATTCCGCAGCCTGTGGCGGCTCCGGCTGAGCAAGATGCCCCGGAAGATACGTAGGGGTAAGTTCCAGAGTCGATGTCAAGCATGGCTCCCTGGGCACCCTCAAAAAGAATGTTCTCTTTTCTGAACTCAAACATTTTCGCAGTCAGGTCGACGCGCATCTCAAGGAGTCTTTCCTTGTACTTGTCGAGATAGGCCTTGTCCTCGCCGTCAAATTCGGCCATTTTAACATCCCAGTCAAGGTCTGCAAGTCGAAGTCCGTCGCGGTGGGCCTTTTCAGAATAGGCGATTCCGATTCCACGTCCGGTCGTGCCGATTGGGCGTTTGCGCTGTGCATCGCGGTCCTTGTCCATCTGCCGGTAGCCTGGAAGAATGATGTGGGCGCGGTCAGAGATAAAGACGCGACCTTCCCAGTTGATTCCGTTGTCCTTGAGCATCTGAAGCTCGTTGAAAAGGGCCTCCGGGTCGATTACCATTCCAGCACCCAAGAAAACAGATTTTTCCGGGTAGAGGATTCCTGACGGAACCTGATGAAGGGCAAACTGCTTGCCGTCTACAACGATTGTGTGGCCTGCGTTAGGACCTCCCGCATAGCGGACAACGTATTTCGCGTCCTCTGCAAGATAGTCAACGATTTTGCCTTTTCCCTCATCACCCCACTGGGCGCCGATAACAACGACCTTCATTTAATGCTCCTGAAATCCGGCCGGAATTTTAGCCAGCCTATATTTATGCATTTTGCCTAAAGAATCTAGCATATTTATGCAATTGTTTCAATGAAATTAAAAGTCAGCCAGATATTCACTGGACTTTGGGCACCAAGGCAACAAGTCTTCTGCCGCCACGGATGGCGGCAAAATGCAAGGACAGAAATCGTCTTGCGATTTCTGTCGGGTGAGAGGCGGCAAGGATGCCGACTCTCACCCAACAACCCTTCCATTGCCTGGTGCGGTCAACCTATGCGAGATTGGCTCCGGCAAGAATTTTGACACCGGCAGAAGCACCGATTCTCGAAGCTCCAGCTTCAATCATCGCCATGCACTCCTCAAAATTGTGGATTCCGCCGGAAGCCTTCACTCCCATTGAGTCTCCGACTGTTTTTCTCATCAATTCAACAGCGTGGACAGTAGCTCCGTTCGGCAGGGATTTTCCGCTTGAGTCCTTGGGAGTGGCAAATCCTGTCGAAGTCTTTACAAAGTCAAAACCGCCCTTCTTGGCAGCCTTGCAGGACTCCACGATTTCCTCGTCAGTGAGATAGCAGGTCTCCAAAATCAACTTTGTGAGGATTGAGGGCTTTTCCTTTTTGGCCGCATCCTCAAGAGCTTTCAACTCGTCGGCAAGCTCTTCCCATTTGTGGGCTTTCACGAGGCTTAAGGAAATAACAAAGTCAAGCTCGTCGGCACCGTCACGGATTGCGGCCGAGGCCTGCATATTTTTGCTCTCACGGCCGGACGCGCCAAGCGGGAAGTCGATTACAGTGCAGACTTTCACGTCAGAGCCTTTGAGCAGTTCTGCGGCGAGCGGAATGAAGACCGGGTTCACGCAGACAGAGGCAAAGTCGTATTCGCGGGCTTCGGCGCAGAGTTTTTCGATGTCAGCTTTTGTCGCGCAGGCGGCAAGCTGAGTGTGGTCGATATATTTTGCAAGTTCTTTTTTTGTCATGATTGGCTCCATAAATTAAAATTCTCACAGCCATTTTCTTCTATTTGGCAATGATTTTCAAGATGTCAAAACGCGAGAGGTAGGGAACGGCCCCAATGGAGCCGGGAGGCGGAAGCCTGACATAGCCCGACGCTGAAAGCGGCTCGCACGAATAACTCATAATTAATTGCCCAGATGGGAGAATTTCATTATCTTATAGAAGATTCGAGGGCTTAAAAAATGGAATTAAAATCACTTTACCGCGAGATTTTGAACGAACACAACATAAATCCCGCCCACAAAAAAAATCTTGAAAACCCAAGCCTCACTTTGCACGGGGTAAACCCTTCCTGTGGCGACAACATAACTCTATACCTCAAAACCGACGGGGCAAAAATCACGGACGGGTCTTTTGAAGGCTCCGGATGCGCGGTCTCACAGGCCTCGGTCGACATGATGCTAGACCTGATTATCGGAAAGGAAAAAGACGAGGCTCTTCGCCTTGGGACAATTTTCATGAACATGATTCAGGGAAAGGCGACAGAAGAAGAAATCGAGGAGCTTGACGAGGCGGGACTTTTGCAGGATGTCTCCCACATGCCTTCCCGCGTAAAATGTGCTGTCCTTGGCTGGCGCACAATGAAAGAAATGCTGGAAAGTCCCGCAAAAACAGACGGAATCCAAAAGGCTGCCGCCGGAAATCCTCATGCCTGTGATTAACTTTCACCACGATTCCCGCCAAATCTCGGACTCCACGCCGGTCGCCCTGCTTTTAGCCCTCTCAGGCGGATTTTTGGATGCCTACACTTATATCGGCCGTGGCGGAGTTTTTGCCAACGCCCAGACAGGAAACATTGTCCTAGTCGGAATGAACGCAGCCCGGGGAAACTGGACTCAGGCCTTTTTCTGCTTTCTGCCGATTTTGGCCTTTGCCTGCGGAGTTTTTTTGACGGAGGCGGTAAAATCGAGATTCAAGGAGTCAAAGAAAATCCACTGGCGCCAGGTGATTTTGCTGATTGAGTGCGGAATTCTCGCCCTTGCGGCCTTTGTCCCCGAAAATATGAATTCCATCGCCAACATCATGATTTCCTTTGTCTGCTCCTTTCAAGTCGATGCGTTTAGAAAATGGCACGGGCACCCATTCGCAACGACCATGTGCACCGGCAACCTGAGGACAGGAAGCGAGTTGATTTTTTCAGGGACTAGAAAAAAAGAAAGGCCCCTTTTTATAAGAGGCCTCGTTTATTACATAATTATTTTAGTCTTTATCTTGGGAGCGGCAGCCGGCTGTCTTTTGACAAAAGCCCTAGGTCTTCATACCCTGCTCTTCGCCCTTCTCCCGATTTTTATATCTTTATTTTTAATGTTTATAAGAGAAGGTAAATAATATACCAACGTTTATTATTTTTAACTTCTCTTGCGGATAAGCTGCTCGTTAAAGCCCTCGTTTGCAAGTTTCTGCTGGGTTGACTCAACGTCCTCGGCGGCGACCTTGCGGACTACCACGCGGGTGATTCCCTCGGTCTTCTGGTAGACGACGTTGATAAATCCTGCGTCAAGAAGGCGGCGGGCGCAATCCTCGGCATAGCGTTTTTCCTTGAAAGCACCGACCTGAATGTCCCACTCCGTTCCGGGAAGCAGGCGGATATTGGCGTTCTCCAGCTGGATTTTTGGCAGGCTTTCCGCAGTCACAAGCTCTTCCTCGCTAGAGGCTGCTGAACTCGCAGGCTTTTTTTCTACAAGGCTGACAGTCTCAATCTTGACTTTAGCAGTTCCCGTTCCTGTCATTCCGATTTTCACAGCGGCAGCCTTTGAAAGGTCAATCTCGCGTCCGGCAACAAATGGCCCCCTGTCGTTCACGCGGACAATCACAGACTTTCCATTTGCAAGGTTTGTCACGCGGAGCATCGTGTTGAAAGGCAAAGTCTTGTGGGCGCAAGTGTAGCCGTACATGTTGAAGATTTCGCCGTTGGCAGTCGTCCGACCGTGGAATTTGTCAGCGTAATATGAAGCCGTAACGCCGCTCTTGTAAATCGAGGCGGAAGCCCCCCAGACCATCAAAAGGGCTGTTAAAAGCATGAATGTCTTTTTCATAAAATTTTCTCCCATTCTAGATAAATTTTCGGCCGTAAAAAAAATCACTGAACATAAAATTCTGTCATCCAAGGCAAAACGCAACCTTTTCAAGGTTTCTTTTTTCCCTGGACCCTTTTTTCTTCCAAAATCTCCAATTTAAAAAAATCTATATAAAATCAAAAAGATGTGTTATAATTAATGCAATTTAAATCTTACTAAACGAGGCTCTTATGATTTCTTGGGAAAATCTTGACACTTTGTCTTCATTCAAAAAATTGCAGGCTCTGAAAGGAGCTGTAGATATCAAGGCGGAACTCGGAGGAGCAAAGGCCGCTGACCGTGTGGCGGACTACCAGATTCCGATGGCGGCCGGACTGACCTACAATTACGCCGCAAAGGAAGTCGACTCCAAAGTCCTCTCTGTCATGGCGGATTTGGCAAAAGAAGCCCAGCTGGCCGAGAAATTCGAGGAGACATACAACGGGGCTGTCGTAAACACTGGAGAGAAGCGTCTTGTCCTCCACCACCTGACACGCGGACAGCTCGGCAAAGCCGTAAAAGCTGACAATGTTGACAAGCGGGATTTTTACATCGAACAGCAAAAAAGAATCGCGGAATTCGCTGATAACGTCCACTCAGGAAAAATCACAAACGCTGACGGAGAGAAATTCACCACAGTCGTCCAGATTGGAATCGGCGGCTCCGACCTTGGCCCCCGCGCCATGTACCTTGCCTTGAGCGAATGGGCAAAGGCCAACAATACAAAACTGATGGAAGCCGAGTTCATTTCAAACGTAGACCCGGACGATGCTGCGGGAGTTTTAAGCCGCGTGGATTTGGCCCATTCAATTTTCATTTTGGTGTCAAAGTCAGGCACAACCCTTGAGACCCTCACAAACGAGTCATTCGTAAAAGACGCACTTAAAAAGGCAGGCCTCAACCCGGCAAAGCACATGATTGCGGTCACTTCCGAGACAAGCCCCCTGGCCCACAACCCGGACTATCTTGCAGCCTTCTACATGGACGACTACATCGGCGGCCGCTACTCATCAACATCTGCGGTCGGTGGAGCGGTCTTGAGCCTGGCCTTCGGCCCCAAAGTCTTCGCGGACTTCCTTGACGGAGCCGCGGCCGAGGACAAAATCGAGTCTTCCAGCGACATCAAAAAGAATCCGGCCATGCTGGATGCCTTAATCGGCTTGTATGAGCGCAACGTACAGGGCTACCCGTCAACAGCGGTTCTCCCCTATTCGCAGGCCCTCTCAAGGTTCCCCGCCCACCTGCAGCAGCTCGACATGGAGTCAAACGGAAAGTCTGTCAACCGCTTCGGAAAGCCTGTTGACTACGTGACAGGTCCCGTGATTTTCGGAGAGCCGGGAACGAACGGCCAGCACTCATTCTACCAGCTCCTCCACCAGGGAACGAATATCGTGCCCCTCCAGTTCATCGGCTTTCAGGAGAATCAGGCTGGCGTTGACGTTGTGATTGAAGGGTCTACAAGCCAGAAAAAACTCTGTGCCAACGTGGCCGCCCAGATTATGGCATTCGCATGCGGCAAAGACGACGGTGATCCAAACAAGTCATTCGCCGGCGGTCGCCCGTCATCTATAATCTACGGAAAGCAGCTCACACCGCAGAGTCTGGGTGCCCTTCTGGCCCACTTTGAGAACAAGGTCATGTTCCAGGGATTTTTGTGGAACATCAACTCCTTTGACCAGGAAGGCGTTCAGCTGGGTAAAAAACTGGCAAAAAAAGTCCTGGCCCACGACACGGACGGGGCTTTAAAAGCCTACTCAGATTTGCTCCGAATTTAGTAAATCAGTAAGACCGTAAAAGAAAAGGGGCGTCCAACAAGTTCAGGGTGTGTGGTCATTGAGCCTGTCGAAATGACCTCTCGCACTATATATGGTGGTTTCGACAAGCTCAACCACCGTGTTTTATACTTTTGAGACAGCCCCTTTCTTTTTACATGCTATTGCGCCAAAAAAAATCTCCTGCTTTCGCAGGAGCAAACACCCGAATCCGGGAACCCGGAAGCTAAGGGTGGGCGTTTAAGTTTTATTTTCCGTGTGGTAGAAAGCCAACAAACGGACACTTATTACAACAGGCAGAACCAATGATTGTCCTTCGACAGGCTCAGGAACCGCCTGTCGAAACCTCATGTTATGCCGACATAGAAGCCAGAAGTCAGCCTACTTTGTTTTTCGGCTTTGTCTTTTGCCAAAGCTTCTTTGCGGCTTTTCCCAGTGCAAATAAAATCTCGTCAATGTCATCTCGTGACGCATTTTTATTATGCACGATGTCCTTTACCCAAGCTATGTAAGCATTTGCGTCAGAATTTGTCATTCCTTTCTTGAAAAACGGCTCCAAATCAACATCATGATTGGTCTGCCATGTCTTATATATTTTAAAGACCCTCATCACATGCTGGTCTATTATAGGCTCCCCAGGGTCAGCTAAAAACTTTCCGAACTGCTGGAAGACAAAGCCCTGCGGATTCAAGTCTGCGGGTGTCTTCGTTATTCCGCTGATGATTCTGGAAACTTTAAGCAAGTCTCCGTTTTTCCACAAGACAGCATACATTAACCGGATAAGCGGATCCACCTTTTTTCCTACAGGAAATTCCGCATTTGCGATGAACGGTGAAAAAAATGTCCCGCCGTCCTTTTCGACCAAAAGACCATCGCTTTTCAGCTCTTCTATATCTTTAGACGTAATAGTAAATTTAATTTTCGGGATCTTTTTTCTGTCAATAAATTTGCTACTATCCAATTTCAAGTCGTCATCAAAGCCATCAAACTGATGTTCATTATACGCTTCGATGATTTTTTCTTTGTCAAAAGGCTCTTTTTCGATTTTGCCGAATACGAATGAAACACATTCTTTTATGGCTTCTAGAACTTTAGACTTGTCAAGTTCGTTCATATACTTATTTAATTAAACAACTAGGTTGGGACTAATCCGCTTCCCCAAGCAGGATACAGATTAACCAGCCGCAAGAGCGACTGGTTAATAATTTTATACGCCAAATGAATTAGTATGTAATTACAAGGCTAGTAAGGTAGCCACCATCTGCACTTGCCCCGAGATAATATGTTCCGGCGGGAACTGAAGAGAATGTCAATGTTGCAACATTTGAAACATTACCTTTTTCAGGTGCGGTAGCAGGAGTTCCTGTACTTGTAACATCACTTGCACCACTAGCTCCTTTCATAATCCACTGATTAGCAGCTTTGCTTTCTTTTGACGAAGCCTTAATTGTTATTGTTGACGCTGTTTTTGTCAGTGTGACTTTAAGACCATACTCAACTCCGGCTGTAGCAGAGGCTTTTCCACCTGTCATCTGGAGATATGTTGATTTGTTCTCAATTTTCTTTCCAGACGCAGCAGCAACGACAGAGATTGTGGAATCAACAACCTTTGTAGTTTCTGCTGTCGTGGGACAGTTGGCTATATTCAACGTGTATGTCTCTGCAACAGCTGGCGTTGTGCTTCCGCTAGGTGCAGCAGCGGAAGCAGCTGCGGCCGCTGCTGCTGCTATTGCGTTGTATTCGTCACTACCAACGGCGTAGCCACCGGCAGAGTTGGCGCAAGACATGAAGAAGGCTGATGCGCAGAGAGCCATTCCAACAATAATTAATTTAGTCACTTTTTTCATAACGTTCCCCCTTTAGAACTTTCAATGACTTCATACTAATATACGGGGGGGGCATTTTGCAGAGGACTATTTGCATTTTTCTGACATTTGAATAATCCAAATTACTATTTTTATAGTTTGTAAAATACAAATAATAACATATTTTGCACTTTTCAGACATTTAAGATATAAGTAAAAAAATCTCCCTTTTTTCAGCTTTTGCTGCCGATTTTTGATTTTCACCACCTATATATAATACAGGTGGGAGAAGCGAGGAAAATACATGGA
>CAMOIE010000008.1 GCA_946615905.1 uncultured Treponema sp. | reverse complement strand
GGATGCATAAGCCGCGTGAGCGGCGAGTTAATGATTTCCTACAACGCAAACGGCGGAAGCCGTATTTGTTCGCAACTACGTTGCTCACTTTCGTTTATGGGAATAGCACAGGCAGATGACGAGCAGACGCGCAAGGATTGAAGGGGGCGCGCAGCGCGTGTACGCCGCAGGCGGGCACCGGCCGTGAGGGCAAGCCCCGGAAAGCCATTGATACGGATGGCACTTGCGCCCATAATTACTCACAGAGGGCTGACAGATATTTGTGGATGTCGATTCCGTTGATTACGGTTCCGGCGGGGTAAAGTTTTAGCACGTTGTCGCGGCCGCCAACAAGATGCGCGCTCGTGATTCCGTATTTTATCGACTGGTCTGCTTCCAAGAGGGCTGCAAGATGGTCTGCAAGACGGACCGTCCTTCCGTCAACCGGAGAAAATTTGTCCTTGTTGTATTTTGAGTTCAACTCTTCCCAAGTCAGTTTGGAAGTCACAATTCCGTTCTTGATGATTCTGTTTGCAAACTCGTCATTCGTAAAATACATGATTTCCTCGGCATAGGAAGAGTCCATCAAGGGCAGCAATTCCGCACGGACAATTTCGTCCTCTATGCTCTTTACGACTCCGGGCAGCTCGTTCGTGGCCTGCTTTACAGGTGAGATTATGTCTCTCGTCACGGCCTCCGGCAAATCGTGGAAAAGTCCGCAGAAAAAATCGTTGAAAAGCCTTTTCGGGCAGAGTTTTTCACCGGTCTCCCGCATCAAAAGCAGGGTCATAACGGCGACAAAAAAACAGTGGCCCAAAACAGAAGAGTGAGGCACGCGGGGAGTCTGGTTCCAACGGGTCTGAAAACGCAGCCTTTCGACCATCATGATAAAATCGAATGGCTTTTGCCTGGTGACAAGCAGCTGCATTCCACGCAAGTCCAGGTATTTTTGGATGTCCTCATTCAAGTCGCGGCGGATTTTTGTGAGACGCTCCTCCTCGTTCACAACGGAAAGCATGTCAAGCTCCCGGAATGAAGAAAATTTGTGGGCGGCCTGCATGACCCGCCAGGTCAGGGAAACAGCCTCGCTGGATGGAATCGTGTTCGAGGTCTGCCCGATGTAAAATGTGAATTTTGAGAAAAGCTCGTCGTCGTGAATCAATGGGCGGTACTGCTTTAACACCCACTCGTTCAGCCTTATATACGCATTCGGATACTGGGCGCGAATCATCCGCTGGACAGGAGACTTTATGTCGCAGAGGGCAATTTTTTTTAACAGGTCAAAAAGGGAGGCATAAATCATCCACTCCCAGTCGATTTTTTTTCCGCAGGCTTCCTCGTACTTTCCGATTATGTAGGCCGCAATCATCTTCTCGGCGGCCTTGTCCATCTCCACTATTTCAAAGGGCCTGATAAGGTCATTCCAACGCTGGATTGAAAAACCTTCAAAAATCTTGAGGACTAAACGTGTGTCTATCATCAGTTTGCGTGTCCGGACTTCTGGTCGGAGGTCAGTCTTTCTCTCCAGACTATAGCCTTTTTCTTAAGTTCCTCGGCCTCCTCGCGCTCGTTCGTCATTACACAGATTCGGCGCGCGGCGGAAATAAAGTTTATCGCAAGGCGCATGTCATCGATTCGGTGGGTGGAAAGCTCGTAGCGGTCACGGTAGCCGGTCGCAGTCTGGTCGAGAAGTTTTTTCAAAAGACGGATATATTTAACGGTGTTCTCGTAGTCCGGGAGATTGGGGTCAAAGAAAGTCTTTCCCGCCTCCCGCATGTTGAGCATGTTTTTCGCGACGACAGCAAAGCGTCCGTTCAGCTCGACAAAAGACCACTTCCACTTGGTGTTCTCACCGAACGCGTCAATCAGCAGGCGGATCGCAAGCCCCATCTTTCTAGTCAGATAAAAGCGTTTCTCAAGCGGGGTGTTCGCAATCTGCTCAACCTTGTCCTCGATTTCGGAATACTGTACGTCAACTGTGTTCGTAACTATGTCCTCAAGGTAAATAATCGACTTATAGAGGATTTTTCTCGCGTCATTCAAGGCATCGTTGTTCTTTGTCTCAAGGATTTCAACGGAGAGACTGTTGATTGTCATGTAAAGGGTGGCAATTTCAAGCATCTGCTCGGAAAGAAGGAGTTTTTTATAGGCGACACCGACTTTATCACGCTGAATCAGGAGAAGCATCTCTTTTTCTTTTTTGAGAAGCTCGTCAATGCGCTGCTTGTAAGGCCCGCTTTTTTCCTTGAATAGTTCCCGGTTTTCCGTCGTGATTTTTGCCATTCTTCAGCCCTCCTTTCAGAGCCATCATGTCTATTATAGCACAAGTTTTCGCTTTTTACCATTTTCCGCTAGGCAGAGAATTTCGCCAGCATTGACCTCGCATGCTCCAAAGACTCCGCGCTCAATGGGTCGCCGGAAAGCATCCGCGCAATCTCAGAGACGCGCGCATCTCCAGAAATTCCATGGACGGCAGTCTCGGTAGCCCCGTTTTTGACAGATTTTTCAATCTTAATTTGATTATCGGCATAAACTGCGATGCTGGCAAGGTGAGTTATGCACAAAACCTGCCTGTTTTTTGCAAGATTTTTAAGGTGACTGCCCACAGAAACCGCGACCTCTCCGCCAATTCCAGTGTCAATCTCATCGAAAATCATGGTGTCAACCGGGTCAGTCCGGGCGAAAATAGTCTTCAAGGCCAACATGACACGGGAAAGCTCTCCGCCGGACGCGATTTTAGCGAGAGGCTGCAATGGGTTTCCGGCATTTGCCGCAATCAGGAATTCAATGTTGTCGATTCCGTAGGGGCCGCATTTTTGCTCAACGCCATCACCTGACTTCTCCTCGATATTTACGGAAAATTTCGTTCCTTTCATGCCGAGTTTTGACAGGACATCCTCGACGGACTTTGCCATCAAGAGGGAGGCCTTTTTGCGCTCGGCAGAAATCGCCTTTGCCTCGGCGTAGACTTCTTTCTCAAGGGCGGAAATTTCTTTTTGAAGCTCTTCCTTGCCTTGTGCAGAGCCTTGCAGGGAGTCAAGTTTTTCCTGGGCATCCTGGGCGTATTTTATAACGTCCTCAATCGGGGAAGAAACTGACGGGGCATATTTTTTCTTGAGATTGTAAATCAGCGCATTGCGCTCCTGAACCTCATTGAGCCTTTCCGGGTCAAAGACAAGGGACTGCTTGTACCGTGAGTATTCGGAGGCTATGTCAGAAAGCTCGTAGAACGAGGACTCAAAACGCTCGGTCAGTTTTTCAAGGGACTTGTCCAAGCTTGAGGCGTTAGAGGCCGACATGCGGATTTTTTTCATCGCGCCGATTACCCCCTCGCCGTCATCCCCTCCGTCCAAAATGCCTGTCACGCTTTCGATTTCGTTGTAGAGTTTCTCGAAAGAAAGTAGCTTGTTCTCCTCGTCCTCAAGTGCCTTGTCCTCACCGGCCTTGAGCTTTGCCTCGCTGATTTCCTTGACTGCAAATGACAGCAGCTCGATTTTCTCTTCCCGCCTAGAGTCATCGCTCTCAAGTTCTGCGAGTGAGCGGCGTTTTTCCACGAGTTTTGAGTAAAGACCTGTAAAAGCCGAGACTTTTTCATTCAATCCGGCATAAGAGTCGAGAAATTTTCTGTGCTCCGGAACTTTCATCAAAGACTGATGCTCGTGCTGACCGTGAATGTCAATCAAAAAAGAGCCGAAAGAAGCTAAGTCCGCCCGAGTGACTGGAGTCGAGCCAATCCATGCAGATGATTTTCCGTTCGACCTGACGATTCTCCTGAGCAAAACACGTCCGTCCTCGGCCTCGATTCCGTGCAGGTAGAGCCATTCAGCGGCTGACTTAGCCTCAGACCCTTCCGCGTCCGATGAGGAAAACTTTTCGTTTTGCAAGTCAAGCAAAAAAGTCCCGGAGACAGAAGCCTCGCTCGCCCCGGTGCGAATTTGCTCAAGTCCGGCCCTTCCGCCCAGCAAAAAGGAAATCGCGCCGATTAAAAGTGATTTTCCTGCGCCGGTCTCGCCTGAGAGAACCGTAAAACCTTTTGAGAACTCAAGATGCGCCTTGTCAATCAGCGCAAAATCTTTTATTGAAAGCTCTTCAAGCATGTGGGCCTCCCGACCAGTTTAATTTTGACCTCAAAGCGCCGTAGAATTTTTCCGCAGTGCAGCCGATTAATTTCGCCTTGTCGGCAATTTGGGTGATTTTTATAGAGTCGCCGACGTGCAGGTTCACAGGAATCTGGCCGTCAACAGTGATTACGACTTCCGAAGTCCTTGAGGGGAGAACCGTAATCTCAAGCTCCCCTTTTGGATTCAAGACGACAGGACGGCTAGAAAGCGAGAATGCGTTGATAATCGTAAGCAGCATCGAATCAAGATGGGGATCGATTATCGGGCCTCCGGCAGAGGCTGAATATGCCGTGGAGCCGGTCGGAGTCGAGATTATAACACCGTCAGCCTTGAATTGGCCGAGTGAAACCCCGTCGAATTTCACATCCATATTGATTGTCTTTGCGGCAGTTTTCGCAGAGACAACGATGTCGTTCAAGGCCGTTGCACTGAACCTCTTTGCTTCCCCACGGACAACGGTCGCCTCAATCAAGCTCCGCTCTGCGATAAAGGCATTTCCTGCTAAAAAGGAGTCCAACTCCTCTTTCCATTCATTTTTCTGCACGGAGGCGATGAATCCGAATGTGCCAAAGTTGACCGGAAAAATCGGAATTCCAAGCGGGGCGCAACCTCTGGCGGCAAACAAAACCGTTCCGTCACCGCCTAAAGTGACTACAAAATCATAGCCGTGAAAAGGATACTGCTCCGAAAATCCGTTGAACAAAAAAATATCAGCACGCATTCCAAGAGATTTCAAATACTCCTGAATCTGCGCACCCATGTTCTTAGACTCTTCCTTGTAAGTGTTGACTACAATAATGCAGTTTTTTATATCCATTACGGCAACGTCCCCAAAACTTTTACGATTTTCTGCGCTGAGTCAGAGCCAAGCCTCGGATACAGAGGGAATAAAACGCAACGCAAAGAAAGTTTTTTAGCGACCTTCAACTTCGCCTGCTCATCCTCGCTCAAAAGTGAAAAGACAGAATTCTCGTAGGCAAGTTTGATTTCGATTTCCTTTCTTGAGCAATATGATTTGACTTCCTTAAAGGCACCGTTCAAGACAAGCGGAAAAGACCAGACCGTAGAAGCCGCGTCCAAGCCACGGACAAAAGTCTTGTTTTTCCCTGACATCACAGCCCTCTGGTAGAGGTTGAACAAAGTCTTTCTCGCCTCCTCGTTGCGCTTGAACTCCTTGAGCTGAACAAAAGCCAAGGCTGAATTCAAGTCCGGGAGGATGTCAGTCCTTGGAGCCTCGTCCGTAAACTTTTTGAGGACAATCCACTCGCGGCGGTTGGGAGCCATCAAGACAGCCCCGCCTCCTGCCGTAACAGAGTCAAACTCCTCAAGCCCCATAATCGTATACAATCCGAAGGAACCTGCCTTTCTCTCAACTTTCTGCTGATTTTCCCCGGCAGCAGGATTAGACTCAGAGCTTTCTTGAGGCGGCAGTACGGCACCCACAGAATGAGAGATGTCCTCAATCAGGGGAATTCCCAGCGCCGCGATTTTCTCAAGGTCAGGGAGAATTCCCATAGTCTCATGCAAAAGCAAAAGGCGGCCGCCATCTTTTATTCCCTCTTCGACAGACTCAAGCGTGACAAGCCCAGTCTCCTCAGAAACATCAAGAGGAAGAACTTCATAGCCCAAGTCAACGACAGCCCTGTACTGCCAGGACGGGGCAAGAGCTGAGACCAAGATTTTAGAGCCTTTTTCCAAAGCAATCGCGCGCAAGGCATAGGCCAAGGCCAAAGAAGGACTTCGGAATGCGACGGCTCCGTCACATCCTGTAAATTCTTTCAAAGTTTGAATAAAGCGGGTGTTCAATTCGCCAGGACCTGTTTTCTCATCAACCATACAAGTCAAAACAGCATCCATTTCTTTTCGGCGGATTGTGGAACTGAATGTTTGAATCATTTTTTACCTAAGAATAATCGTATTTTGTTTTAAACAAAACAGCCGCGAAAAAAAACTTCGCGGCCGGAAAAATCTTTACTGACCAGGCTCTACAATTTTCTGCATCTCTTTGGCATCGAAGAGCCGGCGCGTGTCAAGAACGATAAGATAATGGTCGTCCTGACGCACAACCCCCTGAATATATTCGGTGCCAATGCCAGAAATCATCTGCGGCGGCGGCTTAATCTCGTCAGTGCCAATCGTCACAACGCGGGCAACTTTATCGATGATGATGCCGATTTTGTTTCCCTCGATGTTCAAGATGACATATCCACCCTCATCTTCGTCCCCCTCACTTATGACAAGTTTTTGCAACTTGAAACGCTTGTGAAGGTTGATGACCGGTATAATTTCACTTCTGAGGTTAAAAATACCTTCAACATAGTAGGGAGCGTTCGGAATCGGACGGGCTTCTGTGATTTTCACTATTTCCTTAACGTCCATAATATCAACGCCGTACAATTCTTCGCCAAGCTGAAATGTTACCAGCTGAACCTGATTGATGTCTGCCATATATCCTCCGTACAAATTCCTACTACATTAAAAGATACACCGAAAAAGCCTAAAAGACAAGAATTTAACCAAATTTTATGACTGTTTTCAGTTATTTGCAAGAGGATGCTTCGCTGAGACGTATTTTTCAATAGCCGCGGCAGTCCTTCTTCCCTCTCGCATAGCCATGACGACAGTCTTCGGGTGGTGAACGATGTCTCCGGCAGCAAAAACGCCATCAACATTGGTCATGCCGTAAGAGTCCGGGTTCTCAGTCTGAACCGTAAGGTAGCGGCCGTCCTCTTTTGCAAGACCCGCACTGGCGGCCTCGAAAATAGCGTCCGGCTCCGAGCCAATCGCGACAACGATTTTATCGGCGGCAAGCTCCACTTCTCCGTCAGGAGTCGTAGCTTTGAAGGCTGTGAATTTTCCGTCCTTTCCGACAAATTCAGAGGGAACATGCTCCCATTTGAATTCAACTCCGTCAGCAAGGGCACATTCATACTCAGCCTTGGCAGCCCTCATATTCTCAATCTTGCGGCGGTAGCAGACGACAGTCTTTTTCGCTCCCATGTCGACAGATGAGCGGCATGCATCCATGGCGACATTTCCCGCGCCGATTACGATTACTGTCTCGCCCTCTTTAATCGGAACTTCCTCGCGGGCAATTTTTCCATCGCGGAAGTCGCGGACTTTATGGAGCAAGTCAAGGGCGTCAATCACGCCGTCCAAATCCTCACCGGCAACACCGACCTTTTTGGAGCCGACAGCACCAGAGGCAATCAAAATCGCCTCAAAGCCCTCCGCCTTGAGAGAATCAATCGTAAAGTCCTTTCCGAAAGTCACGTTGTTTTTGTAAGTCACGCCGTATTTTTCAAATCTTGCAGTCTGGCGGCGGACGACATCCTTCGGCAAGCGGAATTCCGGGATTCCATAGAGCAATACACCGCCCGGCTCGCTCTCGCGGTCAAAGACAGTCACGTCAAAATTCTTGCGGGCCAAATCGTATGCGGCGGAAAGTCCGGCAGGTCCAGCACCGATGACAGCGACTTTTCCAGCGTTCTTCGGGTTCTTTTTGACTTTGTTGAGTTTTGTCAGGTCATAGTCAGCCTCAAAATCAGCGATAAAACGCTCAAGGCGACCGATTTTAATCGGTTTTCCGAGCTTGTTCATCACGCAGTGTCCCTCACACTGGCTCTCGTGGGGACATACACGGCCGCAAATCGCCGGCAAATCAGAGCGGATGGAGATTATATCGTAAGCCTCGCCGATGTTTCCCACAGAAATGGCGTGGTTAAAGGCCGGAATGTCATTTTCAATCGGGCAGCCGGTGCGGCACTGAGGAACCTTGCAGTTCAAGCAGCGTTTCGCTTCGGCGATAGCCTCTTCCATTGTATAATTGACGACATCTTCTTTCATAAAAAAATATACCTCAGGTTAGATTTTGGCAATTTACAGCTCCCTTAATTATAATGTCTATAGACTTAAAAATCAACTTTTGTTTTCGGGCGGCACCCTCCGGGTCGCTACGTCCGGGGTTCGCTCACGCTCATTCGCAATGTGGTTTCGACAAGCTCAACCTCCATTGCGAACCCTGCCCCTCCCATCGCTGCCGCTAATCCACGGTGAAAAGCGTAATCACGTGGACCTTTTTGATTCCAAGCGATTTTAAAAGAGCCGCGCAACTTTCAATCGTAGCGCCGGTTGTCATAACGTCATCGAGCAAAATAACCTGCTCAGGAATCTTTTTCAGGCGGCGGTGAAGGATTCCAGCCCTTTCGACTGCGTATGAGGACGATGAAAGTTCAAGCCGCTGGATTCTGTCGAGTTTTTTCTGCTGGACTTTTGACAGTCTGCGGAGAATCCTCAATATTTTCACCCCGTAGAGTTTGTTCAGGTAAAAGCAAAGCTCCTCGATTTGATCCCAACCCTCGCTCCTGATTTTGCCAGGCCTAGGCGGTACTGGAACAAGAGGAAGATTCTCTTCTTTTGCAAGGCTTTCCACTTCTAACTTTGCCCTGTAAAGCAAATCCGCGAAAAAGGGAGAAAGCCCCCGCATTCCCAAAATTTTCCACTCGAAAAGCAGGGATTTTTTCCAGAGCCTGTAGGAATGGAGGGGAAAGACCAAGTCTGTATGCCGCAAAATTTGATTTTCCCTGCAAGACATGCAGGTCTTATCCTCGCTGACAAGCTCTTTTCCGCAAACTGCGCAGCGGCGGCCTGAAAGAGGCTCCCATTTTTGGATTAAAGGGCGGCATTTTCTGCAAAGCTGCTTCCCGCAAGTCCAAGAGCCGCAGCGGACGCAGTGGGCGTCACCGAGCAAAAAAGAGTCGGCAAGGCGGGCCGCATCAGCGATTTTGAGGAAGAGTAAAAAAGGAGAGGCTTTCCGCCGAAACTTTCTTTCCGAGGGCATATCAAGTGACTTTTCCATCACTATATTTATTGTCTCAGATTTTTATTTCCGGCAAAAATCTCAGCAGAATTTTTATAAAATCTCGTTATCGACCAGAAAGGGATTTTTTCCACCGGGCGACAAGTTCTAGTGCCTGCCGAGGCGTGATGTCATCAACTTCTGTCGAAAGAATCTCATCAAGAATCAGCTCCTCGTCAGAAAAAAGACCAGGCACACGGGGAGCCTCAGGCTTTTTCGTCTCAGGAGCGGGGATATTCTCAAGAATCGGCTTGTCGCCTGCGATTTTTTGCAGGTGGTTTAAAATCTCGTTCGCGCGGCTAATCACCTGGTCGGGAATTCCGGCAAGGCGGGCAACGTGGATTCCGTAGGAGTTCTCGCTGGCACCTTCCTTGATTTTTCGCAAAAAGACGATTTTCTGCCCCTGGGAGCTTACGGCCATGCACAGAAGTTTGAGGGCTGGATGGTCAAGGCGGGCAAGCTCGTGGTAGTGGGTCGCAAACAAAGTCTTGCAGCGGACGCTGTTCAAAAGATACTCGCTTACAGCCCAGGCGATTGAAAGTCCGTCCTCGGTTGAAGTTCCCCGTCCAACTTCGTCCATAATCACGAGGGATTTCTCTGTCGCCTGACGGAGAATATTTGCGGTCTCGCTCATCTCAACCAAAAATGTCGACTCGCCACGGGCAAGGTTGTCGCTAGCCCCGACCCGGCAGAAGATTTTGTCAATCACGCCGATTTTCGCCTCGTCTGCGGGAACAAAGGAACCGATTTGGGCAAGCAGGGCAATCAAAGCGTTCTGCCGTAAATAAGTCGATTTTCCGGCCATGTTGGGACCTGTAATCAAGTCAAAGGAAGGAATACATTCACTTCCAGAAGAAGGTGTCCCGGACGAAAGAGCAGAATCATTCGGAACAAAGTCTCCCTGCGGAATATGGCTCTCAACAACCGGATGGCGGCCGTTCTTTATTATAAAGTCGCTTCCTGAGTCAACCTGCGGGCAGACCCACTTGTTCAAAATCGCGGCGTAGGCAAGGGACGCGCACACGTCAATCCTCGCGATTTCGCGGGCAGTCTGCAAAAGGAAGGCGGTATGAGAGGCGATTTTGTGGCGGACCTCAAGAAAAAGATCGCGTTCGGTCTCATTTATGCGGGTCTCAGCCTCATTCAAGTCGCGCTCAATCTCCTGAAGGCGGGAGGTCGTGTAGCGTTCAGCGTTCAAAAGGGAGCGGCGGAAAATAAAATGCGGAGGAACAGAAGTCAACTTGCCTTTTGTGACTTCGATATAATAGCCGGCATTGTTGTTTGACTTTATGCGCAGGTTCTGAATTCCTGTCTTGGATTTCTCCTCCTCAAGATAGTCGTTTAGAATCTGGGTGGAGTTTTCCTGCATGTTCCGGTAATTGTCCAGCTCCTCGGACCAGCCGGGCTTGATTATTCTACCTTCCGTAAGGCTTGTCGCAGGGTCGTCCAAAATCGCATGGTCAATCAAGTCGGCGATTTTAAAGGCCGTCTCGTAAGCACTCTCATCATTAAGGGCAGGAAGCCCTTCCCCGCCAGCATTCATGCAGAGGATCTTTCGCACAGAAAGCCAGGAGACAAGGGAATTTTTCAAGGCGACCAAATCCTTGGCGTGCGCCCTGTCCATCGCGATTCTTCCTGCAAGCCGCTCGATGTCCAGTACCGGATGCAGCCCCTCGCGGACCTTATCAAGCAGGATTCTGTCTTTTACAAAGCTGGCGACTTTTTCCTGACGGCGGCGGATCGCATTCTCGTCTGTCAGCGGATAGTCAAGCCAGGAGCGGAGAAGACGCTTTCCCATGGCGGTGAGCGTATAATTGACGCATTCCAAAAGGGTAAAGGAGGCAGAGCCGTCGCGGAGATTCTCCGTAATCTCAAGGTTCCGTCTGGAGGAAGAGTCGATTATGACAAACTGGGAATCTTTATAAACTTTGATTTCGCTCACATGGGGAGACGAAGTCACGGCCGTTTTCTCAAGATAATCCAGCAAAAATCCTGCCGGGGAAACTTCCGGGGAATTTTCCGTGAGCGAGAATGAATTTAAATTGACCGTGTTGAAATGCTCGGTCAGTCTTCTGTAGGAAAGTTTTGTGTCAAAATTCCAGTCCGGGTAAAATGAGACTGAGAGATTTTGAATTTGGGACAAAATCGCTTGGACGGTCTGGTTTGACCGCAATTTTTCTGGCAGGAGGATTTCATGGGGGTGAGAACGGCTCAATTCCTTGGCGAATTCCTCAGCCATGTCTTTTTCAGGCCAGGAGGTCGCAAAAAAGTCCGCCGTCGTGACATCGATGTAGGCGTATCCTGCCATTCCGCCGCTCACAAAAAGAGCCGCCAAAAAATTGTTCGCCCCACCCTCAAGATACTCGCTTTCAGTCGCAGTTCCGGGGGTTATGACTTCAATCACCTTGCGCTCGGTAAGGCCCTTTCCGTGGGCGATTTCACCGACCTGCTCGCAGATTGCGATTTTCTTTCCGGCGCGCAAAAGCCTGGCTATATAGATTTTTGAGGCGTGGTAAGGGATTCCGCACATGGGAGAAGAAGCCCTGTGTGTCAGGGTCAGATTCAAAAGGCGGGAGACTTCCTCGGCATCCTTGTCGAACATCTCGTAAAAGTCGCCGAGTCGGAAAAACAAAACTTCGTCCTTATGCTGGTCTTTTATCGACTGGTACTGGAGCATCAAAGGCGTGATTTCAGCGGACTCAGACTTCTGGACGCCCCCTGCGACGATAGTATCTTTGCTTCTTGGCATTACAAACCTAATGCCGAAATAACTTTGTCAGTCACATCAACAGACGGTGAATACCAGAGGACTCCGTTCGCCTGCTGCAAGCTCAAAATCAGGGAGAAGCCTTCGCTCTCCGCAACTTTCTGCAATGTGGCGTAGAGTTTTTTATAGAATGAATCGTTTGACTGCAAGGAATTCTTCAATGACTCAAGCTCTATATTCTTTGCGTTCGTATATTCGGTCAAGGCATCTGTTTTTTTTGTGATTTCAGCCTCGGTGCGCAATGCCGCAGAAGAATTTCCAGAGGCCTCGTATTCGGCCTTTTTCTGCTTTAGCTTTTGAATCTCGTCAGTCTTATTGTTGATTTCAGTCTGAAAGGAGGCCTTTTTTGACTCATAGTTGCGGACGGGAGCCGAATTGCGGAAGTAAGCCTGATAGACGCGGGCTGTATCTACAACGCCGAAGCGGGTAATCTGCTGGGAAAATGCGAGTCCTGAAATCGCAAATGTAAGAATCGCGGTTAAAATTAATTTTTTCTGCAAAGTTTTCATAAGCCAAAAGTATAATGATTTTCCAACGAATGATGAATAGCGAAAAATGAAAAATTAAGAGGAATGACACCACCAACTTTCCATTTTTCCTTTTCATTAAGTTTTATTTGTTCGTGATGTTGAATGAAAGGACGAACGACCACTTCTTGTCCCAGACAATCTCATCATCGACAATCTCAAAGGTATTGGCAAAGAGAAGTCGCAAGGGGAACTGGGGAATCGTAAAGCGGATTCCAGGCCCTGTACTGAAGAAAAAACTTTCCTTATACACATGATGGAACATGTCGTATGGAGAATTTTTTACGACAGCGGCATCACCGAACCAGTCTACGGCCAAAACGCCAGGAACGACCGGCATACGAAGCTCTACGATATTGCTCCACAAGGCCCGGCCACGGTGGTCATTGTAGATGTCAGTCCAACCACGTCCGTTAAACATACCATCGATATAGAGTTTGCTTGATGCGCCGACAGCTGTATTAGGTTTGGGGAATTCAAGTGAAAGACCAGAATACATAAAGAGAACCATTTTCCAGTTCCATTTTTCTGTAATCGGGACATTGAAAAGGGTGAAATACCTTTCAAGTTTAGTGTCAGTCCTCAGAAAATATTCATCTTCCCAAGGGGTAAGTCCATACCAGGTAAGACGCTGGCTAGCAAACCAACCTGTTGAAGGATCATAGTTTACGTCACGGTCATCGATGGAGAAGGAAGTCCACACAGAATTCTGCCACCCCCACTTGTTCGCATAGCTACTTACAGAAGTGTCAACAGGGGTATAAAGATCAGAATTGTACTTATTGCTCTTCAAGCTACCAGTAACACCACCTGAGAGAGAGAGAATCGCCCAGTCTGGAGTCCAACGACGCCCCAATGAGATTCCAGAAGTCCACTTCAACTGCTCATAGTCCATGTAAGACGTATCATCTTCATAAATACCATCGGGAGTAAAATGGGTCCTCAAAGCGGACAATTTTGAATGGGAAAAACCTGTACTCAAAGAAAATGAGAGAGGAATATCTCCAATCCAGTCCTGCCCGAATGAAAGAGTAGCGGACTGCTCGTCAGAGGCCAAGGTCGTACTCAAACCGACATTTTTACCGGTTCCGAACAAGTTGGAATCCTGCCACTTGACAAAAAGGGCAAATGGCAACTGCTCGGCATCTGAAACACCGGAGAATGTAACGCCGAATTCGATTGACGTAGTTGACTGCTCCTCAACAGAGAATACCAAGTCAACGAGATTTTCTTCGGATCCGCCAATAACATTAGGAACAATGGCAGAGAAATACTGGAGGTTGTAAAGGTTTCGAAGACCTGTCGTAATTTTTGTCTTGGAGAAAATATCACCGGTATCAATAGGGATTTCTCGGCGAATTACCTTTTCCTTAGTCTTTGTATTCCCCTTGATGATGATATTCTCAATATGGCTACGGGCATTTTCCATAATTAAGATATTGAAAGATATCGTCTTATTCTCAGGATCCTTTGCATCTACAGGCTCAAAGCGATTTGCCGTATAGCCGTTCTCATAATATTTATCGGTAACGGCCATCAAACCTTCCTGGAATTTCGTTTGGTTAAAAGTGGCTCCATCCTTGAGCTTTATGAGGGGACGCAAGTCCTCAGTCGAGAAGATTTTGTTGCCCTCGAATGTGACCCCGCCAAAAGTATAGATTCCGCCCTCTCGGAGAATAAAGGTGATGGTCAGTTCATTGCGCTCTTTTTTCTCGTTTATTGCCTCGGTTTTTGTAATATCGATTACCTCAGCATCAATGTAGCCGTTGTTATTGTAAAAAGCTAGGACAGCCTGTTTGTCAGCTTCAAGTGAGGACTCCTGAAATGCCCCCTTGTTGAAAAGGCCGACTTCCTTGAGTTTGAGCTTTCTGCGCAAAGTTCTGTCAGAGAAAACGTTGTTTCCCTGAAATTCTATCGTCTTTATCACTGTCGGAAAGCCTTCCTTGACAAGGAACGTCAGCTCCATTCCCCTCTTACCCTTTTTTACGGAGGAGGAAACTGAAATCTGAGTAAAGCCCTTTCCCAAATAAAGGTCGCGGATGGCACGCTCTGCAATCAAAGCCTTGCTTTCAATATAGACGTCTTTTTCCTTGATTGAAATCGTCTCTTTCAATTCGGCGGTTCTAACCTGCTTGTTTCCGCGGAAGATGATTCTTGAAATAACAGGTCGTTCCGTTACGCTCAGAACAATTGCGACGGTTGATTTTTTTGAGTCCCCGGCGACAGCCTGCGGATTGATTTCCTCAAAAAGATCCAGGGCATAAACCCTGTTAATCAAGTCCTCAAAAACATCGTCGTCAAATTTTTTTCCTACGAAAGATGAAGTAACACCGTCAACATCCTTGCGGTCAACGTTCTCCAATCCCTTGAACGAAACAGACCGAATAAGTTTTCCGTAAAACCAGTCGCTGTCTGATGAATTTTCCTCGGTTTCCGTCTGGCTGGAACCAGAATCTTGAGCCGCGACAGGAAAAATCGAAACAAAAATTCCAAGAAGCGCTAAAATCAAGACCGGTTTGAATGGAAGTGAACGCATAAAAAAATATCCCCGTTTTTTTAAAATGAATGTTTCCAAGACAGCGTTATCGATGTAGATGGCATCCACAAGTCATTTTTAATCGCGTCTAAATTAGGAGCAACTCCGAGACGAATATTGACATAAGGTGAGGCCATTTCAAATCCGAATTCAGGCTGGAAAACCAAACCATTCACAAGATTTCCCTGTGCATCACGGGTGTCGTCATAAGTCCAGTGCAACATTGCATCAGCATAAATCGCACTTCCGAAGTATTTCCCAATATAAACAGTTGAATTATCAAAAAAGTTACTGAAGGTCAGCTTGTTGTTGCTAGAATCTCTCTGCAAACTATAGTTGACCGCATTCTGGATAACATTCAACCGTATCGAGAATATATCAAAATTGCACAGTTCACGCAATGTGTTTTCTATTGAACGCATGACCATAGATTGCATAAGATAGTCACCAGAGGCGACCGCCACTCCGGCAGCATTCTGCGAGTCACCGGAGACGAACTGTCCCAGAAGGGTAAGGATTTCAGCCTCAGACTTTGCAGGGCTTGAAGAAAACTGAGGGGTAAACTGACTCAGGGGCTGGTTACGCGCGCTCATCGTGATTGTCACCTGATTGTTGGATTCGTCCCGCTCGCGGGTTTCAGCCCGGACAGTAATTCTCGGATCAATCAAATCCTGATTCTCATTAAAAAGAACCCGGCCTTCCTTCAAATAAAAGTTACGGCTGAGCCAGGAGATTTCACCCGCCCTCAAAGAAACGTCTCCGACAAGGGAAAATGAGCCGTTCTGCGTATCTACGGCCAAGTCCATGGAGTTGCCGGGAATTACGATGCCCCGCAAAAGAGGACTAAAAAGAACCTGAACCTTGTCGCCAAAAACCAAGTGCATCGAAGCCGCCACATCAAACATAGCCTCCTCCCCAGTAGGCAGGAGGGAAAGAAGGGTCGGATTTGTAATAGAGGCCTGCAAAGCCGATGTGACTACGGTAATTTCTGCATTGCTTCCAGTGATGGAGCCTTCGACAGACAAGATTCCGTCCCCATAGCCCAACTGCATGGAGCCACAGGCATTGCCCTTGCAGCGGATATATGGGAAAGACAAATCTACGGGCACTGGACTGCTTGAAGGAGCCTCTATCGGAACTGTGATATACGAAGGCTGCCACCTGTTGAATTCAATTGTACAACCGACCTTTCCAGCTCCAGGCCCCAGGGTGACAGGAGTTTTTTCAACATGGAAGATTCCATTTTCGATTTTTCCCTGGACTGAATCCGCCGTAAACGAATATTTTGAGACAAGGGGAATGACGAGAACAGGCTGGTCAACTTTTATTTCGCCAGTAATTTCGGGGTCAGAAGTAATTCCTGAAATCGTGACGTTTCCTGTAAGCAAGCCGTGGTCAAAATTTACGAACGGAATGTCGAGATAGGAGAAAAATTTCTTCAAATCGGCGGAGATATTCCCGACAGAAAGCTCGATTTCGTTGTTTTTTAGAAAGCCTGCCGCCCAAAAGGAAATCGGGAAATTTGAGTCAGCTTGGGCGGCAAGTGAGCCATCTTTTAAATAAAAGGCAGAAAGTCCGTTTTGGGTCGTAATGTCAATGCGGTCTTCGGAAGAAATTGCGGTTATTCCAAAAGGAAATTCAGTCGGAAAGAGGGTACCAGAAACTGACGGAGAAGACAAAGTGATTGCCATAGCTTTTTCAGAAGAAGCCCCGTCGTTTTTCTCGATCGAAAGAACCAGAGGGGCAGAAAAATCTCTGCTGACTGCTGAGCCTTCTAAGAGGGCGGAAAATTTTCCAGAAAAGTCAGAAAGACTGAAATTTCCGCTTCCTCCGCTTAACTTCAGCAGGCCCCAATTTCCATCGAATTTATCAAGTATGAGGCCGGAATCGTCAAGACCGAACATAGTGACAAATTCCGCATCGTTTCCCAGGAGATTCAAGGAGGCTTTTGATATATTCACAGAAACAGAAGGATTGGCTATTGTTCCAAGAACGCTGATTTCGGCAGAAACTGAATTGCCGTCAGTCTGACTGGCGAGAAAATGGGCGGCGGGAAGAGAATCTATGTTGGCTAGAGCAGAGATATAAAAGTCATTTTTCAGGGCATCACCGGACAAGCCCTTATCCTCAGGATTCGTCAAGTCCGCAGAGACAGAAAGGGCTTCCGTAGTAAGAGGACTTTTCAAATCAAGCCCGACATGGAGGGACTCAAAAATAGAATTTGAAAAGTTCCACATCAAAGAACCAGAACCTTCTAGCAAGGAGGCGTCATCAGAATATGAAATCGTGTCCATTACAAAGCCGTAGCTGTCAGCCCGTCCTGAGAATGCAAGATGTGGACGGGAAACAAGTCTTCCAGTAGGCTCCTCAACCTCAAAGTCGAACAGCTCAAAAGAAAAGCCCTTGCTTTTAGACCACATGAATGACGAAGATGACGAGAGGGTAAAAATCATATCACCGGCAACCAGCGGAAGGGAAGAAAATGAAATGGAGCCTATTGTTTCATGTCCGAACTCGGCTGTCGCCTCAAAATTGTAGTCTCCTGCCACAGTCAGCCAGTCAGCGGCATAATTTCCTGAAAAGCGGTAGGGCGTGGAATTGTAGTTTATGTCGCCGGTAAAGGAAAAATCATTAAAACCGTCAGCAAGGTCAAGGCCAAAAGAAGCTTCGGCTGTCTGCTTGCCGTATTGCAAATAGACACGGTTAATCTGGATGGTCTGATTTGAACCGTCCGCCGTAAAAGAAAGAAGACGGCGGTCTTGGCTCGTGTCTGCCAAAAGAAAATACGGAGCATTGAAGGAGAATTCCTTAGATGATGACAAGGGACAGGAAAGATACAACTCTCCCGACATAATTAAATTTTTCGCAGAGGCTACAAGTCCAGAAAGTTTTTGTGAATCGGCCATAAAAAATGAGGCCAAGTAAAGAAGGCTATCGGCAAATTCATCAGCGACAGAAACAGAAGCCTGTACATAGGAATTCTTGCCGGTCATTACGGAACCGGAAAACTCAAAGTGACCGGGATTTTCCCAGTCGGAATGGGCGTAGTCGTCAAATTCCAAGTCGAAGTCAACGGAGGATGCGGCAGGAATTACAGACAGACTGACTCCGGTTAAAAATCTCTCGCCAAAGAAAACATTTGGTGAAAGACACTCAAAGCCCTTTTTCAAGGGGTCAATAAAAACTTCCGTTGAAATAAGACCACCGTTATTCAGCACGAGTTTTTCAACAGAAAGAAGTCCCTGAGGCTGAAGTTTTTTTATGTTGAAGGATCCTGTGTATGAAGCCTGAATCTGGTCGCCAACGGCGGTTATTTTTGCGGACTTCACCATGTCCCCGTTGCCGTTCAAGGCAAGTCCCAAATAAAAAGGCTCCCTGCCAATGACATTTCTGGGAATCCAGATTTTTTCCCCAGTCACATACTTACAGGAGAATTTTCCATCATTGTTTTGCACGGATAATTTTATAGGGCCTGAAAGTCTCAAGGCTGACAGTTTTGCAAGCATCGAAGTCGGGCGGCGGAATTTTACTAAGTCAAAAGGGGCAAAGGCCTGGGAATCAAAGTCAGCGTCAAGTCTGTAATTTTTAAAATCCAATGAAGCGTAAAGGGAGAAGGGATAAACTGACCGCATAGTTCTGGCAGTAACAACACCCTTGTCATAATGAAGCAGGAGGTCAAGGCGGCTGAGAGTTAAATCAGCCCAGCGCACCCCAGAAAGACTTACTGATGCGGAGCTTTCCTCCAAGTCACTGCGCAAGACGGATTCTATTCTAAAATTGTCTGCAATCATAAGACGCTTTCCCCGGCTGGTGATTTTAGCATGGGTCAAAGACAAAAGCCCGTCAGCCTCGATGTTCAATGCCTTGTTGAAAGGATTTTGGTGGGCGGAGATATTTTTGCAGACTGCGGAAATATCAATTACAGAATTTCTGTAATGCAGGCTGACATTTTTGACCACAAGCTCAAACGGCAATTCAAGCTCTACATCCTCAAGCAGCTCATAAACAGGCCTGATTTTTTTCATGGCAGCGATTTTAATTTCCTCGTCAGAAATCAGACCGTCACCGTCCAAGTCAACCGGGGCAGAATCCTTTGATGCGGGCTTTTTGGAGGAAATCATCTCGCCGAGTTTTTCAAGGGCAAAGTCCGCCTCTCCTTCGGAATAGTCAAAGACGACGGAATCCAGAGTTAGGCGCTTTAAGACAGGAGAATCTGAAAACAAATCCTTAAGAGAATAGGAAAGCCTGGTCCTCTTAATCGTCATAAGTTTCTTTCCACTTTCCAGATCGAAAATCTCTATACCTTTTATGTTGATTGCTGATAAAATGGACGGAGACATAGAATTATACGAAACAGAAAGTCCAGTGGTTTCTTGCAGGCTGGAGACAAATTTTTCTTTTTCGGACTCAAGGAAGTCAGTCAGGCGGACATAAAAAGGACGCAACAAGGCTAGCACACTGATGACGAGAAGGATAAAAACTGAGCTTCCAAGACCGGTCCTGACAATCCGTTTCATAATTTTAATTATTAGTTTTATGGACTCTTAATTTACTAAATTATCGGCAGATAAAAAAGTGACAAAAAAGGATTCTTCTATGATACAAAAAAAATTTATAGTTTTTGAAGGCATCGATGGGGCTGGAACCTCGACCCAAATCTCAGAGCTTAAAAAGCGGCCTGAGACCAAGGATTTTTTCTTCACTGCGGAACCGACAGGAGGGGCGACAGGAAAATTTTTGCGCCAGATGCTAAAGGGAGACGTAAAGCTTGACCCCAGAACTGCGGCCTATCTTTTTGCGGCTGACAGGTGCGAGCATCTTTACGGCAGTGATGATGATAATGCCGGAATCTGCAAAAAATGCGACTCAGGTAGAGTCTGCGTGAGCGACCGCTACATCTTCTCCTCGCTTGCATATCAGGCTGTCGGCTGCGGGGAAGAGCTTCCAAAAATACTGAATTCCACTTTTCCACTGCCTGAAATCCTCTTCTTTTTTGAGATAGAGCCGGAAGTCTCGCTGGGAAGAATCGGAGGCCGGGATTTTAGGGAAATCTACGAGCAGGAGGAATTCTTAAAGACGACCGAAAGACTCTACAAAAAATTCATAGCCGAGTACGAGGAGAAGTTCCCGGAGATGAATGTCGTCCGGATCGACGCGACAAAAAGTAGGGAAGAAATTTCGGAAATCATCTGGGAAGAAATCTCAAAGATTATTTAACCTGCTAGCGATGTGGAGGGGCTTTAGTTCGGACGCGAAGCGGACGAATGAGCCGGAGGAGGCGAACCCCGGAACGTAGCGGCCGGCGAAAGCCGGTAGCAGCCAAGCGCAAAATTGTTAAATGTCCATTGTAAATTATTAATTGTCCATTGCGAAAACGCCGATAATCAAGGCGTGAAAGTATCTTCAAAAATAAAAGTCATTTTGACAGCGGCAATTCTGATTTTCTCAAGCCTGCCGGCCTTTTCCTATATGGTCAAGTACAAGGAGGACTATTACAAGCTCTTCCACGTCCATTACGCACAGGCCCCTGACGACTGCATGGAGAACATCTACTGGCTGGAGCAGGCCGTCAAGGCTGACTTTGCCAATCCCCTCTACGCCTCCGTGAGAATCGAAACAGAGAAGGACTGGGAAAAATACCGCTATCTCTTTATGATGCATATAAATCTCAAGCTGATTGAACAGCACATGAGGCTGGGGCGAATCTACGACAAGCAGGTCGCCCACTTTTACGACGCGCCATGGAAAGACGTCTACATCGACAACCTGAAAAAGGCGAAATCCTGCTACGAGGCGGGCCTTGTCTACTGGCAGGAAGCCTCGCTCTGGGCTGAGAAAGCCAACACCCACGGATTCAACTTTCTCTTTTTGACCGATGCCCAGGCTTGGGAAGACGAGCGGGAAAGAATCGGAAGCGGGGACCTGGACTACAAGAAAATCTTGAGCCGGGAAATCAAGCGAGTCCAGGGCGTAATAGACACATTCGAAAAAATGGAGCCGAAATACTAGGCCGATTTCTAGACCCTGAAAGTGTCAATCTCTGAGCCGATTTGTTCAATGGAGCCGTTCATCTGGCTTGAGACATCGTCCAAAGCCTCTCCGGTTTTGCGGATTCTTTCCGCACCGGCGGACATCTCGCTGACTGAATCCATCATTGCGGCTGTAGCCTCTTTTAAGAGGCGGACCTCCTCCAAAATCGCCTTGTTTCCGGCTGACATCTCAGCCGAAGCGTTTTTGACCTCGGAAGTTGAGTCTCCCATGTTGCGCAGGGCATCTACAATCTGCTTGGAGCCTTCGTTCTGCTCCTCCATGGCGGACTTAATCTGGCGGACAAGCTGGTCAGTTGAGCGGATTGAGTCAGCTACAGAAGTGAAAGTCGCCTGAGTCTCAGACGAGGTTCCTACGACATCGCCGATAGAATCCTTGATTTTGCCGAGCTGCTCACCGATTCTCTTTGACTGGGCGGAAGAAGTCTCCGACAATTTGCGGATTTCGTCCGCAACGACAGAGAAGCCCCTTCCGGCCTCGCCTGCGTGGGCAGCCTCGATTGCGGCGTTCATGGCAAGAAGGTTTGTCTGACGGGCGATTGCGGAAATCGCTGCGTTGGCTTCCTGCAAAGTCTCGGATTGCTCTTTAATCGCCTCGATTTTTTTTGCCATCTCAAGCTGCTTTTCGTTTCCGGTTATGGCTTTTCCCTCAAGCTCCTCGAATGACCGAGCCATTTTCTCAACCGAAGAGTTTACGGAAGAAATATTTCCGATCATCTCCTCGACTGCGGCTGAAGCCTGGGTCACTCCGGCCGACTGGGTTTCAATCATGCGCTCAAGTGAGGAGATATTCGAGGCGATTTCGTTCACCGCCCCGGCGGTCTCGTCAACAGAAGCGGTCTGGCTTGAAATCTGGCTCTGGACAGAAGAAATCGATGATGTGATTTCATCGATTGAGGATGATGTCTCGTTGATACTTGCGGAAAGCTCGCTGCCGGCCGTCTGCAATTTTTCCTTCGAATTCTTCACGTTGAGCATGATTTCATGCAGTTTTTCGATAAAGTCGTTAAAGCCGCCAGTCACGCGTCCAATCTCATCATTCGTGAGGACTTCCAGACGATGGGTCAAGTCGGCGTTGCCGGAGGCGATTTCACGGATGTTATTCTCAACGACTTTCAATGGCTTGAGCTTCAAGTAGATGCTCAAAACGGAAGTCGCGATTAAAATCACGAGGATTGCCAAAATCAAAACCGTCATGACGACCTTGAGGCGGTTTGCGGTCTCAAAAACCTGGCTTTCAGGAATAGAGATTCCCATGGCCCATGGAGTTCCGTTCACAGGATTGTAGACAACAAGGTTGCGCTCACCGTTTGAGGAAACCCAGGAATAGCCGTCCTCCCCTGCAATCATCTTTCTGACAGCCTGACTTGCGCCCTCAAATCCAGGCTCGCTGGCCGTGGCAAAATTCTTTTTCATTACAAGCTCTGCCTGTGGAAAAGCCATTACCATGCCGTCAGAGGCATAGAGCATTGCAAAGCCTTTTTCCCCGACCTTTATTGAGTTGATAGCCTTTGAGAGGGTCGAGTAGTCGATTGCCGCCGCGAAAAGTCCGACTGTAGTCTTATGCATTGAGACAGGCTTACATACATAGTAATAGGCGTTGTCAGCGGAGGAGCCGTAGGGGTCGGAGATATACTGCTTGCCGGTGGAAACTACCTCCCTGAAAAATTTTTCGCTTGAGACATTGCGGACAGAGCCGTTATCAGAATATGCAAGGCCGGTCTCCGCGTCGCAGTAGATGATTTCCGTAAAGTCACCGCTGCGGATTTTCTCATGTGCGATAAGCCATTCCACGATTTCTTCTGTCGAGGCGTTTGCCTTCACAGGATCACTCAGAGTGTACATGCGGAGCTGCTGCATGAATTTGGAGTTTCGCTGGACTATCGATGTTGTCTGGGCTTTCAGCAGCTCTCCTGCGGAAGTCAGGCTGGATTTTTCGACAGCATTTTCCACGACGCTAATGCTGATAAATCCCATCGCCCCGACTAAAATAAGGATTTCAAGTCCCAGCACAATTCCGAAAGTCACGATAAGGCTTTTGTTTTTCAGTGACTGTGATTTTCCCATAAACGAAGTCTCCTTCAGGCGTTCTAAAATATGTCTGCAATCTCATTCTCAGCTGACAGTACCATGCGGCAGACCATTCCATAATATAATCAGCAATAGAGAGTGGAATAGATATATTACAAAAAATTCTAGTGACAAATCCAGAAAATCGATAGCAATGAGCATATTTTATAAATTCTTTTCAAAGGCTTCCCGAAATTCTTGTTTGAAATAATTCTAATCTTGTTTTATACTTAAAAGAACTAAATCTTCCGCTCAAGCCGACGGAAAACACAGGAGTTCTTCCATGGGGAAATACGTTCTCAAACAGGGCCGGACTGGAGTCAAATTCAATTTGGAGGCAGGGAACGGAGTTGTAATCGCGGTCTCTCAAGTTTACGCCTCAAAAGACAGCTGCAAAAAAGGAATCGAGAGCCTTAAAAACAACGCGAATTCTGTGATTGAAGACCAGACTGTCCGTGACTACAAGGAAGAGTCAAACCCAAAATTCGAGGTCTATCAAGACAAAAAGAGGGAATACAGATTCCGCCTTGTCTCACGCAACGGAAAAATAATCGTCGCAAGCGAAGGCTACACCAGCCTCCAGGCCTGCAAAAACGGAATCGACTCAATCCGCCGCAACGCCGACTCCCCTATTGTAGAGGAAGACTAAAGGCTCTCAGATTTTTCAAGCAGGAGGCGGATTTCGTTCATAACCCTCTTTTTGTCACGCGTCCAGTCAGGGGCAAGCATTATCGATTTTGGCGGGTCTCCTGTAAGCCGGTGAATAACAGTGCTTTCTGGAATTATTTTCAAGGCTTTTTCCAAGAGCGAGTAGTAGGCCTCTTTTGAAAGACAGTCGTATTTTCCATCATTATAAAGATTTGCAAGCTCCGTTCCGCGAACGACATATAAAATCGTGATTTTTATTCCATCTGTTCCGGCGGCAAGCGCATGGCGGAGGCTTTCCATCATGTCAGGCTCGGATTCTCCCGGAAGACCGAAAATCAAATGTGTGACCACGTGAATATTTTTGTCAGCCGCATGAATCCGCCGCACGCAGTCGTCATATTCAGAAGTCTTATAGCAGCGGTTGATTTTTCTGGCGGTCTCGTCATTCGAAGTCTGCAAGCCAAGCTCTATCGAAAGCCATTTTCCTTTTGAAATCGCAAGGATTTTTTGAATCATTGAGTCGGAAAGGCAGTCCGGTCGGGTCGCGATAGAAAGTCCCGCAACCTCAGGCTGGCTGACCGTCTCCCGGAATTTTTGAATTAGCGAATCTTCGTCCCCGTAAGTCGAGGTGAAATTCTGAAAATAAGCTATGTAAAGCCCCGGATTTTTTCCAGAACGCCCGCGGAGTTTATGCTCAATCCGCCTTTTCGCGTCATCGATTTGAGCCGCAATCGAAAGATTTCTCTCAGGAGTAAAATCCCCAGAGCCATTTTGCGAGCAGAAGATGCAGCCTCCCCTCCCCTTTGTGCCGTCACGGTTAGGACAGGTGCAACCGGCATCCAAAGCGATTTTATAGGCTTTGCAGCCGAAGAGAGACTTATAGAACTGCGAGGCTGACAAATGCTTCATATCTCAGCCCAGCTGGAAAGCCCCGGTGTAGAGGTCGTAGTAGCGGCCTTTTTGAGCCATAAGCTCCTCGTGATTTCCCCGCTCGATGATTTTTCCCTGCTCAAGGACAAGAATGCAGTCAGCGTTGCGTACGGTCGAAAGCCTGTGGGCAATCACAAAGACAGTCCTGCCCTCCATGAGGCGGTTCATTCCCTTCTCAATCAATGCCTCGGTTCTTGTGTCGATTGAGGAAGTCGCCTCGTCCAAAATCAAAAGAGGCGGGTCTGCGACTGCGGCACGGGCGATTGACAAAAGCTGCCTCTGCCCCTGGCTCAAATTCCCACCGTCCCCGGTGATTACAGTGTCGTAGCCCTCAGGAAGTTTTTCGATAAAAGAATGGGCGTTCGCAAGTTTCGCGGCCTTCTCGACCTGAAAATCTGTCGCGTCAAGGTTTCCGTAGCGGATATTGTCCCGGATTGTGCCCGTAAAAAGATGGGTGTCCTGCAAGACCATACCCAAAGAGCGGCGGAGGGAGTCCTTCTCGATGTCGCGCAGGGGAATTCCGTCGTACTCGATTTTGCCCCCGTCATCGTCTATGTCGTAAAATCTAGTCAGAAGATTCGTGATCGTGGTCTTTCCAGAGCCTGTTGAGCCGACCAGGGCGATTTTCTGTCCGGGCTTTGCCTCAATCGTTATGTCGTTCAAAACCCGCTTTTTGCCGTCGTAAGAAAAATTTACTTTTTCAAAAGAGACCTTGCCGGAAAGCCTTTTGAGCTGGCCTGTGGACTCGACCTTCCACGCCCATTCTCCGGTGCGGGCAAAGGCCTGAATCAGTTTGCTTGAGGAGCCTGTCTTAGCCTCCACCGCATTGACAAGAGAAACCACGCCGTCATCGACTTCCGGGATTTCGTCAATCGCGGCGAAAATCCTCTCAGCTCCGGCAAGAGCGTTCAAAATCGAGTTGAACTGCTGGCTCAATGCGCTCAATGGCCGGGAAAAAGACCTCGTTGACTGCAAAAAGGATGCGATTGTTCCGATGTCCATAAAGCCGTGGATTACAAGCAAGGCTCCCGCAATCGCAACCAGAGCGTACTGCAGGTGGGAGAGATTGTTCATGACAGGTCCCAAAACCGACGCGTACGTTGAAGCCTGGGTTCCCGCCTCGCAAAGACTGTCGTTCAAAGCCGCGAAAGCCTTTTTGGCCTCTTCCTCGCGGGTAAAGACTTTCACAACCCTCTGCCCCTCAATCAGCTCTTCTATATAACCGTTGACGGCTCCGATTCTCGCCTGCTGTGCTCTGTAAGCCTTGGCGGATTTTTTTCCGATCCAGGAGGCAACGAACATCGTGCCTACAATCGTGGCAAGCATAAGGATTGTCAGCGGAATCGAGAGGAAAATCATCATGCAAAAAACACCGGCGACCTGGACAAGTCCTGTCATAATCTGCGGCATAGCCTGGCTGAACATGTCGCGCAGGGTGTCAGTGTCGTTCGTGTAGAGGGACATCAAAAGTCCGTGGGTGTGCGAGTCGTAGTAGCGAAGCGGAAGAGTCCCCATCTTATGGAATAAGTCTTTTCGGATTTTGCAGAGGGTTCCAGTCGAGATTTTAATCAAAAGCCTCTGGGTCAACAGGGAGGCCAAAGCCCCGCAAAAATAAGCTCCGACCAGCTTCAAAAGCAGGCGGGCGAACGATGAGAAATCAGGGTTCTGCCGACCAATCAGAGGAACTATGTAGTCATTGATCGCGGGCTTTAGAAGATAAGTTCCAGCGACCCCGGCAAGCGCGCTGACAAAAACGCAGACTACCACAAAAGGCCAGAGGAATTTGAAAGTGCCCATGTATGAAAGCAGGCGGCGGATTGTCCTTGAGGTGTCCTTGGGCTTTTGAGTTCCACGCATTTTTAACGGCGGCATTATCTTACCTCCCCGGACTTTTGAAGGCTTCCCGACTCGGACATCTGGGACTCGTAGACTTCACGGTAAATTTTATTTGTCTTTAAAAGCTCATCGTGCTTTCCGACTGCGGAGATTTTTCCCTCGTCCAAGACTACAATCATGTCGGAATCCTGAACTGAGGAGATTCTCTGGGCGATTATGATTTTAGTCGTTCCTGCCAGGGATTTTTTTAGGGCAGACCGGATTCTGGAGTCAGTCGCGGTGTCTACGGCGGACATGGAGTCGTCCAAAATGAGAATCGAGGGCTTTTTCAAAATCGCGCGGGCTATGCAAAGCCTCTGTTTTTGTCCGCCGCTCAAATTGACTCCCCCCTGACTCAAGTCGGTCTTGTAGCCGGCAGGGAATGAGGAGACAAAGCCGTGGGCATCCGCGATTTTGCAGGCCTCAACCAATTCCTCGTCGCTGGCATTCTCGTTACCCCAGCGCAAGTTTTCCTCGATTGTGCCTGAAAAAAGCGTGTTCTTTTGCAGGACAAAGGCGATTTTTCGCCGAAGAGTGGTCAAATCGTAGTCACGCACGTCAATTCCGCCGACTTTGACAGAGCCTTTCAAAACATCGTAAAGGCGGGGAATCAGAGAGACCAGGGTTGTCTTGGAAGAGCCTGTTCCGCCAAGAATTCCGACAACCGAGCCGGACGGAATAGAAAGATTTATGTCAGACAAAACGCATTTTTCTTCGTCATTGGAATAGGAAAAATACACATTCTCAAAATCGACTGAGTTATCATTTTCGACAGGGGCGTTGCGGGGTGTCCCCGCAGAAGGGGGTGTGTGAGCAACGGAGTGCGAACCAGGGGGAAAAGTCGCTTCGCTTAACGAGTTTTGTTTCCGATTTTCCTCATCGGAGAACAAAACATCGCTTTCCCCCTCATTCTTAATCTCGGCTTCCTCGTTGAGGACTTCCAAAATGCGGGAGACTGACGCCCGGCTCAAAATGAACTGGGTGAAAGTCATCGAAAGCATCATGAGGCTCATCAAAATCTGCGTCACGTATGTGATGAAGGAGACAAGACCGCCTGTAGTCATATTCCCGGCGACAATCATTCTTCCGCCAAACCAGAGGGCCGCGCAAATGCACATGTAGATTGAAATCTGCATCAGCGGCATGTTCCAGACAATCACCCGCTCAGCCTTCGCCTGGCTGTCACGTAGGTCTTGGGCAACAGTGTCGAATTTCTCGTTCTCGTATTCGCGGCGGACAAAGGCCTTGACGACACGGATTGCAATCAGGTTTTCCTGCACAGTCCGGTTCAAGAGGTCGTATTTTTCAAACATGACCTTGAATCGCGGGTAGGCGGTGACGGCGATAAGCGTTAGCATGACCGCCAAAAATGGAAGGACTATAAAGAAAATCACAGCGAGCTTTATATTGATGAAGCAGGCCATCACTGTGCCGAAAATCAGCATCAGCGGGGAGCGAACCATCGTGCGGATAAGGTTCTGGTACATGTTCTGCAGGTTAGTGACATCTGTCGTAAGCCGGGTGACAAGGGAGCCGGTTCCGAATTTGTCCATGTTGGAGAATGAAAAATCCTGAACTTTCGCAAAAAGATTCCGCCTCAAATTGCGGGAAAAGCCCAAAGCCGCCACGGAGGAAAGACGTCCGCAAAGGGAGCCGCAAAAAAGTGAGAAAGAGGCGGCCGCGACCATCAAAAGGCCTGTCTTTGTGACATAGGAAATGTCCCTGCTCGCGATTCCGACATCGATTATATGGGCCATAATCATAGGAATCAGAGTCTCCATGAGGACTTCGCCCAGCATTGCGACAGGAGAAAGAATTGAAACAAATATGTATTTTTTTTCCAGCCCGGAAAGGAGTTTTTTTATCGAACGCATACCGTGGTGTATTATATTAAGAACGAACAAAACGTTATGCAAGTAAAAGTTTAGTTATGTTTCTCAAGCGAATCAGACTGTAACCAAGCGCATAGGATTACGTTTAAAGTGTGACAAAGCGAAAACAATGCGTTATAATAATACAAATACGGAGGATTTTTCTATGAAAAAAATTATCGCAGTTTTAGCAGCGACAGCCTCACTTTTCATGCTCGCTTCATGTGGCTCAACAAAAAAAGTTGAAACAAGCGAGCCAGCCGTAAAAGCTGACAGAGGTGGGGTTCCCGCCTGGGTTTTTGAAGGCAAAAAAGACTCAACAGGCTTGTATGCAGTCGGAGCCGGCAAGATGTCAAATCTCCAAAACTCCCTCAAACTTGCCCGCGCCGAAGCCCGCGTAGAACTGGCAAGAGAACTAAAAGTCGAAGTCCAGTCAGTATTGCAGACTTACGTAGACGACACTGGAAGCGACACTGCCCGCCAGAATCTCTCTGGAATGCAGGACAGCGCACTCTTGAAGACTGATGCAATGCTCCAAGGCTCCCAGCAGGTTGACTACTATCAGGACAAGGACGACACAGTTTACGTCTTGATGTACCTTCCCTACGAGGCGACTCTCCCTGTGCTGAACGAGACCGTCGCGAATTTCACACGCGACCCAACGGCAGCCTTCACAGAAGCAAAGATGGCAGAGGCCTACGACAAATATTTCGCGGAGAAATATCAGGCTGAAAAGTCAGCTGCAAAATAAGCATTCGGGCGCAAGTCTCTTTGCAAGCGGCTTTCCGCCCTTCGGTCACCCTCATTCGGGCTGTCCAAAAACTTTATCTAGTCATTGAGCCTGTCGAAATGACTAGATAAAGTTTTTAGCATTGAACAGCCCGAACTGTCGGGGCTACAATCCGTGCGCAGATTTATTACAGTCTGCGCGTTTTTTTTCTCTCAGCGGAAGATCATAAAGTCAAAATCGTAAGCCCCGTTTATCCGCCTGGCCAGGTGCTTTTTTCCAGCCTCAATAATTGACTCCCAGACCTTTTTCTCAAGCCCCTCTTCTTTCAACAAATCAAAGGCTGCGTCAACAGTCGCGCATTCCATGATTTTTTTTATCATTTCGGAATCCGCCCCCTGCATAGCAGAGTGAGCGGCTATAATCTCCATGCGGCAATCTGCGACATGCGAATGTGTGTTGAATATTCCTCCGGCGACTTTAACGAACTTTCCCGCGTGGCCGACAAAAATCACCTTCGTAAACCCGTAGGCAGAGGCAAAGTCTACAGCCTGGCCCAAAAAGTTAGAGCATGCCAAAACTGGAATCCCGTCAAATTCAGGATGCGCTTTTATAAAATCCCTGCCGAAGTTTCCCGGCGTGACAATCAGTTTTCTTTCCTTTTGATTTTTCTGGCTTTCGGCAATCACCCTGATCTCAACTTCGATTGAGTCAATCAAAGCCTGTGCGGACATCGGCTCCACAACCCCGCTCGTTCCCAAAATCGAAATCCCCCCCTCAATTCCGAGGACGGGGTTAAAAGTTTTCGCGGCAATTTTCTTTCCTTCCGGAGCCTCAATCGTCACGAAAATCTTTCCGGCAAAATCATCGGCAAAAAGATTTTTCGCCTCAAGGACGGCATTCTCAATCATCTTCCTGGGAACAGAATTTATCGCCGCATCACCAATCTTTTGGTCAAGCCCGGCTTTCGTAACCCGGCCGATTCCCTCCCCCCCGTCTATAATCACGCAAGCTCCGCCGGATTTTTCATTCACATCCGGGCAACTTTCAAGTCTGACCTTCGCCCAGATGATTATCCCGTCAGTCGCATCAGGATCGTCCCCGGCATCCTTTTTTACCCCGAATCTCGCTTTCGCAAAGTCAGGAATCACAGGGCAAGTCTGCCTCCAGCCTTTCGGAGTCACAAGGGTCACTTCTTCCGGGCATTTTCCGCAGAATGCGAATTGGGCTGCGACATAAGAAGAGAGGGCGGCGCAGGTTCCGGTCGTAAAGCCGCAGCGGAGTTTTTTTGCACCGCAGAAAATGTAATGCTCGTTCGCGTTCAATGAGTCTGCCATCTAAAAAATCGCCCGTCTTCTATTTTTCTTCCAGAATCTTAAAAATTTCACCGGCATTACGGGTCTCAATTGCAAGGATAATTTTCGCAACTTTTTCCCGCTTTGACTCAGGAAGGGCATAAGTGTTCAGCTCAGAAATAACGCTGCTAGCCGCAGAAAAATCACCGGCTTTTATAAACTCGCCCACAGCCAAAAAAGCACTTTCCAATTCAGCAGGCGAAATATTTTTCTTCAGCGAGTCCATGGCTTCTCGGATTTTTAAAACCAGACACCTGTAGTCAAAGAGGAGTTTTTCAGTTTTGGCCTTGATCTCATCAATATTTTCCTCGTTGCCGCACTGCTCAAGATAGGCCGCGTCAGCAGAAAGGGCTGCCGCCCCGATTATTCTTGCGGAGGACTTCAAGGCGTGAACTTTTACCGTGTAATTTTCCCAGTCAGCAGCCTTGAAATACTCTTCTATTACATCAGCCCCTTCTGTTGAAGAATTCGTGAAGACTTCTATTAATTCCTTAAAGGCATCTTTGCCACCGCAATATGCAAGTCCGGCAGCAAGGTCAAGTCCGGGGATTTTCTTAAGGGCGATGAAAAGAGGCTCCTCTTCCTCCTCAGGCTCCCCATCAGGAATTCTTCCATCGTCAAAAAGGACGTCCTCAGAGTTGATTGGTGTAAACGTTACGTTTTCAGGAAAGTCAGACTCAGGCATAGATGGCCCCAAATCGTCCGGCGCCTGAACGGATTTTATTTTTTCCGGGGGCAGGTAGCGCAAAATCACAAGCTCCAAATCGGCCGGATTCACAGGCTTTGAAAGATAATCGTCAAAACCATCGGCAATTAGTTTTTCCCTAGTCCCTGCAATCGCAGTCGCAGTCAATACGACCACAGGAGTCTTTATGTTCGGAGACTTTTCGCCAAGAGACCGGATTTCTTTCAAGGTTTCGCTGCCGTCAAGTTCCGGCATCCGCTGATCCATCAAAATCAAGTCAAATCTCTGCTTCGAGGCAAGGTCAATAGCCTCGCGACCGCTTGAAGCAGTTTCAATCTGAATTTCAGTCCGCTTCAAAAGGCTCTTGATTACGGCAAGATTCATCGGGGTGTCGTCAACGGCAAGAATAATGGCATCCGGTGCATGGAAAGCCTCAGCCTTGGCCCGCTCGCGCTCGTGCTTTGAATTTTCCCTGGCCCTCTCCTCAAAGTCCCCGGAGGACTTCCAGTCAAGGACATCCTGCTCAATCGTAAAGTAAAAATCAGACCCCCTGCCCCATTCAGACCGAACTTCAAGACGACTTTTCATCAGCTCCAAAAGGCGGGTCGTAATCGAGATTCCAAGACCTGTTCCCTCTATGGCCTTGGTGTGGTTCTGGTCAACGCGCTCGAATGGTTTGAAAATCTTCGGAATATCCTCTTCCTTGATTCCAGAACCTGTGTCGAGAACATGGAAAGTAATCGCGACCTTTGTCGGCCCGACCTTCATAAAAGATGCGGTAAGCTCAATCTGTCCCTTTTTCGTGTATTTTATAGCGTTGCTCAAAATATTCAGCAAAATCTGGCGGATTCTGAGCATGTCGCCGTTCAATGAATCAGGAATTTCCGGGTCAATTTGAAGGGCAAAATTAAGCCCCTTGGACTCAGCCTTTCCAGACATCATGACTATTATTTCATAAATCAGGGAGGCGAATGAATAGGAGGCCGGAATAATCTCCATTTTTCCAGCTTCGATTTTAGAAAAGTCCAGGATGTCGTTAATCAGCGAAAGGAGGGTGTTTCCAGCACCGGCAATGTTCTCGGAATAAGCCGTAATGGCTGGATTGCGGGACTCGCGGAGAATCATTTCGTTCATACCAAGAACCGCAGAGATAGGAGTGCGGATTTCGTGGCTCATATTTGAAAGGAAGTCTGATTTCGCCTCATTCGCGGCCTTCTCTGCCTCGGCAAAACGACGCAATTCTAGCTCCCGCTCGTGCTCCCTCAAAACAGCGTATTCGTCCGAAGTGACCTTGATGAAGTTGTATAGGCGGTCAAGAAGGGGCATTGGACCATTTTTCTGCCCGGTCGGAGCCTTAAAATTACCTTCCGGCTCAACGCTCTCAGGCAGGCCTTCCCGCATGGCCAGCAAGACCATGGCACAGTTAACTCCGCGAACCTTTCCGGCAACGCTGGAAAGCTCTCCAAAGGCACCGCCTCCGGCCACGGAGGGACAGACATAGCTGAAAAAATCAATTTCAGTCTGCTCGTTTTCGTTCAGATAGCTTTGTCTCGCCTCGCAGACAGTCAAAAAGACGGCCTGTGGCTGGACATGAACCAAACGGCGGGCGAATATCTCAGAATTAGAAAGAATTCTACGGACAGAACCGAAAGCGAAATGAAATTTTTCACCCTCATTAATTGTCGCGGAGAATACTATATCATTATCCTTGTTTTTCCCGACCGGCGAAAGGATTAAGTCTGTCCCGTCACGAACAATATGCCAAGGAAAGTCTATTACGTTCGCAGAGAAAAAGTTGTCCCTCGCAATGCCTAGATATTTTTCAAAAAGCTCCACGGCGGGTTTTCCGTCAACTTCTGAAACAAGCTTTGTGCCTGTGACCTTTGTAATCTCATGCTCACTTCCGATTGGAATCCAGCCTAACTCCGTTTCAGTGTGGACAAAAAGTTCTTCGCCCTTATAGATGATTGCAATCACAGAATTAGAAAGAATTTTTTCACCGGTAAAGAGAAAGATTCCGTCACCGGCGGTGGGATCAAACTCAGTTCCGCCAGAACCTCCAACCACCGGAACCCTGTCAAAATCAAAATTCAAATTATTGTAAAATGACTCAGGCTCCTTTTTGTCAAAGACATTTACGAAAACCTGAACAGCCTTGGCATTTTTTTCAGCCGAAACAATCTTTGAAAACTCAGCGGCATGCTCAATGTAAGGCTTGTCGTCTGAATTTAAAACGTAGACATCGGCCGAAGAAGAATTGAAAATAAATACAGTAAGGGTAATCTGCTTTTGAATCTTTACACCGTCACAAATCTGGGTGTGAGCCGTAAAGCCGACAAGATGCCCCTTCATCCCCTTTTCCTGCCAGCTGGAAATCATCTTTTGGGCGAAATCAATTTTATTCACGCCTAGGACGACTATAGAAAGGACATCATTTGCAGTCTGATATTCAGGCAGGGTTTTAAGAAGGCTGAGGGAGGCCGTAAAATCTCCGGTGTCTCGGATACGAAAGTTAATCTGCTTCATTCTTTTTTGCCTACCTGACCGTCACAGATTCAAATCCGAGATTTAAAAGGGCAAAAGTCAAAATCTCTTTAGCCTGCCCCAGAGCCTCTTCAAGAAGGCCTTCGCTCACAAGCTGTTTTTCAGTCTTGTCCCTGTTTTCATTTATCAATGAAACGATTTCCGCAGCCGTAATCGGAACAAAAATGCTTCTTGACTCGTCAAAAACCTCGATTTCTGAGATGTCGTTTCCAAGAATCTCGCATGGCGGGAGTTTCACCACAACTCCTCGCCCGGAAGAAGAAACTGCGACCTTGGCCTGGCTCATATCTGAAAATCCCACCCTGATTATGCAGGAATATTTTATTATGCTGAAAGATTTTGCGAGTCCCGCAATCCTACTTTTCTTGATTGTCACTATGTCTGAGTAGCGGCTTTTTATTACGGAAAGCTCCTGACACTTTTCAAGGCTCTGCATCACCGCAGCGGTCTTTCTTTCAACCCTGACAGCGGAAAGTTTTTTGTAGGCGAAAAATACAGCGGAACAAATCAATAGCAGGAGAATAAGGAAACAGAAAATTCTGACGACATTTTTAGAAAAAAGTCCGCTCGCACACCCGAAAGACGAATGCGATTTTTTTTCAGGCCGAATATTTTTAGTCATCTATATAAAATCTCCGCTTTCTAAAGAGAACCGTCTAGGCAAAAAGCAAGCAGGTCTCTTTTTGAACATTATAACACGATTTTGCTTGTATTTAATAAAAGAAATCCTTAAATTTAGATTATGACAAAAAATTCTCACATTTTTATTGAAGACGGCAAAATTTATCTTTCAAGCGGACTTGATTTGGCGGCATTTGCCCGCACGAATTTCTCCCATGCGATGAACGTGGATTGCGGCGTAATAATCAGCCTAAAAGAGGATTCCGATGCGGTTTTCAAAAAATGGAATTTTATAGGAACAGAAGAAAGGGATGGCATTGTCTATTTTTACGGCCCTGTTCCAGAAGGCGCCAAGATTCTCTCAAATATTCTTGACGAGCGAAAAGAGTCCTCTATTTCAGAGATAATTCTGGCCGAAAAAGCCATCACCAAGGCGATTGAGTCAGGGCGCGAAATCTCAGGAACAGGATCGGGCGGCATAGTGATTTGTGAAAGCAAGCAGGAAGCGATAATACTGCCCGCGGAAATTTTTGAAAGGGCTGTAAAAAACTACGGAAAAAAAGAATATCGTGAGGTTCTGGCATTCTGCATTCACAAGGGCTTAAGCGGAAAGTCTGCACTTTTGTTTGTCAGGGGAATTTTAGCCTATCGGGCACTGTCAGGAGCCTGCCCATTCAGTCAGGCGGAAGAAGAAAAACGGCAGATTGACATGAACGATGGCAACTTTATCCCATTGGAATTAGCCGTTAACGGGGTCAACGCAGGTCTTGCAGAGTCAATAAACGCCTCTCTTTCAATTCAACCTGAATGGAAACCTCGGTCTGGAGAAAGAAGACTCAGAAACCCGAAAAAAGAAGCATACAAGCAGGCCCTTTTGAAAAAAGCATGGGCTTTTGACATTGAGGCTTTCAGCCGAGAACTTGAGATAAGCATGACAGGCCAAGACAGGCTGACTTCCCCATCCTACCTTTCGGAAAAGGAATTTGTCCGCCGCCTGCAAAATTTCATAAGCTGGCAGAAAAAGGAAATCACCGCAAAAAGATTTTTGCGCAGAAACGGGAGCAGACTCGCTCTAGGACTTGCGGTTCTGATTATTTTGGGAGGAATAATCCTCTCTTTTTATCGGGGAAATTTACGTCTTGCAACAAGCAGGGGACTGACCTCAAGGGAGACTGTCGAGACCCTATTTACGGGAATCGCTAGGGCTGACGTTCCCTTGATACAGGAAATCGCAAAGGGCGGCGACATGAAGGCCCTGCTTCAAATCACATCGGCCTATTACGTCAATCTGACTCAGAGGCAGAACTTGAACCAGGCGGACGGCTGGATAAGGCCTGCCGGTTGGCTTTTCTTTGAGGGAAAATCAGACTTTTGGCTTTACGGAATTACAAATCTGAGAATCGATGGAAAAAACGCCTCCTCTGATTTTTCATATCCAGTAAACGGCGACAAAAAAAAGCCCCTCACAGAAGAAGATGGTGTAAAACTCACGCGGGGAATGGAAAAGGTCAGGAAGGTAGACTACTACCTTGTCCGCACTGAGGGAAACGCCCACATCGCAATCACCAAGGGAATAGAGGACGTGACCCTGCGGTGGAACGGAAAGCGGTGGCTTGCAGTGAAAATCGAGGGCAAGAGCGAAAATTCTTTTGTCAGGGCAAAAGTGTTCAAGGAAGACTACATAAGAGCCTTGGAAGAAAATTCCGGTGACATCGGAAAGGCGACAGAAAGCCTGCGTGAAAAATACCCATGGCTCCCCCGCCCGGACGAACTCAGAGCCGGAGCTGAATATATGGTTGGAAAATACAACAATTCCGCCGCGAAAAATTACCTTCGTTGATGTCGCGCTAGGCAATGCAGCCCCGAAGTGGGGCTGTCTAATAAGTTCGCAGAATGCGGTCATTGAGCCTGTCGAAATGACATTTGCCACTATAGATGGTGGTTTCGACAAGCTCAACCACCATTTTGCTACTTTTGGGACAGCCCCATGAGCGTGAGCGAAGGGCGGAACTGCCGACCCGAACGAATGTGAGGGAAGCGCCCGTATTCCTAAAATTCTTTTATTTTGACAAATTTACGGATTTTGTCATATTGACAAGCAAAGTCAATCGGAATAGACTCAAGCTATTCAAAGAAATCGAGGTTTTTTATGGCTTTTGAATACAATCTTGAAAAGCAGCACGCAAAAGGAAAGCTGCACGCCATTGAGCGCATCAACGCAATTTGTGACAAGGGCTCATTCACGGAAATTTACGCAAACGCCCGCCACCAGTGCACAAACTTCGGCATGGAAAAGAAAGAGATTCCTTATGACGGTGTAATCACAGGCTTCGGCAAAGTAAACGGCCGCAAGGTTGCGATTTACGCCCAGGACTTCACGGTTCAGGGAGGATCCCTTGGCAAAGTCCACGGACAGAAAATCGCCGAGCTTATCAAAAAGGCTATCGAAGTAAAATGCCCTGTAATCGGCGTGAACGACTCAGGTGGAGCCCGCATTCAGGAAGGTGTTGACGCCCTCTGCGGTTATGGTGACATTTTCTACCAGAACGTCCGCGCGTCAGGCGTGATTCCCCAGATTTCAATCGTCGCAGGCCCCTGCGCAGGTGGAGCCGTCTACTCACCGGGATTGACTGACTTCATCTTCACAATCGACCAGATTTCACACATGTATATCACAGGCCCAAAAGTCGTCAAGCAGGTCATGTTCATGGACATCTCCGACGAAGACCTTGGCGGAGCCTCAATCCACAGCCAGAAATCCGGCGTGGCCCACTGGAAATGCTCAAACGAGAACGAGTGCTATGAGAAAGTCCGCAAGCTTTTGGACTATATCCCCCACTTCTACGGAGACAATTCTGTCGAGGCTGACGGTGCGAAATTCAAGTTCAACGAGAAAAAGGCCGCGAAGGAAATCGCCTCAGTTCTTCCGGAAGACTCCCACAAGGGCTATGACATCCGCTCAGTGATTAACTGCACTGTTGACGAGGACTCCTTCTTTGAGGTGATGGCAGAATTCGCAGGGAACGCCGTTACAGGCTTTGCTAAAGTCGAGGGAAAATCAGTCGGAATCGTGGGCAACAACCCTGGCTTCTTGGGCGGTGTCCTCAACTGCGACGCATCCGACAAAATCGCACGCTTCGTCCGCTACTGTGACGCATTCAATATCCCGCTCGTTACATTCGTCGATGTTCCGGGCTTTATCCCCGGCCCCCAGGAGGAGCAGAAAGGAATCATCCGCCACGGCGCGAAAGTCCTCTACGCATACTCAGAGGCTTCGGTTCCCAAAGTCACGATTATCACGCGCAAAGCATACGGCGGAGCATACATCGCAATGTGTTCAAAGCACCTTGGAGCTGACTTCGTTTACGCATGGCCAAAAGCTGAGATTGCGGTCATGGGCGCGGAAGGCGCGATCGGAATCCTCTACGCAAAAGAGGCCGACCCGAACGTAAAAGCCCAGAAGGCACAGGAGTACAGGGACACATTCATGACTCCGACAATCGCAGCCCAGAGGGACTACATCTCCGCAGTCATAAATCCAGAGGAAACCCGCGCAAGCATCGTCTCAAGCCTGAACATCCTCTCCGGCAAAACTGAGATGAACCTTCCAAAGCGCAAGCACGGAAACCTCCCCTTGTAATTTGTAAAGATTTGGGCGCATCCCGCCGTGCTGCTTTCGACAAGCTCAAGCGGCGCGGCGGGTCGGCAGTTCCAGGGCTTGCTACGCGCGGTGCTACGCACTTGCCGTTGGCAACCCTTTCATTGCCTTGCGCATGGCCGGCCCCCATGGCGGTCTTGCGGGGGCAAGACCGAGACTCGCTAAAATTGCTCCCATAGTCGCAATTTTCCGGCTTGGGCAAAGCCGTCGCTCCTATGGCGGTCTTGCGGGGGCAAGACCGAGACTCGCTAAAATTGCTCCCATAGTCGCAATTTTCCGGCTTGGGCAAAGCCGTCGCTCCCTACCTAGCGCATGGTCGCCTACATGGCGGTCTCAAGGGTTAAACGAAAAACATGACACAGACTTTTAAAAACTGGACAGAATACGACACTTGGCTGGTCTCTGACGACCACTACAATATCTACGCGATTACCCGCATCGAGACCGACACTGACGGCTCCGTCACCGCAGAATTCGAGTCAAAGGAAGAATTCACGCAAAAACAGAAGGAACTTGAGGCCAAGCGGGAAGCTGAGGAAAAAGCCGCCGAGGCGAAATAAAAACAAGCGGGATTTTTTCATAACACCCACCACGAAAATTATCTACGTCCAAAATCATACCTTATAGCATTAACACAAGTGTCCTCATACTTGCTGCCAGGGTAAACATCCAGAATCTCAACGATGATTTCACCTCGATAAAATTTTCCGATGTCCAATTTCTGAGGATTCGGTGAGTCCTCCAAGTCAAAATACAAATCCTCATTCAGCTCCGCAAGCGTCAGCTTGATTCTTTTTGGTCTTGAATTCTGCAAATACAGATGTGGCTTTTTTGCAGACACATAACCACTGAAAAAATACAGACAGGAGGCCTTGACTGAGAAAGATACACTCTCACCTATCCCATGACCGGGCACTCCCTCCACCCAAGGAGCTTCAAGATCAAAAGTCGCCAAATTATCCACCGAGTAGAGCTTTGATTTTTCTCGTAACTCGGAAGATGCTTTTATACTTTCTACAGAACGGCAAAGTTCAGAAGAGCGATCTCTCATCCCGAAAAAAACAGGTTCTTTCTGGAGTCCGTCATATAATACTAGAATATCATCCGACATAAGAATTAGAAATTTTTCTTTCGATGTTCCATTGCTCACAGTCAAAAATTTCAATTCTGACTCTTCCGAAATCAGATATTGTAAATTTTGATTCCAGATATCAGATTCTGCATAGTCAACTTCATTCAGCATATACATATGGCTAGAATCAAGAAATTTTACAAGCGATAATGAAGCCTTATAGCACTTCGTCTCTCCAAATGACAAAGCCGAAAATAAAAAAACAAGCATTGTTGCCATAAACAATTTCATTTTATATACCTCAGTCAATAGTCTTTTTTAATCTTGCGAGAAGCAGCCACCCTTAGAATTCACTGGTCGAAAACCACCGTATAATCAAGAAAACTTTCCTCAAGGGTATCGAGGTTCAATCTGTAGCGAAGAACGGGACAGTAGTCTTTAAGCTCTATACCCTCAGCAGAAAGTTTTGCAAAAAAATCATCCGTAGAAGGAAGATTCTTTTCCTTTACAGCCTCGTCCAAAGCTTTCCAAGACCGCAAGTCATATACAACCGTTATAGCATTGTCATGATAATCTAAACCGCGCAGATGAGAGCCGGAATAAATCATGCGGTTGGTCAGCATGTCATAAATTTTTAAACACCGGCTACCAGGGCCAGTTCCATAATCCTCAAAAAATTTTTTATTGTCGTCAGAAACAGCACTCCAAGCAGACTCTGAATCAGACCCCATATAGGTAAGATGCTTTATTTCATTCGTCTGCGAATTCCATGAAAAAGTACCGCTCATATCGGTATAAAAGAAACCATGCTTGTCATCCGCCCAGACAAAAGTAGCAAAGTCTTGACCATCAAGTTTGCTAGGATAACAAGCAAAGACCTCCTTTTTACCGCCTCTGTCGACTTCAATGTTTATATGGCCAGAGTGATGCTCTTCACCTGGAACATATTCAGAAAAAGATACGACTCCGGGTGTCAGCCCTTGCGGCAAATCAAGTTTTTTTATGTCTACAAAGCCAAATGGTCCCATTGAGCCGCAGTACAAATCCTTTGGATATGAAGAGAGCCTGATTTTCGCCCAGTATTTTTCTGGATAGTTTTCGTCAAAAGCCATTCCGATTACATTAACAATGTCGCCTTTAGTCACAGAAGAAATGACTTCGGAATATAGATTCGGCATTAGATACACATCCACGCCCTCGCTGTTTACAGAGACATCTGCAAGCGTACTATAAGAGTCTTCTTTCTCCTCAAAATACGGAGCGTAGACTTTCGTCTCTGACTCTGCGACAGCTTCCGGGCTTTCCGCCTGACTCGAATCAGTATTCTCAGCCGCCGCATTTTTCCCCGGATTCTTATCCAGACAAGACGCTAAAAGCAAAACTGAAAAAAGAATAGCAAAGTTAGCAGTTAAATTTTTCATGATTATCTCCTTTTTTATCCAAATTAATAACTCTTTGTTTCTACTGACATATAAACAAGTTTTGCAACATTTGAAATTGGAACATAAGGTTTTCCGTCAATAAGAATCCAACCAGCAGCAGCCCTAATTTTTCCTGCTGCGATGGAATCAGGACTAGAAATTTTTTCGCAATGAGGATTCTGCTGTTGCTTCTTTAATTCAGATTTTACCTTCCATCCATTTCCAATCTTTCCATGATAGAAGAATACTCGTCGCCTGTTATAATTCGAAGTCCCTTTTTTGAGAGCTTTTCCTCAAGTTCTGGATCAAGATTAAATTTCAAATTGGGATGTCTTCTTTGTAAGGAAAATAGACAATCTGTATTGAAATCACAGTTTCCAATGCTTAATAGCTCTAATTTATCTCCGACCTCTTTTATGTCCTTAAAAACAGATTTTCTTCCCAAATCTTTGCCAATTATAAAACACACCAAATTCTTACCAATTGACAAATCTATTGAAGAATTCTTTTCAGGCCGAAATCCATACGAAGTAAGGCGTATTCCCTCCAACTCTGGCAAATCTTTTATAAAATCAAGTCGTGTAACAATCGAAGACCCCATAAGAAGCGTTTTCACCTTTTTTGCACCTGGAAATATATGACGGTCAATAAGTGAAAAATCCATAGCATTTACCGACAGGCAAATCAAATTATTGAATTTTTCCAGTCCCTCAATAAGAATTACCTTGCAGCCATTCATATTCAGAATAGATGTTCCTATCTGTTCTGAATCATTAGCAAAAGTCTTTGTTTTTACAATATTACTTTGAGGCTCGTAATACGTAACAGAAAAATTTATTTTTTCTGCAAAAGAAAGCCCTGTCAATAATAAAATCAAAATAGAAAATAACAATTTCTTCATAACAATACCCCTTATTAATAAGTTTTTTCATTACAAACCCCTTACAAATAAAAATTTTTCATTTTTTCTCTCCTGAAAAATATCTGTATATGATTATCCAAAGACAACTTTGTACATTATCGCATTAACACAAGTGTCCTCGTACTTGCTTCCAGGGTAAACATCCAGAATCTCAATGATGATTTCCCCTCTATAAAATTTTCCGATGTCCAACTTTTGCGGATTCGGTGTATCCTCTAAGTCGAAATAAAAATCTTCCTTCTGCTCCACCAACGTCACTTTTATTCGTTTTGGCCTTGAATTCTGCATGTATAGATACGGCTTTTGCGCTGAGACATAGCCACTAAAAAAATACAGGCAGGAAGTCATTGCAGAGAAAGATATTTGCTCGCCGATTCCTTGCCCGTCCACGCCCTCCACCCATGGAGTGTTAAATTTTTTTAGATTCTGAGACGAATAAAGAGTTTTTCCTTCTCGCAATTCGGATGAGGCTTCTGCATTTTCTAAGGTAGATAAACACTCAATATTAAAACCTCCCTGTTTTATGATTTTCGTACCAAAAAAAATCAATCGATTGTAGCTGTCGATAAGTCCAAGAATTTCATCTGATACAAGCATCAGAAATTTCTCTTCTAAACCTTTTACAGAAACAGTCAAAAATGTCAGCATCCCCTCTTCCGAAATTGAATACCTGCATATATTGTTCCAGACCGCAGAAACATTCTCTTCTTCGCTATGCATCTCAATTTGATTCGAATCAATAAATTCAACAAATTGAAAAGAATCAAAATAAGTCCTTGTTTCTCCAAAAGACAGCAACGAAGAGAAAAAAAACAACAATGACACTATAAATAATTTCAATTTAATCACCTCAATCAATACTCTTTTTCGATATTTTGTGAAGCCGAATAATTTTTAGGTGAATCAAAAATACTAACAGTAATTTTTTCAGTATCATTATAAACGAACCCAAGACTCTCTAAGATTTTCGTAACTTCATTGAAATCCGACAAATGCGAGATTTGACAACCTCCGCTATATGGACGAGTTCCGTTAAAATATTCCTCAGTTTCTCCTAATTTAGTTTTACAATTAGGATGTAGCAACATTCTCTCTTCCGCTTTTACATCCATACCTGATAAACAAATCGAATTTTCATACGTCGGAGATACTGATGAAAGAACCCCTTCATATGTTCCAGGAGGAATGGTTCTACCATCACCTCTTTCAACATAAGAAGTATAATCAGCCGTTGACTGGACGGGGATACTATTTACCGGTGTACCGTAAACCAAAACTATTTCTCTTGACTGAAAATAATGACCATTCTCACCATCATCCAAATCAGACCTTTCTATAGCAATTTCAGTATGAGCTTTTACATCTTCTGCGTCTAAACGTCCAGATTTAACACCTTCAACAATTTCATTTACAAACCATTTCTGCTCAGGAGTCTGCTCCAACCCGTTCACATCCACGTAGTTCACGGGGTCGCCGGGGCAGTAGGCGTACCAGTTTTGTCCATCGCGAATGGGGTCAACGGAAGTAAAGCGCATGGAATCCGGGTTGTAGTCGCGATACGAAAAATCGTAGAGTCCTGTAAATGCGTTGTACTTTTTGCCGACAAAACCACGGGCAGGAAGACTCTCATCAATCGGATTGCCAAAAATGTCGTATGAATATTCCATATTTTCATTTTGAGAAAGTCCAGCAAATACAGTTCCGGCAGAATCCGTAAAAAATGACTTGCTTTCAGCACTGCCAGCATAATCAGCCTGAGCTAAAAGACGGTTCCCTAAAAATAAGTTCACGCTTCCAAATGAGGCTGAAGCTATCCCCGTATTTTTCCCGTTGATACGATTTTTTTCAGAGCCAGAAAACAAATACCTGTAATTCTCAGAAGCAGTTGTATCTGACGACCTCAGATTTTCTACACTTGAATAAAATACATCTTCAATCTTTTTGGAATACAACTCGTTCATAGAAAATCCATCGTAAACCGATTTAAATACGCTACCGTCAGTCTCTTTTGAAAGGCTGCGCTTTCCGAGGGCATCGTATTCATAAGAAAAAACATTCTTTCCGTCCGAAAGACTCTGGCATTCCGCATAAATCAGGCGGTTCTCAGGCGAATAGTCCATCGTCACCTGACCGTACCTATCTTTTTTGAAAAGCATATTACCGTTCTTGTCGTATTCAAAAGTGACGGCATCGCCGGCAGAAATCAAGCGGTTTTCAGAATCATATTTATATTTTATTGTTCCATAAGGAGTTACACGCTCAATACAGTTGCCGTTGCCATCATACGAAAAACCTTCTTCTATATGGGGCTCCATCGTCTGAACTTTGTAACCTGAACCGAGAAGGTCCTCAATTTTTTCCAAGGCCGATTTTTCCCCACTGCTGAAAGAAAGGTATGAATTGCTTTCCCCTCCAGAGAGGAAATGAAGGCCTGCCTTTGCGCAAAGATTTTTAAGGAAACCCGAATACTTTTGTGAATAAGGACTTATCACCCTTGTTAACTCTCCTGATTGGTCATACTCGTAGCGGGTAAGAGAAAGAGAAGAATTTATTGTTATTGAAATACGACCGTAGTCATCATACACTAGTCCTCTCAAAAATACAAGCTTATTTTCAGAATTATTACATTTTTGTAAAATCAGACGGCCAGCATCATCATAGTATGAATACAAGGCCTGCCCCTGCTTCCATTCTCGCTTGCTCTCCCGCCCGGCCCCATCGTATGAAAATGAGACTTTTTCAATTTGACCGCCAGCTGAATTCAGCAAGCTCACAGAAGCAACAAGAGAGTCAGGCCTGTAGGAATAAATATAAGAATTTTTGTCCGTGACTTTCTTCACCAGACGACCGGCTTTATCATAGTAGAATTTTACAGTGTCAATTCCGTCCGTCTGACTGACCAGGCGGCCACTCAAGTCATAGGTGAAAATCAAAGTTTGATTCTGATTTTTCGCCTTTGTCAGATTTCCGGCCGCATCATACTCGTAGGAAGAGAAAGTTCCATTATCATAGGAAATCTTTTGCAGTCGGCCTGCTGAGTCATAGGAATAGATAGATTTTTTGCCGTTAAAATCAACGGAAGAAACCAAACGTCCAGCCGAGTCATATTCATTTGTGGAGGAATCTTTAAGCCTGTTTTTCTCGCCTTTCTTGCGGCCATAGGAATCAAAAGAATACAGGTACTCATTTCCAAGTCCGTCAAAAGAAGAGATTTTGCTAGAATCATCATCGTAAGAATTTTTAAGGACAAGTTTCCCATCAACAGAATAATGAATCAGTCTGCCAAAATCGTCATAAGAGAAAGTTTTTTCTGCGCTAGACGGGCGTTCAAAAAGGGAAATCATTTTTCCGTCACCGTTGTAGCCAGCTTTGAAGATTGTCCCCGCAGAATCTTTCACACAGGTTAAATTGCCTTCAGCATCATAAGAATAGTCAACTTTTTGGCCGGCTTTATCTTCTGAGGACAGGCGTCCAAGACAGTCGTAGTCATAATTTACCCTTATACCGCTAGGGCCTGTCTTTTTAACAAGCTTTCCTTCTATATCGTAAAAAAAGGCTGTAGAGGCACCGGTGGCATCAGAAATTTTCACGCAGCGACCAAAAGAATCAAATTCATAAGTTTTTTCGTATAAACCGCCTTGGCGAACTGTAATTTTTTTGCCATCTTCTGAATAGTCAAGTCCGAAACTTTTTACGAGGCGTCCATCATTATTTTTCACTGTCGATTTGACAAGTCTAAAAGCAGAGTCATAAGAATTTTCGATTACAGAAATATTGTCCTTGACACTGAGGATTTTTCCGTCAATTGTATACTCGTAGATTTTTTTATTGCCGTCTTTTCCCCTTGATTCCGAAAGGCATCCGTCTGGCAAGAAATCAAAATAATCCTTTTGAACTGATGACTTTTCCTCGCCAAAAGAAAGCATTGTCCCAGAAAGGCTGTCATAGTCATAAGAGTAGGAAGATGAGGGGCCGACCACCATACGGGAAAGCCTTCCGCCTGCTGTAAATTCATTTTTGAGCACGGAAGCCCCATTTTTTGAAAGGCCTATCAGGCGACCAAAAGAGTCATAATCAATCTTTTGTGACAAGCCCTTGAATTCTGAGACAAGGGAGAGACCTCTGTCTTTATACTCATAAGAAAAGACCTTCTCAGACTTTTGCCCATCCTTGAATTTTCCAAATAAATCCAAGTAACCGCTTTCAACTTTGAGCAGGCTTCCATCCACAGGAGAATAGTCAAAGATTTTTTCAAATGCTGGCTTCTCCCCGCTCCAAATTCTAATTTTCCTGACTTTTCCCTGAGCTGTGTACTCCATCGTTTCTTTTGTATATTCATGAACTTTCTTCCCGTCTGAAAGAGTTCCAGACAATGAGACCTTGACTGGATTTTTGCACTTATCGTATTCATAACGGAAAGTGACTTCAGCCCCGGAAATCAAATCTTTTTGGACGACAGAAAGCAAGGTCTTTCTTGAAGAATAAAGATACAGACTTTCCAGCCCTGACGAAGACTTTACGACAATTTTATTCGGAGAGTAAGAATAAGTGCTTTCAAGTCCGTCGACATCTGTAAATTTTTTGAGGCGACCGCTTTCATCATATTCAAACAACTGGAGCCCTCTACCACCATTTACCGGTAAATATTCGATTTTTACCAGGTCCCCGTTTTTATCATACGAATAGAGTTTTTTGTTTCCCCTGCAATCAGTCAGGCTGTCAAGCAGATTTGATGAATTATAAGAAAAAGAATAAAGAATCTTCCCTCCTATGTAAATTCCGCTTCTAAGCCCAGCTCCGTTGTAAGTAAAGGTTGAAACAACCCCGTCACGGTCAGTGTAGGAAGTCAAGTTTCCGTCAGAATATGAAAAATATTCTCCGGTACCATCAGAATAGATTTTTTGAGTCAGATTTCCGTCTGAATCATAAGAATATTGAATTTTTTCAGAAAGGCTTGATGATTCAACGATGTTTCCCTCGTCATCATAAACAAAAGAATTTTCAAGACCAGTTGCGTAAGCATTTTTTGAAATCAGGCCATCGCCCCTCCAAAAGAAAGTGCTTTTTATCCCGTCCTTGTCAGTATAAATGGTTGAAGATGCTTCAAGATCATAAGAGAAGTATTCGGTCGCCCCGTTTTCATCAGTCGTCGATACAGTCCTCAATACTCCATCTGTACCTTTTTCATAGGCAAAAGAGACAAAAGTTCCGTCCCCCTTGACCTGTCTCACAAGATTGCCTTCTGAATCGTAGACAAACTTTCTCTCATTTCCGTCAGAATCGATTACCGAAGAAAGCCTTCCGTTTTCATAGCCATATTTCCAGACTAGTCCGCAAGATTTAACCTGAGAAAGCATGGAATTTTCCCAGACAAAAGAAATTTTCCTTCCGCCAGAAAGTTTTACATCTGAAAGAAGGCCATTTTCATATTCAAAAGAGATTTTTCCGCCGGATTTCACCTCGAGTTCGCTAAGCAAGCCATCCTGATTGTAAATGCGTTTTTCTCCGCTTTTGAAGGAGACAAGATAGGTGCCGTCCGCCTGCAAGCAAAGCGAAATTCCCCTAGCCCGTTTTTTGTCAGAAGGGATAAAAGTTCCATCACCAGCTTGCGTGAACAATACGGGCCCCCCCTTGTCATTCACAAAAATGACAGAAGAAAATCCCAAGTCTTTAGAAAGCTCTCCAGGAAGCCCCCAAACAGATTTTTCAGTCTTCAAACCTTTCCCTGACAAAATGCCGAGGCGGGTCTTTAGCTCAGCTAGCTGGAAAAGTCTTCGGTCAAGCATTTTTCGTGCGAATTTTACGGAAACAGTTTCTTCCGATTTTTCACTCAAATATTTTTGAAGTTTTTCAACCTGTTCTTCCAAGGCCTCTATATCCCGTTCTGGGGCTTCAAACGAAAGATCTGAATTTTCACCAGAGCAGGCAATAATCCTACTTTCAAGATTTGAAGTCCAGCCTGTGCCAAAAAATCCGGTATGACTTAAAGTCCTAGAATCAGAAGTAAAATGTCTTTTTACGGCAAAAGAGCAGGCCACCCCGCCGATTGACAAATCTGAATCGTCAATGACAAAAAATCCAGAGGCGACCATTACAGGATCTCCGACAGTAAAAACAGGCTTGATTTCAGGGGCGTTTCCAGGCGAGATTTCCCCAACTGGTTCATAATGGCTGACTTTAACCTGGTCAGAATTCGTGGACTCGTCATAAAGAAGATTATGTGAATTGCAGTAAGAATCCAAAGCTGCCCTAGCAGTATTCGCAGCGGCATAGCAGGCATCAAGTCTGGCTTGATCTTCAACAGAAAGAGTCTTGTCAAAATCAAGCTCGTTGTAAAGCTCCGAAAGGGCAGCACGCGCCTCCTGCAAGTCCTTGGCCAGTTCTTGGACAGTCTCCTCATCGTATGAGTCAGAGCCAGAATTCTCGTCATCCTCACCCTTTCCGCCGTTAATCATATCCCAGTCACCAAGATAGCACCCAGCCTCCTCTTCCGAGACTGGCCAACCTTCATCTTCCCATGTGTCAGGCTCATACTGGTGGTCGTCAGGATTATAATCATCCGCACCATTGAAGTCAGACTCTGAAGATGTTTCAGAGTCCGTTGCAGAATCATCTGACTGGGCAAAAACCGGCGTAAATATTCCAGATATAAATAAGATAGCAAACAAGGCAAATAAGCATTTCTTTTTCATTTATTCCTCCGTAAAATTTGTGTAAAATAATTTATCTAAAAGGCTTCCACGATTTTCCTGGGACGGGACATATCCAGGACAAGCCGAAACAAAGCGGGTCTGACCTGCCGCACGGCTTCCCCGCACATACAAATCAGGATGAGTTGAATCAGGGACTCCCTCGCCCACAAAAATCGAAAAAAAAGCTCCGAGAGGGACTTTTGAAAAGTCACCCTTTGACCATGAAAATAAAAGGGCTGACTGCAAGGCTTTTTGAAAAGATTCAGCTTCTGAGACAAGCTCAGATTTCTGACCGGCCAAAATCTCAGCGAAGGAGAAAAGGTCAAAAAAGGCATCGCAGGGATAAGAGTTTTGGTAGTAAAGAGGAACTTTTTCTAGAAAAATAGTCCTCATTTCACTTTGACTGTCAAAACAATCGATGGAATCGGCTACATTGGAGGCCAAATCATTAAAGGAAGAAATTATTTCCCCGACTTTTGATAGGTCAAATGCAGAGAAACAGGCGTAATTCACCCCAGAATACTGACTTTTGAACTGACTCCCGGCAGACTGGCAGAAGTCGACAGGAGAATGACTGCTATCTTTAAAGGCATTCAAGAGTTCCGTGTAATTCCACCCCTGGGAAGGCTCCAAGGAGGCTGTTCCGCAGGCAAAAGAGGCAGAGTCCTTAATTTCGCAAAGTGTTTCGGCAGTCAAGCCAAAACAACAGTCAAAGGCAATCATGTCAATTTTTCTTCCGGCAAAACCTTTTTCCAAGGCCAGCCTGAGGGAAGGCAGAGAAAGATTGTTTCCAGAATCATCATCAGCGGCATACGCCCTCGACAAAACATCCGTTTGGGCAGAATCCGACCGCCAGCCGTTTCCGTGCCCCCAGATGATAAGTCCGTAGCGGTCAGATGAGTATTTTTCCTTTGCAAAAGCGAGCAAATCCGCAAGATTTTCCCAGTTGCCCATATCCAGCTCACTTGCCTCACCTGCTGAAATTCCAAGGTTTTCACAGGAAATTCTTTTTGAGCAAATCACATTTCCAGAAGATGACTTTCCCCGGACAACCTCAAAAAGACGGGTATCGGTCCAATCACCGTTTGAGGCATCATTTCCTTCCGCCCGATCTAGCAAGGCTAGAATTTTCACCTTGGAATCAGAGTCGGCCATTTCCATCTCCCTCAGGTCAGAAATCGCCGCACTCTCAAGATTGTTGTCCGCCGCCATATAGACGATAAAAGTCCATGACTCCCGTCCAGCAGTTTTTGATGCAGATGAAGAAGTTGTACCCGCAGAATCAGAAAATACAGTCGAGCAGGAAGTCAGGCACAGGGGACAAAGCAGGCAAAAGGAAAAAATCAGCAGGGCAGGCAAAATGTAAGTAGGAAAAATTACTGAAAAAAAGAACCAGACTCTTTTCATTCAAAAGCCTCCGAACTTGCGTACATACCAAATGGATCTGACCAATGGGAACCGTCAGAATAGGTGATATCCCTGACGTAGATAAAATCCATCACATAGGCCTCGTCAGGAACGATGGAAAGATACTTGTCCAGACTGACAGAAAAATCCTCCTCGCTTTCACTTGCGACAGACTTTGAACAAGAAGCAGTCACCTGATTCGAGCCGATAAAAGGATTGTTTCCGTCCTTATCATATAGAAGAAAAGAAATCGTGCATTTTGAAATTTCTTTTGAACTTTTGTTATAGAGGGTAAAATATGCACCTGCATACTTGCAGACATCAGAATTCTCGCCAAGCTCCACACGAGGAGAAGACAATATGTAGGGACAGGACCCGAAATTTTCATCATCATCAAAAGTTGTCATGCAAGAAGCAAAATTAAGAAAAATGACCAGTCCTAAGGCTGATAACAAAAAAAATTTTCGTAAACTTTTCATTTTTTTCCTCCATTTTTTACCCCAGCAAGGGCGGCTAGTCTTCCAGCTTTTTTTTCATTTGGCTGCAAGCAATAGTCCGAAAGCGATTTGTAAAATTCAAATACTGCCTGCCCCTTGTTCGCACCATCTGATTTTTCAAGCAAAGCCACAGCTTCTTCTGGCTGACCGTTTCTTAGAAGACCTTCGATGACTTCATACAAGGCAGGAAGTTTTTTCGCCTCAAGGCATACAATCTGACCTGATTCATAAAATTCAACAGAGGAGCAAAGACTTTGATAGCCACGCTTTTCCCCGGAAATCTCGTGGAGCCCAGGGCTAACTCCCTCAATTTTGAAAATTCCGCCGGCAGAGGAAACTCCTGATTTTTTTCCGTCAAGAAAAATTCGATAACCGCTGACAGGCTTTCCATCGCTGTCGCAGACACGACCTGTCATAAGCCCCCTTTTTCCGCCGCCCAAAGCAAGCTTGCTTGACGAGCAGGACGACAAAAGCAAAAATGCGAAGGCCGCATACAAGGCTGATTTTTTCATAAGGCTCTCCTTTTTGATTTTTCCATGGAAGATGTATGGCAAAAAATTTTCCCGTTTTGCCTGTCCTTGAAATACGAGACTACTTCCCCATTTTCCGTGACGATTTCCCCGATTTTTTCCCCGGCTACGCTCTCTTTTCTTGCGAGGCGGACTTGCGGCTGACCGGAGATTTTTTCCTTTTTCCCAAAGACAGAAGAAAATGGCGAGAGCAATTCAACGATTCCGTCGGAGCCAAGATTTTTCCCGGCGGAAAGAGCGAATGAAAGAGCAAGGAGATTTTCCGAGGAGGACGAAATTGAAAGAGAATCTTCAACAAGGGAGAATTCTTTTTTCAATTGTGAAAGATTTTCCAAAAAGGCCTGAGCCTGCTCTTGAGGAACGAAGCCAGAAAAAGAAAAAGACCGTTCCCCACCGACCTGACTTTGAACAGAACCTGATGACTCAAAAAAAGCCGAGCGGATTTTTGCAGGCGCATCAAGCGGAAAAGAAATTCTTTCGCCATTTTCAGAAAGTTTTTTCGCAGGTGCAAATGCCTTTACTGCCGTAAAACGGGCTTTCCCGTCAGAATAAGAAAGGGCGCACGGAATGTCATAGGCGACATCCTCTGGATTCACCCCCTCAAGCGAAAAATTGCAATTCGCCCCGTCAAAATTGAGGGAAAGAATCCGGCCGTCACAAGCCTTGATTTTTTGCAAAAGATTCAGGACTCCTTCCCTTCCGACAGAGGCCTCCGTTTCTGAAAGATTTTCTGCCGCTGAAAGAGACGGAAGTTCATTTAAGGCCTGGCTTTCTTTTTGGCTCGGACTCAAAGAATTGCGGCATAATAATCCCAAAAGGGCCAGGGCCGGAAGAGAAAAAGCAAAAAGGGGTCTTTTTTTGGCAAATACCGGCCATAAAGGCTCCTCCTTCAAAAAGAGAAATTTCGCAGACTTTTGCTGGTAGGCTGCAAGAGTCGACCTTTCCATGACGGCAGCCCGCACATTCAGTCTGCGTTTTTTGAGGGAGATTTTTGTGTCCACGCATGAACGCGGAGAAAAACAAGGATGCCGTTTTTCAAGTTCCCGCCTTATAAAAAGCTGACGTTTTTTCCCGGCCAGCATTTTAAAAGGAATATGAAAATTATAGATTTCGCAGTCACCGGGGCTTATGAAATTCTTTTTGATTTTCATTCTGACCGGCCTGAATTTCAGCCTTATCTGCTTTCCAATTGAGTATTTTCCCATTTTGACCTCCATTTTCCAAACTTTTTACAGGCTTCGCTCAGCCTTGAATTTGTAGATTTTTCCCTCGGCCTGCCATGTGCATTCAAGAAATTTCCCGTTCGCCCCTGCTTCACCAACGGAAATCGAGTCCAAGGCAAAAAGATCCGAACACCTTTTAGCCCAGCCAGAAATTTTTTCAGAGTCTGCCTCCCCAGAAGCGGCGATTTTTGAGAACGTCTCCGTTATAAATCTGTCCCGATTGAAAACTCTGCTTTTCAGGCAGAATTCCCGGTGGCTTTTCGCAATATTTTCCACAGAAGGAAGGGCAGCCACACAGAAAAACGAGGCCAGGCAGACCGATGCAATAACTTCAATTAACCGCATTTCTAACCTCGATTTTTTCATACAGTTGACTTGTCCTGCTTTCAAGCAAGTCCAATCTAGTCTTCTCAAAATGAACAATCGCGCAGAAAAAAGCTGAAAGTCCCAGAAGAATCATTACGGTCGGAAGCAAAATAAAGGCTCCGTCCTTTTTCCCTTTCAGTGACTTCCGGCAGAATTTTTTACCGCCATGAAGCGACGACCGCTTGTGCAGACTTTCCGTTCTCATTGTTTCCTCCGTTTGAATAAATTGCGAATGGCAGACCTTCCGGGGCATCGTCCGGCATAAGGGGGCTGTTTTTTGTCAGATAAACGTAATCCTCTCCCCAGGGGTCTTTTGGCAGACTTGACGAGATATAAGGCCCCTGCCAGTTTGACGGCACAGGAATCAAATCAGGCTTTGAGACAAGAGCCTTCAAGCCCTGCTCCTGGGTTGGAAAGGAGCCGCAGTCGATGTAGTAAGACTGCAAGGCCGCCTGAAAAGACGAAATCTGAGTTTTTGCCGAGGCTTTTTTAGCCTTTTGGACAAGGGCAGAAACTACTGTTCCCGTTTGAGACGCGAGCAGGGCTGTCACCGCGAGAACCGCCAGAGTTTCCACAAAGGTAAAGCCTCCGTCACGAGCCTTTTTCATCTCTGGGGAAAGCTTTCTGTCAGACAAAAATCTTTTCTTCCAGGCGAAAAAGTTTTTCATAAAATTCCTCCAAAATTTGTAATCACAGGCATCAACGTTTTTTGCAAAATCAATGCCAGATAAATCGCCACAAGGCAAAGCAAGAAGGGGCCTTCCAACGAAAGAAGGATTTTTTTCTTCTCGCAGTCTTTTTGCCCGATTAAAGCCGCTGTTTTCGCGAATGGATTTTCACTGGAACCGGACTTGCACAAGCTCAGGTTCATGCTCAAAAGCTGCCCCTCCCTCTCAAAACCGGCTGCCGCCAAGGAGTCAAAAAAAGCCTGAGACGCTTCTGCCCCGCAAGAAATCTCAGCCATCGCCGATGAGAGGCAGGTGCAAATCCTTTTATTTTCCTGGGCAAGGGGAAAGGCCAGCTCAATTGAATCCAAAAGACTTAAGCCAGCACTTTTTCCAAAGGAAAGGGCTGTGAAAATCAAAAAAAGAGGATTTTCCGCAGTCAGCCTCCTCATAAAAATTACAGTGGCAAAAAAGGCCGCTGCCAGAAATCCGAAAGCCGGAATGCAAGAAGTTAAAATCTCCAAGACACTTCCGCTCTTTGATAATCCTCCCAAAAAGCTGGCTCCCAAAATTCCTGTGACAGAAGAGAGCAGAACCGTAAAGGCAGGATAGATTAAGGACTGTACAAAAAGATTTTTCGAGAGATTTTTCGTCTTGAGCCTTTCCGCCAAAAAGTTAAAGGCTTCAGCCATTTTTCCAGACTTCTGGCCTGCAAAAACAAAAGCCGAATACCATTCAGGCAGCTGAAAATCCGGCAGCGATGAAAGGACTGAAAAAAGTTCCCGCCCGCATTCAAGCTCCATGGAAATATAGCGGGCGATTTTCCCGGCCTTTTTACCATTCTTGCCGCTCGATGGAAAGTCAGAGAATTCCGCAAACGCCCTTTCAACAGGAAGCCCTGCGGCCAACAGTTCCGAGACATTTTGCGTAATCAAAAGAAGAATTTTCTCAGAAGAAAAACTTGTCATGCTTCCTCCAATGCGAGGCCTTTCTTTCCGACTCTTTTTTGCCGCAGACGGAGGGAAAGTTTTTCTCTGTCAAAATCAAAATTCTGACTTTTAAAACTTCCATCCTGCAAAAGTCCGGCCTGATTTTCCTCAAACAGAACCACTTTTCCTTCAAGGCAAGGTTTTTCTTCCTTCCAAAAAAGTTTTTGCCATGCAAGCCCTTTTAGCGAGGCCGAGATTTTTTCCCGGCTGACTCCAAGGTCTTCAAGGCGTAAAAGGCATTCGTCAAAGCCCCCGGCATGGATGGTTGAAATCACCAGATGCCCGCTCAAAGCCGCCCTGACAGCCGTAGCGGCGGACTGTCCATCACGGATTTCCCCGATAAAAATCACGTCCGGGTCATGGCGGAAAATAAAAGGCAGAATGTCGGAAAAATCAGTCTTCGAGGAGGAGTCAGCCTTAATTTGTACGATACCCGGCAAAAGATATTCCGGCGGATCTTCCACGCTGATGATTTTCAGACGCTCTTTTGACTCATCAAGAATTTTTTGGAGCATGGAACAGGCCGTCGTGGACTTTCCAGAGCCAGTCGACCCGCAGATTAAGAAAAGCCCCTCTTTCATGCGGGTGAAATTCACAAGTTTCTCGCAGTCAGACCGGGCGAATCCCAGCTTCTCGATTTTTAAAGGCCTGCGCAGGGGGTCAAGCAAACGAAGGACAGCAGACTCGCTGAGATTCTCAGGATTTTTTTCCGTCAAAACTGGAATCACGGAAGAGCGGACAAAAAGAGGGCTTGTCTCACGCTCGAAGACAAAAGACCCGTCCTGAGGCCTCCGGCTTTCCACAAGATCCATTTTTGAAAGTGCTTTGACCCGCCGCAAAAGCTCCCCGGCTTTCTGCCCCTCCCCGCCAAGGCCACAGACTTTTTGCAGACGGCCGCAAACTCTGAATAAAACGCTGCTTTCTTCTATATGGATGTCAGTCGCCCCCATCTTCGCCGCGTCAGTCAAAAGGGAATCGAGCAGCATTACGGCTTCCCGCTCTTTTTCCTCGTTTTTCAAGGCGGAGGCTTTCCATCTTTTTTCACCAGACTTTTGACCGTACGAAATGGAAACGATTCTCTTTAGTTCTGCCTCAGAAATTTTCTCAAAGCGCAGAGAAAAATCACTGGAGCCGAAGCGGTTTCTGGCCATGCGGGAAAGCCTTTCTTTAAGCTCCTCGTTGTCAATGTCAGTCAGACCGAAAGTCACAGAGCTGTCGTCGCAATCAAGAATCGCAGACCCGTTAAAAAGGCAAAATGGAGTTGAAAGTTCTATCTTCATGCCATGCCCCCTTTTAAAACGAATTCCTCGTACAAAGACCGCATTTTCTCTTTTTCAAGCCTCTCAATTTCCTCATGCGAAGGAGAAATTTCTTTTTCATTTTTTCCAGAGTCCCCGGAGTCAAAAGAAGGAACCAGATAAATCACAAGCTCCGTCCTGTCCGCAGATTTTTCCGAGGACTTAAAAAGGCGGCTCAAAATCGGGATTTTCGAAAGCAAGGGCACCCCGCTGGAAGACTCGCTTTCCTCCTCCTGAATCAGACCGGTCAAAACGACAGGCTCCCCGGATTTCGCCCGGACTTCGGTAGAAACGACTTTTTCACTTGATGGCGGCGGGTTTCCGGTAGTCGCAGAGACATCAGTTCCCTGCCGAGAGACCGAGGCTGTAATTTTGCTCGTAATCATTCCGTCACCAGAGGCGATTCCTGTGACATCCAGCTTCAAGCCAGAGACTATCTCCTTGGTGATTCCAGAATAGACAGGCTTTCCTGTGTCAGGGTCAAGGTTGTTGTCCCGGTAGCGGTATGTGTTCGTGTTTTGGAATGTAATCTGGCTGCCAGAAACCCCGTTCAAAGTCGTGTCCGCAAAAACTCTGGCCTTGCTCTCCTTAATCGCAGCCTGCAATGAGGCCGCAAATTTCAAGCCGAACGCGCTCACCACATCCAAATTGAAGTCAAGCACACTGCCAAGCTGAAAGGCAGCACTGGTCATGTCACCGAGGGAAAGCCTCTTGACCCCGATTGAGGGAGTCCACTCAGAGGCACGCGAATTCTGGTACTGGATAATCAGCACATCGTAGCGGACCTGACTTTTAGGCTTGTCGATTGAGGGTAAATCGGCAAGGAGTTTTTTGTATGCCTCGTCCGACCCCACAAAATAAAATGAGTCGTCTCGGCCTGACATTTTCACACTTTCTTTTTTGACAAAGGGCGGCAGATTGTCAAAGAATTCCTTTGAGCGGATATACTGCAAGCCCACGGAAAAGACTTTTGAAGGCAGGTCAGCGGCCGACAGAAAATTCATATAGTCATTTTTCTCCTCATCGGAGAGGCAAAAAAGAATTGAATCCTTGCAGGCCTGACATTCCACATGGGGAAAGCGTTTTAAGGCGGCTTGGCAAAGTTCCTCAGGCACAGAGTATTTCACCTTGTAGGAAGCCCAAAATTTACCAGTCCGGCCTAATTTTTCCTTGGCGTTTTTTGACAGAAGAATAAAATATTTGCCGTCTGATTTTAGCATTTCGCATCCGCCCTGAAGGCAGAGGACTTTCAAAGCATCATCAAAGGAATCAGCGGTAAAATGGGCGCGGGCAATCTTTCCGTCAGCACCGGGAGCCAGACACCATTCTTTTGACGCTTTCAGGCAGAGTGATTCTGCGGCATAGGAAAGGGGGGCGTTTTGCACATCGCAAATCCACCTTCCGTCCGAGTCAGAGATGAATTCCGCCCGGCCGACAGGCTCTTTTTCAAGCGGGGCGGAATTTTTTGCCCTGGCGACAAGCAGACTCCCGTCAGGATTTTCGCTCACTTCAAGACCTGGACAAAGGGAGGCAAGGCGGTCTGCGAGGATTTTTACAGAGGCGGAGCCTGAGTGAAATGAAAGGGGATTTGCCGGAAGATTCTGGTAGGTTATGCAGACCCCGGACTTTATCCCGATTTCCTCGATGATTCTGGCGGGAGGCAGGTCGTAGGCATCGACAGAAAAAAGCCCCCCGGATTTTTCCCCAGTCACTTTGATTTTGCTCACAAGCCAGCCGCTCCCAGACTTTAAAAGACAGAGGCGGTTTTTCTCCAAAAATGAAGTGAAATTCGACTCGAAATCTTCCCCGGCCGAGCGAAAGTCAGCCCTGCCGGAAACCGTGTCGTCAGCAGAGACGGGAAAGCCCTTAAAGAGCGAGACGGCATACAAAATGTCGCCGATGTCGGACTGAACGAAATTGAAAGCCTCGCCCCACAAATTCCCCGCAAGTAAAGCAAGGGTCAGGCAAAGCACAAACATTTTTCTCATAAAAACCTCACACTTATATATATGTTTTGGTTTTTACAAACAGGAAAAAATCGGCCGAATTTTTTTTAAGAATTTTTTGAATTTTTTGTTATAAGCAAAAAAAAGATTTGGCCAAAAAAAAAGGCCGCCCCAAACCGGGCAGCCTTCAAGCCTAATAATCCAAATTAGTCAATTAGTCCTTTGCGCGCTCTACGAAGGAGCCGTCGCGTGTGTCGATTACGATGCGGTCATCTGTGTTGCAGAAAAGCGGAACTTTCACCTCAACGCCTGTGTCCAATGTGGCGGGTTTGAGTGATTTTCCAGAAGTGTCGCCCTTAACGCCCGGCTCGCAGTATGTGATTGTGCGTGTAACGTTAATCGGGAGCTTAATTCCGACCGGTTTTTCATTGTAGTATGTGATGTTTACCTCGTAGTCATCATCGGGAGAAAGATAGCCGGCATTGTCACCGAGGTCTTCTTTTGAGAGAGTGATGTCATCGTATGTTTCCTGATCCATGAAGTGGAAGTCCTCGCCGTCGATGTAAGAGAGTTTCACGACTTTTTCAACCAAATCAACTTCGTCAAATTTTTCGCCTGCGTCAAGGCCGAGATCCATTGTTCCGCCAGTCACGATGTTCTTTACACGGAGTTTTGTCACCATTCCGGCGCGGCCTGATTTCTGTCCCAACATTCTCTGGACGATAACCGCCTGGCCCTCGTGCATGAAAGCTGTTCCAACTCTGATTTCATTTGTCATCAACATAATATCTTACCTCAAAATATAAGCATTTATTCTACAAGTGTATCAACTTTTCTTTTTGTATTCAATAGACTGGAAAAGAGGCTTAAAATCGGACTCCAAGCTGAATCTGCGGGGCAATCTCATAGTCAGAGGAAAGAATTGGCCAGCTGCAAAATCCAGGGCGGTAGGAAGAAGCCTCAAAAGCAGACTCGTTGAAATCAGGAATCTTGAGGTCAAAAGTTCCCGCCACAAAAAAACGTAGGCGTCTGAACGGTCGGACTGAAAGCGAAAGACGGGCAAATGGAACAATACCGAAATCGTCAGAATACCTGTCATCGCAAAGCCATGTAAACCTGCAAAGAAGCTCAGAGTCAAACATTATGTTGCTGAACAAATACCTGCCGGAGCCGATTCCCGCAGAAAAGGAGGCAAAATCATGGTACTTCAAGTAGCCGCTGTCGGCCAAGACACTGGCATAAAAAATCTCAAGTCCAAGATGCAAGCCTATAGAAGAAATTCCCCGGCAGTTGACCGAATACTCTGGGTCTATGTGAAAATCACGCTCCTGCCGCAAGTTGTAACGGTCAAAAAGTCCGTCAGCAGCATATTCATTAAGCTCCAAAACGTCCAAAGAATCTCCCCAAAAAGTGTCATTCCCTGCATAATTTACGAAAGCCTTCCCGCCCCGCAAATAGAACTTAACCTCCGGAGAAGATGAAATCAAATGCCCGTCAACAGTGTAACGCTCGATATGGGCAGAAACCTTTGTTGGAAAAATGCTGTTTTTCTCAAAAATAAGGTCCACCTGCCGGCTCTGGGAAATTCCGAAAATGACAGTCCCCATCCTACTCTGCCAAGTCGGAGAGGCATTTTCAAAGACTGGCCACAAGGTTCTTCCGTTTTCAGAAGATGCAATTTTCCTGTAAAAACCGTCGTCATCAAGGGTGACTACGGAAGTGTCGGCACGGGACTTTACGACAACCTGGCTCCAGCCGTCCTCGGAAAAGGCACAGTCCTCATCAAGGGTTAAAAGCCAAGACTCATAACCTTCCGGGCAGTGCATATCAAAAAAATAATGCATAACCCGGTAGAATTTTCCACCGGTCAGTTTGTTGAGGATGCCGGAGGTCATCTCCTCTGTGTCCTTTAAAAATTTAGGCAGATACGGCTGGTGATTCTCGTCTTTCGGGAGGATTTTTTTAGCCAATTTTTCTGCAACAGGGTAAAACCCATCAATCGCCGTATAATATGAATCTACAGACTCGTTGAAGCGCAGGGCGAACTCATTTACCTGTGGCGAATAAAAATAACCAGAATACAGAATGTCCATATCCCGTCCGGTCAGCCGCTTAAAATATGAATTCGCATTGGGATAATAGATATTCAAAAATAAGGCGTGATTTGAATTCCAGGCACTGATTATAGTCTTTTCCCTTCCGAATTTTGTAAAGCCCCACTTTCCCCCGTCCATAGGCATGTTGGTAGAAATATCCTCACCGTTCTGGACGTTCCAAATACAAAAGTATTTCTCTTCATGAGCATCTTTTTGCCTTGTGACGTTCTGACTGGCAAAAGTATATGCAAAAAGATTCTGCCTCTCGAATTTTCCAGAATCGCACATCAGGGCAGCAAGAACATTCGCCACAGACGCCCCCCGGCTATGCCCAGTCACAAGAATTTTTGCCTTTTTTGGGTCGAGATTATTTTTGGACAAGTATTCATCTATTCCCTCAAGAATCGCCCTTGCGGATTTTGCAAAACCTTCATGAATCGGCTCTACACTTTTTGTCGAATTTGCGACGTTGAAATTGGAAATCCACTCAGGAAAGCTGAAAGGGGTTCCCCGGACGATTACAAAGACTAGATTCTCACCATCGGACATTTCTTTTTTGGCAATCATATAGCCGCACTGGTCATACCCCCACCTCTCGTCAGAATAGTCGGGCTGAAAATGAAAAAAACGCCCTGCCTCCGGGAAGCCCAAAATATCGAGGTTTTTCAAAAAGGCTGATTTTTCAACAGGCCACTCGGTATGTGAATATGAGCAGGCCGACATAATCGCCGCAATTCTTGAAATCGCATGATTGTAGGTGTATGCAGAACCGGTAAAATTATTCTCATCCCAGTCTACCTCCGCTGTAATCTCATGGTCAGGCGAAGTCAAAAGCCCTGAAAGCCAAAATGATTTTTTTTCCGCAAAGGCAAAAATCGAGTGAAGTGAGAAAAGGAAGACGATGAAAAGGAATTTCTTCATCGTCTACAAATTTGTCCGATATGAATCAGAAGAAGTGGAAGAGTCAGCGGAATCAAGCGAGACCTTGATTTTTTTGTAGTCGCCGTCGCGGTAGACTGTGACGGTAACTGTGTCGCCCGGACGCTTAGCCTCCAAGGCGGAAGTATAGTCAGCATAAGTGCGGACAGAAATCGAGTCGATCGCCGTGATGATGTCGCCGCCTAGGTTGATTGTCGTCGAATTGAAGCGGCTACCGTACTGGACGGATTTCGTCCCGCCTTTAAGCCCTGCCCTCTCAGCACCGGAGCCTTTGGCAACAGAAGAAATCAGAATACCGCTTGAGATTTTCAAGCCTGCATAGCGGGCGATTGAGGAAGTCATCTGGACAGGAGCGATTTTTATGATTCCACGGTTGACCTTTCCGTACTGGAGCAAATCGTTCACGACACGGCGGGCAGTTGATACTGGGACCGCAAAGCCGACCCCAGCGGAAGAGCCGGAAGATGACATAATCATCGTGTTGATTCCGACCATGCGGCCCTGGGTGTCCAAAAGGGGGCCGCCTGAGTTTCCAGGATTAATCGCAGCGTCAGTCTGAATCATGTTGCGGATGATTACGTTCTTTGACTCCTGAATCGGGCGGCCTAAGCCTGAGATGATTCCCGTAGTCATAGTTCGCTCAAGGGCAAAGGGATTCCCAATCGCAATCACCTTCTGTCCGACTTTGAGGCTGTCAGAGTTGCCGAAGTCAATTGTCTTCAAGTTGACGTTTTTTTCAGGGCTGAATTTCAACACCGCAATGTCAGATTCGGTGTCCTGTCCAACGACTACCCCCTCATAAGAAGAGCCATCGGAAAGTGAAATAGTGATTTTTGACGCGTTTGAAATCACGTGGACGTTCGTGACGACGTAGCCCCGCTTGTCGATGATGGAGCCGGAACCGGAGCCGCCGTCCTGGACAATCGGCTCCAAAAACCAGTTGACCCCCATCACCTGGGTCGTGATGTTTACGACCGCCTCGTTGCATTTTTCGTAGACCGAGATATTCTGAGCTTCGTCCTGGGTGTATGCTACACCAGAAGAAGCAGAAGTCAAAATCGCCTTCTTTTCAATGGACTCGGCGGCAGTCTGATGTCCGTCAGATTTTTCAACGGTGGAAATTTGACCGTCAAACTCGGAGACAGTCTCCGCAACAGCGTCATCTTTGGACGAAGAGTCATCCTTATGAGGACGCATGGCAATCAGAGTCACCAAAACTCCGGCAAGAATTCCGAATGCGACACCTTTCACCAACTGAGCCTTTGAATACAACTTCATCTTCGTCCTCTTTTTTTAAAATGAATCCAATCCGATTTTTCTAGCGGCCTGCAAACTGCTGCATGAGCTTGGCCTGCATTCCCTTGTTTCGGGTGAGTTTTTTCATAGTCAGCTTGGTCTTCTCAAACTGCTTGAGCAATTTGTTGACTTCCTGAACGGAAGTTCCTGAACCTTTTGCGATTCTCTTGCGGCGGGAAGGACCGATAATCAGATGGTTTGCCCGCTCTTTCTTCGTCATCGACTGGATGATTGCCTTCTGCCTTTTCATTCCGTCGAGATTGATTTTGCTCTCGTCAATCTGACCGGCAAGACCTGGAATCATGTCCATAATAGAAGAAATTGAACCCATTTTGTTCACTTTGTCGAACTGGTCAAGCATATCGTCGAGGGTGAAGTCGTTGCGGGCCATTTTTTTCTGTAGCTTTTCGGCCTCTTCCTGGTCAACGACTTCCTGGGCTTTTTCCACTAGAGAGACGACATCGCCCATGCCCAAAATGCGGGAAGCGATTCTGTCAGGGTGGAAAGGCTCAAAATCCTCGGTCTTTTCACCTGTACCGATAAAGAGAATCGGCTTTCCTGTAATTGTCTTCAATGAAAGGGCGGCACCGCCACGGGCATCAGAGTCAAACTTTGTGAGGATTACACCTGTAAGGCCCAACTGCTCGTCAAAAGTCTTGGCGATGTCAACGGCGTTCTGACCGGTCATCGCATCGGCGACGAGGATTGTCTCAACCGGGTCAGCGGCTTTTTTGACATCGGAAAGCTCTTTCATCAGCTCTTCGTCAACCTGCAAGCGGCCGGCAGTATCAAGGATGATTGTGTCGAATCCGCCTTTTTTAGCATGGCTGATTGCGTTTTTTGCGACCTTCACGGCTGACTTCTCGCCTTTTTCAGCATAGACCTCAACACCGATTTTTTCGCCTAAAGCCTGCAACTGCTCGATTGCGGCGGGGCGGGCCAAGTCACATGCGGCAAGAAGGGGCTTTCTCCCCTCTTTTACAAGACGGGCGGCAAGTTTGTGGGCGGCAGTAGTTTTACCGGCACCCTGCAAACCCAAGAGAAGGATTACGGACTGGGTATCCGGGCCTTTGAGCTGGAGGTCGGTTTTCTGATCACCGAGGAGCTTTACGATTCTGTCATAGATGATTTTTACGAACTGCTGGCCGGGGTCAACCGCGCGGAGAACTTTTTCTCCCTTGGCTTCCTCGACAGTGGCGTTCACAAAGCGGCGGACTACACGGAGGTTTACGTCAGCCTCAAGAAGAGCCATCTTAATCTGCTCGACGGTCTCCTCGATGTTCTTTTCTGTAATCGTCGATTTTCCGGCTACAGTTTTTACGATTCCGGAAAATGTGTTAGTCAGTTTTTCAAGCATTTACAAGTCCTTTTTTTAGTTCTGAACGGGAGTGAGAAGCTCATGAAGGAAGTCCATCGGTTTGATTTCCTTGTTCAGGATTCTGTAAAGTCCGTCACAGATAATCAAGTGAAGGTTGTATTTCTGGGAAATCTCGTGAACATACTTACATGCGACCGCGCCTTCTGACAAATACCCGATTTCACCGATGCGGGCAATCAGGTCGTCGAGGTTCTTGAAGCGGTCGAGGATGTCAGTCTTAATGATGTCCTGACCGAAGCGGCGGTTGCGGCCGTACTTTGACTTACAGGTTACGTCCAAGTCACCGACACCGGCGATTGACGTGAAGGTCTCAGGATGTGTGGCTCCCATCGCCAGACCAAGCTGCTGGATTTCGTTGAGACCGGCGGCAAGCAAAAGTGACTCTGTGTTGTCACCGAAAATCTCGGAGTTCTCGGCGACGGCATCGAGGGCACCGTAGACTACGGCGATTACATTCTTGGCGGCAGCGCAAATCTGAACGCCGATTACGTCCAGCGAAGAGTAGCACATGAGGCCGGGAACGCGCAAAAGCTCGCGCATTTTGATTGAATTTTTTCCGCTTTCGGAGGCGGCGATCAATCCTGTCAGTTTTCCCATGGCAACTTCCTCAGCGTGGGAAGGACCTGCGATATAGACGAGAGAATTTTTGTAGCATTCAGGAAGAACGCTTTCCAAAGTCTCAAGGACGAGTTTCGGACCGTCTTTTGATGTGATAAAGCCCTTTGTCAGCGCGCCGATTACAGTGGAACCGTCCTGAATAGTGGGAACATTCGCAATCTGCTTTGCAGTCGGGGCAAGGTAGAGTGACGGGGATGCGAGAATCAAGAATTCCTTGTTCGCCGCGACTTCCTCGATGTCTGTTGAGGCGGTAAGATTTTCTGAAAGCGGGTATCCGGGAAGATAACGCTTGTTCTCGTGGACTTTATTGATGTCATCAACGACATCCTGCTCACGTGCCCAAATCTGCACATGATGACCGCCCCGGGCAATAGCCTGAGCCAAACCAGAACCCCAGGCACCAGCTCCGATAACACCAACATTCTTAGATTCCATAGTAGTCAACCTCGATTAAAACCAGCGGGAGCTTTCGTCCTGCCAGTCAATTAATTCTTCATTTTTGAAGAAAAGATTTATCTCGCGTTCGGCGCTTTCATCTGAATCCGACGCATGAATGATATTATGATTTGTGTGGGAGCAGAAGTCTCCGCGAATTGTTCCGGGCTGAGCGTCAGAGGCCTTTGTGGAGCCGACGACTTTGCGGACAAGATTCACGCAGTCATCCCCCTGCCAGACCATGGCGACAACGGGGCCGCTTGTTATATAAGAAATTAAATCATTATAGAAGGACTTGCTCTCATGCTCAGCGTAGTGCTTCGCGGCAAGTTCCGGTGAAATCTGCATTAATTTAAGGCCAACGAGTTTCAGGCCTTTGTCTTCAAGGCGGGAAATCACCCGGCCCACAAGCCTGCGGTTAAGGACACCGGGCTTGCACATCGCAAAACAACGTGTAAACTGATTAGACATAATCGACATTATAGCGTGTCTAAAATCTTTTTACAACAAGCGGAGCCGGGCAGCATTTAAGCGTGATTAAAGAACGGATTCAATCTGCTGTTCGAGGGCGGGTTTTCCGACCGCGCCGACGATGTTCAGGACTTCCTTGCCGTCCTTGAAAATCTTGAAGTTGGGAATAGACATAACGCCGTATTCCTGGGCAAGATTCGGATTGTCATCGACGTTGATTTTTCCGACCTTGAGCTTTCCGTCATATTTTTCAGCGACCTGAGAAACTACGGGTCCCATCATTTTGCAGGGGCCGCACCAGTCAGCATAAAAATCCACGAGAACCGGAGTCTTGCTTTCCAAAACTTCTGACTTAAAATTCGCTTCGTTAAAAGAATGTTCCATGTTCGAGCCTCCTAAAATGGAATCAATTTATCTTGTATCAAATATAATCCGGCAAAAGTTATAAGTCAAGCGATAAGCAGATAATTTTCTGCTAGGAGACCGACCGCGCCCGGCGTGGAGTCCCGTCAGTAGGGACAGAAAACAGCCTGACTGTTTTTTGTCCCTATGAGGGTTACCGAAGGACGGAAGGCCGGCTAGACAAGATGCCCATGCGCCCCAAAGAGAAGCCTGATTACCTCTATTTTCATAGAAGCCTATTTCTGTTATCATTGTGCCATCATTTTTCTTTTAGAAGGTAAATCATGAATTTCATTTTCTTGGGACCGCCCGGAGCCGGAAAAGGCACATTGGCTGCAAAAGTTGCAGAAGCTTACAATATTCCCCACATCTCGACTGGGGACATTTTCCGCGACAACATCAAACGCCAGACTCCACTCGGAGTAAAAGTCAAGGCAATCATCGACTCTGGCTCTCTCGTTTCTGACGAAATCACCTGCGAGCTTGTAAAAGACCGCCTGTCAAAAGACGACACAAAGAAGGGCTTTATCCTCGACGGATTCCCGAGAACTATTCCCCAGGCTGAAGCCCTTGAGAAATTCAGCAAAATTGACGCTGCCGTAAACTTCGACATCGCTGACGAGGCCGTAGTTGAGCGCCTTTCTGGCCGCCGCGTCTGCAAGTCATGCGGAGCCAACTACCACATCAAATTCACAAAACCCGCTGTCGAAGGCAAGTGCGACAAGTGTGGCGGAGAGCTTTATACCCGCGACGACGACCAGCCTGAGTCAATCAAGCACCGCTTGGTTGTCTACCGCGAGCAGACAGCCCCCCTCATCGACTTCTACCGCAACAAAGGCAACCTGACTGACGTTGACGCCCGCCCGGCCGCCGAGAAAGTCCTTGAGGAATTCAAGGCAAAGTTCCCCCAGAAGTAAATTAAAATTCCACGCGGATTTACAAGCTGTAAAGCCAGCTAATCCGCGTGCCGCCTCCTCCCTTCACTTTTAAGCCTATGTCATTAAATTCACGCGAAATCAACGAAATCCTGTCAGAGCTTGACTTGGAGAACTCCTTCATTCAGGAGGTAGTCCAGCCCTCCTTTGACTCAATCGCCCTCTACACCTACAAGCCCGGCCAGGCAAAGACCATATTCATCTCGCTCGCAAGCGGAGCCTGCCGTATCCACGAGACAAAACGGAAGATTCCGAAAAATCCCAAGCCCTTGCGTTTTATGGAAATGCTCAAGTCAAGGCTCAAGGGCGCACGAATCAGGAGCGTCGGGCAGATTGGGGGCGAGCGCGTAATCAAAATCGAGGCGGAAAAAGAAGGTCCCCTATTCATAATGCCGGCCGCCCAGGAAAAATTCGCGAAAAAATCAAAAAAATCCGCAAAAAATTCCGCCGAAATCCAGGCAGACAAAACCAATCAAAGCGGTCAAACTGACGAATTCGGCTTACAAAAATACATCCTTTACATCCGACTCTGGTCAAACGCCGGAAACATTTTCCTCTGTTCTCCCGATGGAAAAATTCTCGACTCATTCTACAGAAGACCCGCAAAGGGCGAGATGACCGGGGAGACTTTCACGCCGCCTGAAATCCGCGAGTCAGAGAAAGTCTGGGAGCTGCGCGAATTCCCGCCTGAATACGAGGGACTGACTTTCAACGAGAAAATCGACAAATTCTATTCGGAGGAGGCAAAGGCGACCTCAATTGACTCACTTTTGGAAAGGGCTGAAAAATGGTTCATCTCCCACTCGACTAAAATCGAAGGGGCAATCGAACGTCTTGAAGAAAAACGCAAAAGTTTTTTGAACGCGCCCCAATGGAAGCATCAGGGCGATTTGATTTTGTCATACTCAGGAAGCATAGAGGCAGGAAAGAATTTCATTGAGATTGAAGACTTCGATGACAATTCTTCAATAGTAAGAATCAAAATCGACCCGAAAAAATCCTTGGCGCAAAACGCAGGCGACTACTACGAGCAGTACAAAAAGATGACCAGCGGCCTTGAGGACTTGGAGCGTGACATCGAGAGGTCAAAGCGGGAACTTGAAAGCCTCAAAGCCCAGTACAAAAAGATGACGGACGAGAAAAACCCCGTAAAGCTTGAGCAGCTTTTGCGAAAGTCCTCCACGCCCAAGCAGCAGGAAAAAAATCCCCGCCCCGGCCTCAGCTACGAATTCTCCGGCTGGACGATTTTGGTCGGCCGCGACGCGAACGAGAACGACACCCTTCTCCGCCGCTACGTCAAAGGGCCGGACACCTGGTTCCACACAAGGGACTACGCGGGAGGCTACGTGTTTGTGAAGAACCGGCCGGGAAAAACTATTCCGCTTGAGATAATGCTTGCGGCGGGAAATCTTGCGGTCTTCTACTCAAAGGCGCGTAAAAACGGACAGGCAGACCTCTACTACACCCAGGTGAAGCACCTCAGGCGGGCAAAGAACGGCCCCAAAGGACTAGTCCTCCCGACAAACGAAAAGAACCTCCACATAAAGTTAGACGAAGCCCTCCTGCGCAAAATCGAGGACGAGAATTTCTAATCGGCGGAATGTCGAGTTTTTTATAAAGCAAGAATTGAAACAAATTAAAAACGGTCTCCAGTTCTGGTGTCCCACTGCAGCCGCATTATAGAAAAAGTCAGATATTTTGTAAGATTTTCTACAAAAACAATTTTGACGTACGCTTCCAGTCGCGCTCGCGGCCTGTCGAAACCGCTAGGTACCGTCGCTACACGCTGTTCTTGCCTTGAAACTTTATACGTTTGCCGCTTTCGCGGCAGGCAAGAACAGAGTGTTTTCGCATTCCGCGCCATCACGCGCCCTACGCTGGCTACGGGCGAGACTCACTAAAAACTCACCTCGTGAGTTTTTGCCATTTCATGGCCGTTCCCTACCTCCCGCTTCCGTCAAAATTGAATTAATTGAGCTGCTTACAATTTGTATGCCACGATTATAATGCGGTTAATTGCCATAACGCTGACCGTTTTTGACTTTTTCAACAGAATTCTTAATTTATTTGGAAAACTCGACATTTGTCATTTTGAATCGAATGAATGTCGAGTTTGGAGATGATTAATTTTTCTGCATAAATACCTGAACAGCCGCAACGACTTGCATTTATGCGGGTGAAATTAAAAATTACGGGAGAAAGGTTCCGGCCGACATAGCACTCTGAGACGTGCCGAGTATTTTTACGAAGTAAAAATGCGAGTGCGATACCTCTGACGCGAAGCGTGCGAAGCTCGGACGGGTTCTTTCGGAAGTAATTTTTATTTTTTATAGATTTTCAGCAGGCAAGTGACGCGGCTGTTCTTTTTTTTTCAAAAATCAGTTATTATAAAACTCGACATTCAAACCTTTTGTTCGAGAACGCTAACGCCGTATATCATTTTTTTTACTTGTAGTTTTTAAAAGTTAGTGTTATTGTGATAACAGACTATTTAAGAGAGGTACTAAAATGGCCTACAAAATTGATCCGAATGCCTGCGTAAACTGCGGCACATGCGAACCTGACTGCCCCGCCGGAGCAATCAGCGAGAACGATGGACACCGCGAAATCGACGCTGGAAAGTGCTTGAGCTGCGGCACATGCGCAAGCGAATGCCCTGCACAGGCAATCGCAGAAGCGTAATTAAAAAGTCTTAGAAACTTTTTAATGGAGGCCCCCGCCACTTGGCGGAGGCTTTTTTTTTCGATAAACTTAAAAACATGATTGCAAAAATTGTCAAAGGATATAAAAATCTTTTTCTTTCAGCCGCAAAAATGATTGGCCTCCTGGTAGTCTGCGCCGCGACAGGCACGGTTTTCGTCCTTCCCCTGTGGAAATTCGCGATGACAGCCCCGGAAGCATATTCCGTAGTAGTTTTAATAATACTGGCAGCCGCATTCATTTTCTGGATGGTAAAAAAAGTCAGGGCGGCCGGAGCGAGAAATTCCCTCAGGAATTTTCTGAGACTACTGGCAGTGGCAGTTGGATTTGCGGCCTGCGTAGCGGCAGTTTTGTCCGGCAACAGGATTCTTGCAATTCCCGCGCTGATTCTTGCGGTCATCCTCTACGGAGTATTTTCATTTGGAATCAAGGCCTCAAAAAAGGAAGTCAAAGACGAAGCATAGATTTTTCGCAGTCTTTTTGCTCCTCCTGCTTCTGGCTTGCTCAAAATCATCAGCCTTTATATCAAATTCCCAGAGGCAGACAGACGAAAAGGAGCCGCCGAATTTTCCCACGAACGAAAACGGTGAATTCATCGTTGACACAAAGGCTCTTCCGGTAATCGAAGATTTCGTTCCATATCATAGAATTCCAAATCCAGACCCTAACAAAGACGGACTGGTGAACATCCGAAATCCAGAGGAAAAAGCCTACATAAAAGAAGTCGAAAAGTCAGACAGGCTGGAAGCGGCCGAAAGCGGAAGCTCCAACATGAATTTCTACGTTTACAGGGTCGCGAAAATCGACATGGAAAGGAAAGACATCAAGGACTTTCACGACTTGTGGTCAAAAACCCGCAGGATGGACACAATCGCCACGGTAAACCAAATAGAGTCCCCGGACGTGGAAATCACTGCCGGGAAAAAATTTCTCCTGCCGACTGTCGACGGGCTTTTCATAAAAAAAGGAAAGGCTTCCTCAGGCTACGAGATAATTTTGCAAAAAGAATGCGCCCCGTTTATCAGCAAAGAGACAAAAGTCTTCATAATCGATGGGACTGCCTTTTACTTTATCCCCGGAGGCAGATTCTCCCCGACACAGAGGGCTTATTTTTTAGACACAAACATGATTATGCCCCTCTCCTCCTCAGTGCTGACATCATCCTTCGGCTACCGGGTAAGCCCGATTTCAGGAGCCTGGAAATTCCACAAGGGGGTCGATTTGGCGGCAAAAGTCGGAACCCCGGTCTTCGCCTGCAAGGGAGGAAAAGTAAGCTCCATCCTAAAAAATGACCCGATTTACGGAAACTGCCTGATTCTATCTCACTCAGGCGGAATGACAAGCGTATACGCCCACCTGTCTGAAATCCTAGTCTCAAAAGAAGGCGAGCAGATAAAAGGCGGGCAGACAATCGGCAAAGTCGGAGTCACCGGGGCGACCACTGGCCCCCACCTGCACTTTGAGATCCGGCAGAACGGCTCTGCCCAAGACCCCTCCAGCTACCTGCGCCTTAAATAATTTTAATATCTTTAAAATCTACAATCACAAAAAAAATTAAGACAAATTTGTGCGTGATTATCGGCTATATTCCTGTACTTTTAAAGTTTTTGCGGTATAATTAGAGAGCAAATTTTCAATGAAGTTTATATATTCTAAAATCGCAGGATTTTTTATTCTCCTCTCGATTTGCCAAGGGCTAAGTGCAGAGTCATTTCGTGTGCACCAGTTGATTCCTTTGAGGCTGTCAGCAAGCGAAAGCTCTGACGTTTCCGCAGGCATGAATGATGCCATCGCGATTACACTTCCTGACGACATGACTTACATAAGCGGAATCGAGCTGACCGTCAAGATTCCAACGCAGATTGCCGAATGGCCGGACTCTGTAGCCTACTCGCTTTACGAGGGAATATCACCAAAGCCGACACCAAAGAACATCGACTATTCGGGGAACCGGTCGGAAGTAAAGACCTTCCCCGCCCGTCTTTCAACGACGATTTACATTCCCCTCTCGAAAAAATTCACGATTAAAAATTCGCCATATTCCGTAAGGCTGAAGGAAACTCAGGCAAAAGCCGGCGAATCCGTGTTTTTCAGGATGCAGCTTGCCATGAAGGGCGTTCCCGAATCATTTGACAAGGCAAAATTCCAGATTACGGCAAAGGCAGTCCTTGCGGACGAAGGCCGCTTGAGCATTTCGATTTCTGACCCGACAGGCAAAAAGGGAGCCTATTCTCTTTTCATCGATGACAAGCCTGTTGCAATAGAAAAGGACGGAATTCTTTTGGCCAGCGGGGAACACTCTCTTTCAGTCCAGAGCGAAGTCTACAGGAATGAAGTCCGGTCTTTCAGAATCGACAAGGCGAAGACTACAAAACTTGAGGTCGCGCTGAGGGGAATAGAGCCACTGGTGAAAATATCTGCTCCGCAAAACGCGAAGATTTTCTTTGACGGCAATGAGGTCAGCAAAAAGGTATTCACGACGACTCCCGGAGAGCATTCTGTAAAATTCACTGTCGGTGACTATGAGGTCGTAAAAAATCTGAACGCGCAAAACGGCCGCTCATACACGGTCACGCTGAATGTTGACGCATCTGTGAGCGAAGAATAAGCGTCCTCCAATAGGTTACAAACAAATTCTTAATTTTTTTCCAAAATCCCTAAAGATTCCACACATTCAGGCGATAATATAAATGTCGGGCAATCAATTATCCCCTCCCACCCATTGATGCCCGACTGCCTGATGGGCATAGAGCGGCGCAAGCCGCTCTTTTTTTTGCGCCAGGGATTGGAGGGGCGTAAGTCGACCGCAGGTGGAGCTTACGAAACCGAGGACGATGAGGGTTACCGAACCCCGCAAAGCCCGGTGTCGGAGGCAGGCGCCCTACTGATTGAAAAAAATGACTGAAATCATTAGAATCTTTAAAATATGACCGTTAAAAAATCGACTTACGCACTTGTGGCGGCTCTTTTTCTTTTTGCAGGAATTTTTGGGGGCCTTTTAGGTGCCGGTCTTTCCGCCACAAAATACATCAGGGACAACGAGCAGTTCACGGAATTCACCACTGCCCTGCCCACAAAACTTTTGGACATCAACGGGGAGCTGATCACAGAGCTGGCTTCCGAAGAAAAACGCGAAATCATTTCCATAAAAAAACTTCCCCAACACATGCTAGATGCCCTTATCAGCCGCGAGGACAGGGTTTTCTACGACCACCACGGATTCTCGACAAAAGCTGTACTCCGCGCCTTCGCAGGAAAACTTGTCGGCCTAAATCTGGGAGGCGGCTCCACGCTGAGCCAGCAGATTGCGGGAACTTTGTACTGCGACAGAACTGAAATGTCTATCAAAAGAAAGCTCAAGGAACTCTGGTGGGCCATCCAGATGGAAAGGCGTTACTCAAAGGACGAGATTCTTGAGTTTTACATCAATAAAATCTATTTTGGCGGCGGAACTTACGGTGTAAACGCGGCCTCTAAATACTACTTCGGCCACGATGCCACTGAAATCACCCCGGCGGAGGCTGCGATTCTCGTAATCCAGCTCTCAAATCCGGCCTACTACAATCCATTTGAGCATCCGAACCGGGCTATGGACAGGCAGAAGGCGGTTCTTGCGGCTATGGTCGACTCGGAATACATCACGCAGGAAGAAGCCGACGAGTCATTTGACAACTACTGGGCAAACTTTGACATGACCAGGACGAATTCCGCTGCGGTGTTCAGCCATGACGACAATGCCCCCTGGTTCTCCGAGTACGTAAGGCGGGAACTTGGCACTTTGATTTACGGAAGCCAGGACATCTACACGGCTGGATTCACTGTAAACACGACATTGAACTTAAAGTACCAGAAGGTCGCCCAGGAGACTATGAACGAGTGGATTGACTACGCGAACAGGGTCTACCAGCGGTCAACCTCCTCCAGAATGAATCAGGCGTTCAGAATCTACACTCCGCTTGCAGAAATGCTGGCCCTCACCTTCAACCTTGGCGGAATCAAAGTCACCGAGCAGAGAAACGAGGCGATTTCAAAGGACACTTACACCGACAAGCTGAACCCTGTGGTTGACGTTATGTCTCTCGTATTCGGAATCGACTCCCTCAAGACTGGAATCGTAAACCGGGCTAACGTGCTCTCAAAGCAGGAGGCTGAAAAGACCACCGTTGAGGGAACCATGGTCGCCCTTGAAAACGAGACAGGCTACATCACATCCCTCGTGGGCGGCTCCAAATTCGACTCGGAAAACCAGTTTATCCGCGCGGTACAGGCCAGAGTCCAGCCGGGTTCATCTTTCAAGCCCCTTTACTATTCAGCCGCAATCGACTCAAGGCAGTTCACACCGACAACGACGATTTCCGACACCCCGGTTGTCTTCCACACTGCGGACGGAAAGCCCTACATTCCGCTGAACTTCCGTGGAGAATGGGCAGGAGACGTGCAGCTTTGGTATGCCCTTGCCCACTCGATGAACGTTCCGTCCCTGAAAGTTTTGGATGCGATCGGCTTTGACGCGGCGATTGACCGTGCAGTGGCCCTCCTTGGAATCTCAGAGGAAGAGCTGCCTTCCCGCGCCTTTGTCCCCGGCTACCCGATTGGACTTGGCGTATGCTCAGTCCGGCCGATTGAGATGGCCCGCGCCTACTCTATTTTTGCCGGAGGAGGAAAGGAAGTCACACCGATTGCAATCCGCTCGGTCGAAGACCGCAACGGCAACGTATTCTTGAACCCGGAAAAAGACACACGGCAGGCCTTGCTCGCAAAAGGCTCTTCCGCCCAGGTGATAAGCCCTCAGACGGCATACGTGATGAGCCAGCTTTTGCAGAACACTGTAAAGTCTGGAACGCTGGCAGGGCCTTCAAACAACGGACGCAAATTCACCTATAAAAGGCCTGACGGCAGCAAATACACGATTCCTGCGGCTGGAAAAACAGGAACGACGCAAAACTGGGCTGATGCCTGGACAGTCGGCTTCACGCCATACTACACGGCGGCCTTCTGGTTCGGCTTTGACAAACCAGGCCAGTCTCTCGGACTCCAGCTCACAGGCTCTACTTTGGCGGGAAAAGCCTGGTCAGCATACATGGGAAAAATCCACGAGGGACTTCCATACAAGGATTTCACCCGTCCGGCAACAGGTCTGGTTCAGGCTACAGTCTGCTCTGTCTCAGGCGGAATCCTGACCCCCGAATGTGAGGATCACAAAATCACGGCATGGTATTTGGAAGGAACTCAGCCGACAGCACTTTGCACGGTTCACACGAATACGAGCGGAAGGTCAATCGGACTTTACAGGCTTGAGCGCGAATTGTACAAGACCGGTTTCGCCTCGGATTTAATCATAAAAGACGACAAGCCGCTGACTTTCGACCTTTCAGGAACTTCAACGGCTGACACGGCGGATTCAGTCCTCCAAGTCGATGAATTCGGCAACGCACCTGACTTCAACTATTTGATGGACTAAAAAGCAACCCCTCACGAATACAAAAAAATCCCGGAAACACAAGCGTGAATCCGGGATTTTTTTATTTACGGGAATGGAAAGTTTTATTTCACCACGACGCGGCAGAACTTTTTCTTTCCGGCGCGCAGAACAAAGTCCCCGTCATCGTCAGCGTCATTAAGGCTTACAACGGCTTTAACGTCCTTGATTACAGTGCCGTTGATTGAGGCTCCGCCCTGCTGAATCAAGCGGCGAATGTCAGACTTAGAGCCGCCCAAATTTGCGCTGGCAAACAAGTCAATCACGCCGATTCCAGCCTCCACTGTCGCCTTTGCAATTTCCGCTGAGGGCATCTGGCTTTTGTCGCCCTGACCAGAGAATGCGGCCTTAGCCCCCGCAAGAGCCTGGTTGGCCTTCTCCTCGGAATGAATCAACTTTGTCACTTCGAATGCCAGTCTCTCTTTTGCCGCGTTGATGTCACCCGCGCAGATTTTGCTGATTTCATCGAGCGGGAGGAATGTGAAGAGCTTGAAGAATTTCTCAACGTCCGGGTCGGCCACGTTGCGCCAGTACTGGAAGAAGTCGAATACCGAAGTCAGGCTTTCGTCAAGGAAAATCGCGCCTTTCTCAGTCTTGCCCATTTTCTTTCCATCGGAACGGGTAATCAGCGGGAATGTCAGGCCGAATGCGTTGTGCTGCTCGTTAAGCTCTGTCGTTCCACCAAGCTTTCTGCGGATCAAGTCAACACCGGCAGTGATATTTCCCCACTGGTCGTCGCCGCCGATTTGCAGGCAGGTTCCGTACTTCTGGTGCAGGTTCAAAAAGTCATAGGCCTGGAGGAGCTGGTAGTTGAATTCGATGAATGAAAGTCCCCTCTCAAGCCGCTGCTTGTAGGCCTCAAAAGTGAGCATTTTGTTCACTGAAAAGCAGGATCCTATGTCGCGCAAAAAGTCGATGTAGTTCAAGTCGGCCAGCCAGTTTTTGTTGTTGTCGGCAAGGGCGGTCTTTCCGTCAAAGCCGATGAATTTGTCCAGCTGCTTTTTGATTGACTCAACGTTGGCATCAATCTGCTCGTATGAAATCATCTTGCGCATCTCGGTCTTTCCGGAAGGGTCTCCGATTCTGGCAGTTCCTCCGCCGATCAATGCGATTGCGTGGTGTCCGGCCTCCCGCAAGTGTCTCAGGGCAAAAAATGGAACCATGTGGCCTATGTGGAGACTGGGGCCTGTCGGGTCGCAGCCTACATAAAATGAAATCGGGCCGGCGTTCATTCTCTCTGCCAAGCCCTTCTCGTCCGTACACTGGGCGAAAAATCCGCGTTCCTTCAAAGTTTCCAAAGCTGCGTTCATATCCAAAACTCCAAAATTCTGTTTTCTATTATTTGGCAATTTTACAGTTATAAAAAATAATATTCAATACAAAGCGATTTTTCTTTTTTTGGGCGCAAGTCTGTCTGCATTGCGGCTTTCCGGGGCTTTCCCTCTCGGCCGGTGCTTGCCTGAGGCTGCGCACGCGCTTACGCGCCCCCTCCAATCCTGGCGCAATTTATCTTTCATCAAAAAAATGCTAGAGTTAGCGCATGATTTTTCTTCTGGGAAAAAGTCAGGAAGGCTGCCTCAAATTTTTCAATTTAAGGCTTTCAAAATATTTTTCAAGAGACTCAATCCGGGCAGTCACAGCCGCTGACGCAAAGGATTTCGCCTTGGAAAAATCCAACTTTCATGAAAAATCCCACGTCTGCCAGTCTTTTTTGCCCTGGCAAGTCGTAATCTCAACAGAAGAAGGCTGCTCTCTCCTGCCACTGTCAAATGAAAAAATCCGCTCAAGGGAAGAAAAGGGACGGCTGAACATAGCCCTGGCCTCCATGGCAGACTGCGTGATTCTTGCCGGAGAGAAAATATATAAAGTCATAAAAGGCTCTATTTCCCTTGCTATAAAAAGAGAAAGGAAAAAAGTCTACGTCCTTTGCTTCCGTCATGGCTCCACGCCATCAAACGAACGTCACGCCTACGCGGGCAGACTCACAGACGAGGAGCTTTCAAAAGCCGGAATAGAAAAAATACCTGACGCGAAAAAAGATTTTTCCAATTTTGCAAAAAATCTTCCATCGGAATTCCAGAATGAACTTTTGTCACCGCAAAAAATTTTCTCCTCCCCGCTACAGAGGGCTGTCCAGACGGCAAAATTATTTTTCCCGGACGCAAAGATTCAGACGGTCAAGAAGCTCGCCGAAATGGACTTCGGCCTTTTTGAGGGATTTTCTTCCGCAGAGCTTTTCAAAGACAAAAAACTCAAGCCCCTCTATCAAAAATGGGTCGACTCCCTCTGCGAGTCAAAATGTCCGCCATCAGCAGACTCATCAGGAGAATCAAAGTCGGAATTCACAAAAAGGACTTTTAAAGCCTTCAAAAAAATCGCGTTGAAAGTCAAAAAGTCAAAAATCCGGCCGCCGCTGGTCATAATTTTTGCCCACGGGGGGAGCCAGTGCGCGATTTTCAGCAGCCTCCCGCCAAAAAAAAAGAGTAAAATGACCTACTTTGACTGGCAGACAGCAAACGCAGGATTTTTATTCGGAGCGTTCACCTTATGACATTAAGCACAGAAATCGTAAACAAAATCATAATAATTTTCCTCGCGGCAAGAGTCCCGCTCGCCTTTATTCTGGACGCGATTTTCGCAGACCCGGCGATTATCCCCCACCCGGTCGTCCTGATGGGAAAAGGAATTTCAAGGCTTGAAAAAATCCTCCGAAAAATCATGCCGAAAAATCACGCCGGAGAATTCACAGGGGGGCTGATTCTTTCGCTTGTCATGATTTTTCTCAGCTTTTTTATTCCAGCCGGGATTCTGATTCTTTTCGTGGCGGGGGCAATCACTTTACAGTCGGAGATTTTACTCTTTTTGGCTATGCTTTTGGATATTTTCTGGGGCTTTCAGGCACTTGCGGCCCGCACGCTTGCAAAGGAGGCGATTAACACAAAAAAAGCTCTGGAGTCCTCCATTATAGAAGGAAGAAAGGCCGTCTCAAGGATAGTCGGCCGTGACACAAAATTCTTAGATGAAAAAGGAGTCATAAAGGCATGTGTAGAGACCGTGGCGGAAAACCTGACTGACGGGGTTGTCTCGCCTCTTTTTTACTATGCGATCGGCTTTTCCCCGCTCGCGCTCGCATTCAAGGCCGTCAACACGATGGACTCGATGATCGCCTACAGAAACGAAAGATATTTTTACTTCGGGAAGGCCGCCGCCCGTCTGGACGACTTTTTCAATTTTATTCCTGCCCGCTTTTCCGCCGTATTAATCATAATCTCCGCCTGGATTCTAGGATTTTTTAAAAGCGGCGACTATTCAGCCAAGAACGCTGTCAAAATCTTTTTGCGGGACAGAAAAAAACACGCAAGTCCCAATGCCGGACAGACAGAATCAGCCTGCGCCGGAGCCTTGCAAGTCCGCCTGGCCGGAGACGCTTACTACGAGGGCAAAATCGAGCGAAAGGATTTTCTCGGGGACGACATCCGTCAGATTGAGAGTGAGGACATTTTACGCGCAGTAAAGCTGATGTATCTATCATCGATTCTGGCAGCGGTAATCGCGGAGGTCTTGGCGGTCAATATTTTTAAGCTAAATTTTAATTAAATTTTAGCATCATTAAAACAAGACTTTATAGTTTTTTTATATCAGACTGGGTTATAATTCTACAGTCAGCAGTTTGGGATGCATATATGAAAAAGTCTATAAAGCATATTAACATAGTGCTAGTAACCCTGTCAGTCATTGGAATTCTCACTGGCTCCATTTTACTTCTTGCCGAGCATCTGAGTACAAAGCCGGAAGAGACAAAACTGATTCCCATTCCATCAAATTCAAATGTGCTTTTTTTAAGCTCCTACAACGGAATGGACGAGCTTGTGAAAGCGGAAAGCGCAGGCATCGCCGATGTCTTCTACCCGCTGGGAATCTCATGCAAGACCGAGTTCATGAATTCCAGATCCATGAGCGCAGAAGACGACATTGAGGCTTTTTACAAGCATTTCTCATTCAAAATACAAAAATACAATCCATTCAGTGCGGTTATCGTAGGAGATGACGCGGCATTAAGATTCACCTTGAAATACAGGGATGAGCTTTTCACTAACGTGCCTATTGTCTTTTTGGGCATAAACGACCTTGACCTAGCAAAAGAAGCGGCGAAAGACCACCGTATCACGGGGACTATGGAAACGCTGCCGATACGAGAAACAATCGATGTCATAATAAAGCTCTTTCCCCGCACAAAAAAAATCCACGTATTTGCGGACTCCCTCGTCTCCTCATCTGGAAACACAATGCAATTCTACAGAGTCCGGCCGTATTTTCCTGGCATCCAGTTTGAGGTCATCCAAATGGCGGAGTTCACGCTTGAAGAACTTTCCGCGAAAATCGCCTCCATTCCAAAAGACGAGCCGTGTTACTCCATCGGTTATTTTCAGACACCGGAAGGTTATTCATTTGATGACAAGCTCATGCATTTCCTCTTTTATAAAAGGTGCAAGGCTCCGTATTTTTCAGCGGGAACCTTGAAGTCCGGGAAAGGTCCCGTCGGCTGCGTTGAATTTGACCATTTTTATGACGGCCAGATTGCGGCGAAAACAGTCGTTGACATTCTAGCCTACGCGCTGAACCCGATGTTCGCGGGAGAAATAAACAACTTCCGCTACACACCGACTTTTGACGCTGAGCTATTGAAAAAATTCAATGTGAAACGCTCATTGCTTCCGAAAAATTCAGTCATTTTAAATGAGAGGGAGAATTTCTACGCGAAATACAAATTGATTTTCTTCGCATTCTCCATGATTATCATATCATTCTTGATAATGCTGACCGTCCTTGGCTTGTACTCAATCAACCTGAGAAGAACCCGGTCCTCTCTGAATTTCTCGCTGACCCACGACCATCTCACAGGCTTGCACTCAAGGCCGACAGCACTGAGAGAAATCTCATCCCTTGTAAACACAAATTCAATCTTCTCAATCATTATCATTGATATAGACAACTTCCAGCAGCTCAACGATTTCTACTCCCACGACTTCGGGGACAAGGTTCTCTGCGAGATGACGACCCGCCTCTGCCGCTTAAAGCCTGACATTCCATTTGAAATCTACCGTTTCGGCGGAGACGAATTCATGCTGATTTTCAAGGACACAATCCTCACTGAAAACAGCCGCGAGCTATATCTGCTAAAGCAAACCCTTTCGGTTCCATTTGAATTCTCCACGCAAAATGTCGTCGTCAAAAACTCCATGGGAATCGTCACATCGGCAGAGAATTTTCAGGATTTCAGGGAATACACTATCTGCTGCGATTTGGCAAAGTCAGAGGCAAAACTCTTGGGCAAAAGCCTCGCCATATTCTATAACCCGTCAATGAAACTGAATCTGATGGAAAAGCATCAGGTCCGCGATGAGCTTGAGAACGCTATCAATTCAAACGGATTTAAAGTCGTGTTTCAGCCGCAGATTGAGACAGGAACAAAGAATATATTCGGCTATGAAGCCCTGCTCCGCCTGAAAAACGGCAAGTACACTCCCGGAGAATTCATTCCAGTCGCAGAGGAAGGCGGCTTTATGCAAAAGCTCGGCCGCATCATGACAGAACAGGTTTTAAGGAACATGGCAGAATGGCGGGACTCAGGAATGGAGCTGAAAAAAGTCTCAATCAACTATTCCGCAGCCCAAATGAACGACTCAGGCTACAGCCAGTATTTGAAGAGGCTTCTTGAGAAATACGATATTTCGCCAGAATTTCTTTGCATTGAAATCACGGAAAGCATTTTGCTTGCGGATGCTGAGCAAGCGTCAATTCTCTTCAAAGAATTCTCGGACATGAGGATAAAACTTGCCCTCGATGACTTTGGAACCGGCTACTCATCATTCAATTATCTGACTTATATTCCGGTCTCCTTCGTAAAGCTCGACAAGACCCTGATTGACACTTATTTGAAGCAGGGAAAATTCCACGTCGTTCAAAATCTGATTACATTCGTCCACGGGCTGAATATGAAGGTAATTATCGAGGGAATCGAGCAGAGCTGGCAGGTTGAAAAAATCACAGAATTCAGCGGTGACTACATTCAGGGCTACTTCTTCTCAAAGCCTCTTGAGTCAGCAGATGTGACAACATGGCAGATTGCCTAAAATCACCTTTATACCCTACCGCTCCATTTCTTCTGGCAGACGGGCTACAATCTGATTCTTTCCGTTCTTTTTGGCCAAGGCAAGGGCATCGTCTGCACGTCGCAATGTCGCATAGAAAGTGTCATCCTTCTCTGAAAAATAAGTCACACCTGCAGAAATGGTGACAAAAATCATCTGGCCACCATAAGAAATTTCCATATTGCTTACAGAAGTCAGCATTTTTTGAGCATAGACTTCACAGTAATCAATTTTCATTCCATCAAGAATCAAAAGGAATTCATCTCCTGCCCATCTGAAAACAATGTCAGAAACACGGCTATTGGCCTTTATGACTTTTATAATTTCCTTCAAAACATAGTCGCCAGTCTCCCTGCCGAAAACCTCGTTCACGTAGCGGAAATTGTCAACGTCAAAAAATACGATTGCAGGACTCGGAATATTGTTTTTAAAATTACTGAATGTATGCTCAAGCTGGGCAACGGCAAACTGCCTCTTTCCGGCTCCAGTCAGTCCATCCCAATTTGACTCTCCTACCTTTCCATCATGTTTAACCGCCGATTTATGTTGCTCCAAGGCAACCTGAACCAGCAAAACCAGCATTATTACCAGCAGCCAGACAAATGCAATCGGAATTGAATAAGAGGGAGCCGAGAGAAAAGAATTTTTTGAGACCTGGCTGACTACCTTATCTACATCCTCCTCATAGATTCCCATTCCGACAACCCAATCTAATGGCTCGTATAGTTTCGAGTAGGAAATTTTTAGAGAAGCGGTCGGGGAATCAATGCGGCGCAGATAATAGGAATTGAAAGCCTCTCCCTTGCGGGTCAATTCAGACAACTCTATAGCAAAAGGCTTGTTGCCTTTCAAATCCGTCATATCGGTGGAAATATATCCGCCCTCTACATAGGCAGGATTCGGATTTATCAGACAGACCGCATAATTTCGTCCCCCTGAATATTTTTCAATCCTGTTAATCCAGAAATAATTGTTGTCTGCAAAACGTATTTCATGCAGACGTTTCCGATAAATAGATTCCAAAGTCGTATCGAAATGTTTTTTTGTGATTCCAAAATAAAGGGTATTTCCCGGAAAATCAATTTTTCTCCAAACGGCAAACACATAAGGAAGAAGATCCTCATCTCCGTCCCAGACAGTTCTTGCATTCAAGGAACTGTTCAACTTGGAAGTCTCCCGATTAAAATAAAAATATCCCCACATCTGAGGAAATTCGGTTGACATCTCGGCAAAAAAACTTTTTAGAAAAGCATCTGACGGAGTTCTATTGCCAATTTTCAAGAATAAATTCTTTTCAGTATCATTAATAGTAAAAGTAAAAACTTTCTTTGAGTCTTTGACGGTAGCATCGATATCAGAAATAAGATTGCAGACTGAATCCTTTGTAAATTCCTTTTTCAGTCCTACAGCAGTCTGGTGCATCCGGCTTCTATAGCTTTTTAGCTGAACGAAATTCAGAGAGGCAAGAAATAAAATCAAAGTAGAAACAAAGCATACCAACAGATACTTTCGCAAATTCATATTGCTTTATTATAACCTCTAATTGGCAAATTCAAAAGGAAAAAGTCACAAATGCTAAAAAAAGCCGCGGACTTCCTTTTGTCCGCGGCTGGTAAATTTTGACCAAGTAAAATCAGGTATCTAAAGATTGACCTTTCAGACCCTGCAATCTTTACTTTTTGAACTTAATCTTCGTATCGTAAACTTCGCTTGTCCAGTTAGGTTCAATATGCATGTCAAGATCCGTGCTTAAAGAGGCAGGTTTCTTAAATCTATATGAGCGTCCAGTGTCCTTACAATCAAAAGAAATGGTCACTCCTGACGTGCCTGCATCAATCTTGAAATTCTGAACATTGCTGTCGGTAAAAGTGTAGACTTTTTCACCTGTTGAGGTTTTGGTCAGTTCAATTGTTCCACCCGCACCAAAAGTCCAGTCGGCATCCCATTTTGAATCCTGCCAAGTTCCTTTTACACTTCCCAAATCCAAAGCAAAAGTTCCGGCGACAAATAAAGCAGCAACTGAAATAAAAGCAATTACCTTCTTCATGACTCTATCCTCCTTTTGGCAACGGTTCCTTAGGCCGCGCTTATAGAATAGATTATAACCCGATTTTTAAATCTTGCAAGCAAAATTTAAAGCCTATTTAAAATTTTTCACCCCGTCCAAATCCAATGTGGCAAAGAGGTCATCTATTGTCTCGCGGCGGCGGATTTCTTTTACAGAGCCGTCCTGACGCAGCAAAAGCTCTCCAGCCCTAAGTTTGCCGTTGTAGTTGTAGCCCATCGAGCGTCCGTGCGCGCCGGCATCGTGGATTATCAAAAGGTCTCCGATGTCGATTTTTGGAAGAGGTCTCTGGACGGCGAATTTGTCGCAGTTTTCGCAGAGGCTTCCGACGACATCGTAAACATGGTCTTTCGGTGCATTTTCCTTGCCGGAGACTGTCAGCTCATGGTAGGAGCCGTACATTCCAGGTCTCATAAGATCAGCCATGCAGGAGTCAGTCCCGATGTACTCGCGGTAGATATGTTTCTCGTGGATCGCCTTTGTGACAAGCCAGCCGTAGGGACCTGTGATTGGGCGGCCGCACTCAAAGCAGATTCTCAGCGGGTCTAATCCTGCCGGAACAATCATCTCGTCATAGAGCTTGCGGATTCCACTGGCAACGTATTCCAAGTCGACTTTTTTCTGGTCGGGCTTGTAGGGAATTCCGACTCCGCCTCCAAGGTCAACGAATTCAATTTTGACCCCGCACTTCTCTTTCAATTCCAGGCACAATTCAAAGATGATTTTTGCGGTGTCAACGAAAAAGTCGGGGTTCAGCTCGTTTGAGGCGACCATTGTGTGAAGTCCGAAATGCTCGACTCCCGCAGCCTTGCAGTCAGCGTATGCCTTAATCAGCTGCTCGCGGGTGCAGCCGTATTTTGCCTCCTCAGGCTTTCCGATAATCGCGTTTCCTCCTTTTTTGAGGGGGCCGGGATTGTAGCGGAAGCAGATTGTCTTGGGCAGTCCGCCTGATGACTTATCGCCATTTTGGTCAGCGAGGGCTTTTTTCAGGAATTCAATATGGGTCACGTCGTCAAGGTTGATGATGTTTTTCTCCGAGAATGCGTACTGGTACTCGGAGGCTGGAGTTTCGTTCGATGTGAACATAACGTAGTCGCCCTTGATTCCGGCCATTTTTGAGAGCATCAATTCTGGAAGGCTTGAGCAGTCAGCCCCGCAACCCTCCTCCGCAAGAATCTTCAATATGTATGGATTCGGACAGGCTTTCACAGCGTAATACTCGCGGAAATCCGGGAAAATCGAAAAGGCTTTTTTAAAATAGCGCATGTTCTCGCGCATTGCCTTCTCGTCATAAATGTAAAAGGGAGTGGGGAACTTTTCGGTCAATTTGACCAGTTCTTCGTGTGAAAGTGGGAAATCATTGCTCATAAAAAACCTCGCTTTATTTTTTGGCGTTTGAAAACGCCCATATTTTATACAAAATCACTGAAAGCAGCGGGAAGAATGCGAAAAAACAGAAAAGAGGCCTGTAGCCCCAGAGGTCAATCAAAAATCCTCCGACAGGGGAACCGACCACGTTCGAGATTCCGTAGGCGGTCTGGAAAACCATCATGGCAAGCATTCCCTGACTGCGGCCGGATTCCGAGGCCTTGCTGCAAAAGCACACGCAGGCCGGATAAAAAAGTCCGTAGGTGAATGAATGGGTCAGCTGACCTGCAAGCGCACCGGCAAATCCAGGAAGAAAGGCATACAAAAGGTTTCGGACAGTCACCATCAGCGTGCATAGAAGAATCAAAGGCTTTTCCCCGACTTTTTTGATTATAAAGCCGGAAAAAAACATAAATGGAATTTCCACGATTGAATTCAAAGCCCAGAGAAGTCCCGCCGCATTGATTTTTAGCTCCTCCTGGACGTAAATCGACAGATACTGGTTGGCCGGCGTCATCCCGAAGAATTCAAAGAAAATGACAAGAATCATGGCGTAAAAGCCAGGGCCGAAAGACTTGAGAATCTGGCCGGTCGACTTTTCGTTTTTTGAGGTTGACAGACTTGAGTCCTTTGACTCGGCAGGATTTTCACACTGACAAACTTCAGCCGCATTTACTGGAGAAAGATTTTTTTCTGATTTTGCTGATTTTAAAGAACGGACACTCTCAAAAAGATTGCGGGCAAGCATTGAAAAGACGAATAAAAATGCCGGGGCTGAAATCCACAAAATCATCTCCCGCTGTCCGCAATTTTCCGGCTGGACAAAAGCCTGCATCAGCAGTGTCATGGCGACAAAGCCGATTGAGCCAAATACCCGGATAAAACCGTAACGCTCCTGCCGAGTGCCGAGATTTTTTGTAATCAGCAGGTCAGAGACAGGAACGACCCAGCGGTATGGCACCGCATACAAGGACATAAAGAAAGCAGCAAAGGCAAATCCCCGAATCATAAAAAGTGGGAAGGGAATCAAAGCCAGCAGAATGCCCAAAATGACAAGGCAAAAGGCAAAGCCCCCTCTCTTTGAAAGGAAGGGGGTCAACAGAGCCGGAAGAACCACCCCGGCCGCGTTGAAAAATCCGTAGAGGATTCCGATTTCACTGGCAGAATAACCTGAGTTCCGCAAAAAAAGCGGAAGATAGGCGTTGACCACGCCGTAAATCGCAAAAAGCAGAAACTCAGGTAAAATCATGCCCATAAAAACCTACAGATTGTCGAAGAATCCCTTTGCCTTCAAAAGCTCCGCGTTGAGGATTCCGCCGAGGGCGGCACCGCGCTTTGTGTTGTGGCTCAATGCGACGAATTTAACGTCAAAGACGTTGCACTTGCGAAGGCGACCGATAACGCAGGCCATGCCCTTCTCTGTGTCGCGGTCGCGGCGGGGCTGGGGCCGGTTAGTCTCGTGGCGGACAACAATCGGGTGAACGGGGGCTGACGGCAAGTCAAGCTCCTGCGGGAGAGACTTGTATGAAGTCCAGACCTTTTCGATTTCTTCGAGAGAAGGCTTTTTGTCCTCAGGAAGATCGAATTCCATGTTGACGATTGCGGTGTGTCCGTCAATCACAGGAACGCGGGTACATGTAGAAGAGACAAGCGGAAGACTTGCGTTCTCAATCTTTCCATCTGAAACTTTGCCTAAAATCTTGAGACATTCTTTTTCGGTCTTCTCTTCCTCACCGCCAATATATGGAACGATGTTGTCAATCATGTCGTATGAAGGAACGCCGGGATAGCCCGCGCCGGAGACAGCCTGCTCTGTCGTGACAATCATACGCTTTACCGGGTATCCGGCCTGAATCAACGCATGAAGGGGCATCATATAAGTCTGCAATGAACAGTTGGGCTTTACAGCGATAAAGCCTTTTTTCCAGCCGTGGTGCTTTTGCTGCTCCTTGATTACATCCAAGTGGGAGAAGTTGATTTCCGGAACCAGCATGGGAACGTCCTCTGTCCAGCGGTTGGCGGAAGCGTTTGAAACAACCGGAATTCCCTCAGCGGCATAGGCCTCCTCAAGAGCCTTGATTTCATCCTTGCCCATCTCTAGGGCTGAAAATACGAATTTGCACTTTCCAAGGGCCAGCTTAGCGTCATTTGCGTCCTGAACAGTCAAATCTGCAACATCTGCGGGAATGTCCGCGCCAATCAACCAACGGTTTTCAACGGCTTCCTTATAGACTTTTCCGGCTGAACGGGGGGAAGCGGCAACGTAAGTCACCTTGAACCAAGGGTGATTTTCCAACAACTTGATATATCTCTGGCCGACCATTCCAGTCGCGCCCAAAACTCCAACATTTATCTTTTCCATAATTTACTCCATTGTCAATTTTTAATTAAAGCCCGCATTCCTTCAAAGCGTCTTCGATAACTTTCTTGGCTTTGTCGTTAACTTCAACAAGAGGAAGGCGACATGAACCGGCTGGAAGTTTTTTGACGTTCATCGCATATTTGATTGAAGTCGGGTTTCCGTCCACAAAAGCGGCCTTGAAGAATGGAAGCAGCCTGTAGTGGATTTTTCTCGCGCCCTCAAAATCCCCGTCGAGAGCCTTGTTGGTCATCTCAGTGATTAAAGCGGGAGCCAGGTTTGAGACAACAGAAACGATTCCATCCCCGCCCACGCCGACCAGCGGAAGGGTAAGTCCGTCATCGCCTGAGAGAACCGCGAAATCCGGGTGCTTAGCCTTGATTTTTGAGACAACCTGCATCATCTGGTTGATGTCGCCGGAAGCCTCCTTTACACCGATGATGTTCGGCAGATCCGCGATACGGGCCAAAGTCTCAGTCTCGATGTTCACACCCGTGCGTCCCTTGATATTGTAGACAAGAACCGGGAGACCGACTTTTGATACAGCCTCAAAGTGGCGGAAGATTCCCTCCTGTGAGGGCTTGTTGTAATAAGGGGTGACGACAAGGGCTACGTCCGCGCCGAGATTTTTTGCCCGCTCAGTGTAGCGGACAGCATCGCGGGTGCAGTTAGAGCCAGTTCCGACAACAAGCGGAACTTTTTTGGAAGATTTGGCATTGTGTTTTTTTACTTCCTCAACGGCAATTTTAATCATTTTCTCTTCTTCGTCTTCTGTAAGAGTTGGAGTCTCGCCTGTTGTTCCCAAGGGGGCAAGACCGTCAATTCCAGACTCAAGCTGAAAAACGAGATTCTTTCTGAAGCCTTCAAAATCAACAGAACCGTCTGCGGTCATCGGGGTGACCATCGCTGTAAAAGCGCCGTGAAGTTTAATCATACAATGCCTCGCAAATATTTATGCAATTTTATGCGGTTATTATGTATTTTTATGCAAAAAAAAGCAATACAGACAGCTTTTTAAGGCATAAAAAAAACGCGCCTTTAACAAAAGACGCGTTCAAAAAATACTCTTTGATTAGTTCCAGAGTTTTATCGGATTCACGGACTTGTTGTTTTTAAAGACCGTAAAATGCAGGTGGGGACCTGTACTCAAGCCTGTGCTTCCGACCCTTCCGATTTTTGACTCCTGGGTCACGTACTGGCCGCAAACAGCGAGAATCGCGCTCATGTGCCCGTACAAAGTCTTGTAGCCTGAATGATGCGTGATAATCACGTAGTTTCCGTAAGTGTTGTTATAGCCGGTCGCAGTGACTTTTCCGGGAAGAGCCGCATAAATGCTTGTTCCCTGGGGACAGGCCATGTCAACTCCGCCGTGGTAAGTGCGGCTTCCAGTGAAGGGGGAGGCTCTCCAGCCGTAAGGTGAAGAAAGGTACCAGCGGGCTTTGATGGGCTTTTTGAAAAGGTCGCCGTTGATTTCCTGCCTTGTAACCCAGTCCATCTCAGCATCGGGAACAAAAACCGAGGCACCGGCAGAAAGGGAGACATCAGTGGCAAGATTGTTCATGGCTGAGCATTTTTCAGTGGAAACCTCATATTTTTTTGCGATGTCCCCGATAGTCTCACCGTCTTTTTTGACTGTATATAAAATTCCCGCCACGGAAGGGATTTTAAGATACGTGCCGATTTGAATCAGGCGGGTCGCGCGGATATTGTTCACGGAAATCAAAGTGTCCTGCGTGATTCCGAAATTCTCGGCGATTTTTCCAATCATGTCGCCCTCACGGACGCGGTATGCGGAATAAGAAAGGGAAGGAAAGTTTTCCGCAGGAATATCTCCATTCGCGGACTGACTCGCCTCCAAAGTTTCCTCCGTCACAATCGGAAGACCTGGAGTTTCAAGACCTCCCTGACCGTTCTGAGGTTCGTGCATAGAACCGATGGCAATGGTCGCAAGGACAACAAGAGAACAGGCAGCGAAAACAATCGAAAGACATTCCGCGGCAAAAATCAAATGACTTTTTCGTAATTTCACTTTTTCTTCCTTTCCTATTTTTTACTTTTTATTTAATCCAATCAGATAGGTCTCGAAAGACTCTGACCGGCATGCTACAGGTTTAAAGCCCTTTGCCTGGGTGAAAATATCCCGCATGTTCTTGAGCAGACGCCCTTGGTCGCCGTTCTGAAAAATCTTGACCGCAAAGTTTCCGCCCTTTTTGAGCATGGACTGGGCGTAATAAATCGCCATCTCAACAAGTCCCTCGCTCCGAGCCGTATCGACCGTGCGGTTTCCCGTAGTAAGGGGAGCGGCGTCGCAGACGACCAAATCAAAAGGTCCTTCCGCCTTGATTTTCTCACGGATTGAAGCTTCGTTCAAATCACCCTGAAAAAAGACGAGGTTCTCACCCTTCACGCTTTTTGAAAGAGGGTTCAAGTCGCAGGAAACAACTTTTGAACCGCCTCCAAGATTCCTCAGCAGAAAAACAGTCCAGCTTCCCGGAGCAGCCCCCAAATCAAGGACGACAGAGGACTTCTTTAAAAGCCCGAATTTCTCGTCGATTTCTTTTAATTTGTAAACTGATCTTGCCGGATAGCCTTCGGAAAACGCCTTGCGTGACCAAAAGTCCGGTTTTTCGTAGCTGCTGTCTGCCATACTTATATTCTCGGAATTTTCCCAATAAATTTTACCATTTTGCAAAAGTAAAATCAATGAATGGAGCGGATCAAGTCAATAAAGGGCGGAGTCTTCACAAGCCCCAAGTCCTCGGCCGTAATCCTCTTTTTCTGCTCCTGTGTCTTAGACTCAATCTTGTTGCCGTTCTCGTCAGCCGCAGGATTGGCATCCGCAATCAAGTTGCCCTCAGAATCATATTTGGGCATTGACTTTACAAGAACCTCGTCCCCGATGTTCACGCGGTCGTAGAAGCCCTTTTGGGTCAGCGTTCCCTGTGAGATTTCCTCACCGACAGAAGAAAGGTCAAGATTTCCAAGGGAGTCCTGAGGGCGGAATACTACGCCAGTTCCAGTGTCAGCAGTTTTAACGGCTCCAGCCTTCACAACGTCCATCATGGCGTTTTTGACAAGCCCCTCGGATTTTCCAAGGTCAATCAAAATCTCGTTTCCGTTGCGGGCGATAATTTTTCCCCGGATTGGAAGCATCTCAAGGACTGAGCGGCGGAATGAGCGCAAGACAGATGTAAATCGTCCGTTACCCGTGCGGAAGACAGAGAAACGCTTTGTCTCAGTTCCGTTGCGCCCGTTGTAAATCACGGCATCGAGCGAGACCTCACGCTCAGATTCGTCAAAAGAAAGAAGGACAAAATAATCAAGCTTGCTTTTTCTCGCCCTGCTGAAAGCCTCTCCGTAGCCGGAAACCTCCTGATTTGAGACAGCGACAGTCGTCGTGGCGATTCCACGGAAGATGTCCGCGGCCATGGCAGCTGCGATTTCCTCACCGTCACAATGGACAAGCTGGGCGGGAGATTTTTTATAGAAAATTCCGACATTCCAACGGTTCTTGTCCAAATAGAAGGGCTGTACGTTCCACTTTGCGGGAAGCTCGTACTTCATCAAAGAGGAATATGACTCAACAGTGTCAGAGATTTTTCTTTCCGTTGATTTTTGGCTCGCGGATTTCTCCAGCTTTTTGCCGGACTTTTCCTCTGCGGCCGCATCAAGCTCAGCCTGCTGGCTCTGTATAAATCTCAGCTGTTCAAGATAAAGCTCGTTCAAACCGATTTTTCTAAGGACCTCGGCAAACTCATAGCGGGCGGAAATATTATTCGGGTCGATTGAGAGGGCCTGCTGGTACTCGTAGCGGGCGGCCTCCCCCTCAAAAACTTTGGCATACTCGCGTGCGCGGGCAATATGGTAGTCAGACCAAGAGGAGCGGCGATTGTCCTCAATCGGAAGAGTGCGGTTCACGACAAGCTCCAAAATGGCGCGCATAATCTCATCCTGCGGGACGATTGAGAGGGCCGTAGACCAAATTGAAATCGCCTTTTCAGAGTCGCCGAGCCTGTAATTAGAAAGTCCCTTCAAATACCAGGCGGAAGTCAATTTTCTATCCTTGGCAATCAAATAGTCGCAGATATCAATGACTTCCCCCCAGCGCTTTTGAGAATATAATACAGAGGCCAAAAGGACATAGGCACCGGTGAAATTTCCGTTCAGCTGAACCGCAGCCCTTGCCCTTCTCTCCGCCTCGGAGAAATTCCCCGCGCGGGCCTCAAGATAGGCCGCAAGGTAGTGGACCTCGCTCTCACCGGAATGACGGCGCAAGGCCTGGTCAAGATATTTTCTGGCGGTATCATTTTTTCCGGTCTCTGCGGACAGGACAGCAAGTGAAAGGAGGGCCTTCCTGGAGTCGGTCTCCCGCTTCAAGGCGTCAAGGTACATTCTTTCAGCCCCGTCATAGCGGCCCTCAAAAAGGTCAAGCTCTGCCAGTCCGAAGCGGGCGTCAACATTGTTTGGGGAGGATTTCAAGACATCGGTGAAAATCTTTCTTGCTTCCTCAAGGCGGTCAAGGGAAATCAATGTCATTCCGCGCAAATTGAGGATTTCTGTTTTATCCTTGGCGAATTTCTCGGCTTTTTCCAGATAATTCAAGACGAGGCTGTAGTCTCCGACCTCATAAGTCACCTGGGCAAGATGGAACCATGCGTCAGAAAAAGCTGGATTTCTCTGCACGGCCTCGTTGAAATCTTCGGCGGCTCCGTAAAAGTCCTCGGCAATCTGCTTTTGAACGCCGGAATCGTAGAATTTCAAAACCGCCGGAGAATTGTCCTGGGCAATCAAAGGCAATGCAAAAAGAAGGATCACGATTCCCAATGAAAGTTTTTTTCTCAATGTCATATTGTCCCACCCGTTTTTTTAATGAAAAACTCTGACCGCAAAATGCGTTAGGGATTGTAGTGGTTGCGAAGCAAGTGCGATAGCACCGGAGGCGCGGTTAGTCGCCGTAGCCACGAAAAGCCCGCCGCCGCGAGCGTAGCGAACGGCGAACGCCCAAAACTTTTCCCAGCAATTGTTCATTTTTCATTATTCATTCTTCATTACTTGTATTTTCGGCTTTTTTGATGACTTTTATTAAATTTAAGCGGTGGCCTTCCATGTCCTGGACGATAAAATCGAAATTCTGCCAGGAGATTTTCTCGTATTTGACAGGAATCCTTGAGAAAAGGTCAAAGACAAAGCCGCCCAAAGTGTCAAAATCCTCAGCCGGAAATTCAGTCTCCAGCTTTTCATTCAAATCCTCAAGGGCGACGCGGGCATCACAAAGCCAGATGTTCTCGCCGACCGTAATCACATCCTCACGCTCGTTGTCGAACTCGTCCTGAATGTCACCGACGATTTCCTCGATGATGTCTTCCATGCAGACTATTCCGCTCACTCCGCCGTACTCGTCAACCGCAATCGCGATGTGAACGTGCCGTCTTTTGAATTCGCGCAAAAGTCCGTCGATTCTCTTTGATTCAGGAACGAAGAATGCCTTGCGGACGAGTTTTTCCAAATCGATTTCCTCGTTCTTTGAAAATGCCTTGATTATGTCCTTTACGTAGAGAACGCCGACAACGTTGTCGATTGAATCCGAATAAACCGGAAAGCGGGAGTGGCCAGACTCCGCGATTTTCTCAAGCAGCTCATTTTTCGGAGTGTCGAGGGGGATAAAATCCACGTCAATACGTGGAATCATGACTTCCTTTACGGAAGTCTCGGACAAGTCCTCGATTCCCTTGATCATGTCCTTTTTTTCTTCTGTGATGATTTCTTCCTGTGCCCGGTCCGTGTCGCTGTTTCTGCCCGGGCTGCTAGAGTGTGGTTCCTCTTTGTTTTTTCCAAAATTAAATAAACTCATAGTACCTCTATTTTCTATAAATCTCTATAATTAGATTAATTTTTCGTCTTTGAACTCTTTAAGGACTCTTTCCTGCAAGATAAGCATCTCGTCTGTCGGCTCCACTCCAGGCTCCACGTGAGCGTCCCCGTGATCCATGCCGTTCAAATGAAGGATGCCGTGAATCAAAAGGCGTTTCAGTTCGGTGTTCTCGTCAGTTGAAAAATACTTCGCGTTGACAGGCAGGGTCTCAAGGCTGATTATAATATCGCCCGCGCATTTCCAGCTGCCCTCCTCGTCCTCGTACTCATCGCCGCTCTCAAAGGAAAGGATGTCAGTGGCCGAGTCAATCTCGCGGTATTCTTTGTTAAGATTATGGATGAAGTCGTCCCCGCAAAAAAGAACGGAAAGCTCCTCACCGTCATAACCGAGTTTTTTCATCACTTCCTGCATGTAAGGCTCTATTTTTCCAAGCCAGTCAGGCTCCGTCCGGCCTTCTTCCATTGAAATCAAAATACGGTTCATTGTTTATCCCCTTTCGCCTCTTTTTTGGAAGACCTTCTGCCTTTTTCAGTCACCGGAGTATCCTCCTTTGACTTTCCGGCAGCCTTTTTAACGCTTTCGGCAGACATCTCAATGGTCTTGTCGCCGTCATCAGGAAGCTGTTCGAGAGTTTTGTCAGACTTGTCTGTCTTCTCGGAGTCCGGGTCTTTTTGGTTCTGGTACTTGATTCTAGTGTGGTAGTAGCCCGCGAGAATCTGGACGAAAGTATCCTTGATTGCAGTCAGCTCGCCGAAAGTCAGGGCGCAGTTGTCAAGCTGGTGGTGGTCAACCTTGTCGCTCAAAATCTGCGATATGAATTTCTCAAGTCTCATCGCGGAAGGATTGTCCAAAGAGTGGCAGGCGGCCTCGCTGACATCGGCAAGCATGACAACGGCGGATTCCTTTGTGGTAGGAGGATTTCCTGGGTAAGAATAGTCTTCCTGGCGCACGGACTCATCCTTTTTCTTGGCCTCGTTGTAAAAATATGTGATCACAGAATTTCCGTGGTGTTCCGAGATTATGTCGATAATCTGTTTTGGCAGGCGGAGCTGGTTCGCCTTCTCCACTCCACGGCGGACATGGCTCTTTATAATCGAAAATGAGAGAGATGGGTTCAAGTCTGTGTGGTGGTTCACGCCGTCCAAGTTGTTCTCTGTGAAATACTCGGCCTGCTCTATTTTTCCGATATCGTGATAGTAGGCTCCGACCCTGGCCAAAAGTGGATTCGCGCCGATTGACTTACAGGCGTTCTCCGCGAGGGAGGCGACCATCATTGAATGATTGTAGGTTCCCGGCGCGTTAAGGAGCATGTGGCGCATAATCGGGGCGTTCAAGTCGCTCAAGTCCATCAGGCGGAAGACTGAGGCCGTGTTCAAAATATACTCAAGAGGTGTCAAAAGGCCGAGAACAAGGATTCCGGAGATAAAGCCGTTAAATGCTATTGCAGGAAGGACAAAAACCGCGTCGGAAAGCAGCTGGGCGTTGAAAATCACCTTCAAAACGATGATAAAGACAACGTTCAAAACCGCAATCAAAATCGCGGCAAAAACCATGTCGATTCTGCGCTCGATTGACCTGACAATTCTCGCGGCCGCCAGAGATGAGGCCAGAGTGAACATAGCGGGGACAAGCTCAAACTTGTCAGCACAGAGAACGCCGAGGGAAATCAAAATCGCAAAGAAAAAGGCTGACCTCTGGCCGAACAAAATCGCCGTCAGGAAAATGCAGAGGGCGGCAGGAATCACGACAGGCAGGGCGAAGACAGGCTGCAAGGCCGCGCTTTTTCCGCCCAAGATTGTCATTCCGAAAACTATGAAAAATAGAACGCTCTCAAAAACAAGCTCCTTGAATTCAACATTTTTGCCTAGGACAACCGGCGAATACAAAAGAAACCAGAGGGCGGAGAGCAGCATCAAAAAGAGAATCCTGTCCGCAAAAGCCCGGTAGTCGATATAAACCGGAGAATCCGCCATCTTGCGCAATTTCAAAAACTGCTCGTCTGTAATCGCAAAGCCCTTCTTGATGACTTTTTCGCCCTCGGTGATTTCAACCGGGTAGCGCTCATCGGCGGAAATGGACTTGTTGGCAACGATTGTCTTGTCCGCGACCTGACCGACCTCATATTCCTCGATTGCAAAAGAGGCGATAGTCTCGTTCGTATTCGTGTCCAAATAAAGGACGGCGGAAGAAGCCAAAAAGGTCAAAATAAATAGAAGCAAAACGTGCCAGTTTTTCGCCACATAAGCCCCGACGGCAGAAATAGTCTGAGCGATAAAAGCTTTTTCTTCGCTATTCGTCTGTTTGTTCATCTTCGTATGCCTTTACAATTTTTCTCACCAGGGAGGAACGCACAACGTCCCCGCCGGAAAGTTTTACTATGCTGATTTCTGGAATGTTCTTAAGGATTTCAAGCGCGTGAATCAAGCCGGAAGGCTGTCTTTTTGGCAGGTCGATTTGGGACACGTCACCTGTGATAAAAACTTTTGAATTCTCGCCCATGCGGGTCAAAAACATTTTCATCTGCTCACGCGTAGTGTTCTGGGCCTCGTCCAAAATGACGACAGAATTATGCAGTGTACGGCCGCGCATATAGGCCAGAGGGGCAGTCTCGACAATTCCGCTCTCGACCAGTTTTTTAATCACGTCCTTTGAGACGCAAAAACCCATGGCATCATAAAGAGGCCGCAAATATGGACTGAGCTTTTCCTCAAGGTTGCCCGGAAGAAAGCCAAGGCTCTCACCCGCCTCAACGACGGGTCTTGTCAAAACAATCGAATTCACTTTATGGCTCAGGACTAGGCGCAAAGCCTCGGCGATCGCAAGGAAAGTCTTTCCGCTTCCGGCAGGTCCCTCGGCAAAAACCAAGTCGTTCTTGCGGAAGGCCTGAATCAATCTGGCCTGATTTTTTGTCTTGGGGAAAACCTTTCTCATTCCGCCGGGAATCGCAATCGCGCAGTCAGCGGCGTTAAAATCGTCACCGTCAAGGGAGGCGTGAAGGATTGACTCAACCATGTCGCCGGACGAGTCACCGGATTCCTCGATTTCATCGACAATTCTGTTGATGATAAAGCGGAACTCCTGCTGCAAGGCAGGGTCATCTTTTTCCACGGAAAGCTCATTTCCGCAGGTGAAAACAGGAACGCCGAGATGTTCTTCAATGAGTTTTAAATTGCTGTCGTTAGTGCCGCAGACACGGGACAAAATATCCGTGTCTGAAAGCACAATTTTATATTGAGAGTCCACTATTGCCTATTGTACAAGCAAAGAAGCCATTTTGCAACCATAGAATCAGTCTCAAACCTTGAACTGGTCAATCTGACTGCCGATATCGTTGATGGACTCAGTCATCTTTCCGGCGATTCCGGCAAGAGCCGCGCCCGTCTCATTGATTTTTCTCGCGCCGACCGACATCTCGCTCATGCTCTGGTTCATGACCGTGGTGGCATCCTGCAGGTGCTTGATTTCCGCAAGAATCGTCTTGTTGCCCTCAGTCATCTCGTGGGCGGCATTGCGGACTTCGGTCGTGGAGTCGTTCATCGAGTGGAGGGCATCCGTAATCTGGCGGGATCCCTCATTCTGCTCTTCCATAGCGGCCTTAATCTGGCGGACAAGCTGGTCAGTCTCCTTGATTTTGTCGGCCACGACACGGAATGCCATGCTTGACTCAGCAGAGGCTGACACAACGGAGCCGATAGAATCCTTGATGTTGCTGAGCTGGTCTCCGATAGTCCTTGACTGGACTGTAGAAGTCTCAGAGAGCTTTCTGATTTCGTCAGCGACGACAGAGAAGCCCTTTCCAGCCTCACCGGCATGGGCCGCCTCGATTGCGGCGTTCATAGCCAAGAGGTTTGTCTGCTCAGCGATAGCGGAAATCGCGGCGTTGGCCTCCTGCAGCATCTGTGACTGGGCCTCAATCTGCTCGATACGGGCGTTAACATCATCCTGCTTCTGGGCTCCGTTCTGGGCATGGGTTGAAAGCTCCTCGAAAGACGAGGACATTTTGTCGACCGACTGGTTTACGGAGGCGATGTTTCCAATCATCTCCTCGACTGCGGCGGAAGCCTGCGTGACACCGGAGGACTGGCCTTCAATCATGCGCTCCAAGGACTGGATGTTCGAGGCGATTTGATTGACAGCACCTGCCGTCTGCTGAACGGAATTTCCCTGATTTGAAATCTGCTTGTGGACGGAGTCAATGTTTGCGATAATCTGAGTGATTGAAGCTGACGTGTCTTCCGTCGAGGCCTCCAAGTCCTGGCCCGCGATTCCCAAAGAATCCTTTGACTGTTTGACCTGGGCGATAATGGTCTGAAGTTTTTCGGTGAAGGTGTTGAAGCCTTTCACTACGTCACCAATCTCGTCATTTGAGGACTGCTTGATTCTGTTTGTCAGGTCGGCGTTGCCGGATGCGATTTTTGTTATGGAGTCCTTCACTTCCTTCAAAGGCTTCATGATATGCGCGACGAACCCGAAGAGTATTATTGAAGACAAAATCACCGCAATCACAGTTGAGAGCAATACTATGTTGCGGATTACAGTGATGGCGGCGAAAAAGTCGCTGTAGGGGGCGGCACCAAAGACAGCCCAAGAGCAGGACTTTCCGACAGGCTGGTAGGCGCAGGTCATCTTCACGCCCTTGGCAGAGTCTGTATAGGAGCTGCCCAGGGTATTACCCCGCATCATGTCGTCAAAGATTTCCTTGAGCTTTCCAGAAGACTCGTCCACGAGATTCTGCTGGTTGATCACGTTGTTCACGTCCTCGGAGGCAACGGTGTATCCTGTGGCCATGTCAACCACAATCGGGTGCGAACTCTTTCCGAAATTGATTTCCGAAACAAATTCGCATAGAGACTTTCCGTAGACGTTGGCGCAGAGAACGCCCCTGATATTTTTATTCTCATCATAAATCGGGACGCTGTACTGGAGCATAAGCTGATTGTTCACGGGGCTTACGACAGGCCGGCCGACATAGCGGTTGCCCTTCATAGCCTCCTTGAACCAAACTCGGTCCGGAATCTCAATGAACTGGCCGAAAGCAGTGATTGACTGGGCTTTTTCATTGTAATAAGCCACATTCTCATATTCAGGATTGATTTTAGCGGCTTTACCAATCATCAAAGTTTTGTCCCGCAAGGAAATCGAATCATCCGTGCAGTAAGGCAAGGCCGCAATGCCCTCCAGCATACAAAGGTGCTTTTCGTTCACCTCATCGATTTTGTCGGCGACGTTCTTCGCAGTGGCACGCAAAGTCTGCTGGACAGTTCCCCTCAAGGAAGACTCAGTTTCCAGATAGGAAATGACCCCCAAAGTCCCGTTCGAAACAAGGACAATCAATATGACTATAAAAAGAAGCTTAGTTTTGATGCTTTTCATAGCTAAATCATAACTCAAAAAAGAATAAAAGTAAAATTAAAGTTAACAAAAAAAATAATTGAAAAACAAGACTCTGGATTTTTCGGGCGCGAGTCTTTGTGCGAGCGCCGCCTACAGGCTTGCTAACGCGCGGTGCTACGCACTTGCCGCAGGCGGCAACCTTCCGGTGGCGTGGCGCAAGACTTCAACAGCTTTTTGTCAGCCCTGCTCCCTACCACGCGTGCAGCCGCTGACGGCGGCATCCCTGCCGCCTTTTCCTCGCACCTGCTCGGCGCGGCTTTCGGGTTCGACTCCCGATTTAAAAACAAAAAGACACTCCGTAAATGAGTGTCTTCTTCCAAAACTTTTGATTTCTCAAGTTAGCTCCCACGGGAGTCGAAGGTCTCCGTTCGCCCACGTCCTGTGTGCTCACTCCTACCACGCGTGCGCTCACTGCCGCAGCCCTCCTTGGCTGCTTTTCGCGGCACCTGCCGCGCGTTCGCTTCGGGTTCGACTCCCGAGTTTAAAATAAAAAAGACACTCCGTAAATGAGTGTCTTTTTCCGGATAGTTAAGCTATCTTCTTAGCTCCCACGGGAGTCGAACCCGTCTCTCCGCCTTGAGAGGGCGATGAACTAAACCGATATTCGAGGGAGCCAAAAAAAATGCTGACTTGAGTCAGCATTCTATTCCCCAAGGAGGATTCGAACCCCCACGATCAGAACCAGAATCTGAGGTGCTACCATTACACAATCGGGGAATGCAATGTGAGAATGAATATATATTCTTTACGAATTTATGTCAACAGTGTAAAGGGGAAAAATCGCATTTTTTTTGAAAAAAAACTCGCAGCCATGGCGACGCGAAGCGGCGGATGCGCCCAGAATTGCAAAAGAGCCTTTATTCTTCTATAATCTCAGCGTGGAAAACAAGGCTATTCATTCAGTTTCCGGCGAGAAAATCGTAATCAGAGGCGCGCGGGAACACAACTTAAAGAACATAAACGTGGAGCTTCCGAGAAACAAGCTCGTGGTAATTTCAGGTCTTTCAGGTTCGGGAAAATCATCCCTTGCATTTGACACCCTTTTTGCGGAAGGCCAGAGACGCTACATGGAAAGCCTCTCGTCCTACGCCAGGCAGTTTTTAGGCTCCATGGACAAGCCGGACGTTGACTTAATCGAAGGCCTCTCACCGGCAATCTCAATCGAACAAAAGACAACCCACAGAAATCCCCGGTCAACTGTCGGAACGGTCACAGAGATTTACGACTACTACCGCCTCCTCTACGCGAGAATCGGCCACGCCCACTGCCCCAACTGCGGTCGCGAGATTCAGGAGCAGTCGGTCGACCAAATCATAGGCTCCATCTTGAGCTGGAACGAGGGGACAAGGCTCACATTGCTGGCCCCTGTAATCCGTGGAAAAAAGGGAGAGCACCAGAAAATCATCGACGACGCGAAAAAATCAGGCTTTGCCCGCGCCAGAATCGACGGCCTTATGGTGGAGCTTGAGGATTCCATAAAACTCGACAAGCAGAAAAAGCACACGATAGAAATTGTCGTCGACAGAATCGTCCTCAAGGAGGACTCGAAAAAGCGGCTTTCGGAGTCCGTGGAGACAGCCCTTGAGGCGGCAAACGGGGTAATCATCGTCCTGAGGCGGGTCTACAAGACAGACGAAGCATATCAGGCGGTCGTGGACGGAATTCTTGCGGCAGGCGGAAAAGTGGATTCATCGAAGGACTTTATCGAGCAGGAGGTCTTTTTCAGCCAGAAAAATGCCTGCCCCGACTGCGGAATCTCAATCCCGGAGTTGCAGCCCCGCCTTTTCTCCTTCAACAACCCGTTCGGAGCCTGCCCTGAATGCACGGGCCTCGGCGAAAAAATGGAGTGGGACGCGCAGAAAATCCTGCCTGACAAAAGCCTCTCCTTCAATCAGGGGGCTTTTCCCTTCTACAACCCGGAGAGCGAGTGGAACCAGGCCATGTTCTCTGCCATAGCCGAAAGCTACGGATTCACGTTGGACACGCCGGTAAAAGATTTGACTGAAAAACAGTTCTCAGCCCTTTGGGACGGAAAGCAGGGCCAGAACATCCACTGGATTTACCAAAAGCAGTCCGGTGAGGGAATGAGCGAGTACAACCGTCCATGGCCGGGAATCCTCGCCGACATGAAAAGACGGCACAACGAGGCATGGGGAGAAGCCCAGCGGGTCAGAATCGAAGAGAAATTTATGTCCGTCTCAGAATGCTCCTCCTGCCACGGAAGGAGACTTAGACAGGAAGCTTTGGGAGTCACAATCGGCGGAAAGAACATCTACGAGCTTTGCAAGCTTTCCGTTCTGGACACAATCGATTTTTTTGAAAAAATTGAATTCACCGAGACTGAAAAGGCGATTGCAGCCCAGGTTTTAAAGGAAATCCGCGCCCGCCTGAGTTTTTTAAAGAACGTGGGTCTTGAGTATTTAACCCTTGACAGGTCAGCCGGAACATTGAGCGGCGGCGAGGCCCAGAGAATCCGCCTTGCAACCCAGATCGGCTCAGGACTGACTGGAGTCATGTACATTTTGGACGAGCCTTCAATCGGACTTCACCAGAGGGACAACCAGCGTCTTATAAAGACCCTGACATACCTTCGAGACCTTGGAAACACCGTGATTGTCGTCGAGCATGACGAAGACACCCTGCGCACCGCCGACTGGCTGATCGACATAGGGCCGGGAGCCGGAGTCCACGGGGGAAATGTGGTTGCGTCTGGAAAGCCTGAGGACGTGATGAAAGTCGAGGAGTCAGCCACGGGAAGATTTCTTTCGGGAAAGCTCCGCATGGAGATTCCTTCTTCGAGACGGAAGGGCAACGGCTCTTTCATCAAAATCAAGGGAGTCCGGGAGCACAACCTCAAGAACATCTCGGTTGACATTCCGCTCGGAACTTTCACCTGCATTACGGGCGTTTCCGGCTCCGGCAAGTCAACGCTTTTGAGCGACGTCTTCTATCCTGCTGTCTCCAACAAGCTGATGAAGACTGACTACCCGGTCGGCGACTTTGACGGAATAGAAGGGCTTGAGGCGATTGACAAGGTTATAAACATCGACCAGTCCCCGATCGGCCGAACTCCTAGAAGTAACCCGGTGACTTACGTGGGTGTTTTCAATGCGATACGCGACTTGTACGCAAGCCTGCCTGAGTCAAAGGCCAGGGGCTTTCAGGCCGGACGCTTCTCCTTCAACGTCAAAGGCGGCCGCTGCGAACACTGTCAGGGGGCGGGAACGATTCAAATTGAGATGAACTTTCTTCCAGATGTTTTCATCCAGTGCGATGTCTGCCATGGAAAAAGATTCAACGAGGAGACTTTGGGAGTCTTGTACAAAGGAAAGTCAATCTCCGACGTTCTCAATATGACGATTGAGGAGGCGGCGGACTTTTTCGCCCACATCCCCCACATCTCCCGCAAACTTGAGACTTTGAAGAACGTGGGTCTTGGCTACATTCAGCTCGGACAGAACGCGCTTACACTGAGCGGCGGAGAGGCACAGAGAGTCAAACTGGCCACAGAGCTTGCCCGCCCGTCAACAGGAAAGACCCTCTACATTCTCGACGAGCCGACAACAGGCCTCCACTTCGCGGACGTGAAAATCCTTATGGAAGTCATTCAGGCTCTGGTGGACAAGGGAAATTCCGTCGTGATGATCGAGCACAATCTGGACGTAATCTGCCAGGCGGACTGGATAATCGATTTGGGTCCGGAAGGCGGAGACGGCGGCGGCTCCATTGTCGCATCCGGCACCCCTGAGCAAGTGGCCAAAGTCGGAGGCTCCTACACCGGAAAATTCGTCAAAGATATGCTGGAGAAAAATAGATAAAGAATGAATAATGAGAAGTGAATATACTGGGGGTTCCCGCTTGCGCGGGGCGGGCTTTTCAGGGCTTTCCCTCACGGCCGGTGCTTGCAGCACGCGCTTACGCGCCCCTTCCAATCCCTAACCCTGTGAGAATTTTTCATTTTTCATATTTCATTTTTAATTATTTTTATGCTGTTAAAAAAGTTTTGTTTTCGGAAGGCATTCTTAATTTTTCTCACACTGACCTGCACTATCAGCGTTCATGCGGTGGAAGGTAAGCCAGAAACAAAAGAGCAGAAGGAATCCGAAAAAAAGACCGAAGTTTCAATAATCACAATTGAGTCGGCTCAAAAAACAGAGAACCGCAAAGACCCGGTAAATGGTGGCGACTGCATAATTTTGACAGGCGGAGTCGTGATTTCCGTGGAGCGTGGAAGTGACAAAACCACAATCAAAGCTGAAAACGTGAACTACAACCGGACGACCGAAATGATTTACGCAGAAGGCTCCGTCTCCCTCTCAACTAACAAAACTTCTACAGAGGGCGGAGACTCAATCACAGCCTCAAGTCTTCTATTTAATACATCATCTCTCGAAGGAATTTTCGACGATGGCCGCATAGTCCAGACTTCAAGCGATGCTATCAACGTTCCGTCCGGGTCAACGCTGATTGTAGCCTCCGACATCTTTGGACGGGACTCATCCGGGACTGTGACTTTCAAAAACGGAGAGTTGACTTTCTGTGACGATGAAAATCCCCACTGGAGAATCAAGGCCTCCAGAATTTGGCTGCTTCCAGGCGGGGAATTCGCATTTTTAAATGCCTTCCTTTTTGTCGGCCGGATTCCCCTCCTCTGGCTTCCGGCCTTTTATTACCCCAAGGACGAGCTGATTTTCAACCCAGCCTTCGGATTTAAATCCCGCGAGGGCACTTTTATCAACACAACGACCTACCTTTACGGCCGTAAAACCTCTGACGCAAAGACAACGAGTCAGCTGGGTAAGGATGACAGCGATGAGGATTCCGATGACAAGGTTGATTTTTTCAGTTTCATAAACACAAGTGCCCAAAAAGAGCAAAGACGGGAAGGTCTTGTCCTCCACAACTTGGATGAAGATTTCACAGGCTCCACATCGAATTACATAAAAATCATGGCAGACTACTATGCAGCCCTGGGAACAATGGCAGGTTTTGACTCCGCATACCAATCTTCAAGCGGACCGATCAGCAACTTTCAGCTTATGGCAAAATTGGGCTGGAGCCGGACGATTTTCCAAAACAAGGAGATGTATTCTCCTTTCGCTGCCAGCGGGGAAACATACAGCGATGAAGCGAATTTTCTTTCTCTAAAAACAAAATTCCGCTATCAGGCCAATTTGAAGTTCGCAATCTCAAATCCATTTACTTTTTCACTTTCAATGCCGGTCTACTCAGACCCCTATTTTGACTACGACTTCAACAACCGGGCGGAGACTATGGACTGGATTGACTACCTGACCAATATTTCAGAGACATCAACCGCAGTCAAATCAGACGATGAAATCAGCGAAATTTCCTCATACAACTGGGATTTGAACGCCTCCGCAAGGGCTCCGGTCACAGACTTGTTCAGTCCATTCATAACCACGGCAGAAATCTCAAGTTTGAATTCATCAGTCGTCTTTTCATCATTGGCCAACTCTTCAATTTCCGATGTCAAAGACGACAAGTTGAGCACCTACAGCCCGCAGAGAAAATTTTACTATCCTTCACAGGTCACTCCGGTAAAAGTCACGGGAAAGTTGGCTGGAACCATAATAGAAATCGGCTCCTCGTCAAAAACTGCAAAAAAAAGTTCAGGAAAAAAATCTCCTCCAGACCTGGTGATTCCAAAATCCCTGACCGAAGATACAGAAGAAAAAGAGTCCGATAGGACGGAAACAAACAAATCTGCAAGTCAGAAAAATCAAAAAAATCCGTCCACAAGTCAAAAAGAAGAAGCAATTTTTTCTGAGTCAGCCCTGCCGGACATCACGGTGAAAATTCCAGCAGCAACTAGCATTTCGGCATTTTCATATTCGCTTTCATATTCAATCACGCCGACTTACACGACACAGATTGCCTATTCATCGACCCTGCCAAATTCCACGGACTTGATTACCCCTGACGACTTCAGCTGGACTAACCGCAAGTCAACCTATTACAACGTCAAGGTTCCGACAGAGCTTGCCAGTTCCGCAGCATGGAAGGACGGTTTTATCTCACTAAAAGACACGTTCACATTCAGCCCGATTTTTCAGGATCACCCCTATTTGAACAATGATTTTTACACAGACAGTCAAAAGGCATCCGTAAAAAAAACTGACTACGCCGCCCAAAAACTCGACCTGACCAGCGTAAACGCACTCTCGCTAAACCCTTTCAATTATACACAGCATTTTGCGAAAACCGCCATCACATGGAATTCAACAGTCAAAATGATTCGAACAGAATACACAGGCACGGAAGACACAACGACTAACGAGATAAATCCTGACTGGGACTACAATTTTATGGAACTTTGGAACGAAGACTCGGTTACAGTCCACAACCTAAACCTTGTCCTCGCCTCCGAAGAATACGATGGAAAATTCTTGCAGCAGCTGTCCCTGACATCCACACTCCCCCCCCAGCCGGATGAATATACCGGTGAACTGACATTAGGATTTCCATATTTAACCCTGACGGCTGGAACCGGAATAAAAAAAGAGGAAGCAACTGACGACGAAAAAGAAAACTGGGTAAAAGAAGATTTTAAACAGACTGCGACATTGAGCCTTTTTAGCAAAAAGCTGAAATTCTCAGAAACATATATCTATGATATGGAAGAAAAATACAAGGAATCACTAAAATTAAGTCTCGCTGGCTTTGGGCTGACAGCCTCATACACAATGTCATACACTTACGGCTACGATTTAACAACAGATGAAACGACCCAACTTCCGACTTGGACAAAAAGGGAAGAGCAGGAATTCCAGCCGTATTCGGCCAGCGTCATTTATTCCAAGCCCGTTAAAACCTACAAATACTGGACAGACAGGATTGCCTTTGCACCGACCATTTCCACAAACTTTGTATATAGCTTTATAAAACCGACTGAAAGTTATTTCACCATTGCGCCGGGAATAACATTTAAAATAAACAACTTTTTGGACATTTCATTTTCAGCATCCTCTAAAAACTCTTCAATCTATTGGTACCTAAAAAAGACTCCAGACACAAGTACGACCACAGGCTCCCGCCTGAATTTTTTTGATGACCTTGCGAACTCATTCCGTTTTGACGATGAGGAAAAAAGAAAGTCCAGCCGCTTCAAGCTGCAAAACCTGACCGTAAAAATCACCCACGACCTTGACGACTGGGATTTGTCATCATCCTTCACGATAAAACCCCGTCTGCTAACCGACAACGGAAAATCATATTATGACTTTAGCCCATACTTTACAATTTCCGTTGCCTGGAGACCAATGTCCTCAATGAAAACAGAAATCACGGACAACTACGGCGAATGGCAGCTCAACTCATCTTCAAGTTCCTCAAATTCCTCCAGTCAGTAAAAAGAAAATCGCAGGCAGAGGTAGAAAAGGGTCGATAACAGACAATTATCATTTGACAGAGTAAAGTTCTACCTATTATTATAAAACTATTATTAAAAATATAATGCGGTTTTCTATAGAAGAACCGCGTTCTATTTCGGAGGCATTATTTATATGAAAAAGCTAGCGCTTTCTCTTATGTGCGCCGCCCTTGCAGCGGGAACTCTGGTTTCTTGCTCTAAAAAGGAAAAGGCAAACGCGGCAGCAGACTTCCCCAAAAAGGGAATCACAATGATTTGTCCATGGGGTGCCGGTGGTGGAACAGACTCTGTTCTCCGCGCCCTCTGCGCATCAGCAGAAAAATATCTTGGACAGACAATCACAGTCGAAAACAAGACTGGTGGTGCTGGCGCAATCGGACACGCGGCAATCAAAGACGCAAAGGCTGACGGCTACACAGTCGGTATGATTACATTCGAGTTGAACTCACTCCCCCAGCAGGGACTCATTGACTTCACATACGCTGACTATGACCCGCTTATCCGCGTAAACGCTGACGCCGCGACTCTCACAGTCAAAGCTGACGCTCCCTACAACACAGTCCAGGAATTCGTAGACTACTGCAAGGCTCACCCCGGTGAAGTCTCAATCGGAAACTCAGCTCCTGGCTCAGTCTGGCACATCGGAGCCGGACTTTTCGCTGACGCGACAGGAATCGACGTAAAGCACGTCGCATTTGAGGGTGCCGCAGGTGCCGTAACAGCAGTTGCAGGCGGACACATTCAGGCAGTCGCAGTCTCACTCGCAGAAGTCAAATCACAGCTCGACGCTGGAAACGTAAAGGTTCTCGGCGTTATGGACGCAAGCCGCCCAGCTGCATACCCGAACATCCCCACATTGAAGGAACAGGGCTTCAACGTTGAGTACTACACATGGCGCGGTCTTGCCCTTCCGAAGGGAGTTGACCCGGCAATCAAGGCAAAGCTCGTCGAGGCATTCACAGCTGCTGAGCAGGATCCTGAATTCGTCAAGACAGCAGAAAGCCTGAACCTCAACTTGGCCTATGAGAATTCTGAAGAATTCGGAGCATTTCTCAAGGACAACTTCGAGTCTGTCACAAAGACAATGAAATCAATCGGCTTGATTGACTAAAATTCAGCATCTCCCGCAGACGACCCGATTTTCCCGTAAAACAAGAGAAAAGGAGTCAGTCAGCGGGAGATTTTTTTTCAGCTTTCTTACTTTCAAAAACACATGAAAAAAGCAAATTTAATTTCGGCCTTAGTTGGCATGATTGTCTCGGCGGCGGCGTTCGCCTACACTTTCACTTTCAAAGAGTTTAAAAATGTTCCGGTCGGCCCGGAGTTTTTTCCGCGCGCATTGGCAGTCTGTCTTTTTGTCTGCTGCCTGATTCTTTTTTTGACAAACCTCAAAAGCACATCGTCCAACAAGGGCGAGGCTCCTACTCTTAGCCCCCTCAACAAGGACATGCAGAGGGCACTTTTGGGACTGGCCATAATCGTAGTTTACGCCCTCCTCTGGAACGTCACGGGCTTTATAATCACAACGCCCTTTGCGATTTTTGCAATGACAAGACTTTTAGGAAAAAAAGAGTATCTTAAAATGGCGATTGTTTCCGTTGTTGCGACGGCAGTAATATTCATAGTCTTCAAATTCATCTTGGGAATTGAAATGCCTCTCGGCTTTATCGAGAATTACTTATAAGGGGTAAAAAATGGACTTTTCATTAATCGCATCTAGCTTCGCCCAGGTTTTCGCCCCCTCGACAATGCTCTACACTTTGCTTGGAGCGGCAGGCGGCATTTTAATCGGAGCAATTCCAGGCCTCACGGCGACCATGGGAATCGCCCTTCTAGTTCCGTTCACATACGGACTTGACTTCATTCCAGGCGTGGCCATGCTTTTAGGCATTTTCTGCGGCGGAATGTACGGCGGCTCCATCGCGGCAATCTTGATTCACACTCCGGGAACACCTTCCGCAGCCGCGACCGTTTTGGACGGCTTTCCTATGGGTCAGAAGGGAGAGCCAGGAAGAGCGCTTACAATCTCGCTTTTCTCCTCATTCTCTGGAGGAATCATCGGCGCACTTGTGATGACCTTTCTCTCTCCGACTATCTCAAAGGCGGCTTTGAAATTCGGCCCCGCTGAATTCTTCTCTCTCGCCCTCTTCGGTCTTTCAGTAATCGTTGCAATCTCAGGAAAGTCAGTTCTGAAGGGCTTGATTGCGGCCTTCTTCGGACTTTTGATTGGAACGGTCGGTATGGACAAAACCTGCGCCTACCTTCGCTTTTTCAAGCTGCGCGGCCTCTATGACGGCATTCCCTTTATCCCGGCATTGATTGGACTTTTCGCGATTTCAGAAGTAATCGCGAACTTTGAGCACCTTTTGCAGGCAAACCCGAAGCGCAACGTCAATTCAGGAGAAAAATCTGGCAACCCAGTTATAAGCTACTTGAAGTCAGTCGTACGCAATATTTTGCCCAAAAAAGACGACGTAAAGACAATTTGGCCCCACCTCATAAAAGGCTCCCTGATTGGAACTTTCATCGGCTCCATTCCGGGTGCAGGCGGTGACATAGCGGCATTCGTCTCATATTCAGAGGCAAAGAGGACTTCAAAGCACCCGGAGATGTTCGGCAAGGGCGCGCCAGAGGGAATCGCGGCTGCTGAATGCGCAAACAACGGCTGTTCCGGCGGTGCCATGATTCCAATGCTCGCGCTCGGAGTTCCAGGCGACTCAAACACAGCGGTTCTCATGGGAGCCTTCATCATGCACGGCTTCCAGCCAGGCCCTATGATGTACGTCGAGCATCTGAACATCGTCTACGCGGTATTCGGAGCCCTTTTGGCCGCAAACCTCGCATTCCTCGTCGTGGGAATGTTGGGCGTGAATATTTTCAGCAAGGTAATCTCACTCGAACGCTACTTCCTGATTCCCTGTATCCTCGTCCTTTCTCTGGTCGGAGCGTACGCAATCAACCAGTCGCTGTTTGACGTTTACTTTGCGATTGTCATGGGAATAATCGGCTACCTGCTGCAAAAGTACGGCTTCCCGCTTTCTCCGATTCTGCTGGCCTTGATTCTCGGACCTATGTGCGAGTCAAATATCCGCCGCTACATGCAGATTGTCGACGGACACTTTGAGATGATTTTCACACGTCCGATTTGTCTGGTCTTCTTCGCGCTGGCAATCTTTTCCCTTGTGGCATCAGTCCTCAACCAGAAGAAGATCGCCCGCCGCGAGGCAGAGGCAGCAAAAGCAGAAGAAAAATGAAATATGGGCGCATGGGCATGGGGCGAGCGTTGCCTACGGGTTCGCCTCCCCCGGCTCATAGGGGACGAAAAAATCTTAAGATTTTTTCAGCCCCTACTAAAGCCCTCCGGCCCCGTTGCGCAGGCAGCGGGGGAATTTTTGTCAAATCTGCTCCCTGATAGAATCTCCGGGAGATTTTCTTTCCATCACTTGAAAAATTAATCTTTTACCCTTAAACTTTATATTAAATATGGCAGAACTGACCGGCACCGTCTTGGACGGCTCCAATAATTTTTTTGACGTTGAATACTCAGACTCAGAGGGCGAAATACATAAGGCCGTCTGTTCAATAAAAAGCAAGCGGCTAAAACTGGACGAAAAATTCTATAATCCGCTGGCCCCAGGCGACAAGGTGACTTTCGAGCCGGAGGAAGACAGCCCCGAAAAAGGCCAGATTACATCTTTAATCGAGCGGAAGAACGCCTTTGTCCGCTGGAACGTGAAGGGCCGCTGCCCGCAGATTTTGGCGGCCAACGTTGACAACGTTTTTTTGGTAACAACGCCGGAAGAGCCGCCTTTCCGCCCCCGCTTTATCGACAGGGAGCTGGCCCAGGCGGAAAACGAGAATATAGAGCCTATAATCCTCGTCAATAAATACGACCTCCCGGCAGCCATGGAGGCAGACTTCCAGAACAGGCTGTTAATCTGGCAGGAATTAGGCTATAAAATCCTCCGCGTGTCGGCAAAATCCGGCGAGGGAATGACAGAGCTTGCGGAGCTTCTTTCAGGAAAGCTCTCCGCCTTTGTCGGACAGTCCGGGGTCGGGAAATCCTCCCTGATAAACGTGCTGGATAACTCCGTCGTCTTGAAAACCGGAAGCCTTTCAAAAAAATATGGCAAGGGCAGCCACACGACGACAAAAGGCTCCCTGATGCACATAAAACTTAATGAGTCTTTGACAGGCGGCATTCAGAACGCCGTGGCAGACGTAATCGACACTCCTGGAGTCCGCCGCTTTGTCCTCCACAACATCGAGGCAGAAGACCTCGCCCTCTACTTCCGCGAGATGAAGGGTCTGGTTGGAAAATGCGCTTTTGGAATGTCATGCAGCCACACCCACGAGACCGGCTGCAAGATTCTTGAGGCCGTCTATTCCGGAGTAATCAGCGAGGAGCGCTTTGAGAGCTGGAAGAAAATCTGCGAGGAAATCCGCACCGGCCGCTGGGAAGACTAAGCCGGAAGATTCTCAAAATCAATTAAACTTAAGAAAATTATGCACAAAAAAACTCTTGAACAACTTGAATTTTACAGGGTGAGGGACGAAATCGCAAATTTCTGCGCGTCCGAGGAATCAGCCCAGCATTTAAAAGGCCGGGAGCCTTTGACTTCAGACAAATCTGAGAGAATCGAAGAGCTTAAAGGACTCTGCCGCGAATGGAACGTGCTTTTACAGGGAGACTTCTCTTCCTCGATAAAAAGCTGGCCGCAAATCCATACATTTTTAAAAGTCCTGTCAGTTGAGGGTGCCTCCCTCGAACAGGAGCAATTTTATTCACTGCTCCAGTTCTGCGCCTCAGCTCTTACAGCGGCCGAAAAAATCAACACAGGCTCCAAAAGCCTTCCGATAAAAAAACTCCTAGCCCTCTCAGAGAAAATCGACGCAAGCTCCCTCTCTTCATGCTCAAATGAAATCAGCCGCATAGTAGACCCGCGTGACGGAAGCCTCAAAGATATTCCCGCCCTCAGGGCAATCAAAGAAAAAATCAGCCAGATTCAAAAGGAAATCGCCTCCGCGCTCAAAAAATACACGTCAGACCCAAGCTTGAACACTGCATTGGAGTCGTCAGTTCCCGTGTTCAGGGCAGACAGACAGCTTTTGGCGGTAAAGGCAAGCCACCGCCTCCGCGTTCCTGGAATAGTCCACGAGCTTTCAAAATCCGGCCAGACACTTTTTATAGAGCCTGACGAGGCAGTCCGCAAGAACAACGAGCTTATTCAGGAAGAATTCCACCTTGAGGCAGAAAAGAGAAAGATTTTCACAGATTTGACGGCGAAGACCGCCACCTACGCCCAAGCGATAAAGTCCTCCCTCTATGTCCTTGAAGAACTCGACGAGACCTGCGCGGCCGCAAAATGGGGGCTTGACCACGCCTGCGTCTGCGCCCTCCCCACAAACGGGGACGCCCCCCTGCTCCTTCAAGCCCGCCACCCGCTTTTAGGCGAAAAGGCCGTTCCGATTGACATGAAATTTCTTCCTGAAAAAAATGTCCTGATTGTCTCAGGTCCCAATACCGGAGGAAAGACTGTCACTCTCAAAACATTCGCCCTGCTCTCGCTTTTAAATCAGGCTGGTTTCCCGATTCCTGCGGCGGAGGGAAGCAGACTTCCGCTTTTTGACTCAGTTTTCTGCGACATCGGCGACGAGCAGTCAATCGACCAGTCGCTCTCGACATTCTCAGCCCACATGAAAAACATAGCAGCGGCCTGCCGTCTGGCTGACTCGAAGAGCCTTGTCCTTTTGGACGAGCTTGGAAGCGGAACTGACCCCCAGGAAGGAGGAGCAATCGGAATGGCAGCCTTGGATTCCCTGATTGCAAAAGGAGCTTTCGTCCTCGTGACAACCCACCACGGAATCCTAAAAAACTACGCCTACACAAGCCCCAAATGCGCCAACGCCTCGGTCGAATTCGACGGGGAGACGCTTTCTCCGACATACAGGCTTTTGATGGGAGTTCCGGGAGAAAGCCACGCGCTTGAAATCGCTAAACGCTCAGGGCTTCCGAGGGAGACAGTCGAAAAGGCAAAGAATTATCTTTCTGGAGACCAGGCGGACGTTTCTGTTTTAATAAAAAATCTCACGCAAAAGCACGCCGAGCTTGCAAAACTTGAGCGGGAGGCAAAGATTCTCTCAGACAGACTTGCCCACAAGGAATTGAAGATTGAAAGCCGGGAACTTGCCCTTAAAGAAATGGAGCTTGAGATAAAAAAACGCGAGAAGCGGTCAGAATCAGACTTTGTACGGGAGACCAGGCGGGAACTTGAAAACCTTGTGCGTTATCTTCGCGAGGGAGAAATCACCAAGGAAAAGACCCACGCTGTCCGGGACTTCATCGACGGAATCACTCAAGCTGACGAAGAAAATGACGGCCGCCTGAGCGATGAAGAGATTGATTTCGAGCGCAAGACAGCAGAGTTTGAAAAACGAAAAGAAGAGATTGCGGAAAACGGCATGAAAATCTCAAAGCTCACAAGCCGCGCCTCATCACAGAAAAAGACCAAGAGCCGCAAGTCAAACAGAGAAGCCCTTTCCGGTGCGAAAAACACATATTCAGACGAGGAAGTCTCAAGGCTCAGCCCGAAAGTCGAGAAAGAGCAGGTGCTTGTCCTTGAGGAGGGGGCGGAAGTCCTTGCAGGAAGAGGAAAAACTCCGGGAAGGATAATACGGCGGGAGAAAAAAGGAGTCTGGCTAGTCCAGGTCGGCTCCCTAAAAATGCCTGTCAAGGAAAAGGACTTGATTCCCGTGGCCGCAAAGAAAAGTGCCAAGGCGGACTTTACTGTGGAGCTTTCCCGCGCTGAGGACGGGGAAAACGCGGTATTTTTGAAGAACGGCGAGGCAAAGCCCGTGTTCGAGCTGCGCCTTTTGGGAATGAGGGAGGAAGAGGCTATAAAGACCCTGCAAAGGCAGCTTGACCTCTGCCAGCTCAGCAACTTCAAGAATTTCAGCGTGATTCACGGCAAGGGCAACGGAATCTTGCAGCAGGCAGTCCAAGACTACCTGTCGTCCTATCCGGGCGTAAAAGCCTTCCATTTTGCCCGCCCAGAGGACGGCGGCTCCGGAAAAACCTATGTTGAGTTAAATTGACAGGTTGGGCGGAAGCATGGCGGCAGCTTATCGAACAAAAGTTGACAAAAAATGTATTTTTATGCATAATTTAAGCGTATTTTTGCATAATTTTTCATAACGGAGACAAAATTGAAAGGACGAGCGGCAAGGCTTAAGAGCATCCGAAAGTTAATCAAAGGAAACAGAATCGAAAGTCAGGAAGAGCTTTTAGGCCACCTTTTGAAAGAAGGTTTTGAGGTGACACAGGCGACCCTCTCACGTGACTTGAAGCTGCTCAAAGTCGGCAAGGTCAGCGACGGAAAGTCAGGCTACGTATACACACTCCCCGGCGAGGAAGAAAGAAGCGAGAGCGAACAGATTTTCATTCAGGACTTTCTGCGGGGCTACGTCTCAATCGAGTGGAACGGAAACATGGTCGTAATCAAGACTTTCGCGGGGCACGCAGATTCCGTCTCTCAGGCGATTGACTCATTGGCAATGGACGAGCTTTTGGGCACTGTGGCAGGAGAAAACTGTATTTTCGCAGTTCTGCGTGAGGGGGTCTCAGGCGAGGACTTCATGGCCTCCTTAAAACAAAAAATTCCCGAACTGGAAGACTAGATTTTCTTTGATTCGGGAAAATCATGGGTTATAATTTAACCACTATGATTACTATTAAATTTTCTTCAGAAGAAAAATCGCTTGAGGTCAAAGAAGGAACACTTCCACTTGACCTTATCGAGAATTTCTCAGGCGACCGAGAGAGAATCATGGCCGTCAAAGTCAATAATCTAATCACCTCGCTGACAAAGCCATTGAGAATAAACTGCACTGTAGAGGCTGTATATTCAACTTCAAATGATGGTGCGGAAGTTTACCGCCGATCGCTATGCTTTATGATGGCGGCAGCAGCCAGCAAACTTTTCCCTACAGCCCGTCTTTTAATCGCCCACTCACTGGGCTACGGATATTACTACACCGTCGAGAAAAGCACTCCAATCACAAAAGATGAAATCGCCGCACTAAAAGCGGAGATGGACTCTCTCGTCAGGCAGGATTTGCCGATTACGCGTGAACTGGTCTCATACACAGAGGCCATCGAGCTTTTCGAGAAGGAAGGCTTGAAAGAGTCACGCAAGCAGCTTGAATACAACTGCCCTGCAAAAATCGTGATTAACTCGCTGAAAGATTTCTCAGACCTTGACTTCGGCCCCTTGGTAGACCGCACAGGAAAGCTCCAAGTATTTGAGCTGACCCCATACGACGAGGGACTTTTGCTAAGATTCCCCTTCCCCAAGGAAGTCGACAAAGTCCCGGAATTCAAGGACAGCCCCAAGATTTTCGAGATCTTCAAAAAATACAAGGAATGGGGCAGAAAACTCGGAATCACCTCAACAGCTTCAATCAACGAGCTTGTGGCGAAACGCAAAATCAACGATTTTATCGACATTACGGAGACCTTCCAGAACCACACCTTCGCTGATGTCGCCTCGATGATTTACGAGAGAGGAAACGTGAAGGTCGTGCTGATTGCAGGCCCCTCATCATCTGGAAAAACAACATCCGCAAAGAAAATGGCCTTGCAGCTTCAGGCGCTCGGTTACAACCCGAAAGTCATCTCCCTTGACTGCTACTACGTCGGCCGCGACCGCAATCCAAAAGACGAGAACGGCAACTACGACTACGAATGCCTCGAGGCTCTGGACATAGACCTTTTGAACCAGAACCTGATTGACTTGTTCGCAGGAAAAGATGTCGCAATTCCATCATACAACTTTGACTTGGGACAGCGTTACTACACCGGCGAGAAAATGCATCTGGACGAAAACGACATTCTGATTATGGAGGGAATCCACGGCCTCAACGACAAGCTGACCCCCCTGATTAAGCCCGAATTCAAATTCAAGATTTACCTATCTGCATTGACCCAGCTCAATCTTGACGACCACAACCGCATATCCACGAGCGACAACCGCCTGATTCGTCGCATTGTCCGTGACTCACGATTCCGTGGAAAATCAGCGGCCGAGACAATCGGCATGTGGGATTCAGTCCAGAGGGGAGAGAGAAAGCATATCTTCCCCTTCCAGAACAACGCCGACGCAGTTTTGAACACAGCCCTTGACTACGAGCTTCCAGTTCTGAAAGTCTACGTAGAGCCTCTCTTGAGGATGGTCAAACCGACGCAAACGGAATACAGCACGGCCAGCCGGCTTTTGGACTTCCTCTCATACTTCTCGCCTGTCCCGGAAGACTACATTCCAAAGCAGTCAATCGTCCGTGAGTTCATCGGCGGCTCAAGTTTCCACTACTAGGCAGTGAATTTTTCCCCGGTTTTCCGGGGATTTTTTTTGTCCGCATCATATATGACTGTCTGTCTATGCTTGACTAGATAAAAAAATCCCGCGCCCAAAAAAGACGCGGGATATTCCAAATTTTTTGATTTGTTTTTACATGATTTTTAAATCTTTATGTTAGACCAGATGTCCTAAAATTATCTCTTCAAACTCAAGACAGTTTCCAAGAGGGTGTCGGCAGTCTGGATTGTCTTGGCGTTGGACTGGAAGCCGCGCTGTGTGACAATCATGTCAGTGAACTGCTCGGTCAAGTCAACGTTTGACATTTCCAATGCTCCGGCAAGCAGAGAACCCTTTCCTGCGACTCCTGACTCACCGACGCGGGCTGCGCCAGAGTTGTTTGACTCTACGAAAGTCGTGTCTCCTGCCTTCTCAAGACCGCCCTGGTTTGTGAAAGAGGCCAAGGCAATCTGACCGATTGTGCGGTTCGTTCCGTTTGAGTAGACACCGGTGATCATACCTGTTGAGTCAATCTTGAAGTTGTCAAGGTAGCCCAATGTGTAGCCGTCCTGG
>CAMOIE010000007.1 GCA_946615905.1 uncultured Treponema sp. | reverse complement strand
CCTCCTTAAGAGTAACATATTTGTTAGCCATTTACACAGAAAATTTTACAGGGTCCCCAATTCGTCCGCTCATAACTTTAAAATCGTAATAGATTTTATCTATAAATATTTCTCACAGACCCTTTTTGTCACTTCACTTTGAGCAACAGAAATTTCATGTATTATTTTAAGGAAAAGTTCTTTTTGTCCGTCTGATTGCTGAATACCCGGCGAAAACAGTTGAAAAGATTTTATTTCAAACGCACCTGCAATTTTTTCGATTGTTTCTGGTGATGGCCATTTATTGCCCCTTTCAATATCACTTAAAAAAGGAATGGAAATTCCCGCCTCAAAAGCCAAATCCGCCTGAGACATATTTCTCGTTTCTCTGAATCTTTTTATGTTTTGAGCGAGCGTCTGTCTTATAGAATTTCTGTCCATAGATAATCCTTTTAGATAATTCATTTTATCTAAAAGATTGACAAATTAACAAACATCAGATAGAATGACTGTAATAATTTTATTAGAGCGGCTAAAAAGAGGTGCTAGAAAATATGAGAAAGATAATTTTTAAATTTGTGATTCTGCTTAGTTTTACTTGCATGGTGATATCTTGTGCTTCAACAGGCAGTAGTTCGAAAGTTAAAATCGAATATGATAAAAAAATCGAATATGATTCTGAAAATCCACTTGTGAATATTGATGTTTATCCTAAATATACAACAGGCTTCTTAAAAGGTTATGAGGGATTCTCTGTTAATTTAAAGAATAATACTTCGAAAGTTGTTAAAATCGACTGGGATAATTCTTCTATCTCTTATGGATATAATAATTCCTCTTACCCATTTTTCATGGTAGGACAAAAATATGCCGATGCTGGTAAATCAGTTCCTGCAACCATAATTTCAGGAAATAGCAGTGAACTGAAAAGCGTCTTTTCGTCAGGACAAGTAAGATATGTATCTGGACGATATGGCGGTTGGACAATGGATAAAATCTCATTTAATTCTGTAAAAATGACTATTCACATCACATCTGGTGATATTGAGCAATATGCTATAATAAATATTACCGCACGTCAGGTTGCAAACGAATAGCTTTATTGGTAAGGATATCTGCAATAGATTTGTAGGTATCCTTTTTTATTTATTAAAAACTTTGTAAAATACGATACCTCTCCTTCTCCTCAACTTTTCCTTGCCGATTTTTTGATTTATCAGTACCTTTAAATTAAAATGAAGCAATAAATAAAATCGCTGATTTCGATCTGCTCTTATAAAAAATTGGAAAATATTTTTATTATCTATGGGGATTCAGAGGGATTATGTTCAATAAATATGATTAAAATGACAAAATTAACAGTGACTGCACCTGATGGAAAAATTTACAACACCAGAGGTCAGGTACTTAATGACAAGATTTTTATCTATGACAAAAAGGCAATAATAGATATCGGTTATGTCATTTCCTACACATTACCAAACGGACTTCAAAAAACTTGTGAGGTTGAAGAACCTGGATATTATGGAAATGTGTCTCTTGGAAATGATATGCCCATCTATCAATGTCTTGTAAAAGATTCGAAACAAAAGAAGGAAAACTCTATGTCAGCGTTCTCAATTGGAACTTTAAATAATTATGGAAACAATCAAATTGGAAATAACAATACACAAAATGTTGAAGCTGTGTTTACACAAATATTAGAGAAAATTAACAATTCGAATGCTTCTGAACAAGAAAAATCAGATGCGCGGGGGAAACTAAAAGCCTTTTTAAAACACCCTTTGGTTACTGCGATATTTGGAGCTTCAATAAATGCAATATTGGGGAAAATAGGTTGAAATTTTCAAGATTAAGGCAAGAAAAATTATAAAACAAGTATACGTTTTTCCATAAATTATGTAATAAAATTTATTTTTAATTATGGAGGACTTTTACGGAAGATTTCAAAGTAAAAGAATTTATGATTTATTTAAATTCCGATATGGACAACTTGAAGAGAGATTTGTATACATACAGATATATTCCCAAAGATTCAGATATCAGCAAATTAGGACTATCGTCCAAAGACGAGTTAAAAACGCTCATAAGAAAATGTATGGATATGGGATTTTTGAAAATAAAAGAATTAGGTACAGCTGCTAGTTATGTTCTACCCCCTGCCGGACATCAATACGTTTTGGAGAAATGAATTATTATCGGGTGTTACAACAACGTCCGTGCATACTCCATCGCCTTACGACTCAAAGAGCGGACATCTTCATCTTCAAAATTGGTTTTTCGCCATTCTGTGTAGTCGAACGGCTCTCGGCTGATGAGGGCGACAAAACGCTCGGCATCGACTTCGCCAAGTCCTTTTCATCCCTACACAACGAAATGCGGTGTCTGTTTTTGTCAATGTCATAAGTCAACCTCCAAAATGAACTGCACAGGATTTACGATTTTTATTTCTGGAACAGGTGTGTTCAAAACTTTCTTGTCTGTAGTCAAAAAATAGTCACAATTTGCGTTTACTGTACAAGCAACATGAAGAGATCGGGTGGAACGGCAAGTAGCCCGACCCGGCGTGCCTGCCCAGGGTAGCGCAAGATAATTGCGCGAGTTTTGCTGGTTTGCGAAGCAAATCTGACGCGGTTTACGCAACAAGCACGAATGTGCGAAGTTTCAAGCGCTGTCGGCAGAAAGCAAAACTCGTTAAGCAAACCGAAGGTTTGCGATGGATGCGCCCGAATTCTTCACAGAGATTCCTTCGCCTTAAATTCCAATTCAATATCATCAGAAAAGTGTTTTAATTTCACAACTTTCACCAAACTTGTAAGTAGTGCTTTCATCGTTTCTATGTTTTCTTTTCCGCAAATAATTTCCTGACGTTTATCAAAGAGAACTGGCACAACACTTTCCAATTCAGATGCGGAAAAGTAGAATTTTAAAAGGTTATTTGTCAAAGCCAAATAAAATAATTCAATCCAATATTTTTTTATATTTTGAAAATCCCAGCTGTTTTGTAGTTTGATAATTGCGCTCGAAATTGCTGACAGTCTTTCCCGATATTTTTCGCGTGTTGAAAACTTTTCATAAAAATAGTCAGTTATCAGATTAAAATATCCAATGGCTTTATTTACGGCATCATGCGATTCTATTTTTTTGTCAAAAAACTCTTTTATTATTGCCTCGCCGACAATCAACACCGTCTCAGAATCGGCATTTTCCAAAAATCCGAGCGTAAACGCTTCTGAACTTTTATAATCCATCTCCGCAAATGAAATATACAAATTCAACAGCGAAATATCTTTTTCAACCGCTTTTCCAAAGCAATAGTTAAATGATTGCAAATGCCTAATTCTCATAAAAGGTATATAAGTCGCAAGTGAAATTTTATCGTCATTCCAAACACGAATAAAGGAATCCGTAAAATCGGGCAATTCCTGTACGGCTTTTATTTCTTTCTGTCTCAATTTTTTGTCATATAAATGAAACAAAAGCATGAATCCACGCAACAGCGGATAATAATTCGAGTCGCTTTTGTAATGAAAGACAATTTCCAAAATCCTATCTTCCAGACTTATAAAAATTGCCTCTATTGTTTCAGAATTTGACTTTTCTAATAATTTATATATGAATGCTTTTTCTAAAAACCAAAGCCAGCAAAATAGGATTCCCCACGATTTCTCAATTCTTCCAAATATTGACGAATTAAGTGAAAATTCATCCATCATTTTAAGCAGAGCCGAATAATCGTTGGCTTTTTTTGCTTCATTAAACACATCAAGTCTTTTGTGTTCAGAATAATCTGCCAATTTCTGCAAGTTAAAATTTAGCGAAATGTTTTTAGTAGATTCGAAAAGTATATTTTTATATGCAGACGGAAATTCTATTCCTTCAAACAACGAAAAATCCTGCTCATAAAAATTTATGAGGCATAAAGCAATTATTGTCTTGACGATATTTTGTTCTGAGATACTTTCGCAAAGAAATTTTCTTGCAGTAGCAAGGCAATTTTTTATTCTATCAGAATCAGCCTGTGAAATTGGCTCTTGGAGAATGACATTTGAATGTAACTTCGTGTAATTGAAAATAATTTCGTTACATTGTCGAAAAGTTTCATCGGTGAAAAATCCTGTATTCTTTTCAAGAATTTTTCCAAAAGAATCATACAATTCTAAATCTTCTGGAATATCTTTTATATCAGTCAGAGTATATTTAAATCCCATGTGAAACTTCCTTTTCGGGAAAAGAAATAACACGGCAATCATCATTATCGAGTGCCTCCCATAACTCTTCAAAATTCTTCAATATGATACGAGGGTTTGGAACTTGCTGAATAATATGATGACTATTCCCCAATTGATTCACAGAAATTCCCAACGAATATACCTGCGGTAACTGCGTAGCATTTTTTGGAACAAGGATAAGAAATCTGTCATGGAACTCCCAGCCAAAACCATCGTGATGTGCCAACAGTTTTAAATGAACACCATAATTATTTGAGAGCCGACAGAATTCTTGCTTTATTTTGCTTTTATAATCAGTAAAATTGTTGACGGAAAACGCACCTTTAGTTTTTTGATAATCAGTTATACAGCGAAATTCCATCCCTGAATTTTCAAAGTACAGAGTATTTACAATGTCAGAAGGCATAAGATACGGATCCCAAAGACACACCGCCGAAAAGTCAGCCGAAACAGATTTTACTATATCATGCAAAAAAGACAGGGCTTCTGCCCGCTGATTTGCTTTGAATATGCCAAGTTTTTTACTTTGCCTGATAATTTCGTTGTCACGAGTGCGCCTAAAAATCCAATCCGAATAAGAATAGCGATTATTATTCCTCCCAAAAACATCGCGTTGCACCAATTCAATTTCTTTATGTCCAAAGAAACATTCAATAGTACGAGGCTTTGAATATTGCATTCCAAGATTCATAGACATATTCAGTTCTTTAAGAAAATTTCCCTCCGATTTGAAAAGCAATAATTTGGAATCTTTGTCGTGAATCGTTACTGTCAGATTATAATCATCGCCAGGACAAAATGTATGTTCAAAATCCAATTCATCTGTATCTAGGCAGTCATATCCTGTAATCACATCATCAAAATGTGCGGAAATTTCGATATGCAATCTTCTTTTTTCTTTTAAAAAAGGATGGGCTTTTAGCATAAAATGAATGTCATTTCCGTTTTGCTCTAACCATGTTGCGGTGTAATAAAGCGTAACAGGAAATTGAAATATAATGTTCCCGATTCGGTCATACACTTTTGACAAATCAAGTCTTATTTTTGAACACGAATTTATATAATCGAAAATCTTATCACAAAGTTCCCTATTATTAAAAAATTCAGTTAAAAGAGATTTTTGCTCGTCAAAAAACTCGATGACATAACTGTCGCCCCAATAATTAGGTTTCAAAATATAATTCAGCAAGACAGGCTCTGTCATCTGCTGCGGGACAAACATTTTTGGAAGCAAACATAAATCTTTTGCAATATTACACTCCCCATCATAATTTAAAATGCCGCGCTGAATTTCAGAAAAACAATTTTTTGCACTTTCCAATGAAATTCGTTTTTGTTGAATTCCGCAAAAGTAGCGTTTGTTTATTGTTAATTTTTCTGATAAAAATATCGCCTTTTCGTCACAAACTTCAAGTTCATCAAAAGTAAAAAGCGTGTAAAAATTTATCGCCGTGTTTTCCTGTTTGTCAAAAATGAATATCTGAGTGACCTCGCAAGCTTTATAAAACGCAATGTTTCCATAGTTTAACAATGAGTCAAAATCAGCATTGGCAAATCTCTGTTTCGCGCCTCGGATGGAATCTTCTAATTCTGGAAACATGATAATCCTCTCTCGTAAAAATTAAAAAATCTTTACATTCCCCATTTCCATGCGCTAACCACCTGCACAGTTCCCCAGTCGGTCGTGATTTCTCGCTCCTCGTCTTTTGTTACCACGAAAAAATGTTCCAGAGGAACGACTTTGGCGAGCGACTTTAGTGCTGAAAGTTCGCGTTTTTGGGTTTCGGGGTCGCTCATGTTGAAGCAGGCTTGGATTGCGGTCTTTTCTTCGGGAATGACGAAATCGACCTCGCAACTTTGGGTTCGGTAATAGAAAAATTCTTTTTTGCGGCGAAGAAGCGTCACGGCGACAAAATTTTCCAGAAGCGATGTGTTTGGGTCGAGTAAGAAGAGGTTCAGGATGCCGTTGTCGATAAAATAATATTTTTTGACCGATTCTTTTTCGGCGAGTTTGGCGGCAAAATTTTCCACATGGAACAAAAGCCACGAGTCCTCGGCATAACGGATGTATTCGGCGATGCTCTCGCTCTTGACTTTGCTTCCGCAGGAAGAAACAATGTTTGCAAGTCGTGCGTAAGACGATGGCTGCCTGACGCTTTCGGCGATTTTTTTTATCAGAAGTTTGACCGCGCCTTCGTTTCTGATTTTGTAGCGACTGATGAGGTCGCCGAAGTAGATTTTATTGTAGAGATTCGACAACCACATTCGTTTTTCTGCGCCCACGGCAAAGCGCAACTCGGGAAGACCGCCATAGCAAAAATACGGCTCGAACGCGCGCACGATTTTGTTTTTGTCACGGACAAGCGAAACTGCGTCCGTCTTTATTTCCAAAAGCGAAAGATATTCCTTGAACGAGAAGGGAAAAACGTCCTGCACGATGAACCGCCCGCCCAAAACCGTCGCCATCTCTTTGGAAAGCATTTTCGCGTTGCTTCCCGTCACGCAAACCGAATATTTGTTGTCCGCAAGCCTTCGCGCGAATTTTTCCCACCCCTCGACAATCTGAATTTCATCGAGGAAAACAAAGGGCTTATGCTCGAACAGCTCCGCATAGCATTGCAGGAGCGTGTCAAGGTCGGAAAGCGTGATTCCGTCAAGTCGGTCGTCCTCAAAATTGAAGTACAGAATTTCTTCTTCGGAATGTCCCGCCGCAAGCAACTCCTGAATCCGTTGATACATCAGATAGGACTTTCCGCACCGCCTGATTCCCACAAAGATATAGTTGAACGCCGGCGACAACGAAATGTCGCGCCGCAAAAGTGGCACGTTTTTTACGAACGCTTGATTTTCGAGAATAACTTCATGTATTCGGTTTCTGTCCATGTAAAAAGCATAACAATGGACGTGTCAAAAGTCAATATTTTATCGCTCTATAAGGTGTGATTTTTGATTATTTTCTCACCTTATATGGAGTGAAAATAATGATATAAAAAGCACTCCCGCGCAAGGGATTGTAGGAATGGAGCGCGGTTAGCGCGGAACCCGCGAGTTTGCTTTGCAAACTCGTAACGAGAAATGCCTTGCATTTCTCGCAAAAGCCCGCCCCGAACGAAGTGAGGGATGCGCCCGAATTCTTCGCGACTTTGAACAAAGAGACCAGGACGCAAAGGTGATTGCAAACCGCATATTGGCTAACGTTGACTTCTGGAAGGAAGATTTGACGAAGGTCGCGGGATTGGAAGCTGCTGTAGCGGGACATCTTGCGGACATTCAGTCTAAGGGGATGAAAGCAGCTCTTTCCGCTATTGTAAAATAACTGAGGCGAGTTTGCGGAAACGCAAACTCGTTAAGCAAGCGTAAGCTTGCGACGGATTGTAAAATAAGACGCTTGACTTTCCGTCATTCGTGACTTATATTGAAGCTAGTGGCGGACAACTTGTGTGTCCGTCCAAGCGATGAACCGAGATTCTGTAGCCGGTACGCAGTTTTTCGGGGAGCTTTAGAAGGGTTTTGCATTCTGCCACAAACCGGTACATAAAATGCTATAATGCTCGCTTCGGCGGGCATTTTTTTTTGGAGAAAAATTGGGGATTCTTTTAGACAGCGTTCGCGCATTTGAAAAACTTCTCGATGTTGCATACACTTTCGTCATCGCGCGAAAAGGCAAGACTGTGACGGTGCGAGTCGTTTTCCACAAAAATCATTTTTTCCATCTTGCGGGATTGCATTACCTGACCGACATTCAGAGTCTTCGCGGTGACAGGGAGAAGTTGTTTGATAAAATTTCGCAGGAAAAAATCACGGAAGCGGAGATTCAAAAATCAAAATTCTTCGGAAAGATTGAACAGCGACTGAAATTGCTTGCAAATTTGGAATCATATTTTGACAGCAACGACATAATTTTCCACTATAATGAAAAAGTGAACAATTTTTCGGTCATAAAGGCGGATTATCTGCTTGAAAATTCAGATGGCGAAACAACAATTTTCACTTTTCTTGCCAAAAATCCAGACAAAGATTTCTTCTGCCGTTCGTTTTTCCCCAAAGCAGACAAAGACTACACCATCGGGCAGACGAAATGGACGCTTCTGCGGAAAGAGAAAACCACGCTCTCCACTGGGGAAAGCGTGGTGCAGTATGAAAAAATCTATCAGTCTAATTCAAACTCATCTTTTCCTTTCGGGCAAAACACATGATGAGTTTCGTTTAGAGGTGTCTCTCGGCAAGTAGAGATAAAACATAATAGAATAATTGCCAGAACTATTGCTCCAAATATCACATACAAAATCGGACAGATATTTTGAAAAATTTTAAATTCTTTCCAAAGTGAGTAAATTGTTATTCCACTCCAAATGACAGCAACGCTGCCTGAAAACCACTGCGTCAATTTTTGAGTTGAAAAAGGTGTATAAGTGAACGGACTCTTTTTTTTGCCGAAAATAAATGCACGATAAATGTATGTGTCTTCTGCTTTAAACTGTTGATTCTGTTCATTGTTCCCAGATTTGACTAATTCCGTTTCAAGCAGTTTTTCCTGTTTCTTTACGACATTTATCCAAGAGATAATCCACCGATAAAAGCCACGGGCAGAAAAGAGCCAGAACCAACTTGAAATACAACCTAAAAGTAATATTGCTAATTTCAATACAAAATCGGCAGTTTGCCCAAGTGTATACAAGCCAACAAACAATGCGCCATTGAAGATGGCATACATATTCATCCAGTGATTATAATGTTCCCAATGTGACTGATAGCCTTCGATAGCAGTTTTATATAATTCCATTTTATCGCTCATAACCGTTTCCCCAATTTTATTTCCGCATTGCTTGGCGCAGGAGTTTGCGGGCTTCGTTTGATTGAGCCTTGTTTACGTCTTCTTCAGTCGGTTTTGCGCCAAGCTCTAGGAGCAATTTTAAGGCCTCGATGTTATCTTCTTCATGATACTCCCTTTCAACCGAAAGCGCAAACTTAATGGCGGCGTTCTTTTCTGCCTGGGTAAGCCCATACTTTGCCAATTGTCTCATACAGTCACAATTATTGTTTTCGACAGCAGAATTGAATGCTTCCGCGACAGCACCTTTTACATTTTTTGCCCCCGCATTCATAATGACAGGAATAGATTTTATGCTATTATGAGCAGCGGCGTATGAAAGCCAATCTGTCAAATGATTGCAATCTTTTTCAATTCTTCCGTCACGATAGGCAAAATCATATTTTTTTCCATACTCAGATATCAATATGGGAATGACATTTGTACTCTCAGAATCGATTGCGGTATAAATAACATGGCTTCCAGTAAATATTTCTTCTTCAAGCTCCACTCCAGATGAGAGTAAAAATCGCACGACATCCGCACTATCGAATTCTGTCGCCACATTCAATAGGGATTCCTCTGTTAAATCCATCCCCTCATTGTACAAATATTTTATAACATTTATGCTGTTATATTTTGAGGCAACAAAAAGAAGAACCTCTCCTGCATTTCCTGTATAATATCTCATATAAAAATTGCCATAATTTCTGCCTTCGCCTGCATTGAAAGATTTAAATGCCTCCCAACCTGTTGCGTTCAAATCAGCCTTCTTTACCGTGTCCACATCGTCAACTTTGCACGCTTCGATATAGTATTCTGGTGTATTTACTTCAAGATGCTTCGACATGGAAATAAGTTTTATAATATCCTTGTTGTGTTTTCTTACAACAATAGGCTCACAGACTGGTAATTCGTTCCCCTATATGCTTCGAAAGAATACGGTGCTTCAGGATTTGCACCTTCATTTAAAAGTTCTTCCAACTTTTTCAAATCATCATTTACAATCGCATGGTATAAAGATTCCTGCAAAGCCGCTTTTCTGGCTTCTTCCGCTTCTTTTCTTGCTCGTTCCGCTTCCTTTGCTTTGCGGGCTTCTTCCTCAGCCTTGCGTTTTTCGGCGACATCCACGACATTGGAAAAAACATCGTGAAAGCCATGCTCGAAAACTACGGCTACACGGTTCTTGACTTGGGAAAGAACGTCCCTGCGGAAAAAGTCGTTGAGACGGTGCTTGAAAAGGACGTGAAGTTCGTTGGACTTTCGGCACTGATGACAACCACGGTGGCGAACATGGAGACGACGATTAAACTTTTGCGGGAAAAACTCGGCGAAGTTGGAAAGTCGTGCAAGATTATGGTCGGCGGAGCGGTTCTGACGGAAGACTACGCGGCTCAGATTGGGGCGGATTATTACTCGAAGGACGCGATGGTGAGTGTGGCGATTGCGAGGGAAGTGCTGGGGAAGTAAAATCAGGCTAGCTCCCCCACCTTTTCACTCATACAGCACGAACGCTGACCAGTAATACGGATGTGAAAAATCTTCGTCTTTGCGGAATTCCGCTTTAACTGCGCGGTAGGCTTCCGTGTAGCTCATCTTTTTCTTTTCAACCAGTTCGTACATCCTCGCCATGAATTTTGCTGTTGCTTGGTCGTCTACACACCAAAGGCTTACGCCTACATGACGCGCACCGGCAACCATAAAAGCTCTGGAAAGACCTACCATACCATCTCCTGCCTTAACTTCGCCAAGACCTGTCTCACAGGCGGAAAGGCAGACCATATCGGCGTTGAGATTTAGAACTGACGCTTCTGGAATCGTCAGGTAGCCGTCATCATCGGATTCAATTTTTCCCGAAACTTCGGAAAAAAGGACGCTGGACATTTCGGAAATGCTGCCGTCAAAGTAGCCGTGGCAGGCAAAATGCAGGACTGGGAAACTGCCGAGCGTTCCGTCCTTTGAAAGTTCCTTTACCTTGCGCTCAGAAGCCTCGTCCTGAACCCGCTCGCTAAATCGCCCGTCTGTGAACACTGAAGTTTTGAGTATATTTAGTTCCGCGAGCGTTCCGGGCAAATCCTGCCACTTCAAGTTCTTTTCCGCAAAATATGAGCCAGGGCCGTTCCTTGCTATGTCATGCCTCATATAGGCAATCTGCTTTTCGTTCTTTCCTTCCACAGAAAAATCAGTTTGTATCGTGCCTCGGTTCACGCCACGCCCTCGGGAATTTCCAGCGTCAGAAAAACCACGGCGATGCTCTTCTGCGGAAAGACTTGTGTCGTACCACGCGCCTCCAAATGCAAGCACTTTTTCTATTGGAGTTTTGCTCGCGGAAGAAATCATACTGACCGAGACCGACGGCGAAAGCGACACGGCGAATTTCTGCCCCAAGTCCTTTGCGTCCGCATCTTTTCTGAGGACATCAAACGGAAGGAAGGCAAGGCTTCCGTCAGGCACAATCACCAAGTCCTTGATGCCGCCAAGATAGGGAAGAACAGGCTCTATCAATTTTTCATAAAGTTCGTTTCGGGGGCTTTCAAACTGGCTTTCCCTCTTTAGCCCGCTTATGCCCTTTCGGATTTTGTTGACCGCCTGCGTGTAGTCGTATTCAGAATCCAACGGAATCGCCAGCACTTTCTTTTTGGTGACGACGATGCAGTATGCACGGTGTTCAGGCTCTGAGTCCTCTTTTCCCGTGGAAAATTCGGGATTCCAGAGAACATATTCAAGAACGGCGCGATTCTTTCCGCACCACTTTTTAGCATCTTTTGCAATGGTTGGCTGAGGATTTCTCAACTGTGAATAGGCAGGAACGCGCTTTGCGATTTTTTCGTCCAGTTTGGAAAGTGATTTTTCCGCAGCCGAAAGTTCGCGTACCGTCTCCGAAAGCCGTTTTTCGTCTCGCTCGGAGATTTGCTTGGAATTTTCTTCCTCAATGATTTTCCTTCGATAAGTGATTTCCGCTTCTAGCGAATGAATCTGCTCCCGCTCATCGTCCGTAACGCCGTCAAGTTTTAACGCAGCCTCCGTTCCGAGCTGGTCAAGGAAGCCTCGGCTCCGCATTGATTCCGAATACTCGAATGCCTTCGCAGGATTATCCTCTTCCGCCTCAAACTGCACGCCGTAATAATAGATTGGAAGCGACTTACGCAAAATGTCATCTTTGAGCGAAGAGAGGTCGAGTCGCGCGCGCTCTACGGTGTCTGTGGCAAGGGCAAGCGTTTCGCGAGTGAAAGCGGGGTCGGGGAGATGTGAGAAGAGGATTTTATTTAATATTTTTAATGTGGTTGCGTAATCTTTTGAGAAATTAAAAATTTCAAACGCTTTTTTATAGTATTCAATACCTTCAAAAGCATTATTTTTCATAGCATATGAAAAACCTATATTGTAATAAGAATTTGCAATAGAAGGATGTTGTTTGCTTAAAAGTTTTTGTTGTATTTCTAGTGCTTTTTCATAATAAAAAATAGCATTATCGTAGTCTTTCATACCTAGATAAAAATTGCTAATCTTACTATAGGCTTTTGCCATATCGAGATGGTTTTCGCCCCAATTTTTCTTTGCCGTATCATAAAATTTTAAGCAATATTCAAGAGCCTCATCATAATTTTCTTTTTTGAAATAAATTGAAGAAAGATTACCATATGATGTACCTATCTCGGGATGCCATTCTCCTAAAGTTTTCTGACGAATTAAAAGAGCTTTTTTACAGTATTCAAGTGCATTATCATAATCCTCTATTTGATAGTAAAATACAGCAATATTATTGTAGGCCGTTGCTAAATCGGGATGCATTTCATTCTTTTTTTGTTGGCTATATAAAATATCTTTTTTATAATAAATCTTAGCCTTGTCATAATCACCCTGCATTTCATAAATGCTAGCAATCCAACCAAACAAGGTGGCCGTATAATCATTGTCTTGTCCATAAATTCTTTCGTTAAGTGCAAATGCCTTTTCAAAAAAAATTAATGCATTATCATAATCGGCAGTAACATAATAAATTCTTCCCAAATTTGCACAAGTAATTATTACATCATCGTTTTCTATTTCTTTGTCGTTTTCAAACATTGCATAGGACAACTTATAATACTTCAGAGCTTCATCGTAATTATTCTTTTCATAATAAATGTCTCCAAGTCCATTAAAAAATGCTGGAAGATAAAGATTTTCTTCGCCAAAGTCTTTTTTACAAAGATCAATACCTTGTTCATAATATTTTATTGACAAATCATATTGTGCTCTGTCATTATAAATCATGCCTAGATTATTATAAATCCAAAAAGCATTTATTTTAGCCGCTTCAAAAATTGCCAATGATTTTTTATAGCATAACAATGCATTATCATAATCCCCCCTAACATAAAATAGTTCACCTTTTTTATCTGTGGTTATTCCAAAAACATAATCATCTTCAGAACAGTATTGTGACAATTCTCTTTCGACTTCATCAATATATTCTATTGTGCAGTCAGAATTTTCATCTCGGATATATTCAATTTTTTCTTGCAAATCACGAGGAATATTAGACTCAGCTACCTTTCTTTGAGCAAAAACCGCCATGCAAGCAAGAAGAAACATGACGATAAGAAATACTATTTTTTTCATATCGTTTTCGTATTGACAAGTGTTTCTATTTGGGATTTTTCTTTTTCGGGAATTGCATTTTTCTCACAAAACCACTGAATAAATTCTAGCAATGCCCTAAAAAGATTTTTTAAATTGTTTTCTATGTTTACTTGCTGTTTAAGCAAAATGCAATCAAAATCTGCAATAATCACATCATCAATTTTAGAATTTTTAATATCGACAGAAAAAAATACGGAATCTTCTGATAAACAAATTTCATTTCTGGCACAATTCGAAGCTAAATCAAATAGTTTGTGTTTTACCCAAGTCAAATTTTTAATTGTTTGTAATTTATTATTGCTTAATTCATATTCTGCTTTTCCGAATATGGCATTAGTATAATTTTCATTTTGATTTGCTTCACTTGATAAGGAATTTAATAATGTATGAATATTTTTTTCATCTTTCGTCAAAGCCATTTTTCTTGCGGTATTTGGACTTACATATAAAATTTCTTTTTTATTGGCATTTAAATTATTTGTTGCGATGCCATGAATGCCATCAAGTTCGACTTCTTCGAAAAACAAAGGAACAGGTGCGTTTATACTTTTTAAGAACGCATATTTTTCTAAACTCTTGGCTATTTTTGTACCATCACCAGTTAGTGGAATTTTGAAAACAATATTGTTATATGCTGATATACAACTAGAAAAAGGAGAATTCAAATAAACATCTTCTACTTTCCAATTGCCACCCTGCCCAATTTGTTCGCAATATACAGAAGTCAGTTTTTGCATAACCACTAGCCTTTATTTGGAAAATTCTATAGAAACTATTTCTACATCGTCTGTAATTTTCTTTTCTCCCCGTAATTGCGACTTTATCTTTTGAACATCAATAAGGACTTTTTCAGGATATGTTGTAAAGTCTACACCACAAATAGGATTCATCACTAAGTCTGATTTCTTTTCACCTTTTTTGGATTGCCAATTTACCGTAAGATACGATGGATTATTCATACAGTTTTCTCCAAATCAAAAAATAAACCGCACGGTCAGCACAGACTGACCGCACACTACGCAAACCTTAGTTTGTATAAATTTCAAAATATCCTTTTAGTAAAGAATTATTTCTTACGACAAAGTACATAGTTTGGGTATAATACGGAACGACGGAAATATATGCGTCGGCGGTGTAAGATGCATCACTACCAATAAAGTTTCCGTTTGCGTCATAAATTTCGACATCTAGTTCTTTTCCATTGAGAGAATGAATATATATTTCAAGTTCTTCGCCACCGTAACAATTTACATAATAAGTCGCATAACCACCAAGACCAGGAATCCAGTCCATCATTTTCTGTGGACCACCGACTGCACCACGCGTAGACTTTTTGATGGACTTTTCGACTTCTGCTGCCCATTTGAGCATGGTCTTGTCTTTGCCAGCAAGTTTTTTACCGTCTTTTAAAAGTTGCTCGGCGGTAAAATCAGTAGGCTTTTCCACTTCTTCTCCGCCGTCTCCTTTTTTCTCGCTCTTCAACTCACCTTTTTGAGTATTGACCTGTGCAAGAATTTCTGCCGCACCAATCAAAGCAGAGGCAGAATCATTGGCATAGCCATATTCAGCAAGACTTGTTGCAGTACGAATTGCCTGCATCTCAGCGGAAGCAAGAGGCTTTAATTCGGGCTTTTTTGCCTCCTCTGCAAACACCATTGTCGCACTAAGTACGCCCGCCATCAAAATCATTGCAATCTTTTTCATAAGATTACCTCCAAAAATTAATTTTTTATAAGCGTCGCTTATGTGTTTAAAATCTATATCAGCAATATCAAATAGTCAATAAGCGACATTTATAGAAAAATTGTAAATATCAATGTGATTTATATTTTATGGATAGAATACAGGCGTGCCTTGCGGGCAATATGAAACGCTACCGAAAACAGCTGCATCTTTCTCAGGAGAAATTGGCGGAAGAAGCTAAGGCTTCGGCAAATTACATAGCGATGATTGAAAACGGAAGATATTTCCCGTCGCTTCCGATGTTGCGACAAATCGCAACTGCACTAAAAGTGGACGCCCTCGACTTGTTTGACAAAGGCGGATTTGAATGTGTGAATTTGGAAAATCTGCGTATCAGTATGGTAGACAGCGTAACAAAAACGATAAACGAACTGTTTGATAGTGTGAAATAAAGTGCTTGTAAGCCCCGCGCAAGGGCATACGTCGCTACGCTCCGTTTGCGTAAGTGGAAATTATTGACGTTTGCGCTCACGCGCAAGGGCATGGAGCAGCTAGTGAGCGACGGCGGAAGCCGGAAAAACAGTCCGGTGGACTGTTTTTAGCGAGTCTCCGAGCAGCTGTGCTGCGAAGGGCGAAGCCGGCCACTGGAGCGAACGAAGTGAGTGAAGCGGCTGAGCATTAGCGAACTGCGTAACGCCCGACCCGAACGAAGTGAGGGATGCGCCCGAATTCTCATCTTTCCACTTGCCTTTTGGATAATTCTGGCGGAAAATAAAACTGATTTTTATCCAACAGGAGTTCCCATGAAAATCGCGTTTTATGACACTCGCTCTTATGACAAGACGGCTTTTGCGCTGGCAAACGAGAAATTCGGTTTTGAGATTGTCTTCCACGAATTCAAGCTGAACGAAAACACGGCTCAGGTTTCGGTGGGATTCGATGCCGTCTGTGTGTTCGTGAACGATGTTGTGAACGAAAATGTCATCCAGACGCTCGCCAAAAACGGGGTCAGGCTGATTGCCCTGCGCTGCGCTGGATTCAACAATGTGGACTTGGCTGCCGCCGCTAGAGCCGGAATAAAAGTTGTGCGCGTTCCGGCCTATTCACCCCACGCCGTAGCCGAACACGCGGCTGCACTCCTGCTCTCGCTCACACGCCATATTCCGCAGGCTTATTTGCGAACAAAAACGCAGAATTTCAACATCGAGGGGCTTACAGGTCGCGACCTTCACGGACTGACGGCAGGAATATTCGGAACCGGAAAAATCGGCCGCACTTTCGCTGAGATTCTCAAAGGATTCGGCATGAAGCTTATCTGCGCAGACCCATTTCCGAACGAGGCTTGGGCAAAGGAAATCGGGGCGACTTACGTTTCGATTGACAAGCTTTTCCGGGAAAGCGATGTCTTAAGCCTTCACTGCCCGCTGACTGAGGAAACGAAGCACATCGTAAACCACGACAACATGAAAAAGATGAAAAAAGACGCGGTAATCATCAACACCGGCCGTGGTGCGCTGATTGACTCAAAGGCTCTTGTCCACGCGCTCAAGCATCAGCACATAGGCGGAGTCGGAATGGACGTTTATGAGGAGGAAAGCAAATATTTCTTTAACGACTGGTCCGGCGACATCATGACTGACGACGTTCTTGCCCGACTTTTGACATTCCCCAACGTGATTATCACTGGCCATCAGGCATTTTTGACCAAGGACGCCCTTGCCAACATCAGCGACACGACGCTGCAAAATGTGCGAGATTTTATGAAAGGAAACCCGCTGGAAAACGAGGTGAAGGGGTAAAAGCGGATAGTCACCGCCCGCGAGTCTCGGCAAAATCTGTGATTTTTCCGCACCATGCCGCGCAAGATAGGGAGTCAAATTCTTCAACCTGGCCAATCAACGAAGATTTTGCACCTCAACTTTTAGATTCCTTATAAAGACTTCCGAGAAGATTTTTGGGGAATCCCGGTTCTGATAGTAAATTCCGGCTTTGAAGTAATTTTTTAGCGTGTTTGAAACTCCGTCAGGAAAAACGTGCGTTATCAAAAGCTGCCCATCGCGGTGGAGGGACAGGACTTTGTTTTCCACGGCGATTTTTATCGCGACTTCCTGATTTTGCTGAATGTCGCCCAAGTCATATCGGTAGGAGTCAGCTTTTGTCTTTCCGTCTGACTCATAGTTGACGACAACGGCCGTGATTTTTCCGTTTTCAACTTCGATTCGGCAGAGAGGGGAATCTTTTTCCGTGCAGTGCATCAAAAACTGGCCTACGGTAAAGCGGGCATTGGCAAAATCTGTTGACGTAAAATAAAAGGAATAGGAAAGCGAGGCTTTTTGCGTAAGAAGCCATTCAGAATAATTGCGCAGCTCCACCCGGACAGAAGAGCCGTTTTTTGACTTTCCCTGGTCGCTCGCGTCGAGAGAAAAGCGCAGATATTCACTGCCGTTTTCATCCTGATAAAGCGAAAAATATTTTGATTTGAAATCTTGCGTAATGTCCGCGTGCAACATTCCGCCCTCGACCGTTCCACTCGGATACTGAAGTCTCCAGTCCGAAGGATTTTCAAAAAACGAATACGGATTTTCACCTTTTCCTAATTCGGCTTCTACATTTTTTGACGTACCGCAGGCAGCAAAGATTAAAGTCGAAATAACTACCGAGACGATAAGTATCTGCCAAGAAATTCTCACCGTCAGCAGTTTTCGTTGACCCATTTTGTGATTCCGGCAACAACGTCAGAATCGATGTCATGCTCAACGCGGCAGGCATTTTCTTCGCACTGGTCTTCGGGCAAACCTGTGATTTTCTCAAAGAATTTGGTCAAAAGTTTGTGGCGGCCGTAAATATCTTCCGCTTTTGACTGACCTTTTTCCGTCAATTTAATCGTATTTCCCAAGACGAACTCGATGTAACCGTCTTTTTCCAAAATTCCCATGGCACGGCTGACTGACGGGCGGGAAACTCCCAATTTATTCGCAACATCGATTGAACGGACAAATCCATTTTCCAGCTGAAGGCGCAAAATCGCTTCGAGGTAATCTTCCCCAGATTCGTACATAAAAAGACTTCCTTAATTTTGTGAATTTGACTGTTTCTCTTTTAAATATAACGGTAGAATCAAAATCCGTCAAATCACCCTATTTTTTTGCGTTTTTTCCAAGCTCTCCGGCCACATCGAAACAGCGGTCGCCGATTTTTTCAATTTGACGCACAATGTCGATATACAAAAGCTCGGCCTTAACATCGGCACCGGACTCCAGACGCTTGCGGGCGACTTTTTTAAGAGCCTTGCGCTCATCGTCAATCTGCTGCTCGATTTCTGTGGCAAACTGGAACTGGTCGGGTGAAAGCCTCTCGATTTTCGCAACGTTCTTGTGGATAAAATACATGAACTGGCGGGCAAGCTCGAAATATGGCAAAAGCCTGTCCATGTCCTCCTGACGGAAGGGCATTTTCTTTTCAACGGCTTTTTTAATCTGACTTGCGATAGAAAGGCAGGAATCTCCCATGCTCTCCATTTCCTCGCTGATTTGCATCATCAGGGAAACATTGTCCTTTGCGTCCTCTGAGATGTTCAGGCGGGAACATTTTACAAGGTAATGGGTCAACTCGCGGTGCATCTGGTCAGTGTAGTCCTCAAGCTGCTCGATTTTCGGGAAGCCCTCCTCAACAAAGTCCTTGTCGCGGTTTTTAAGTCCGGCCTGCAAATTGTCAAACATATCAACGACAATATCCGCAAAGTCAGCGATTTCCTTTTGCGCCCGGATGACCATTGACTCAGGATATTCTGCGGCGGTCTTTTCGCTGAATTCGAGCGTGTATGTCATGACTTTTTCTTCGGTCTTTTCTTTGATTAAAGTCTGGGCAAGATGGGCAATCTGTCTTGTGAATGGAATGAAAATCACTGTTCCAAAAACTTTGAAAGATGTGTGAAGGGCCGCGATATGGAAAATCATGTTGTCCTCAATACGTCCGGGAACAACGAAATCTACAAAAGAAAGGAATGGTTTGAAGAAAATCAAAGCCAGGAAGGATGTCGCAACATTGAACATCACGTGAATCAAGGCGCAGGATTTTGCGGAAGATTTTGCCCCGGCGGCCGCCATGATTGAATCGATTGTCGAACCCATTTCAGAGCCGATGACCATAGCCGCGCCGAATTCCCAGCCGATGATTTTGTTGTACGCCATCGTGATTACAATCGCCGTCATCGCCGAAGACGAATGAATCAAAGCCGTAAAAATCATGCTGACGACAACGCCCAAAAGAATCGTCAGGATTCCGTGGCCTTGCACAGCCTGGAAAATCGCCATAACTGGGCCGGAATCAAGCTGAAAGGCTTTTGAGAGCCAGGAAAGACCCAAAAAGAGGATTCCGAATCCCATAACGGCCATTCCCAAGCCTTCTTTTTTGAATTTTTTAATCAGCGTCAGAAGATAGCCAAGGCCGAAAATCGGAATTGCAAAAGCCTCGATTTTAAAATTGAATCCGAAGAGGGCGACAACCCAGGCGGTAATCGTAGTTCCGATGTTCGCTCCGAAAATTACGCCGATTGACTGCTCCAGCGTGACAAGACCGGCGTTTACAAAAGAGACGACCATAACCGTGGTCGCACCGGAAGACTGGATGATCATCGTGAGCAAACAGCCAGTCAAAAGTCCGACAAAGCGGTTCCCCGTCATAAAAGCAAGGGCTTTTTTTAGCTTTTGACCCGCACTTTTTTGAATTCCGTCGCTCATCAGCTTCATTCCATAAAGAAGGAAACACAAGCTGCCTGCGAAATGTAATATTTTTACCAACATAATTTAACTCAGTATATAAAAAAAATGCCCCTTTAGCGAGTAATAAGAGGCTTTTTGTCGTAAAATTGTCAGTTTTTCAACGGATTTTTAAAAGGAAAATGCCTTCTGACCTGAAAAAGACTGCGGGCAAAAATAATCCCGGAAGTCAAAATCTGCTCAAGTCTTCCCTCGAAATAAAAGCCCCTGAAAATCAAAAAGGGCACGACACACAAAAGCAAGGTCAAAAGCCAGTAGACGAACATAGTCCTGGACTTATTTTTTTTGAAGACTGTGAAACCGGCGGCAAAATGCAGGGGAAAAAGCCAGAGCCAGTTGAAATTGAAGCGGAAAAGCTCCTGACTTGAAAAAATGCAGTTTGCAAGCAGAATAAATCCCGCGATTCCGGCAAGCGAATAGAGCAAAAGGTCAAAGGCCTGAAAAGTAAAATCAAGTCCGCTTTGAAAGTCTGGATTGTATTTAATCATCTGAAAAATCGAGACGGCCAGAGACAAAATAAAAATAGCCCCTAAAAAAATCAAATTGAAGTAAAAAGGAAAAGCCCTGAATCCGCCTGAATCCTTGCCCAATTTTCGGGACATCAAAACCAGCGGATGATTTTCACTTTCTCCAGAATCAGTGCGGACGATAAAAGAATTCTTCAAATAATTGCTGAGATTTTGCGAAGTAAAAAGAGAATCCTGACTTTTCAATTTTTTGTCAGCCCTGAATCCGAGCATCAAAGTCATAAAATAGCGGACGAGCGGCCGGTGGGAAAGGCTCTTAAAAACAATTGAACGGACTGGCGTTGAAAAATCCGAATCATTCAAGTGAATGACTTTTTCATTCCTAAGGGCAAAGTCGACCAGCGACCAAATCATTTTTGATGAATTCAAATCGTAAAAGTCATAAGGGTAGGCGGTTCCTGTCAGGTCAATCAGACGGCAGTAAAGGGCATCCATTTCGTCAACCGTCAGGTTCAGGGCGAGTTCTTCCCAAGAATGCTCTTTTACCCACTGATTCTGCAAAAAATACTGGGTAAACCTGTGGGCTTCTACCGCCGAATAGGGAATTTTAGTCAGCATAAGATTATAGAAGAAATATGTCGTAAAATCCTGCGAAAAATTCTGAAAGGTAAAAAGAGCGTCCAGCCCCTGCTCTGAGTCATAGACTCGCAAGGCTGACTCGCCGAAAGTTCCATGCAGAGATTCGTCCTGACCTATTATAATCACCGAAATTTGTGCGGAATTGCTTAATTTTTCCGGAAAATTTGCGGCAAATGCGAGAGAAGACATAAAAAATGCGAGAAAAAGCAAATATTTTTTCATAGGATTCAGATTGAAAACCATTTTAGTCAATTTCCGTAACTTTGTAATCCCAGTTATGCTTTGGATAACGGCCTTTCATTTCCTTGCAAATTTCAGGCCAGGCACCTGTCCAAAATCCGGCCAAGTCACTTGTAATCTGCAAGGGGCGTCTCGCCGGGGAAAGTAATTTCAGCAAAAGCGGAACGCCCATGACTTTCGGACTTTCAAAACAGCCGAAAATCTGCTGGATTATGATTTCCAAAACAGGCTGAATACTCTGAGTTTTTCCCTCGGAATCGACATGTTTTTCATAAAAAATTTTGCGGGTCTTTCCGTTTGCCAGCGTGATTTTTTCCGGGACATTTTTATCGATTTGCCCCGCGTCCAAATACCAGCGCAAGGAATCCAAAATAATCTGGCCGTCAATTTTCCCGGAAGACAAAAAAGGCTTTAGCCATTCATCGCAATTCTGAGAAAGATTTTGAATTTTTTCCAGCAAGCCGGAATTCTCACTTTGCCGGGCAAAAAATTCCGCCCGGATTAAAAAATTCCAAACTGATTCCGGCGGATTCAGCCAAGTCAAAGCTTTTTCTTTTACAGCCGAGCAGATTGCGTCTCCAAAATCCGAAGGCTCCACGGGAATCTTTTTTGACTTTAAAATAATTGCCCCAAAAGCAAGATTTTCAAATTTTTGAAGCTTGAGATTCTTGATGTCAGCAGACTGGGACAAATTTCCGGCAAAGCGACTTTCTGTAAAAGTCTTCGACCTCGGCAAAATCCAGTCCATAGCCTCACTTTCGGAAAGCGGCTCAAAAGAATGGATTATCCCGGAACTTGCACCGGCATCAACGTTCGGAGTTACCAGCCATTCCGGTGACTGCGCAAAATCCTGATATAAAAATGCCTTTCGCCCGGAAGGAAACTGGTATTCAGTCTTTCCGTTTTTCGCAGAATCGTCGTTTTGAATTTCTGATTTTTTCGCGATTCTGTCGGCGAATCCGCTCAGCAAAAGTTTCGATACTTTTTGATTTTTCTCCTGATTTTTTGCGGCAAAAGTCAATTTTTTTAGCCGGATTTTTAAATCTTCCGTAAAAGCCCTTTGTCGCTTTTCTGTCGCCTGAGAGTACTGACTAAAAGAAAGGACAGATTCCAAGGCCAAGTCAAGCGAGTTTTTTTCAAGTCCTGCCAGCAAAACGCAGGCCAAGCGCGGATGCAAACCCAAGGACAAAATTCCGCTGCCTTTTTCCGTGATTTTTCCGTCAGAGTCAAGACAGTCCAAAAGTTTCAACAATTCAACGGAAGTGTTCCAAATAGCGTCAGTCGGCGGGTCAAGCCAGTCGAGCTGATTTTTTTTGCAGACTCCCCACTGGGCACATTCCAAAACAAGAGGAATCAAGTCCGCACGAAGAATTTCCGGCTGGACTTCATTTTGCAAAATGTCGAATTTATTCCAAAGACGGAGGCAAATTCCTTCCTGCAAGCGGCCGGCCCGTCCCTTCCTCTGTTCCGCGCTGAATTTTGACTCGCGAACAGTCTCAAGACCTTCCATGCCAAGTGCCGGGTTCATTTTGCTGATTCTCGAAAAACCTGAGTCAACCACCATCGTGACTCCTGGAACCGTAAGTGAAGTTTCCGCAATCGCAGAAGACAAAATGATTCTAGGACAATTTTCTTTTTGCGGCGAGAAAATTTTTTTCTGCTCGCTGGATGGCACAGAAGAATGTAAAACGAGGATTTCCGCCTCTTCTGGCGAAAGTTTTTCCTCAAGCTCAGTTTTTGCCTTTCGGATTTCACGGATTCCGGGCAAAAAGCACAAAATCACAGGATTTTTTATGAATTTTTGCGGAATCTCCGGGTAGCCGCCGTCCAAGGCATGAATCACCGCCTGACTGACAGTCCGCTTTTCGTCGTAAAGTTCTTGGACCGGGAAAAGTCTTCCGGGGACAGAAAAGACTGGCGCGCCGTCCAAATATTCTGAAAGGCGTTTTGAGTCGATTGTCGCGCTCATCACAAGGACGAACAAATCTTCCCGCAAGGCCATAGCCTCTTTCAAAAAGGCGAGGGCCAAGTCCCCATGTACTGACCGCTCGTGAAATTCATCTAGGACAACAACGGAAACACCATCCAGCGAGGGATCATTTTGAATCATCCGCGTTAAAATCGCTTCCGTAATCACTTCGAGCCGGCTTTTGTCAGAAATCTTTGACTCCAAATGCATTCTGTAACCGACGGTCTGACCTGTTTCCTCACCTAAAAGTTCAGAAAGCCTGTCTGCAATCGAAGAAGCCGCAAGCCGGCGGGGTTCCAGCATCAAAATCTTCTGCGGAAAATTTTCCAAAAGGGCAAGAGGGAGGGCTGTGGATTTTCCGGCTCCGGTCTGGGCTGTCAAAATCAAAAAACGGGACGGGGATTTTTTTAAAGTTTCGCAAATCTCTTCAAGAGAGCTTGAAATCGGCAGTGAAGAAATCTTATTTTTCCAATTCTGCATTTGACTTTTCCATTGCAAAATTATAGCAAAAATCAAAGTATTTTTCTGCATTTCAAGCAGTTAGACGAAAATTTTTGCTTGAATCCTCTCCCGATTAATAGTATACTTAAAGTGTGTCAACCCTTTATATTGTAGGAACTCCGATTGGGAATCTTGGCGACATAACTTTCCGTGCACTTGAGACATTCAAGTCCGTGGACGTAGTTGCCGCAGAAGACACCCGTCATACTTTGCAGCTTTTGACCCATTTTGAAATTCGCAAGCCTATGGTTTCTTGCCGCTCTCAAAATGAGGAATTTGCCGGTGAAAAAATCGTGAAGCTCCTTGACGAGGGGCAGACTGTCGCTTATGCCAGCGATGCCGGAACTCCGGGAATTTCAGATCCGGGAGCAATTTTGGCTGGTCTGGCGAGAAAAGCCGGGCACACAGTCGTTCCGATTCCGGGACCTTCCGCGTTTGCGACTTTGGTGAGCGTGGCCGGAGCAGGTGGAAAAACTTTGATTTTTGAAGGTTTTCTTTCCCCTAAACCGGGCAGAAGGCGTTCAAGGCTGAAGGAACTTTTGGCGACGGGGGATGCTGTCGTTCTTTACGAATCTCCATTCAGAATCGTAAAGTTATTGACTGACCTTGCCGATATTGAAAGTGAGCGTCGGGTGGTAATCGGCCGGGAGCTTACAAAGCTTCACGAGGAGATTATCGAGGGGACGGCGGCGGAAATGAGAGACGAGTTTGCCGGACGGTCAAAAGTCCAAGGTGAATTTGCGGTGTTCGTTTCCGGTAGAAAAATTGCTCAAGTTTCTTCGGAAACTGCCGATAATGTATAGTGAGGTAGGTTACTATGATGATAGACAAAATTGGCGGAGTAAATCCCCTTAACAACATCCAGAACACAAAACGCACAAACGAAGCGTCTACTGTTGCTTCAACTTCTGATTCTATTGAGCTTTCTGCTGAAGCAAAGGAAGCATCTCAGGCCTACTTCATGAATCAGGTTGCTGAAGAAACTCCTGATGTCCGTTCTGACCTTGTTGCATCAATCAAAGAAAAAATCAAAGATCCGAATTACTTGAATCCTGCCGTCATTTCTGCCACTGCAGAAAAAATAATGACAGCCTACGGACTGTAATTCGCAAAACGGAAAATCCTTCTGGAGTTTTCCGTTTATGATTTAAATTACTCAAAAAAGGGCGGAGGTTTTCCGCTCTTTTTTTGTATTTACTTGATAAAATTCGATAAAATAGACACAAAAAATACAAAGGAAAATTTTATGGCTGATTTTACATTCCGCATTTCACCCAACATCATTCTCGGCTCTTACACCGCAAGCCGTTTGGGACAGTTCGCACTTGACTGGGGTTCCCGCTACATGTTGATTATGGATCCGGTCTTAAAAGAGGTCGGCACCGCGAATAAAATCACCCAATCTTTGACAGACCGCAAAATCAACTTTTTTACATTTGAGCAGATTTCCAAAGGCGCGGAAACGAAGACGATTCAGGACGCGCTGACTTTGGCGAGAAATTCCCACATTCACGGGGTGATTGCGGCCGGCGGCGGAAAAGTTTTGAATGTCGCCCGCGCAGTCTGCACGCTTTACAATGAAGTCCACGATTTGTACGATTTTGTTGAAGGCGCGGTTCCTTCGACAAATCCTCTACCCCTGCTCTGCGTTCCGACGACAATCCGGGATGCGTTCCTTTTCACGAACAATATTCCGGTGATTGACTCCCGCTCATCAAAAGTGAAAATCATCAAGGCTCCGGGCAGTCTTTGCAAAATGGTCGTTTTTGACCCGAATCTTACGGTTTCCCTGACTGAAAATCAGATTCATTCCATGTCGATTGAAACTCTTGCCTTGATTTGCGAGTCCTACCTTTCACAAAAATCAAACTTTTTCAGCGACATGGTTTCTGAAAAAGCTGCGGAATTAATCGGCTATGCCATTGACGGCTCTGACACGTTGACCGTCACAACTCCGCAAGAAGAGCTTTTGGCCCAAGGCGGCTGTATGGCTTCTCTTGCGGCGGCAACTTCTTCAATCGGACCAGCATCTTTGCTCGCCCTTTGTATTTCCGCCCGCTTCCAGATTTCCCGCGCACTTACTTCCGCGATTCTTTTGCCCTACGTAATCGAGGATTGCGCGAAATTCAAAAAGGACAGAATTCAAAGACTTCAGGAAAAACTTAGAATCAAACCCGCTGAAGGTCAGGACGAAGAGGCTTCTGAACTCGTTCCCTTGGCTGAATATATCAGAAGTCACTTGGCAAAGTCCAATCTTCCGACCCGCCTCAAGGATTTGTCCGTGACAATCGAACAACTTTCGCTTGCCGTAGAGGATGCAGGTCAGCTCGAACTGATTAATTCTCTTCCTCGCTCCATGACTAGTGACGATTTGTTCAATTTAATCAAACTTGCATTCTAGTCTGGCGGAAAATTCAAATGATTGAACCCGGAAAATTGGCTCATCTCGAACCAGGTCAAAAGCGGCGTAAACTCGCCTTGACTTTTGGAGCGCTTGAACGCGACATAGACGGAATTCCAGAAAAAGGCAACGAATATTCCTACAAGACTATTGCCCGGCCGGATTACATAAAAAAACTTATCGAAATCGTAATCAAAGACCCGGAGCTGCCGGACTCCGCAAAGAAAAGTCTTGGAGAAGTCCTTAAAACTCTTCCTTTTGATGAAAAACGCGCCTGCAACCTTGCGCGAAATTTCCTTTTGTCGGCAATCGGCTCTTTTCCTGCTGAATGGGATTTGATTATTGCCCCGCATGAAAGTCCCCTCGATGAGGAAGGTCTGGTCAAAAAGCGTGATTTTTTCCCCGGAGTTTGCGTTTATGCAGAGGATATCCGCTCGCCCTTTAACGTCGGCTCTATTTTCCGTACGGCCGAGGCGATGGGGGCGGAAAAAGTCTATGTCTCACCCCTGTGTACGCCTCCTGACCATCCCAAAGCTCTCAGAAGCGGAATGGGCTGTATCGAGACTCTCGGTTTTGAGAGAAAAAGCCTTGATGAGTTGCCGGAAGATTTGCCTGTTTTCGCTCTGGAGACAGGCGGCACACCGATAGAAGAATTTAAATTTCCCAAAAAAGGAATTTGCCTGATTGGCTCGGAGGAATTGGGATTGAGTCCTCAGGCTTTGAAAAAGGCGACTTACGGCCGGGTCTCAATTCCTATGAAAGGGCTGAAAGCTTCACTGAATGTTGGAGTTGCCTTTGGAATCCTCATGCAAAAGTGGGTCGAGGCTCTTGAAAAATTACAAGGTTGAAGAGGCTTCCTGCTCAAAAGCCTTGTTCAAGCGTTCCGCAATCGCAGTCAACTGCGGCTCATTCATGATATGGAACATAGCCAGAACATCTTTGTCAAACTGATAGTATTCAATTTCGTGATTTTCATAATGTGAAATCAAATCCGCCAAATAAACGAGGCTGGTCAGTTTTTTAGTTTCATTCGGAGCCAAATCCGGGTCATGGTGATAGCGGATTACAGACACTATTACGTCTGGGAAATTCCATTTTTCTGCAATTAAGGCTCCGACTTCTCCGTGATTAACTCCGCCAATCAGTAATTCAAAGACATCCGAAGGAATTCCCTTTTGAAGACAAATGCTTTTTACCTTTTCCAAAAGTTCAGGATGAGCTGTTTCAAAAACAAGCTTGCCCATGTCGTGCAAAAGACCGCAGACGTAAGCATCTTCCACAATTGCCTTTTCAGAAGCACAGAAATTTCTAGCCAAATTATATGCGTAAAATGCAATTTTGTAGGCATGGGTCCACAAATCTTTTTTGCCATCTCCGCCGACTTCTTTTAATGCATTGATTGAGCCGACTGAAATCAGCATATTTTTGATTCCACGGATTCCAACGAGTTTTACAGCATCCGCAATCGACCGACAGGGAGAAGCCAAGGCGAATGTCGCTGAGTTTACCAGCTTGAGCAAATCAGAAGTCAAAGAAACGTCTGCAGAAATATGGGCAGCAATTTCACTCATCTTTGAGTCAGGGTCGTTAAGAAGTCTGCTGACTTTTACAATGCTGTCCGGGAATTGCGGCAAGTCGTCGATAATCTTTACAAATTCCTGAGAAACAACCGAAATATCTTTTTGAGTTTTTTCATTCAGCGGCAAAATGATTCTAGTGATTGTCTCGCCATTTTCGCAAAGAATCTGGAAATTTTCTTCAGTAAGTCCGATTTTTTCCAGCATCAAAATCATTATGACAAGACCAAGGCCGGCCCCCTCTGAGTCATCAAGAATTTGAGACAAAACTTGGTCAACTGAAGAATACTGCTGAGCCCGACTCAATTTGTCGTGCATACGCTTGTATTCCTCGACTGTCAGCTCTGAATTGTTGCGGACTTCAATTTTGATTTTATTGTTTCTGGATTGAAGAATCAGCTTGACGTAGAGACCCGCATTTTTTTGCAATCCCAAATAATATTTTATGTTGTTCAGCGTGTCCGGCTTGAAATTCTCCATTCCCTTTTCGTAATCAGATGGATTCTGTATATCCAAGCCCTTTTCTTTAAAATAAATACGCTTTGTGTTCGCTTTTTTTGAATTTGTCACAAGCTCATTAAGGCAGTAGGTAAGATATTGAATCATCTGTTCCTGATTTAATTCCTCAAGGAACGCAGAAAGAAGGGCGTCCATATACTGTTCCATCTCATGAGGAAGAGTATAGGTCGTCACCGAAAGAGGAATTCCGGTTCGGATTGCCATCTTAATTTTAGAAACGTCTAACGAAATTTTTTTCTGCTGATTCATATTGTCTTTTATGCAATTACGAGTAGGAGTATATCACAAACAAGTGAAACTTTAAAGGTTGTAATAAGAAATTTTAAAATAATAATCAAGTCGAATATATTTGATTTTAAAAATCTGTATTCTCATTATATAATTTAAGAAAAAGGAGGCGAATATGATATTTAAATCACTTGCCGACAGTTACACCCTTTCAAATAAGGTTAAAATTCCATGCATCGGATTTGGAACTTGGCAATCAGAAGAAGGAGACGAAGCGTATAATGCAGTTCTTTCCGCACTGAAGGCTGGTTATTGTCACATTGATACGGCAGCTGCTTACGGTAACGAAGAATCCGTAGGAAAAGCAATCAACTTCTATTTGAAGAATTCTGGTTTTAAACGTTCAGATTTATTTGTTACGACAAAACTTTGGAATGCTGACCACGGATATGAGTCTACAAAGGCTGCGATTGACGCGTCGTTGAAAAAATTGAATTTGGACTACCTCGATTTGTATTTGATTCACTGGCCTAACCCCTTGAAATTTCGCGACTGTTGGGCTGAGAAAAATGCTGAGAGCTGGCGCGCGATGGAAGAGGCTTACAAGGCCGGAAAACTGCGCTCCATAGGTGTGTCAAACTTTTGTGAGCGTCATCTTGACGAACTTTTGAAGACGGCGAAAGTCAAACCGATGGTGAACCAGATCAAACTTTGCCCTGGTCAGAGTCAGGACGATTTGGTCGCCTACTCAAAAAAACTCGGCATGGTTGTTGAAGGCTACAGCCCGCTTGGAACAGGCGGAATATTTTCAAATGCATTCATGCAGGAACTTGCGAAAAAATACAATCGTTCGATTGCGCAAATCTGCATCCGCTGGAGTTTACAGCAGGGCTATCTGCCCCTTCCAAAAAGTGTTACGGCCAGCCGCATCGCAGAAAATGCCAAGGTCTTTGACTTTGAGCTTGATGAGGCCGACTGCAAAAAAATCGCCAAACTGGAAGGAACTGAAATTATTCCCGCCCGGAATCCGGACGAAGCTCCTTTTTAATCAAATCTGAAACGTCTTTGAGCTGCTGGCGGGTCAAATCTTCCTTGCTTTTGAGCATGGCCGCCGGCACTCCATAGGCTTTTTCCAAATCTTCGTTAGTTAAGACCTCTTCCGGGCTTCCAAGAGACATGTCCCGGTTGGGGTAAAAAAGCAAAACTTGGTCAGCGTATTTGCGGCTCAAGTCAATTTCATGCAGAGAGACGTAAATCGTAGTTCCTGTTTCGTGGACAAAATCACGGAGATACGCTAACGATGATTCTTTTTGACGGTCTTCCATTGCGAACATCGGCTCATCCATAAAAATTGACGGACTGCCGTACAAAATGCTGAATGCCAGCAAGACCCTCTGCATTTCTCCCTTGCTCAGTTTTGTAAGTCCGTGGTTCAAAAGGTTTTCCAGCTCAAAAATTGAAATTACTTCCTCAAGCAAATCTGAATTCTTGTCGCGAATTCCGGCCGCCCGGCCCTTGAGATTTCCACTTTCATAAACTTCGTTTAAAAGGGCTTTTACAGAGTCCCCGGACTCAAATTCCATGTTCTGATAAATTACGGAAGCCAGAAGATTTTTCGCCTCCTGCCCCAAAAGATAGGGATTTTGCCCCAAAAGGGAAACGGAACCGTTTGTCGGAGCCAATCTGCCGGAGGCCAGCATTAAAAGGGTCGTTTTTCCACAACCGTTCGGACCGATAAAATTCACAAAGCCGGAGGGGAGTTCTGCGGTAAAGTGGTCAAATACAGGGCGGGGGATTATCTGCTCTCCTTTTTCGTCAAGGTCGCCTTCTACGGGCGGATATACAAAAGAAAGGTCGTTGAATTCAAGAAAAACCATGGGCAAATAATAGTGATTTTTTTTAAAATAAAAAAGACCTCTGCTATAAACAGAAGTCTTTTAGTGGAGATGACCGGACTTGAATACCAGTCCCTACAGTCGCAAACTTCCTGTTCGCTCCTTCCGGGCGCCTTCATTCGCTGTCGGCGGCATCCTTGTCGCCTTTTCCTCGCACCTGCTCGGCGCTCATTTCGGAAACCGGTTCAAGCCCGCCTGAGGCGTTTATATAAACATTTAAAATAAAAAAAGTCTTCCGTCTAAACGAAAGACTTTGATGGAGATGACCGGACTTGAACCGGTTACCTCGTGCATGCCATGCACGCGCTCTAGCCAGGTGAGCTACACCCCCGAATGAATGATAAGATAATATCAAAAATAGAATGACAAGTCAACCGAATGACTAAGCTTTATGAAAAAAAAACGAAAAAAAGTCACCAGAAAATCCTGGCGACTTTTTTATTTAAGTTTTAGAAAATTTACTTTGTTTTGATTGCGTTCTTTACGATTCCAACGAGGGCAACAATGTAACCAACCAAAATTACGTAAGCACCTACAGATGCCCAAGCAAACATTGAGCAAGAGTGTTCAGAAGAAATTGCAACAATTGCCGCAATTCCAAAAGCAGCTCCCACAAGCCAAGAAACTACATCGCCAGCTGCATGTTTAACAAGAAGGAATGTAATAATTCCTGCAAGAGATGCAAGCCAAACTATTACCATAAATGTAGAAATCTGGGCTGTTCCAGGCTCATTGTAATATACAGCTGCGCCGAATACGTTCTTATAATCAGGTTCTTCCGGAGCTTCTTCTTCGTCTGAAGATTCTTCTGTTAAATCAGCAAGGGCATCTTCTTCAACGGTTGCTTCTGTCGTATCTGCCATATCAGATTCAGCTACAGCATCTTCTGTTCCTTCTGCTTCGGAATCAGTGGCCTCATCATTTGAATAAGTTGCAACGTCATCAGAATATTCATTGCTTTCTTCAATTTCATCATCTTCTTCGAGGTATTCTTCATCTTCGTATTCATCTTCACCAGCAGCATTAACATTTACCACCGGAAGAAAGTTTCCGAGGAAGACAATCCCCATACCAATTACGAATAAAATGCGTTCAAAAGATCTTTTCATAAAAACCCCATTTTTTTGTATTGAGCCGACTAAGCACGAATACATATATAAATTATTATCTTTCTTTTTAAAAATAAAGTCTACATTTAAAAACGTACTTTCTTTGCACATTGGCGGTAATTTGTTATAATTTTAACGACAATTTTTTTGATAATTTAAAATTTTTTGGAGTTTAAAATGAATATTCACATCTTTGAAATGCCACTTGACTTTGGTGCCAGCCGCCGAGGAGCTGACATGGGACCTTCCGCAATCCGCTTAGCAGGAATCAAAGAACGGCTTGAAAGTCTTGGTCATTCAACAAAACGATATTTTTCACCAATGCAAATCGCCCCACAGGAATATACAGAAATCGGAAATCCAAAAGCAAAATACTTAACGCCGATTGTCACCGCAAACACCCAGCTGGCCTGCGAAGTCGAGTCCGCCCTCAATTTAGGCGATTTTCCTTTAATTTTGGGCGGAGACCATTCAATCGCCCTTGGAAGCCTTGCCGGATTTTCTGCAGCATGCAAAAAGAAGAACATCACGCCAGGAGTCCTTTATGTTGATGCCCACGGAGATTTTAATACCGATGTAACGTCTCCCTCTGGGAATATTCACGGCGAATGTATGTCAGCTTCCTGTGGATACGGGTTGCCAGAGTTAACAAATCTCTATTTTGAGGGCCGTAAAATTGACCCGAAAAACGTCTGCTACGTTGGTCTTCGTTCCGTTGACCATGGCGAAAAAGTCTTAATGAAAGAAGCCGGTGTCACAGCTTTTACAATGAGCGATATAGACCGCATAGGATTTTGCGAAGTTGTCCGCCAAGTAATCAGATTCTTTAAAAAGCGTGTTGACTGCGTTCATGTTTCTTTCGATATGGACTGCCTTGACCCGATGTTCGCCCCCGGAACCGGTTACCAACTGCCAGCCGGAATGACTAACCGCGAAGCACTTCTGTTAATGGAAGAAATGTCAGATTCTGGACTGGTAAAATCTGCTGAAATTGTTGAGGTAAATCCAGTTTTGGACGTTCACAATGAAACAGCAGCCCTTGCCGTAGAACTTGTAGCCCGCCTGCTTGGAGAAAAAATTTTTTAATTCACCACATGAAAAAAAATTTCAGAGAGAGTTTTATTTTTTTCATAGTTTTTTTTCTCTTATTTTTTGCAGGAAAGGTTGAATCCGCTGGAGCTTTAGAGCTTTATTCTATTGAGCCTTTCAGCGGAATCGAATGGACTTTTGAAACGACCCGCGGAATTCAAAATATTTTTGCAAAGGAAGGTGTCTCGGACAAGCCAAATTCCCAAGTAGTAGGATTCAAGGGACTTCTTTTTCATTCTTATTACGACAAGCAGCTTTTTACAAAGGCACAATTAAACATGGGATTTTCAAAAATTCCCAATTTTTTTTGGACCGACTCCATGAATTCCGTTGAAACAAGCAATGAAAGTCTTTTGAATGATATCCTGCAATGCATAGAATTTGATTCACAATTTTTATTGCCGACTCCGCAAATAATCGAAAGCAGAGAAATCTATCTTTTTACGGGATATTCATTTGTAAACTACAGGTTCAAAATAAAAAATTCCATCGACAGCCTCAAAGTCAACACGTTGACAGTTGGATTTCAATATAACCATTACATATCAAGGACTTTTTCACAAAATTTCTACTTTTCATATTCACCTTTTGGGGTTGCAACTTTGGACTTCAATGATATTATCCGCTGCCTGAATTTCGGGGGAGAAGTTATTGCGAATTTCAACAAGATTGGATTCACCCTCTTCGTGGCCTTTAGAAAAGGCTTAGATAAAGGTAGCTATATCTTTGATGAGTCAACTTATCGCTTTAACGCAACTGAAATTGGCTTATCCTTTCATGCAAATCTGATTTAATTTCCCTTCCGAACGAATAAATTATTTTTTCCAGAAGGCTGGAGTGAAGAAAATCAAAATATTGTATAATTCAAGACGACCCGCAATCATGGAAAAACAATACCACCACTTAAGCCAGACCGGTAAAAATCCGTAGTTTACCGTTGGGCCAAGTTTATCAAAAGCCGGTCCGACATTCTGAACCATAGACAGCGAAGCCGTAATCGCCGAGTAAACGTCCAAATCTGCCAAGGTTCCCATAAAGGCAGTTATCGCAACCAATGTCATATAGACGTAAATAAAGGCGGAGACAGAAAAAACCAAGTCCTTTCTGCCGGGCTTTCCGTCCAGTCGAACCGTAAAAATTCCGTGGGGATGCAGCATCCTCATAATTTCATTTTTAGCCTGCTTGGCAAGAACAACCCATCGGACGACTTTAAATCCGCCGGCAGTGGAGCCAGACGAGCCGCCGATAAAAAATAGGGCAAAGAGGAGGAATTTCGCATAAGAGGGCCAAAGGGTATAGTCATAAGTGGAAAAACCCGTCGTCGTCATAATCGAGGCGACGTGGAATGTTGAAAACCGTATTGCCCTTGCAAATGAACCGTAATAAGGAATCAAAAGAATTCCGATTCCCAGCATGAATGAAAACATAATCCACAAATACGCCTTCAATTCACTGTTTTTTTTGACTTCCGCAAAGCGGCCGGAAAGGGCATAAAAATACAAACTGAAATTTATGCCGCCCAAAACCATAAAAATCGTGCAGATTATTTCGATTGCAACTTGATGTTCAAAGGCGGCGAGTCCGGCATTGGTCATCGCATATCCACCGGTTCCCAATGTTGAAAAGGCATAGGCCATGGCGTCAATCCAGTCCATTCCGCAGAACATCAAAAGAATTGCCTGAACAAGGGTAAAGGCCAAATAGAGGAGCCAAAGTGTTTTTGAAGTCTCGGCGATTTTCGGAGTGAGTTTGCCTTTTTCCACACCGGTAGACTCAGCCTTTATCAGCTGAAAGCCCCCGACTCCAAGCAAAGGCATCAGGGCAACAGTCAGCGCGATGACACCCATACCGCCGAGCCAGTGCATTTCGCAGCGCCATAAATTCATAGAGCGGGGGAGAACGTCCACGTCATTCAGAATTGAAGCTCCGGTAGTCGTAAATCCTGAAACGCTCTCAAAAAAAGCGTCAGAAAATGAAGAGAATTTTCCGCAAAGCACCAGTGGAACAGAGCCGTAAAGGCAAATCGAAATCCATGCCGCGGAAACTATTACATAAACATTTCTGATTGAAAGATTTATCGGCTTCTTTTTGCTAAAGAAAATCACCGCAAATCCTAAAAGAAGACTCACTGAGAAGGGAATCAAAAAATCCGGCAAAGATGAATATTCTCCGCAATAAACAGCGGCTCCGACAGGAATCAATGAAAATATTGCGATGATTGAATTAATTACGAAAATCAGCTTGAAAACAGTCGCAAACATGAAGGAAATTATAAATTATTTTCAAGCGCAAAAAAAGCCCCTGATAAGGGTGCACTTTAGGGTGCTTTTCCGCCAAATCAACAGAAAACCGTACGCCTCCACACTAGGCGATGTGCAAGGGCAAAACGGCTTTTCTTTTATCTCATCAACGCACTCATCATTGCAATTCCGCCGGCTCCGTTTTCTAAAGTGAGCGTGGCGTTGCGCTCGTTTATTCCGCCCAATGCGTAAACTGGAATTTTTACCGCACTACAGACGCTTTGCAAAAATTCAAGGCCGCGCGGTGCCAAGCCTTTTTTGCAATCCGTGGGGAAGATGTGGCCTGCAAGGATGTAGGTGCAACCAAGTTTTTGTGCTTCTAACGCGTCTTCAACTGAATGACAGGAGGCGCCTAAAGTTGCAAACGATTTTCTTTCTATGTCGCTCATTTTTTTTAGAACTTCAAGCGGAACATGAAGGGCATTTATTTTTTCTTCCAGAGCGATTTTATAAAAATTGTGGACGATGATTTTTTCTTTTGCGTCAGTTGAAGTTTGTAAAACACGCTGCAAAAGTTCTTTGTATTCTTCTTCGCTTAAATCTTTTTCGCGCAAGATTATTTTTGAAAATCCTTGAGAAAGCAAAAAAGATATTTTTTCTTCAAGCGGAACAGGACACAAGGCCCTGTTGGTGATGCAGATAATTTTTTCTTGAGGACAGATTTTTTTTATTCTTTCGATAAAATTATTTTCACACATAAAGGTAATCGTTCAAGACAGGTTGCAGGCCGTTTTCGCTCATGTCGCTGTACATCGCTTTAAAACTTCTGGAGTCGTTGATTTCAAACTGCTCGTCGCCCTCTTCACCTTCAGATTTTTTTCCGGTGTACTTGCTTTCGTGGTCTCCAATTCCGGTTGAAACTCCCGCCGAAATTTTTGTCGCACAGATTTTTACAATTCCGTCTCTGAACTCTTTTGATTCCCTTGAAGAAACCGTGATTCCGGCAAACGGAAGGAAAATTCTGTATGCGCAAAGAATTTGGCAAAGCTGCTTTTCATGCACGTCAAGCGGATTTATTTTTTCGTTGTTTACAATCGGGCGGAGGCGTGGGCAAGAAAGTGAGATTTCTGCGTGTGGATATTTTCGCTGCAAAAAATACATGTGGAGCGCGCTTGCAAGTGCGTCCTTCCTAAAGTCGGAAAGTCCAAGCAATGCAGAACCTGCAACGCCACGCATTCCGGCCATCAAAGCACGCTCTTGAGAATCGAACCTGTAAGGCCAAACGCGCTTGTGTCCCATAAGATGAAGCTGCTCATAACGGTTTGAATCATAAGTTTCCTGAAAGACCGTAACATAGTCAACGCCGCACTCGTGAAGGTAGCGGTATTCGTCCGTGTTTACAGGATAGATTTCAACGCCTACCATGCGGAAGTATTTTCGCGCGAGCTTGCATGCCTCTCCGATGTATTCAATTCCGCTTTGAGAACGGCTTTCACCAGTTAAAAGCAAAATTTCTTCCATTCCGCTTTGTGCGATAACTTTCATCTCCGATTCAATTTGTTCCATGTTCAGCTTTACGCGCTTGATGTCGTTGTAGCAATTAAAGCCGCAGTAGACGCAATAATTTTCGCAGTAGTTTGCAATGTAAAGCGGAGTAAAAAGATAGACCGTGTTTCCAAAATGCTTCTGTGTTTCAAGGCGCGCTCTTTTTGCCATTTTTTCAAGGAAAGGTTCGGCGGCAGGAGAAAGCAAAGCCTTTAAATCTTCTATTAAAACATTCGGATTTTGCAATGCACGAAGGACATCCTTTGCCGTGTATTTTTCATAATCAAAAGATGAAACTTCGTCCAAAACTTTTTGCATTATGTCGGATTGGAGGCGCTCCATGCCGTTCATGTATTCCATGTGGTTTGTGCGGCAAGACGGATCATTTTCAAGCTTGTGTTTTTTTTCAAGAGCCGCCGGAGAGAGTTTTTTTGAATCTACGAAATAGTTGTTTTCCATTTTAATGCCTTACAAAACTTTTAAAATCTAGTCGCGCAAAAATCCTGTGAGAGTATCTGAGGGTTCTGCCCCTCGCGAAAGAACTCTGCCAAGGCCTGCAAGGTATGCTTCACGACCTGCCTGAACTGCCTTTCCAAAAGCCTGTGCCATAGCAGGAATATTTTTAGCTGTTGCAAGGGCAGTGTTTGACATAACTGCAGCAGCCCCCATTTCCATAGCCTCGCAAGCCTGAGACGGAGAGCCAATGCCGGCATCAACGATTATCGGAAGTCCAATCTCATCGATTAAAATCTGGATAAAATCTTTTGTGCAAAGCCCCTTGTTTGAACCGATAGGAGAAGCAAGAGGCATAACGCTGGCAGCTCCTGCATTCACCAAGTCGCGCGCCGTGTTCAAGTCAGGATACATATACGGCATTACGATAAAACCTTCTTTTGCAAGAATTTCTGTCGCCTTTACGGTTTGCTCGTTGTCCGGCAAAAGATATTTTGTGTCGCGCATAATTTCAATTTTTATAAAATCTCCGCAGCCAAGCTCCCGTGCAAGGCGCGCTATGCGAACGGCCTCGTCTGCGTTTCTTGCGCCCGAAGTATTCGGCCAGAGCGTCACGTTTTTTGGAATGTAGTCAAGAATATTTTCGCTTTCTTTTGAATTTGCGCGACGGACTGCAACCGTGATAATTTCCGCACCTGCGTATTTTACGGCGGCTTCAATAAGATTGAGCGAATATTTTCCCGAACCCAAAATAAACCTTGAATTGAATTCGTGGCCTTTGATTACAAGTTTATCGTCTTCCATTTTTGTTCCCCGTTTTATTTTTCTTCTCCAGTGATAATTCTGATTACGGCATGAGCTTCGTGTGCAGCACAAACTAGAACCCTGCTTGAAACAAGCCCGATGCCTGAATCAACGTCGCTTTCTTCATCTCCGCAAAAAAATAGCTTGCTTCCAATGCGGCGTGTCTTAATCGTGTTCGCCGTTGAAAATCCCGCCATGCCGGAAGCAGAGACCAAATACTTGTCGGAAAGTTTTTCAAGCACTGTATTTACAAGCATCGCCTTTGCCTCGGGTCTGTCGAACGCTTCGCAAATTACGTCGGCCTCGCTAAGAAGCGTAACCGCATTTTCTTCCGTTACGCGCTCAACGTGAATTTGAGTTTTTGTAAAAGGCGCAATTTCCGCAAGGTTTTCCTGCAAGGCCTTTGCCTTTTCCATTCCAAGCTGACATATTTTATACTGCTGCCGGTTCAGGTTTGAAATTTCAACTTTGTCAAAGTCAATCAAAATTAAATTTCCAACTCCGGCCCGTGCAAGTGCAATCGCAACATTAGAGCCAAGTCCCCCCAGTCCGCAGATGGCAACCGTCGCTTTTTCAAACTTCTCTTGATTTTCTTTTCCGTGCTTCTGGGCAAGGGCCGCCTTTAGTTCTTCCTTTGAAATTTTGCATTCCATAAATCAGCCTCCACCGACAAAGCTCACGACTTCCACAGCGTCTCCGTCTTTTACCATCGTCTGCGGATAGGCGGCTTTTGGAACGATTTGCATGTTTATTTCAACTGCGACTTTTGTTTTGTCATAGTGCAAAAAGTCAAGCAATTCAGAAACTGATTTTCCGTCAGCGTCGATTTCTTTTCCGTTGATTTTTACCAAGATTTTCTCCATTTGATTCCGAGATTTAATCAAAGTGATTTTGGAAAGCGAGCGAAGAAGGAAACCCAGAAAATAAAAAAGCCGCCGGGGATGCCAGCAGCTTTCGTAATTTTAAGGAATAAAGATATTTTCCTACGTTGGCATTATCCAAATCAGGTTAAACGGTCGAAAGTCCAACTTTCCTCTCAGCCTGTGACACAAGCTCCCGTGTTTGTTAGAAAAACTATACACTCTTAAAAAAAATAAATCAAGATTCTTTTCTAAAAGACGCGATTACCTTTATTTTACGAGCGAAGAGCGTCAATTTAGCTTTACAAAAAGATTTTCCGCTGGTGTACTCAGTATAGCTTCTGCAAGTTTTTCTCTCAATGCAGAAAGTTTCTCTTTCTCACTATCAGTGATGTTTTCACCAGCTGACTTTTTTTGATGGATGAATTTTGAGAAGTCAAAAAATTCTTTGGGAACGACATTATCTTTCACCGCAATTTCAAAGTTCTTTGAGTTGAAGCCAATCTCAAAATAATACTTTCCGCCTCCCGGTGCTTCTGGCGCAATCTTATTCTGGCAAAAGTCCTTGTCAAAGTTCAGCTCGGACTTTTCCAGCCCCAGAACAAAACAGGCCCCGTCAATTATTCCCTTGCCGTTTTCACCCAGTCCTGAATAAAAATGGACGTTTCCCCGCCTTGGAATCTCTTTGGCAACATCATTAAAAATCCAAAGCATCATCTTATAGATCAGAGCGACTCCGCCAGGCATCTCGCCGCCATGCTTTTTGAGCATATCCTCGTATGTAAAAGAAAGAAGTTTTTCCCCATCATAAATTTGAATAATCTCATTGTTCATGGCAGCGTCCTCTTGAATTTATTTCACGAAAAGTTTTTTCACGTCAAATTTGCGGTCAATCATCTTTGACTCGTACATAAAGTCGGCCGTTTTCTGCCAGTTTTTAATGTCCTCGTCAGAAAGCGCTGTTGAAAAATCATAGGCCTCATACATGTCTCTGACCGCGTTTTCTGGAATATCAAGATATTTTGCAGTCGTTTTAAAAACCTCGTCTTTATTCGTTGCAATATAATCAGAAATCTCTTTTTGCGCGCTTGAAAGACCTTTTATCACGTCCTTGTTTGCCTTGTAGAATTTTCCTGTGGTCGCAACGGCGATAATCGCCCCGATAAGTCCGTCGCCGTCAGTGATTTTATGGTAGCCCTGAGCCTCCGCGTTGTATGCCACGGCACCCGCAAGCATTGCCACATCAACGCTTCCACCGTCAAGAGCCGCTTTAGCCGCAGGAATCGCCATGCTCACATAATCAACATCAGAGATTTTCATTCCGGCTGTCGCAAGGTATGCGGTCAAAAGCTCGTGAAGGTTTGTTCCAGCTGGTCCCGCAATTTTCTTTCCTCTGAGAGATTCTGGGCTATTCAGGCTTTCATCCTTTGAAAAAAGGCAGAAGGCTTTTGGTGCGCGGCTATACATATTCAAAACTTTGATGTCAGCCCCGTTCGCAGCAGACAGAATCACGGATGTCGCTCCAACCGCATAGAGAACCTGAACATCACCGGACGCAAGGGCCTGGGTCTGGTCTGCACCGGATGTGATTTCCGCGTATGAAATCTGAGTTCCGTCAAAAGTCTTGGCGAAAATCTGCTGGTCTTTTTCAACTATCGATGGAACATTGAGAGGTGAAGTCACATAAGTGAATGTCAGTTTTTTAGGAGCCTTTGCTTTGGCAAAAACAAGTGATGAAGAGGCGAGCAGAAAAGCCGCCGCAATTAAAGTAAATGCTTTTTTCATTTTTTCCTCCATAATAAAAAGCCAAGTTATCTATTTTCTAGCTGCATCATTATCTGCATGCGTAGATTCAAAAAATTTTCTTTAAGAAGGTTCCGCGAATTTTTGTCCTCTTGGATTTCAAATTCATGTTTGACCTTCCCGCCCTCTATGATTGCAATCTTGTCACCAAGAAGAATCGCCTCGTCAATGCTGTGGGTAACAAAGAGTATGCTGTTCTTCCCCTTGGACTGGATTTTCACAAGTTCCTTTTGCATCTGCTCTCTGGTGAAATAATCAAGGGCAGCAAAAGGCTCGTCCATCATTATAAAATCCGGCTTGTACGCCAAAGCCCTGGCAAGCGCGACTCTCTGCTGCATTCCGCCCGAAAGCTGTGCAGGAAAAGCCTTCTTAAATTTTGAAAGCCCCACAATCTCTATCTGTCTGTCGATTTCCTCAGGAATAAGCTCTTCCTTTTTCAGACCGAATTTCACATTGTCAAAAACATTCAGCCATGGCATGAGCCTCGGTTCCTGAAAGACAAAAGCCGTCCTGGAGCCTGCGCCACGGTCAATCTCGCCAGAATCACTTCCCTCAAGGTTCGCAATCAAACGGAGAATCGTGGTTTTTCCACAGCCGCTCTTTCCAAGCAGAACCGTTATTTTTCCCTCAGGAATCGAAAGATTCAGTCCGCTCAGGACCTCAATTTTCTCACCGTTGACCGAAAATGATTTTCTTATCTCTTTCAGCTTAATTTCCGCCATTTTTTGCCTCTCCTTTCAGGACTTTTTCCATAAAAACGGCGAACAATTTGTCGCTCAAAAAACCCACAAGTCCAATCACAAGAATTCCAACGATTACCTTGTCAGTCCGTGACATCTGCTGTGCAAAAAGAATCATGTGCCCAAGTCCGACCGAAGCCGCGACCATTTCAGCCCCGATTATCGCCCGCCAGGCATAACCAAGACCGATTCGCATTCCCACAAAAATATCAGGCAGGGAATTCGGCAGCACGATTTTAAAAAAGCGTTTCGACCGTGAAAAAGCGAACACTTCGCCAACCTCTAAAAGTTTTTCGTCGCAAAAAGTGAAGCCCTTCACGATGTTCATGTACATCGGAAAAAAAGACGCCAGCACAATTATTACGGTTTTTGTCGTCTCCCCGATTCCGCACCACAAAATCAAAAGCGGAATCATGCTGATTGGCGGAACATTCTTGAAAAACGCAACTATGTAGTCAAAAAAGTGCCTTGAAAAAGGAAGTATTGAATTCAACATTCCGAGCGCAAGGGCAATCACAAATGCGATAAAAAATCCTCTCAGGACTCGGACAAGACTTATCCCGATGTCAACAAAAAGCTCCCCGCTACTGGCAAGCTTGAGAAAAGTCTGAAACACCCTGTACGGTGAAGGCAAAATATACTCGTTCAAAATCTCAAGTCGGCAGACAAAATACCAGACAAGAAAAACAATCAAAATCGATATAATCGGCGGAAAATATTTGTATTTTGTCAGATTTTTCATAAAACACCGTCCCCGTTGTTGCAGCCGTCCTGACAATAAAGAAGCTCCACGATTTTAGAATCCTTGTATTTGTTTTCAGCAAAAAATCTCAGAATATTCTCCCTCCCGCTCACAGAAAGAGCCTTTTCTTCAATTTTTGAAAAAAAGCCAGGCGGAATCGGACTTTTCTGCAAAATCGTCTTTTTTAATTGACACGAATTTTCCTCTACAAAATCATTCCACGAGACAAATCTAGTATTCACAAGACCGAGGAAATTCCCATATTCAGCAAGAGACCTGCATGGACTTGTTATAACGACAGGGGCAAGATGCGAGTATTTTTTTGAAATCTCTCTGGCACAGTGGATAAGAATCGGCTCAATCTCCGGGTAAGCCGCCTCCAAATCAGGAACTTTTTCTTTTACAAGAGCGACCGCCAAAGGACAGCGCATATCGACCAGCGGAAGCGGAGAATTTTCAATCGCTTTTTTATATTTTGCAAGGACTTCCGAAATCCAGTCTTTCTCACATTCAACTGGAACAAAAGCACGCGAAGACAAAAATTCCAAGAGGGATTTTTCTTTGTACATTTTTTTCACAACTGGATTTAAAAAAATATATGGCATACAAAAATTACTCTACATTATCAAATGTTAATTGTCGCTAATAATTTCAGAATCCAAGTCTTTTGTCAATGAAATTTAATCTTTTATATCGAATTTTATAGTAATTTGGTAGGAATTAACAGAAAACAAGCAGGGGAGGACGGCATAAAAAAAGCCCCCGGTTAAGGGAGCTTTTCACAAAATCAAAAGATTTTTTATGCCTGGAGAGCTGTTACGGCAACTGTAGCAACGATGTCGTCAACGTTGCAGCCGCGGCTCAAGTCATTGAGCGGTTTTGCAAAGCCCTGGCATACAGGACCGATTGCCATCCATCCGCCCATGCGCTGGCAGATTTTGTATCCGATGTTTCCAGCGTTGATGTTGGGGAAAATGAACACGTTGGCGTGTCCGGCGACTTTAGAACCAGGAGCCTTCAATTCGCCGACTTCGGGAGCGACAGAAGCGTCAAACTGGAATTCGCCGTCGAGTGCCAATTCAGGAGCTTTTTCCTGTGCGAGTTTTGTAGCTTCCTGAACTTTTGTAACAGAGTCAGTGAATTTCTTGTCGTTTCCAGAGCCTTTTGTTGAGAAAGAAAGCATTGCAACGCGGGGTTCAATTCCTGCGATTTTCTTTGCTGTATCGGCAGTTGCAACTGCGATGTCAGCCATTTCTTCTGCTGTAGGCTCGATGTTGATTGCGCAGTCTCCAAAAAGGGCGATTCCTTCCTTGATGTAGGGGTTTCCGCCTTTGGGAGCAACGAGAATGAATGATGATGAAACAGTCTTGATTCCAGGAGCTGTTTTGATAACCTGAAGTCCTGGGCGGAGAGTGTTAGCTGTTGAGTGACATGCACCAGAAACAAATCCGTCAGCGTCACCTGCCTTCAAAATGAGGGCACCGTACATTGTGTGGTCTTTGAGAATCGCGGCTTTTGCAGCGGCGACATCAGCATATTCAGGAGCACCAGTCTTCTTGTTGATTTTTCCTTCGCGAGCCTTGAACAAAAGCTCAGCGTATTTGTCAGCGTTGGGATCCTTGGCCGGGTCAACGACTGTAACGCCGGAAAGGTCAGCATTAGAGCCGGACTTTTTGATGTCCTCGTCTGAGCCGATAAGGATAATCTTTGCGATTCCTTCCTTCACAATTTTAGAGGCGGCTTCTACAACGCGTTTGTCCTCGCCTTCGCAAAGAACGATTGTTTTTCCTGCTTTGGCAGCCTTAGCTTCAAGTTCTGCTACAAAATCCATTTGTATCTCCTAAATAAAAAAGTCATATTTAAAGTATCACTTTAAGGGCTTTCATTCAATATTTGAAATTTGGGCGGCCCCGGCTCTTACAGAGCCGGTCACGCTTTCCGGGGTTCGGTAGCCCTCATAGGCTTCGTACAATCTTGCAAAAGAGCCGGCATGGAGGCCGGCATCGACGGGGACAGAAATCGCATTGCGATTTCTGTCGGGTAGGCTGAGTCAAGGATGACGAAGCCTACCCTGCCCCTCCAATCGTTGCCGCTTTCCAAGTTAAAGCTTGAATCTGCCGATTGAGGAATTCACATTCTGAATGCTTGCGGAATTCTCAATTGACATATCATTGATTGACTGCATAGAGCTTGTGATTTCCGCGATTCCCGCGTTCATCTCCGTCATGCTGTTTGAAATTTCGCTTGTGACAGAAGTCAGACGAGTCATCTCATCGTGAATCTGTCCGCTTCCAATCTTCATTTCCGCAGCTCCAGATTCCACGTCTTTGGTAATCGCCGTGATTTCGTGAATAGCAGCGAGAATCTGCTTACTTCCTGCCGCCTGCTCCTGCATCGCGCTTTTGATGACATTCTCCTGCTCGGCGACGGTCTGGGTATTCGCAAAAATCGTGTCGAATTTTTCCTGAATATCCTTAGTTCCGGCCGCAAGGTCAGTGATTGCCGTGCGGAGGTTCCCAAGTTTTTCAGCTATGCTCTTGCTCTGTTTGTCAGAAGTCTCAGCCAGCTTGCGGATTTCATCAGAGACAACGGCAAATCCTGCTCCCGCACTTCCTGCATGTGCGGCCTCAATAGCCGCGTTCATGGCAAGCATATTTGTCTGCTGGGCGATATTCTGAATAACTTTGATTGCCTCCACGAGGCCAGCTGAATCCACGGAAATTCTGTTCGCTGACTGCGCTGTCTGCTCAATCAAGATACGGCCGTTTTCCGCACTTGAAGTAAGCTCTCCTACCGACTGGGAGTTTTTTATAAGAATCTGGTTGACCGACTCAATGTTTGCGACCATCTCCTCAATTGAAGATGAGGATTCCGCCATGTCGCTGGCCTGCGTGTCGATATTCTTGGAAAGCTGTGCAATTGTCGCAGAAATTTTACCAATCGTGGCAGAAGTCTGCTCAACGCCCGCCGACTGGTGAATCACCTGATTCTTTATGCTGGCGATATTCGCCGTAATCTGATTGGCCGCGCTTGCTGTCTCTGCTGTACTCTCGGAGAGTGTGGCAGCAGCGTTTTCCATGTTCTTTGCATCGCTGACAATCGATTTAAGGGTCTCCGCGATTTTTTGCATGGTCATGTTGAAGTAGCCGGAAAGTTCCCCGATTTCATCCTGTGAAAGAATCGGCAGCCGCTGGGTAAGGTCTCCGTCACCCTCGGAAATATTCTTGAGGATTTTTGTGACAGACTTGATTGGGTTTGCAATAACTTTACTCATTACAACCGCAACCGTGACAGACAAAATAATTGCGATGACAATAAGAATCAGCAGTGTGTTAACAACCTGCCTGTTGCTGGCGTAAAGCTCTGAGTGAGGCAAAATTATCATATAATTAAGCGGAATTATTCCGTTGCTTGACGGAATCGTGCGGATTGTACAGGTATCGCCAAAAAGCTTTTCCTCAAAAGAAAGCGTCTGGCCACCGCTATAATTCTCAAGGCCTTTGATTCCAATCTCATTGGCTTTTTTAAAAATCATGTCTTTGTCAAAACCGTTAACAAGGACTGTTCCGTTCTGGTCGGTCAAAAGATAAGTTGTGGTTTTGCCCTGCTTCTGCTGAACCGCAGAGAAAATCTCAGAAAGTTTGCTCAAATTAGCGTCAAAAGAAATCACGCCTCTCATGGTGCCATCAAGCCCACGCACAGTCTTAGATACGGCAATGACCATCTCTCCGGCGGAAGTCTGATATGCATCGGAAAAATGAACTTTTCCATTGTCCGCTACGGCGTTTTTATACCATGAGCGCACACGGCTGTCATAATGGTCGCTTCTAGGTTCTTCAGGATAGCGGACGAAGGCACCGTTTGACTCAAGTGCCAGAGAGACACCCAAAAGCTCAGGCATATTTTTTACAAAGGACCTAGCCAATTTGTATACATCAGCCTCATACTGGGAGGCTTCCAAAGGCCGCATTGGGATTTTTCCGCCAGGCCCGGTTTTGTCAACATAAGAAGTAATTGACTCGTCGTTTTTTTTAATCAGCTCTACATCAGAAAAAAGGTTTGCGGAATTCTGAATCGTACCGAAATAAGTTGCCAGTGACTCGTCAAGGAGTTTGACAGTTTCGCTTAATTTTGAGTCAAACTGAACCTTGTTGAGGCTTTTCATGCGAAGATAAATTGAACCGCCCAAGACCAAAAGCAAGAACACTGTAAGAAGGGAGATTCCTAACAAAAGTTTTGTCGAAATTGAAGTCGACTTGTTCATATAATTATCAATATCCATCGCTCATGCTGCGGTTAATGTCGCGCTGGTAAAGTTCCTGATAAACCAAACTGCGCTTTTTAAGTTCTTCCTTCTTTGCCTGACTGAATGGAATATAGCGCCAGAAGATTGCACGAAGTTCTTTATCCATGCGCTGAACGCCGTTTACTTCCTTTGTCATCCAAAGAACATAGTCAGAAATGAAATATGACTTCAACTCGCCCTTGAGCTTTTGTTTTTCTGCCCACTGGTAATACTGGCCTGTAAGACCTTCTTCCATCCAGTAGTAGGAGGCCTTTTCCTTTGCAACCTGCCAGCGCAAGTCAGCTACGGCCATCAAAATCGAAATTTTAAGGTCACGGGGGTACATCGGAACAACGATTCTTCCACGGGAAGTTACACGGTTGTAACGGTCAAAAGGCTCCCAACAGAAACCGAAGTCACCGTAAGTCGGAACAAGCAGAACGTAAGGAACGATACGGTTCTTTGTGTTTTTGTGAACGCGGCAGAAAGCCTCCGGGTCGTTTTCTTCAACCCAGCTCATTATGTTCAAAACGTTCTCACGAAAACCTGTGCCCTGCGGAATACAGTGGAAGAATTCACGTGTAAAAATCGGGAACTGGTTGCCGCGCCGGCCGATTGTCATTTTTGCCATCTGACGAACCGTATCCATCTCGGTATTGATATCTGTAACAGAGACTTCAATAGTTTCTGGTGCTGCGTCAAGTTTTTGCTCAAGAGAAACGTTGATTTCCTTCGCTTCCTCAAAATCCTTCAAGTTTGCAGAAAGCTCTTTGTTGTTTTTTTGAAGCGCTCTCAAACGCTCCATAATTTCCGCAAAGAGTTTTGTCTGCGCCTCGGTATAAGGCATTTTATGCGGCTCCATTCCCAAAACTGGGGCGTGTTCACAAAGGGCATCAATACGACTTTTCAGCTCGGACTCCATCATCGCACGCTCGGATTCCTTTGCATTCAACAGGTTCTCTGCTGACTGTAATTTTCCGTCATTCTTGCTTTTGAGCTGCTTGATTCTCTGCTGCTCGCCATTTGCGTCACTTTTACGGACACGGACTTCATCAGTTGCAGAAAGGGTAAGGCTGCCGTTTGCGATTGCCTTGAACCATTCGTCCATGTAATAAACCGGCTCGCCGGTGTTATTTTCCATTATGACTTTGGAAAACAAATCCTTCTGGTCAGGAGTAAAGAGCGAAGGCAAAATTACGCCAAAACGCATCAAAAGTTTTTTTGACATGGGCGTTGAAGACCGTCCCATCTTAGGGGCGATTTTCCTAAGCAATTCCCAAAAAGCCATTGTAATCTGCTGACGGTAAACGGTCTTGTCCTTGGGGTCTTGGCAGGTCAAATATTTTGACAAAACCTGATGGACGCGCTGGGCAGGCTCTCCCTCACCGGTCAATGCGGTTTTATAGTAGCCGGCCTCACTGAAATAATTGTGACCGGTTTCTTCATAAAATTTCTCAATCGGCTTGAACTGGGTAACACTCAAATCAACTTTCGGAACGTCATCGGCAGCTGATTTTTCTTCACCAAAAAGCGGAACGTCATGAATTTCTGGAAAACCATCAGGAGAATCGAACTCTCCGTCATCATCTGAGTCATCACTGGAACTTTCGGCAAGCAAGGCCGCAATTGTCGGGTCTAAATCTGAATCGCTCATGATATTCAACTCCAAAGAAAAGTTACTCTAATTGTATCACACTATTTGCAGATTTTAAACACTTTGTCTTGTGTCAAACGGTAAAATCATAGCTGTGCAGGCTGACTTCTCCAGATTGAAGAGCCATCTCTTTCCCGCTATCAAGTCTGACCAAAAGTCTGGCCTGCTTGTCGATTCCGATGACTTTCGCTAAATATTCTCCGCCACCGATTCCTGCAGAAGGATGAACTGTAACAATTTTTCCGGTCAAAAGCGAGCGTTTTTGGTAGTTTTCAATCATTTTTTCAATTTCACCAGAATTCTGGCTGTCTGACTCAAAGGAGTCATAAAAATGAATCAGACGGGCACAAACTCCGGCAACAAGATGGTTTCTCGGAACAGCTTTAAATTCTTTCATGTCTGATTCCAAAGCATCTTGAATAGAGCCGGCGACTTTTGCCAAGTCACCTCCAAAATCATTTTTGCGAATATTTATCCCAATTCCTACAACAGCCGCTTCAATCCGGCCAGTCTCAAAATTAGAAAATCCCTCGGTCAAAATTCCTGAGATTTTTTTTCCGTTTGCAAAAACATCATTCACCCATTTGATTTTGCAGTCAGTTCCGTAAAGCTCATCGACAGTCTGGGCAACGGCTACGGCAGCTGCGGCGGTCAAAAGAGCAGGATTTTGAACTCCCTTTTTGGGAGAATAAATTACCGTAAAATAAACGCCAGTGTTCGGCGGAGAGACAAAAGGTCTTCCCATGCGGCCACGACCCGCAGTTTGCTGACCGGCGGCAAAAAGGGCTTTGTGAAGATTTTTCCCGGAAGGAGTAAGTTCTCCGCTTTCATTGCGAAAGGCACCTGCTTCAGCAGCCCGTCTCTTTGCCTCGGAATTCGTCGAGTCAATTGAATCCGTTCCCAAGACGAATGAAAAATCCGCACCCAATTCTTTTAGAAATCCGCTGATTCCCTCGCTTGTAACATGGTCTGGCTCTGCTTTGATTTTATAGCCACGGTTTGTAACGGCATCAATCAGCCAGCCTTCGCTTTCTAGAGCTTTTACAGCCTTCCAGATTGACGCACGGGAAACCCCGCATTTTTGCGCAAGCTCTTCACCGGAAACAAAATCATTTGAGGTCTTTAAAATTTTGGCGATAGATTCTTTTGTGGACATGCTGACTTACGACCGTTAGTTATTTTTGCTTGCCCAACATTGAAAAATCGCTGACAGGAGTGCAAAAGGCGATTCCGCTGCCAGGTTCTGAGAGGCATTTTAATGAACGGATTGCCTCCAAAACTGCAGATTTTTTTTCGCTTTCCACAATCATTATCAGCATTTCTTTTTCCGGGACGATGTGCATTCCGAAGAATTTCGCATCGTCCTCGCGGGCAGTTCCACGAGCATTTATGACAGTTCCGCCTCCTGCTCCGGCTTTTCTAGCGGCTGCCATTGCGTCATCGGCATAACCCCGGTTCAGGATAACTGCTATCATTTCACGTGAAGATTCTGAATTCATCTGCCTTTCTCCTTCTAAAATATTTCCGCCCCGCATAAAAAGCCCTGAGTCAACAGAAAAAATTTTTCCGAAATTCGCTTTTTCGTTAATGCTCGCCTCTTTTATCGCAGAAATTATCGCGCTTTTGCTTGAATTTTCAACAAGCATAAGAATCACGTCTTTTGTGGCTTCACCTACACCGAGAACCGCCTTGAAATTGGAATCCGCAAGTCCCCGGCTCATTAAAACTGTTCCGCCAGAAGAACCCGCCGCAAGAGCAGCCGAGGTGAGTTTTTCGCCCTTATCGTGAGGAACAAAAATCACCAAAAGTGAAAATGAATTCCGCATATTCTCTGAATTCATTTGATTTTGACCTCCTCAAGCTTTTTGTCATGATTGCTTTTATCGCTCTTGATTTTGAAAATAATTCCCAAAATCTGGATTGCAATCAGCGGAGTCATGGCGACCAAGGCGATTACACCGAATGCATCGACCGCTGGATTTCCGCCAGTGGCCGCAGACGCTCCAAGCGTGAACGACAAAATAAAAGTCGAAGTCATTGTGCCGGAAGCAACACCGCCGGAATCAAAAGCAATCCCTGTAAAAAGTTTGGGGCAAAACCAGGTTAAAAGCAAGGAAATTGCGTAGCCTGGAATCAAAATTGTCCAAAGGCTGAATCCTGTCAAAACACGCAGCATTGAAATTCCAATTGAGCAAGCCACACCTGCACAAAGGGCAATCAGCATAACCCGGCGTTTTATTGTACCGCCAGAAACAGACTCGACCTGCTCAGTCAAAACCCAGACGGCCGGTTCTGCGCAAACGACAACTGCTCCAAAAACGAATCCGACTGCAATCAAAACAAAAGTCCAAAAAGAGTCTGACGAAGCCAGTCCGCCTAAAATTCCACCGAGTTTAAGTCCTGCCGGCATAAAGCCACCGTTCGCCCCAGTCAAAAAAAGGACAAGTCCCGCAAAAGAAAGCAGCAAACCTCGAATCATGCGGAAAAGTTGGAAAGGCGGCATTTTAATCAAAAAAATCTGAAATAAAATAGCCATCAAAACAAGGGGAGCAAGAGCTGAAAGGACTTCATAAATCGTTTCAGGCAAAAGCTCCAAGAAAATCAGCAAATTTTCTGCGGATTGAACGGCTGCCACAGAGCTTGCGGAAGATGAAGCGGGAGAAATCGAATTCCTGTAAAAAATTATTCCGTAAAGGCAGACTGCGGCAATCGGTCCGATAGAAGCCATTCCCGTAAGTCCGAAAGAATCATCGCTTACCTGATTTTTTTTGTCGTCAGAAGCACCGCGCGAACGGACAGCGGAAACTCCGATTCCCAAGGCCATGATAAATGGAACTGTCATAGGACCTGTAGTCGCACCACCTGAGTCAAAGGCGATTCCCTGAAATTCTTCTGGAGTAAAAAATGCGAGGATAAAGACGACTATGTATGAAATTGTAAGGACAATTTTTAGCGGAAGGGAAAGAATTGTGCGCAAAATTCCGAGAGAAGTAAAAAGTCCGATTCCTCCGGCAATCATCAAAATCAAGCCCCACTTGCTGATTTGCGGAGCGACTCCTTTTACCTGTTCCGCCAGAACTTGAACGTCAGGCTCGGCGATTGTAATCATAAATCCGATGAAAAAAGAAGCAGCGAGTAAAAGCGGAAGATTTCGTTTTGCGGCAAGAGCAGCACCAGAACGTTCTCCTATCGGCTGAATTCCGATGTCAACTCCAAGCAAAAAAATCGTAAGCCCAACGATGACCAATGCCCCGCCAAAAAGAAAGCGGGCAATCAAAGAGGCTCCAAGAGGCGCAATTGTAAGCCCCAGAGCCAAGACGATTGCCATAATCGGGAGGACAGAAAAAAGAGTTTCCTTGAATTTTTGCTGAAAGTTCATAGATTAAAAGAGAAAAGCAAACTACTTGTAGCAATTCCAACCTTTTTCTTCAATTCCCTTTACGAACTGAGCGGCAAATTTCTTTGCCCCTTCCAAGTCCTGATCCTTGTAGTTGCCACATTCTTTTTCGGTGGCGGCAGGAACGGGACCATCCCAGGCGACGACTTTTTTAAAGACGTTGACCATGTGTTCGGCGATAAAAGCCTCATCGCGGTCGCCCCAGACAGTAAAATAGTAACCTGTGCGGCAGCCCATCGGACTGAAGTCAATCACGCCCTCAACCTCATCGCGGATATATTCAGCAACGATATGCTCGATCGAGTGCAAGGCCCCGGTCGGCATGAATTCTTTATTTGGCTGACAAATGCGGATGTCAAATTTTGTCACGATGTCGCCCTTTTCCCCGACCTTTTTTGCGGCCAGACGGACATAAGGGGCAACGACCTTTGTATGGTCAAGGTTAAATGAGTCAACGTTATATTTTTTTTCCATAATTTTCTCCTGTTATTGCTAAAAACTCACGCCGGAAGTATTTGAAAATACATTTTATATTTTCTGAATAATCCTTACAACAAGGCGGGCGCTCATGTCTGCGGCGATTTTATCGTTAAAGTCATAGGTCGCTTCTTCGCCATCGTCCGCCATGTCACTCATGCAGCGCAAAACCAAAAAGGGAGTCTTATTGATAAAACATGCGTGGGCAATCGCAGCCCCTTCCATTTCAACACAGGCCGGGGAGCAAATCTCGACTATGTGATTCTTTACTTTTTTGTCTGAGATAAACTGGTCGCCGGAAGCGATTCTGCCGGAAATCAACTTGTGGCCTTTGAACGGCTCCGCGTCTTTCATTTCCTCAAAAGAAGAAATGGCGGCTTTGAGCATTTTTTCGTCAGCGGGGAAGGCTGATTTTTCCATGCGGGGAATAACCGTGGGTTTGTAGCCGAATCCTGTCACATCAAAATCGTGGTAAACAGCGTCCGTTGAGGCAACCATGTCCAAAACGCCGAGTCCGTGGGCGGCAGCTCCTGCAATTCCTGTATTGATTATGTGAGTGCAGTTGAACTGCAAAATCAAACGCTGGGCGCAGAGGGCGGCATTCACTTTGCCTATTCCGCTCATGACGACCACAACCTGTACTCCTTCAATCTCCCCCTCAACGAATTCAAGTCCGCCGGCGGCAGTGCTTTTCGCGTTTTTTGCGAGGCTTTTTAAGTAAGCGACCTCTTCGTCCATTGCGCCGATAATTCCGATTTTATTCATAAAATGTGACTCCTTGCAAAATTTGCAATCAATTTCAAAAGTTTTCAAAAATAACAGTAACTTATCAATTATTTGCTAATATTTTAGCATAAAAAGTATTGATTAAAAAGCCCCTTTATACTAAATTACAGTCAGCAGCAAGATAAATAAAGTTAAAAAAAGGGCCGCTATTTCTCCTCCTTTAAGCGGCTCTTTTTCTTTTTAAAACAACTTTCTAAGAAATCTGATACAATTCTTCCATGAAAATCGAAAAAATCAACCTTTCAGTCCACTACGGAAATAAAGTAAAAGGAAACGATGAAAATCCGACCCTGACCGCATATCTTTTGGACAACTTCGCCTCTTTTGACTCTGACAGAAAGCGCCCGCTCGTAATCGTCTGCCCAGGCGGTGGCTATTCACATCTTTCTGACCGAGAGGGAGAAGCGGTCGCCGTAAAAATGAATTCATTCGGATTTCAGGCGGCGGTTTTAAAATATTCACTTGCCCCTGCGGAATTTCCAGCCCAAATCTGCGATGCCGCAGAAGCTGTTTTTTACGCCCGCAGCCACGCAGAAGAATGGCACGTAGACCCGGATAAAATAATTCTCTGCGGATTTTCCGCCGGCGGCCACGTTTCGGCAAGTCTGGGAGCATTTTACAAAAGCCAGATGATTTCAAATCTTTTGTCATACAAGGCAGACGAAATAAAGCCTAACGCCCTCTGTCTCTGCTACCCGGTAATCACCGCAAAAGAAGCTGACTGCCACGAAGGTTCTGTCAAAAATCTTTTAGGAAATTCAAAATACACACGTGACGACATCAGTTTGGAAAAACACATTGCCCCTGACTTTCCACCGGTTTTTATTTGGCACACAAACGAAGATTCAGCCGTTCCAGCCGAGAATTCCCTTTATCTGGTGATGGCTTTGCGAAAGGCAAAGGTTCCATTTGAATACCATTTGTTCGAGCATGGCCACCACGGAACATCTCTTTGCACGGAGGAGACTGCCCGCCCGGACAACGGTGGAAAAGACATTATTCCGCAGAACGCAGTCTGGCCTGAGCTATTCTACCGCTGGGTAGGAAAGACTGAATTTTTGAAATGAAACTGCGCCAAGCCACCGGAAGGTGGGGCTGTCTGAAAAGTTCGCAGAATGCGGTCATTGAGCCGCCGTCTATGCTGCTTTTTGGACAGCCCCAGTGCGTAGCACCGAGGGTTACTGAGCCTGTAGGGGGCATTTGCAGATAAATCACGCGCCCAAATTCTTAGCCTTTTCCAAATCTTCTTCGGTGATGTTCTGCCGCTGACGTTTGAATTTCGGCTCCTTTTCGCCGCATTTTTGGTACAGGTCTCCCAAGTGCAGGAATCGTATGTGAAGCGGATTTTCCTCAAAAATAAACTGGGGCGGAAATCGGCCTGTGTCTTTGACGAGAATCGCCCCCTCCTCTGAATGTGAGAGAACGACCCCGCCGTTGATGTAAATGAACTGGACGATTTTAAGGAACTGGTCAACGTCGCGGTTTTTGTCGAGAGAAAGCAGGTAGTTGCCTTCCAGTGCGCGCGAAATGGGCTGACGGCATTTTTTGTCGTAAAATGACTCGATTTTCTGAATGACCAGCTTTTTATACTTGTCCATAATTTTCGCTTTCCAGCGGATTACGGAAGATTTTTTGCAGCGGGCATAAGTTTCTAGAACCTGCGGAAGGGATTTTTGCTCATGCTCACAGAGTTTTTGCAGGACCAGCATTGTCATCTCGGCATCGTCACAGGATTTATGGGCGTGAAGCGGAGTCTTTATATTGAAGAATTCAATCCATTTTGAAAGTCCGAATGTCTCGTGGAAGTCCGCCTTGAGCATCGGCCGGATGTCAAAGGCCTCGAACTGAATTTGGGGTAGCTTGTAGTTTTCGCAGGCGCAGATTATAAAATCAACGTCGTGTTCGGAGGCAAATCCAATCACTTTTCGGTCAGAATCAGTTAGGAGACCTTTGATTTTCTCGTAAAAATGGGGAAAATTCGGCTGGCTTTCAAAATATTCTTTTGGGTAGGAAAGTGGGCAGTCTGAGTCAGGCTGGAGAAGACGCGGCTCAAAACGGGATTCGGGATTCATCACTATGTCTTCTTTTTGAAGGATATTGAAATTCTCATCGCAGATTACATAGCCGAACGAGCATATATGGCTTTGCCCTTCAAAAAATCCCGCGCTTTCAATGTCGAAAAAAAGAAAAGACATGCAAAGATTATACCCGAACCCGATAAATTTTTAAATCAAGATTTAAACAAAATCCGGCTCAAGTGACGATTCAAAGTCACCCAAGTGACGCCCAGTTCCCTTGCAAGTGAAAGTTTGCTCCGACCAAACAAAAGCTGAAAACGAATGTATTCATCGTACTGGGAAAGTTTGTAGTTCACTGGCTTTTGCCCCTTCATACGACCGAGATGCCTGCCGTTGAGTTTTGCCCTTTGAAGCCCCAGTTTCGTCCGTTCGGAAATAAGTTTACGCTCAATTTCCGCACTCAAACCGAACGCAAAAGCAAGAACCTTTGACTGGATGTCATCGCCGAGCCGGTAGCCGTCCTTTATCGTCCAGACTTTGATTCCCTTATCCAAAAAGAATTGAAGGATATTCATCACCATAATCAGCGAACGGCCCAAGCGGGAAATTTCCGTGCAGATTATCAAGTCGCCAGGCTTGCTTTCCTTCATCAGGATTTTGCCCAGCTTTCGGTTCTGCGGCTTTTTTGTCCCGCTGATTTTTTCGTCAATCCAGCAATCGATGTGCATATTGTTGATTTTGCAAAAGCGTTCGATTTCAATCCGTTGGTTTTCTGTCGTCTGATGATCCGTTGAAACACGGATATAGCCATAAGTCATTTCATGCCTCCTAAAAAGTCCAGATCTGCGGACTTTTTCTTTTAGGAATAGCACAAAGCGGCGAAAAAAATTTATATGGGCTGTCTAATAAGTTCATGGTGAGAGGTCATTGAGCCTGTCAAAATGACCACTCGGACTATATATGGTGGTTGCGGGCTTCGCCCCAACAAGCTCAACCACCGTGTTTATACTTTTGAGATAGCACCTTTTTTCTACGCCTTCAATTCTGGATGCTTTTCAGCGATATGCCTTGCCCAGTAAAGGAAGGGCGTATCCACCAGCGAAGTCACGACAAAAATCAAATAGCCGAAAATCAGAATCTGGATAATCGTGTTCGCGGGGAAAACTCCGGCAAAAGCGAGAAGGTTGAAAGTCACCACGTTAATCAGCTGGCTTACGAGAGTTGACCCGTTGTTGCGCAGCCAGAGGAATTTTTTCTTGTCGCCGGACTTTTTTTCAGTCTTGCTCCAGATGAAGTGGTAAGCCCAAACATCGTAAATTTCGCAGACAACGTATGCAAAAAGGCTTGAGAGCATTACGCGGGGAGTGTTAGCAAAAACCGTGCGGATTGGAGCTGCCATTGAGTCGCCCGCCGCTGGAAGATACAAAAACCAGCTCTGAGAAATCAAGATAAAAGTGATGTTGGCTGCGATTCCGATTTTTACGCATTTGTTGGCTTCTTTTTTACCGTAAATTTCACTCATCATGTCGGTCGCAAGGAAAGATGAGGCAAAAAGGACATTTCCTAGCGTAGTGTCCATTCCGAATGCATGGACGAGAATCAAAACCTCAATGTTGGCCGCAATCGTGCAAATTACAGTCCATGCAAAAATTCCGTGCTTACCGAAAAGTCTGAAAAAGGCCACGAGGCCGCCAAAAAATGCGAAAATTGACGCAATCATTATAATTTCATTTTGAAAATTCATTTTTCATTCCTTTGATTTTGAGAAACTTTTAGTTTTTTGTCTTTTGATTGGAAAAAATTAGTCAGTCCCAGTTCCGTCGGTCAATCGCGGCAAAAAGTCGGTCTTTGGCGTGCTTTTCCCAGTCAGTTCCTGGCTGTCCGTAGTTGGCGAAAGGATAAATTGAAATTCCTCCGCGCGGGGTGAAAATCCCGATGACCTCTATGTATTTCGGCTCCAAAAGTTTGACCAAATCTTTCATGATGATGTTGGCGCAGTCCTCGTGAAAGTCACCGTGGTTCCTAAAGCTGAAAAGATAAAGTTTGAGGGATTTTGATTCCACGATATATTTACCGGGAATATAGTTGATTTTGATTTCCGCAAAATCGGGCTGGCCGGTCTTGGGACAGAGGGAAGTGAATTCCGGGCAGTTGAGCATTACAAGATAGTCGTTGTCCGGATGCTTGTTGGGAAATCTTTCTAGAAGTCCCGGATTGTAGTCGTAGGTGTACTTTGTGTTTTGGTCTCCAAGCAAAGTAACGCCTTCGAGCTCTTTTTCAGTGCGGCTCATTTGACACTCCATAGTTTTTATTTAAGTCAGGATGGTTACGAACTGACTTTATGCCTGACAGGCTCCAAGAATCTATCAGAATATCCAATTGATGTAAATCATAATTTATGTTATATTTCTGCTTTAGTATGAACGTAGATACTAAAAAATTAAACAAGTCTTATATCCCTTCTTTTTTAGTATTCCAATCATTTACAGTTTATTTTTCTCATTTTAGGAGCGCAAAATGCCTTTAAATCCGCAGATTCACAAGGTTATGGTTATCGGTTCAGGCCCGATTATTATCGGTCAGGCGGCTGAATTTGACTACGCTGGAAGCCAGGCCTGCAAAGCCCTCAAAGAGCAGGGACTTGAGGTTGTCCTCGTGAACTCAAACCCGGCCACTCTGATGACCGACCATGTTATGGCGGATTCAATCTACATCGAACCTCTTATTCCTGAGACAATCCAGCGTATTATAGAAAAAGAAAAGCCGGACTCCATCCTGTCATCTTTGGGCGGTCAGACCGGACTGACACTCTGCATGGAACTTGCCAAGTCTGGATTTTTGGAGAAGCACAATGTTCGTCTTCTGGGCGCGAAACCTGAGACAATCGACAAGGCCGAAGACCGTCAGATGTTCAAGGACACGATGGAGGCAATCGGAGAGCCTTGTATTCCGTCAAAAGTCGTCACCGACTATGAATCCGCGCTGAAATTCGTGAATGAAGTCATCGGCTACCCGGCAATCATCCGTCCGGCATTCACTTTGGGCGGAACCGGCGGCGGAATTGCAAACAACGAAGCCGAATTTGACGAGATTGCCCACAACGGACTTCACCGCTCACCGATTCATCAGATTTTGGTTGAAAAATGTATTTCCGGCTGGAAGGAAGTCGAGTTCGAGGTTATGCGCGACCACGCCGGTAACGTTCTGACGGTCTGTTCAATGGAAAACTTTGACCCAGTAGGCGTTCATACAGGTGACTCAATCGTCATCGCACCGACAGTCACTTTGTCAGACAAAGAGTACCAGATGCTCCGGTCTGCGGCTTTGAACATCATTTCATCCCTTGGAATGGAAGGCGGCTGTAACTGCCAGTTCGCCCTCAAGCCTGATTCCTTTGAGTATGCGGTAATCGAAGTGAACCCCCGCGTCTCACGCTCATCTGCCCTTGCCTCAAAAGCGACTGGCTACCCGATTGCGAAAGTCGCCACGTTGATTGCAATCGGCTACAACTTGGACGAAATCCCCAACTTCGTCACTAAAAAGACAGCGGCCTGCTTTGAGCCGGTTCTTGACTACGTTGTTGTAAAATTCCCCAAATTCCCCTTTGACAAATTCGTTTACGCCGCCCGCAAACTGGGAACCCAGATGAAGGCTACTGGCGAAGTCATGGCAATCGGCCACAACTTTGAGATGGCGATTATGAAGGCCGCACGCGGAGCAGAGGTCGGAGTAAGCAGCCTTAACCTGCCCGTTTTTGAGGAAGAAAGCGACAAGGACATTATCCGCCGTGTGGGTGAATGCACCGACCAGAGAATTTTTGCGATTTTCCAGGCATTGAAACGCGGAGTCATGAGCGTTGAGAAAATCAACGAGGTCACAAAAATCGATCCATGGTTCCTCAACCACCTCAAGAATCTCGCCGACATGGAAGCTGAATTCGCCAAAATCAAGGAAGGTAAAAAAGAACTTACTTTGGATTACTACCGAGAGGCGAAAAAGTACGGCTATCCGGACAAGGTGATTGAGTCGCTTTCCGGCGTGAAAATCACAGGTTCCTGCGGGGTGCTGAAAGACGCTGACAAGGCCGCGAAACTCCTGTCAGAGGGTAAGCTTGCCCATATCCCAGCCTCATACAAAATGGTCGACACTTGCGCCGGCGAATTCAATGCGGAGACTCCATATTTCTACGGTGGCTACAATAATGAGAACGAGGCCAGCGAATTCCTGGACGAACGCGAGAAATCCGGCAAAAAGTCAAAGAAAGGCACGATTATCGTTTTGGGTTCCGGCCCGATTAGAATCGGACAGGGAATCGAGTTTGACTACGCCTCCGTCCAGTGCGTCTGGTCACTCAAAAAACTTGGCTACGATGTCGTCACAATCAACAACAACCCGGAGACTGTCTCCACTGACTTTGACACTTCTGACCGCCTCTACTTTGAGCCGCTTACGCCCGAAGACGTTATGTCAGTCTACAACACGGAAAAACCGATTGGCGTTGTAGTCGCATTCGGCGGACAGACGGCAATCAAACTGACAAAATTCTTGGACGAGCAGGGAATCCCGATTCTTGGAACTTCCGCAGACTCAATCGACGTTGCCGAAGACCGCGAGCGTTTTGAGGCTCTTTGCGACAAGCTTGGAATCAACAAGCCCAAGGGAGAGACAATCTTCACGACAGAGGAAGCCCTTGCCTCCGCGAACAAAATCGGCTACCCGGTCCTCTTGCGCCCCTCATACGTTTTGGGCGGACAGAACATGATTATCGCCTTCAACGATGCTGACGTTAAGGAATACATGAAAATCATCCTGAGTCAGGAAATCGAAAACCCGGTTTTGATTGACAAGTACATGATGGGAATCGAGCTTGAAGTCGATGCGATTTGTGACGGCGAGGACATTTTGATTCCTGGAATCATGGAACACATCGAGCGCACTGGAATTCATTCAGGAGACTCTATCGCTGTCTACCCCAGCTGGAATTTGAACGACATCATGCGCGAAAAAATCATCAACCAGTCTAGAGAGCTTGCCCTTGCCCTTGGCACACGGGGTTTGGTCAACATTCAGTACCTGATTTACAACAACGACCTTTACATCATCGAGGTGAACCCCCGCTCAAGCCGGACTGTTCCATACATCTCAAAAGTCACCGGCGTTCCGATGGTGGAACTTGCCACCCGCGCCATGCTTGGAGAGAAAGTCCGCGACTTTGGATTCGGAACAGGGCTTTACAGGAACCCGCCTTACTACGCGGTCAAAGTTCCGGTCTTCTCATTTGAAAAGCTCATGGACGTTGATACCCACCTCGGCCCTGAGATGAAGTCAACTGGTGAGGTTCTTGGAATTGCCGCCACCCGCGAGGAAGCGATTTTCAAGGGACTTATTGCGGCAGGCTACACGATGAAGAGGTCTGGTGGCGTTCTCTTTACAATCAGGACGACCGACCACTTTGAGATTCCAGATTTGGCCCGCAAATTCTATGATTTGGGCTTTAAGCTCTACGCCACAGAGGGAACCGCCAAAGTCATCTCCGACTTTGGAATGGAAGTCGAGGTTGTGGCGAAAATCCGCGAAAACCCGGAGAACAACGTTTTGACCTTGCTCGACTCAGGCAAAATCGACTACTTTATCTCGACATCAGCGAAAGGCCGCAATCCTCATGCAGATTCTGTCCGCATGAGAAGGCACGCTGTTGAGCGCGACATTCCATGTCTGACGGCAATCGACACGGCGAACGCAATCGCGGACTGTCTCAAATCAAAATACTCAGCCGAGAACGTGGAACTTGTAAATATCAACAAGCTTCGCGACTCAAAGCAGACAATCAAGTTCAGCAAAATGGATTCAACCGGCAACGACTTTATCGTCATCAATGCGATGGAGCAGACCGTGGACAATCCAGCAGGCCTTGCAGTCCGGCTTTGCGAAAGGCGTTCTGGCGGAATCGGGGCGGACTCCCTTGTTCTCATCGAGCATTCTACTGTCGCAGATGCAAAAATGCGCTTTTTCAACCGCGATGGCTCAGAGGGAAGAATGGCAGGAAACGCCATCCGCTGTGTTGGAAAATATCTCTATGATAACGACATCAACGGAATCACCGAGAAGCACGGCCGCAAGACCGACAACACAGAGAAAATCACGATTGAGACGGAGGCCGGAATCAAGAGTCTTGTCTTGTACAAGCAGAACGGAAAAGTCACATCCGTCATGGTCGACATGGGAGTTCCAAAGTTCAAGGCAACGAACATTCCGACCACTCTCAAAGCTGTCGCAATCGACAAGAATCACGAGCGCTACGCGGAATTCGCCAAAAAGAATCCAGAAGCATACGCAAAACTCCCGGAAGAGGCCGTCATCAACGCTTCACTCAAGGTCGCGGACAAAAACTACAAGGTCACTTCTCTGGCAGTCGGAAACCCCCACTGCGTTGTTTTCAGCAAGTTCGTGGACAAAGAGCCTGTGACAGAAATCGGTCCTCTCTTTGAGAACCACAAGGCTTTCCCGCAAAGAACGAACACCGAGTTTGTCCGCATTGTAGGCCCCAACGAGCTTAAGATGCGGACATGGGAGCGTGGAAACGGGGAGACGCTTGCCTGCGGAACCGGAGCTTGCGCCGCCGCGATTGCCTCCGTTTTGAACGGCTACTCACCGCTTAACGAGGACATCACCGTGAAAGTCCGTGGCGGAAACCTGATTGTCAAGTACACAGGCGACACAGTTTATCTGACCGGAAACACAAGCCTCTGCTATGAAGGCGAGGTCGAAATCTAAAAAAGAAATCCCGCAAACAAAACTTCTAGTTTGCGGGATTTTTCTTTTCGTTGAAATCTTCTTTTAAGGCTGATATTATTAATCATCAAAAAAATTAGGAGTCTTAAAAAATGATTTCAGACCGCAACCGCAAAATCGCGCTGACCGGTATGTTCGGCGCGTTGAGCATCCTCTTGGCAATTACCCCCCTCGGCTACATTCAGCTGGCCGGTGTAATCAACATCACAATCATCCACGTTCCGGTAATTCTCGCCACGATTCTGGCAGGACCTGTCGCGGGCGTAATCGACGGATTTATTTTTGGAACGACTTCCTGCATCCGTGCAGCCTTGATGTCAGCTCCGACAAGCTACATGTTCCGCAACCCGCTTGTCTCAATCCTTCCCCGTATGCTTTTCCCGCTTTTCGTATGGCTCGTTTACTGGGGACTTTCAAAATTGCCCAAAATGCCCAAAGTGATTTCCGGGGCTGTCTCCGCCGCGTTCGGAACTTTTATGCACACTTTCCTGGTCATGGGGATGATTACAATTCTTTACGGGCAGGATTTTGTGAAACTGATTCAGGCCGGACTTGCGAAATTCGGATTTGAGGCTTCAATCTCCGGCTTCAAGGCTTTCCTCGGAATCATGATTGTCACAATCGGAACAAACGGAATCTGGGAAATCATCGGCGCGACTGTGATTGTCGCCGCAGTTTTGAGTGCGATTTTCGTCTCTAAAAACGGCAAGTCAAAACTGAGCAAAAGCGAATAGATTTATCACGCCATGCGGTGGGAGTTATAGTAGATAAAGCGGAAAAAGTTCCGTTTTAAAAATAGATGTCTGCCAAAAGGCGGAATTTTATATTTCTAAAGGAGGAAATATGAAAAAAATTCAGGGATTTGCGGCCCTTGTTTTGGGCGCAGCATTCTTCTTGGCCGGATGCGGTTCTACAACAGCCGCTGGCAAGCCGGTTGTCCGTGAAGCTGGAAAAGCCTACAATCTGGTTATTTTGCACACAAATGACCAGCACGGTCAGGTTCTTCCGACAAGCGATGGAAAAGGCGGCCTTGCTTCTCAGGCGACTTTCGTAAAGCAGGTTCGCGCCGCAAACGAGAACGTTCTTGTTCTTTCTGCCGGCGACATCAACACTGGTACTGCTCTTTCCAACATGTTTGACGCGGAGCCTGATTTGGCGGCTTACAACGCAATCGGTTATGATGCCGCTGCTTTGGGAAACCACGAATTTGACAAGCCTCTCTCCGTATTGCTGAAGCAGATTGCATTCTCAAAATTCCAGTGGATTTCTGCAAACATCAAGCAGGGAAACAAATATTTTGTAAAGCCATACATCATTAAGAATTATGACGGTTTCAGAGTCGCTGTTATCGGTGCGACAACATGCCGCACAAAGGTAATCGCAAGCCCCGACAAGAGCTTGACTCTTACTGATGAAATCGAGGCCATAAAAGAAAATGTGAAAATCTGCCGCGAAAAAGAAATGGCTGACCTCGTTGTTGTCGTCGGACACCTCGGAGACATCCTTGAGACAAATGACCAGAACACTTCAATCAAACTCGCAGAGCAGGTTTCTGGAATCGATTTGATTGTTGACGGACACGCGCACTCATACTTTGCAGAGCCGAATGTTGTTAACGGAACTCCGATTGTATCTGCCAATGAAAAGGGTAAATACGTCGGAGAGGCTGACTTCACAATCGTTGACGGAAAAATCCAGAAATTCCAGTGGAAGCCGGTTGAAATTACGACAACAGCTTTTGCTCCCGATCCGGCGGTTGAGACTCTTCTCAAGCCCTACGTTGACAAGGCTAATGCCTCACTCAAAGAAGTCGTTCTCAAGACAACAGCTCCCTTTGAATTCGGCAAAAAACTTACCCGCTATCAGGAAATGGCTTCCGGTGACTACCTTACAGACGCTATGGTCGCATACTGCAAAAAAATCGGCGTAAACGTTGACTTCGCTGTTACAAACGGCGGTGGAATCCGTGCAGACCTTCCTGCCGGTGATGTCACACGCGAGCAGATTATGACTATGCTTCCGTTTGAGAACTATGTTTACGTCGTCACTTTGAAAGGCAGCGATGTCGTGGAGCTTTTCAACTTTATCGGCCAGATTAAACAGGGTGCCGGTGCATTCGCACAGGTCTCAAAAGGCGTAAGCTATACAATCAATTATGACGCAAACGGAAACGGTACTATTGCAGACGTTTTGGTCAACGGAAAGGCAATCGACCCGGCCGCGACTTACAAAATCGCCGTAAATGACTACAATGCAAAGGGCGGTGACGGTTATGTCGCTCTCACAAAGTCAGTTGACACATTCAACACTTCAATGATTTTGAGCGATGTCTTCATTGACTACGTTACAAGCCTTGGAACTGTAGTGACACCGAAAGTTGACAACCGCATCAAAGTTGTCGGCGGAAAGTTGCCACAGTAAACAAACTGCTCAAACAGGAGTAAAGGGTGAAAATAGTAATCATCGGCGCAGGATTTACCGGAACACAGCTGGCAAAAAGGCTGATTAACGGCAAAAATGACGTGGTTCTAATCGACAACGATGAAGAGACAATCCGTCACGCTTCCAACCGGCTTGACTGCACCGTGCTTCATGCCGACGGAAACAATCTTGCCACCCTTGAATCTGTTGGAATCGACAAGGCTGACGCTTTGGTTTGTGTGACTTCTTCCGATGAAGTCAACATGATAACCTGCTCCCTTGTCGATGCCGTCTACCCAAATCTCCTGAAAATTGCCCGCGTCCGAAATTATGCTTACTATGTGAACACTGCCGACGCGGAGCAAAAACATTCAGAAACTTTTTCTTCAAACCACAGACCCCTTTACGGCATAGATTTTATGATTCACCCGGACGTTGAGGCGGCTCAGGCAATCGTAAACGCCGTTGAACATGGAGCGATTACAGACGCAGTTCCTTTCGGTGAGTCAGGATTTGAGCTTACCCGCGTCACAATCGAAAAAGGCTCCGCCCTTGAGGGGCAGATGCTTCAAAACGTCCGAAAATTAATCGACAAACCACTTTTGATTGCTTATGTAGAGTCCGGCGGTATAACATCGCTTCCTTCCGGCGGAACAATCCTTAAAGCAGAAGATTCCCTTGGACTTTTGATGAAAAAGTCCGACTTGCAGGAATTTTTAAAACTTTGCGGCTCCAAAATGCACGAGATGAAAAAAATTGCCCTGCTCGGAGCCGGGAGAATCGGAACAATCATCGCGGAAAAACTTATCCACCGGAAAAAATCATTTTTTTCAAAAGTATTCGGCTGGCAGTCAAAACTGACAAACGAATTTGCCATAATTGACTCTGACGAAGCCCTGACAAAGGCGGCCGCCGAACAATTTAAAGGGGCAAAAGTTTTCCGCGCGGACATCTCGGACGAGGCTTTCGTTAAGGAAGAGGGACTTCAAAACTACGACTTGATTATCTGCGCTACCCAGAACTACGAGCTGAACATGGTTTTGGCCGCCTACATGGAATCCCTCGGAATAAAGAATTCAATCTGCCTTGTCTCAACCTCGGCCTTTGCTGATATTGCCCGAAAAATCGGCGTGGAAGTCGCGGTTCCAATCCGTGACGCGGTTGTCGACTCCATTATGAGTCACTTGCGCGGCCAAAGCGTAACAGGAATCCACACTGTAAACGACGGTGCACTTGAAATCGTAGAAATCGTGATTCCCAAAAATTCTTCAGTTGTCGGAAAGCCCCTGAAAGAAATCGCTGAAAACGGAAAATTCCTTATCCTCGTGGTTCAAAAGTCCGGCACAAGCCAGTACGTTATTCCAACAGGAAACACGACAATCGAAACTGGCGACAAAATCGTAATCATCACAACGTCAATCGATAATCAGCACGTACTAGACAAATTCGGTGGAAAAAAATGAACGATACCCCAGGGCAAGCCCAGGGGTATCGTTCGTTCTCATAAGGTATCGCAGTCGGGTTCAATACCCTTTTTACGCCCCAAGGGGCGAGGTATTAAACCCTCCGCACGAATAACGCCATCTCGAATTTCTCCAAGATGGCGTTTTAAAAGCTTTTGATTATCTTTTTATTTTGCCTTTACAACCATGACATCAAAGGCAAGGTATGCGCCGCCTGGAATCACACCTGGAATTCCACGGGAACCGTAGGCGAATTCTGGCGGAAGAACCATTTTGCGGGTTTCGTTCAATTTCATGTCCTGAACCATGATGTCAAATCCTTGAATCATCTGACCTGCGCCCGTAACAAAGTCAAGCGGTTCGTGTCCGCCTTTAATCATTTTTGCAGAACCGTCAAAAACAGAACCGTCAGCAAAATACCCCTTGTATTCAACTGTAACAGTTTTGCCTTTGCCAATCTTTGCTCCGTTACCTTCCTTGAGAATTTTGTAATAAATTCCGTTGGAATCTTTCTGGCAACCTTCAACAAAAGAAGCGAGTTCCTTCTCTTTCTTTTCAGCGTTTGCCTTTTTCACCTCGGCCTGCAAGTCGTCAAATGACTTCTGACTGACTTTAAAAGCTTCCGCGTCTTTTCCCTGGCGGATAATCGTCACCTTTTTGATTGTGTCGCCCTGCAATGTATGCTCAACAACATCCATTGATGCCTCGCCGACAACCTGACCGAAAATCGTGTGCTTCTGATTCAACCAGTCGGTAGGAACCTGTGTGATAAAAAACTGACTACCGTTAGTTCCGGGTCCTGCATTAGCCATCGCCAAAAGTCCGGGTTTTGTAAAATTCAAATCATCGACAAATTCATCGGCAAATTTGTAGCCGGGACCGCCAGTTCCATTGCCCTGAGGGTCGCCACCCTGAATCATAAAGTCCTGACCGTCACCGTTTGCCTTGCTGATTACGCGGTGAAATTTAAGTCCATCATAAAAAGGCTTTCCGTTTGCAGCATCGAGAGTTCCTTCTGCAAGTCCGACGAAATTTGAGACAGTCATCGGTGTCTTCTTATAGAAAAGTTCCAAAACAATTGTACCGCGTGAAGTTTCCATCGCAGCAAAAAGTCCGTCTTTACCTTTGATTACGTTCAACTCTTTATCCATAGAGTCACAACCTCCAAATGAAATTGCAAAACAGCACATCAATGCTGCAAGCATATTCTTTTTCATATATTCACTCCTAGTGAATTAAAATTGCATTGTAAACCACTTAAAAATGGCGTCAATTCTAGCATTGAAAGACTTGCTCAACCGCTCCTTAAAAAGAGGAATCTGCGGATATCTTGCCCTAAGTGTCATGTAAATCAAATATGAGTCACCCTGACTTATAATATCAAGGCTGATTTTCAATTCATTTTCCTTTACAGCCGTCATCGGCCCGAATTTACATTTCTCTGCATTCGTAAAAAGTATCGAAACTTCATCATCCTGCTGTCTGTAGTCAAGTCTGTAAACACACGAACCGAATGAATTGTCATCAAGAATACAATAAAGAGTCTGCCTGTCGTAAACCTCGTCAATTTTATCATCAATCCTGTTCCTTGAATTTGGCGAATCAATCAAATAAGCCTCGTGATAAAGAGTTTCCCATCTTTTGTCACCGTTAGAATAATATTCCATTCCCTTCATTTTTGAAACAGACCTGATTATCTGGGAAACTTTTGCAATCGATGTGTCTGCATCAGAATTTCCAGAAGCCTTTGCCAAATCAGCTTTCGTAATGTAAAAAAGGCATTCTTCATGAAAAACCGGGGCAGCGTCACTTTCCCATGATTTTGTAGTCGCAATGGCAAGTTCTGTTGCGGGAACAAGCTCGAATTTAAACTCGCTTTTCCCTTGCACAACATGACGCATAGCTCCGTTTGGTTTGATCTTTTCCAAAAGCTCGTCAGATAAAATTCCTTCAGCCGACACTAAAGACGCAAAAATGAAAAAAGATAAAATAGCAAGTAAAAATTTCTTCAAATCAATCCCCTTGGACTTTACTCGACATCCGTTTTTAAAACCCTTTCTAAGCAAGGTGGTTGCATTTATTTTCCTGATTTTAAGTTTTTTTGTCTATAAGATTGCGTTTACGGACAGTTCTACAAAAGCTTTTCTCCAAAGCAGAGACTGCATAAATGCCGTGACAATGCCAACAAATTTCGCTAAGATGACTTAAAATGAGCCTCGTTAAAGTTGAAAATCTTTCATTTTCTTATTCCCCTGAGTCAAAAAAAGCGGTTGAAGACATCTCATTTTCAATTGAAAAAGGTCAATACGCTGTCATTTTGGGAACGAACGGGTCTGGAAAGTCAACTTTATCAAAAATAATCTGCGGATTTTTGCAGGCGACAAGCGGAAAAGTCACGATTGAGGAAGGCTGCCGCACAGGAATTGTTTTTCAGTATCCAAAAGACCAGATTGTCTCTGGAATCGTTGCCCGCGACACTGAATTCGGGCCGGAAAATCTTGGACTTTCAAAAAGTGAAATCGAGCAGCGGGTGATTGAATCCCTTGCCGTAACAGGTCTTCTTGACCGCGCTGAGTCAAAAACAAACGCCCTTTCCCTCGGACAGACTCAAAAACTCGCCCTGAGCGGAATTTTAGCCCTCCGCCCGGATTTGCTTGTCCTCGATGAAGCGACAAGTATGCTTGATCCTGCCAGCCGAAAGGAAATCCTTGAGTATCTGGACTACAGCCACAAGCACGGACAGACTATTCTCCATATCACGCACGATTTGGACGAAGCCCTTAAAGCCGACCACGTAATCATGATGAAAGACGGAAAAAAGACTTTCGACGGCTCGGCAACAGCTTTCCGCGCATCGGAAATTCTTCATTCACTTTTCGGCTCTCCTTTGAACGTAGCACTCCCCGCCGGAACTGGAAAATCCGCGTTAAAAGTCAGCGACATCCATTTTTCCTATGAAGAGAGGAACGTACTGCGTGGAATAAATTTCGAGCTTGAGGAAGGCACGATAAACGCCATCACAGGAGAGAGCGGAGCTGGAAAGTCAACCTTGCTTGAAATTCTTGCAGGACTCCAAATTCCGCAGGCAGGAAAGATCTATTCAAAAACGAGACCGGTTTTAGCCCTGCAAGACGCAGAGGCCGCAATTTACGAGAAATACGCCGCTGATGACGTTGCCTTCGGCCCTTCAAATCTCGGAGTTCACGGAAAAGAACTAAAAGCACGTGTCGTTGACTGCATGAATCTTGTGAATCTTCCTTTTGACAAATTCGCTGACCGGCAGACATTTTTGCTTTCTGGCGGAGAAAAACGTAAGCTTTCGATTGCAGGAATAATAGCCATGGATTCTCCTGTGATTTTATTCGATGAGCCTACGGCCGGACTTGATTTTCCAAGCAGACAGGCTTTTTTTGCGACATTGAGAAAACTCGCCGCCCAGGGAAAAACAATTTTATTCTCAACCCACCGAATGGAAGAAGCAAAATCAGCTGACCGGCATCTGACGCTGAGGCATGGGATTATCACTGAAGACACACGACCGTTCGTTAGTCGCGATAAAAACTCCTCAGAATCAGAATTGCCGCAAATTCATCCGCTAGAAGGGGCGAAATTCTTGCAGTCAATCAAAAAGACCGCTGATTTTTCGGGCGATGGAAGCAAAAAAGACAGCATACTTTCAAAAATTCCGTCCTGGGGAAAATACTTGATTTTCTTCGCCCTTTTCGGACTTTCTCTTTGTCTGCCCAACATTTATTTTACGGCCGCACTGGCTTTCGCCACGATTTTGTATGCGCTTTTGGGCAAATATTCAGTCAAAAGACTTTTTACGACTTTTATGCCCCTCATTCCTTGGCTGCTCTTTTTTGCGATTCTTGAGTTGATTTTCTTTCCGGTCGGTGAAGGTGAAAAAATCCTCTGGCAGAATTCCTGGATGATTGTCTCGGATTTTAAGGCCATGGTCTGCGTCAGAATGTTTATCCGCACCTTTGCTGCCCTTGCCGCAATCAGAGTTTTTGTCTATACGACATCAGAAAAAGAAATGCTCGATGGAGTTGCCGCAGTTTTAAGTCCGCTCAAAAAACTCCACGTTCCTTACCGGCCGCTCGTCGTGATTTTTGAGATTATCTTCCGCTTTATTCCCCTTTTAATAGAAGAAGCCGAGTCAATCGTAAAAACACAGCTTGTCCGCGGGGGACTTAAAAAAACAAAAGGCCCGATCGCAAAATTAAAAATCATTCTGCCGCTTTTTGTCCCGCTGATAATTCAAACAATCAAACGCTCGGAAGCTTTGGCAGATGCCCTTACGGCAAGATATTTTTAAAAGCAAAAGGCGTTTCCCAAAAGAGAAACGCCATATCTATATAAACAGACCCCGGCTTTGCCAAGACAGGTCTGATAAAAAAAGGATGCCCGAAAGCATCCTCTTGAAAGGCGTCTAGCGGAATCGAACCGCTGCATAAAGGTTTTGCAGACCTCTCCCTTACCGCTTGGGTAAGACGCCGTGTTTTTAGAATATACAAAAAAATTCTTTTGCTGTCAACTGTCAAAAATGTCAGTATAAAAAATTTCAGCAAATTCTTTTTATGCATATACTTCCTTTTTCTGCTATAATAATTTTATGTTAAAAAACGAATATGACTGCATAATTATCGGAGCTGGAGCCGCAGGACTTACAGCCGCCCAGTACGCCGCCCGCTCAGGACTTTCAACTTTACTAATAGACATTTCCTCAACCGGAGGACAGGTTTTAAATATTTTCACTTTGGAAAATTACCCCGGAATTTATCCTTCTATTTCCGGCCAGCAGTTCATTGCGAACATGACCCGGCAGACCGAATCTTTTGGAGCGGAAATCGTCCAGCAGCAGGTAAAGGCCATCGACAAAATAGGCGAAAAATTCCTTGTGACAACAGGCGAAGGCAAAATCGCCTCTTATGCGGTTTTAATCGCGACAGGAGCCGCCCACAAAAACCTCGGAATCCCCGGAGAAAAAGCCTTTTCCGGCAGGGGAGTCTCTTACTGTGCAACTTGTGACGGCCCTTTCTTCAAGGGAAAAAATATTTTAGTCGTTGGCGGTGGGGATTCTGCCTGTGAGGAAGCCTTTTACCTTGCGACCCTTTCCGACCACGTGACCCTGATTCACAGAAAAAAAAGTCTTCGCGCCCAAAAGGCAGTGGCACAAAAAATCTTAAAGCACGCCACGATTAAAACAGAATTTTCAACGGTTCTGAAAGAAATCAAGGGCAGTGACCGGGTGACTTCCGTAGTCCTTGAAAATCTTGACTCCGGGGAAAACCGAGAAATTCCGATGGACGCAGTGTTCATTTTCGCAGGAATGGAACCCCGCACCGATTTGGTCGACATGCTGCCAAAAGACGAGGGCGGCTACATAATCACAAATTACAAAATGGAAACCCTGGTTCCCGGAATGTATGCTGCTGGCGATGTCCGGGCAAAACCCTTCCGCCAGATTATCACGGCAGCCAGCGACGGAGCAATTGCCGCCCACCAAATGCACGAATACGTCCATAACATCAAGTCAAAATCGGCTGAAAAAAAATGATTTACTTTTCATCCCGCCTTTGACTTACAAAAAAGAGGGAAAGGCAGATAAAGGCTAAAATCACCGCGCAGGCCGAAGCCTGCAAATACCTGTAAGAACCTGCCAGTCGGTAGGTATACAAGGCCAGCGTGTCAAAATTTGGAATCGCCAAAAGAAGGGGCAAAGTCGTGTCCCCGCAGGAAATCGCAAAGGCATAGCAAAAAGCCCCGTAAATCGATTTTTTCACGGACGGCAGATAAATCTTCAAAACAACGTCGACTTTTCCGCCCGGACAAAAAAGCATAGCCGCCTCTTCTTGCGCCAAAGAAATTTTCTCGATTCCAGAATCAATCACCCGGTAGGCAAAAGGCCAGTAAATAAAAACTTCCGCAAAAATCAAAATCGCCTGATTTCCACGGGGAAAAATCATCGTGAAAAGCCAGCCCAAAACCACGGAAGAAATAGCCAGCGGCATCATCGGCAGGGCTTGGACGAGTGATTTTTTGCTCAACTTATTGATTTTAACAAATGCAGAATAGGCAAATCCGATTACACAGCAGAAAGCCGCCATAAAAAATGCGACACAAAATGAATTAAAAGTCGCCTTCCAAAATCCGGTGGAAGTGAAAATTTTTTTGAACTGGACGAGAGAAAATAAAATCCTCTTTCCATGAATTTCAGAAAAGGCTGACCGGAGAATTTCCAAAAATGGCAGGAGGAAAAAAATCGCAGCCAAGGAAAAAATCACAAGGGCAAAAATTCCTTCAAGAACATTCACAGTCCGGCTGTTCGATTTTACGCGGGCAATCTTAGCCTTTTCCTGCAAAAATAAAGTCGCCTCACCGGACGATTTGACTTCTTTCTTTGACTTTTTTGCAAAGAAAAAAACAATCAGCATTGCTGTTCCTGTTTCAATCAGAGAAAGCAAAGCCGCACTTTTTACGTCAAGGGTATTTCTGACCGCCCGGTAAATCTCGACTTCCAGCGTGGACGTTCCAGGAGCTGAAAAAAGCAGGACAATCATAAATGAAAAATAGCAGAACAAAAAAACTGAAACACAGGCGGAAAAAATCGTCGATTTCAGGCGGGGCAAGGTGATTGTAAAAAATATTTTCACTTCGTCAGTCCCAAGAATACGCGCCTGATTTTCATAAACCGGGTCAAGATTTTCCCATGCGCGGGAAATAATCGACATAATCAGCGGAAAATTGTAAAAACCTTGCGCCAAAATAATTCCGACCGATGAATACAAGAATTTTACAGGCGGCTCCTGCAAGTCAAAAATCGATTTTAAAAGATTGTTCACGCTGCCGTTCAAGCCGAAAAAACTGACATAGCCCAAAGCCGTAATCAGCGGCGGAATACACAGGGGAATCGCAGAAAATGAAAGAAGAATTTTTTTAAAAAAGAAAGCCCTTTTCGCCGTGAAAAACGCCGCCCCCAAGCCGACTAAAAATGCGACGGCCGTAGAAGCAAAGGCAATCCACAAGGTAAAAAGGGCAATCCGAATCATCGGTAGTTTTCCAAAGTCAATTACTCGTTGATGACTTTAATTATTTTCTCAACAGCGTCCTGAACCTTTTCCGCGTCATAGTCGAGAGTTTTTCCAGCGACAGGAGCGGCAGAATAGCTTTCCGGCAACTGGACATTTTTATTCACCGGGAACATCCACTGGGTCAGCGGAATATTATTCTGAGCTTCCTCTGAAATCAGATAATCGAGGAAGAGCTTTGCATTCTCCTCATTTTTGCAGCCTTTTACAAGACCAGCGCCCTCTATCTGGCGGACATGCCCCTGCTCAAAAATCAAAGCCTTGTAGCGGTCAGTCTTGTCGTATTCAACGTGGTAGGCGGGACTTGTCGTGTAGCTGATTACGAGCGGAGCCTCACCCTTTGTGTACAGACCGTAACCGGAAGACCAAGAAGGACTCAAAGTCAAAATCGAATCTTTTAAATCCTTCCAGTAATTTTCATAGTCATCGCCAAAGACAGCGACTGTCCAGGCGGCAAAGCCCAGACCCGGAGTTGAAGTCCTTGGGTCAAGAAGGATGATTTTTTTGCTGTATTCGCTTTTGCACAAATCTTCAAGTGATTTTGGAGCCTCAAGCCCGGACTCTGTGTCAAAATTAATTGCAAAATGGCTGTAGTCGTATGGTGTCAAAAAGTTCTTTCCGTCAGGATTCAAACCCGTAATCAAATCTGAATCAAGGGTTTCCGCAAGATTTTTAGCCTTGTAGTCAGCAAGGACTCCTGAGTCAGCGGCTTTTTTCGCAATGTTGTTGTCCAAACCAAGCAAAACATCTGCAAGCGGTTGGTCTTTTTCACGAATCGCACGAGAAAGAATCTCAATGCCGTCACCACAGTCAACATAAGTCACTTTGATTCCGCTCGCCTTTTCAAAGGACTCTGCAATTCCAGGGCCGGCTCCCCATTCCCCAGAAAATGAATCATAAGTGTAAACAACGACCTCATTTGATTTAGAGACCCCCGTTTTTGAGCAAGCGGTAAAAATCCCAGCAAGCAAGAAAATTGACAAAATTAAAATCAATGTATTTTTCATAATAAGACCAATATTATTTATTATTTAATAAACTGTCCATATCTGTTATAATTCCAAAACATTCCAATTGGCATTTTGATTATGAAAAAATTTAACCTTAAGATTTTTATCGCATTAACCGCCCTGATTTTTTCCACCGAATTTTACCTTCCAAATAAAATTCACGCACAAGACTCAATTCCAGAAACCGCTGACTTTTGGTCAGATTACCCGGCTGAGAAACTTGCAGATTTTCTAACCTCAAAACTGACTGATGAAGAACTACTCAGTCAGATTTTTATGTTTTCATGGGCAGGTCAGGACGACCAGGACAAAATGAATTTGCTCAATTCATGGATTACTGACCGGGGCTTGGGTTCCGTAAAAATTTTCGGCTGGAAAACCGACAACATCGAGCAGGTCGCCAGAGTCGTTTCCGCCATGCAAAAACGGGCAAACAGCCGCAGGTACAAAATCCCCCTCTTTATCGCGACCGACCAGGAAGGCGGAAACATCCGGCACGTAAAGGGAGCGACTTCAATCACTCCGGGCAACATGGCAATCGGAGCTTCCGGCTACCCTCAGGACGCTTATTATTCTTCCTATTACATCAACCGGGAAATCTGTGCCCTCGGAATCAACATGAATTTCGCCCCCACGGTCGACCTCTACACAAACCGCAATTCTTCTGTAATCGGCTCCCGCTCTTTCAGCCAGGACGCAAATTTTACAGGTGAACTTGGAGCCGCCTTTGTAGCAGGATCTTTGGCCGCAGGCGTAATCCCGACAGCAAAACACTTTCCAGGCCACGGCGACACAAGCCTCGACTCCCACGGAAATCTGCCATCAATCAACATCGACTACAAGACTTTGGATTCCCGCGAACTCGTTCCATTTAAATACTTGATTTCAATGAACGTCCCCGCGATTATGTCAGGTCACTTGAGCTTTCCCCGGATTGTCTCAAACGGAGAGCCAGTCTCCCTCTCAAAAGTATTTTTAACCGACATCCTCCGAGGCGAATTAAAATACAAGGGCCTGATTATCACCGATGACATGATGATGAACGGAGCCACTATGTACGCAGGCTCCCTTTCCCGTGCCTTCACAATGGCGATTGAGGCCGGGAACGACATTATTTTGTCCTCAACAACCGCCCACTTGAACGAAAATCTTTGGACAACGAACTTAAACCTCATGCAGTCAAATCCGGCTTTTAAGGCGAAAGTCTACGAGTCAGCCCGTCGGGTCATCCTCGCGAAACTGAATTATTTCCGGTCAGAAAACACCGCCCCCCTTTACCCGGACGCGGAAAAAGTCCACGAGCTTGTTCCAGACCGCGAAGGTCAGAAATTTTTTTTGAGTCAGGCCTGCCGGTCAATCACGGCCTACAAAAAAGACGGACTTCCATATAAACCCGCCCCCAATGAAAAAATTCTTTTGGCCGGACAAAATGACTTTCCCGAATTCTTCGCAGCCGCAGAAAAACGCTACGGAGAATGCGCGAAATTCAAGTACGACTACGAGCTAGGCCCCATTCAAGCCGACTGGATGTCAAACAATATCGAAATTATGGCCCGCTCTTACGACACGATTATAATCTGCGTGGCTAACGAACGTTCGGCATTAATAGCAGACCGTCTCAAACGCTCTGGCAAAAGGGTTATCATCCTCTCGATTTTAACGCCGGTTCCTGTCCTGAATTTCACTTGGGCAAATGTGGTTCTTTTCGGTTATTCCTATTCGCCGTATTCTTTTGAAGCCCTGTTCGCCGCCCTTAACGGAGAATTTGTCCCCAAAGGAGAGCTTCCTTTAAAATAGAGCGCATACCGCCTTACGGCGGCACCGGGCTATCCGCACGTCTTGCGCGGCTCATACCCGCTTTGCGGGTACTAAAGGTGCTACTATCCCTTGCGCATAGAGACGCGGGGGTTGAGCTTGTCGAAACCCCAGCAAACATCAACCCAAATAGTCCGGGATTTCCTTCTTTTTTGAGTATTTCCAGTCGCAGGCATGGGAATTCGGCAGCCGTCCTTCAATACGGTCGTTTTCCTTTTTAAGCTGGAATTTCACCATTTCGCGGAAGGCCGTCATAAGGCTTTCCCTTTCATCGGCCTTTTTAATAATGCCCGCTCCCTCAAGCTCGCCCAACAGATAATAGCAGGACTCGATCGTTGAGACACATTCCGGGCTAGGCTCTTTTTTGAATGTAAAAACCGAACGGTAGTCCCCGCTGAAAGAAAGTTTCGGCAGGCTCATAATGTTCGTGCTAAAGCGAATCATTTTTTTTGAGCAGAACCATGTAGAGTCAATGACGATTACCAAAAGTCTGCGCTTTCCGATTTCTGCGGCAAAGCCTTCTTTTTTGGCAGTCCATGCGTCCTCACCCGGATACAAAAGTACCGGATAATACTGCTCATCTGCCAAAAGCTCGCAGAGCCTTTCATTTTTAGTAAAGTCAACGCCTACGAGAATCTCTGAGTCAAACAGACCTGCATGGGCGATTCTTCCTGTTCCAGTCCTCTGCCTTTTGGCTTCTTTAGGATGCATTAAAAAAAGGAATTTAACTCCGGGATCAAATGGCTTTAAATATTTACAAACACAGGATTCTTCCGGGCGGAAGCATTTATAGCAGATTTTTCGCATGAAAAGAGAATATCAAAAAAAAGGCCGCCCGTCATCACGGGCAGCCAAAGTTATTTATGCAAAATTACTTTGCATTGATGTTGTTGTAATCAGCACCAGCATTTGCAGGAGTTTTTGCAGTTCTCTTGAACAAATCGCCAAGATTGAATTTTCCGTTTTCGCGGGGCAAACGGTTGAAAGACTTTCCGTCAGCCTTATAACCACTTAACCAGTCCTTGTAATCAACGCTTACAAATACATCATCTTTGACGATTGTGCCAGCTTTGTTAACTGACTGGGCCCCATTCCACAAGTAGTTGTCATCAGAAACAATTTCAGGATAAGAGACTCCAGCATCGATTGAATTCTTCAAACGCTCGTCAACAGTGTCAGCTGAACCGCCATTCAATGAGAGAACTCCACTTGCCTTGAATGTGCGCGGGAATTGGGCTGTAAGTTTGCCCTTTCCGTACAATGTAATGTTGTAAGAAGCGTTTCCGTAAACAGTACATTTCTCAACAATCAAAGCAGGGTTAGAGTTTGTTGTGATTCCGTTCAAAGTATTTCCAAATGAAATAGAATTTACGATTTTGTGAGGAACAGCAATTCCTTCTCCACCGAGTTTGAATCCGTTTCCGTCGCCTTTTCCACTGCCGTCAAGGCGTTTTCCGTTTCCGTAAGCGATACAGTTTTCAACAAGAACAACACCAATCGGGCCTGTTTCTGTCTTTGCGTACAAGTCCCATCCATCATCAACGTTGTGGTGGGCAACACAGTTACGGAATATATTTCCTTCACCACAAGTGAGTTTTGCGGCAAAACCGTCAGCATTGTTGTCAGCAGGGTCAGCATTTCCGAATGACTCACAGGCATAAATCAAGTTGTGGCTCGGCCATTTGTCAAAAGGTTCAGAAGCACGTCCGGCAATTTGAATACCTGTATCACCATTCAAGTAAGCGTCTACAGATTCAAGAATATTGTAGCTTCCGTAAATCTGCATACCCTTTTCGTTTTCTACGGCCTTGGTGATGTCAATATTCTTGACAGTCCAGTAATTTCCGTAGAGTTCAACACCAGCTCTTGTAGAAGTAAAGTCTCTCAAATCAATGATTGCGCGAGTTCCGGGTTCAGCAATAATAGTCTTGCGTTTTTTCGCAGTACCATCGTTTCCGCGTTCAAATATCAGGTTGCGCTTAGGTCTGTAAGTTCCGCCTTTAAGAATAACAGTCTGTCCAGGCATACAATAGTTAATTGCAGACTGAATATCCAAAGGACTTTCTTTTGTACCTTTTCCCAATGCTGTTCCATTAGGATCGGCCCAAATTTCTTTTCCAGGATAAGTATTTACGATTACAGTCTGCTGCAAAGTTACAGGCTTATAGCTTTCTTCCAAGAAGGAAACATTTCCTTCCTTGTTCCACTGGGCAATCGCATGTCTGCGTTTTGCAGTCGGATTAGGATTGAATCCCTGTTCAGGAGTAAAGGTCACAAGAAGGTCTGTAATGCCTTTTTTAGCGACTTTGAGAGTTTTTTTATAGTCGTTTGTCTTGAATTTTGTAGAAGCCAAAACTTTGTCAGCTTTTACAAGAACTTTTCCATCTGCCGTCTCAATATGGATTGTTCCATTTGAGTTTGCATTGAATACAAACGGGTACTTGTTGTTTGTCCAAGTCGTCGGACTGTCAATTACTGTATTCAAAGCGACAAGAACCGGCGGCTCAGGAATAGCTTTCGGGTCTGTTTTCGGATCAGTGATTTTAAGGTCAACATCGCTGAATGTGGCATTGCAACCACGGGCAACGACAAATCCCAAATAAATGTGGTCCTTGTCCTGCTGGCGAAGTTCCTCATTTTTGTTGTCATAAAGAATGTATTCTTCTATGGAATCTTCGCTGGGAATTGCGCGCTTGTAAATCGCATGGTAGCCAGTGTTGTCCTTTTTAAGAGTAATTCTGAATGTGTCGCCTGTTTTGATTGAATCAGAAGACTGGTCGTAGCTGAATGCATTTGCCTCGCAGTTTGCATTTGTAGTAACTCCAGTATCACCCTTGGCAAGAACTTCCGGTGTGATTCCTGTCACAAAGCGAGCGCCAAGACCGTCCTTGATTTCCTTTTTATTTCCGGCCGCATCATGAGTCGTGTACTTCCAAGAAATAATTCCGGCTGAGTTTGTATAATGAACAACGTCAGTAATTCCAGAGTCACCCAAAGCGTCAAGAGCGAGAATTCCAAATCCTTCCTGACCGTCAGCCATCGGGTTATGATAGTCAACATGAACTGTAGCCGTCAAAGTGAAGTTTTCTTTTGCCGCATCGATTACAGTGTAGTAATAAGAAATTCCGTCAAAGTAGGCCATGAATTTTCCGCCCTTTGTGACGATATTTCCTGTCTTTGAATCATAAATGCAGGAATTCAACTGGACTTTGAGGTTGTTTGAATCGAGCAGCTTGTAGTTGTTGCGGTCAGGGCCTGTAGAAGCACCATATTCCGTAAAGAACCATTCGCGTTCCGCATCATCACGAATCAGCTTGTGCATCGTGTCGGATGCCTTTGAGTCTTTTCCACGGACTGCAGTAACGGTGATGTCTGAATAGCTTCCGGCTTTCAAACCTGTAAGGACAGCGTTCAAAGCACTTGTCTGCGCCATTTTCTCAGTCTTTCCGTCTTTTGTGTAAGAAAGAACGTAGCCCTCGGCCTCAGGAACAGAAGTCCATTTGACCTCCACAGTTCCATTTCCCTTGTTGAGGGCAGAAACATTTGTCTTTACCAACGGCAAAGAATAAACAAATTTATATGGAGCTGACTCAACCATTGCGCCTTTGCGGTCGGCAATAACTGTGAAAGTATAAGTTCCAGAAGATGTAAGGATGAATTCTGAATGTTTTTCATCTTTGCGGGTGTGTCCAGCAACGTTGGAAGATGAAGCCTTTCCATCCATCTTAACCGTAACCTTGTCGCCACGGCTCGTCTTCAAATTGTACAAAACAGAAACTTCATTCGCGTTTGCAGTTTCCTCAACTTTTGTGATTTCAGGCTTTACGTCTCCCCAAGCTGACTGGGCAGAAAGGGCTGCGGAAGAAAAAAGAGCTAGGGCAGCGCAAAGTCCGAATCTTAAAAATGACTTTTTCATCATTTCTCCTTAAAAGTAATTTTTGCATATAACGACAAAAACGCAGACTCCAAAAAATGGGGGCTGCGTTTTGCTGAGATTTAAATATTTTTCATAATATCCAAATTCAAGTTAGTCTTACTTTCCAACTTTAATCTGGAAGATGTAAATTCCAGACTTCTTAGACCATACATAATATGTTCCGTCAGCAGGAGCTTTGAAAGTCTCTGTTGAAACGTCAGCTCCGTCAGCTTTGAGCGGCAACTCTGCAACTGTCTCTCCGGCTTCATTTACAACCAAAGCTGCACGAGCTTCTGTCTTTGATGAAGAAACCCCCTGAACAGTCACTGTTTCGCCAGCTTTTGCAGGGAAAGAAATTGAGCGGTAGTCAAGTTTTCCTGCTCCACCGAGTTTAATGCACTGTGTAAAAGTATCCTCACCAACTGTGCGTGCATCAGCTGATTTAATCTCAACATTCTTTTCTGAATTCGCATGAATTACGAATCCGTCTTCGCATTTGATGTCTGCTGTGAAAGAACCTTTGTCAAGGTCAGCGGCATTGATATAGCCTTCTGCAAATGCAGCGGCTCCCATCATAAGAATTGCAGTGAAAGCAGCAAAAATTTTTTTCATAAGTGAAACCTCCTAAAAATCGTTCACCCTTAAAACATTTTGGTAATAGAATCGATACAAAAAATCTTTGGATTGATTTTTTGGACTTGTACAGTTTATGCGTTGTAGATGAAAAAATACAGAACTGTATTTTGACAATGCCGAGATTTTGTAACTTTTCAGTTGATTTTTATATAAAATATGCTCTTTTTTTCTGAATTGACCTAAATCCGACTTTTTTCTATCATTTTTTTATGGTCAAATTCCGCAGGATTTTTCTTTCAATTTTAGTCATTTTATCCGCCTTCAACGCAAAAGCTTCTTCTAAATACAGCAAAAAAATCTACCTTTGGCGGGGTGTTCCCGGAATGGAAACCCAAGTCCGCGACACGATTTTATACGTCTGCCCGGCGAATTCTGAAAAATCAAATTCCGCAAAATCGGCAAACAAAAAGACTCCGGCCGTGATAATCTGCCCCGGAGGAAGCTACCACCATCTCGGAATGCCCCACGAGGGTTTTGCAACGGCCCGCTGGTTCAATTCGCTCGGAATCACAGCCTTTGTCCTCCGCTACAGGGTCGCCTATAATGACCACCATTACCCGGCACAATTTCAGGATTTTCAGATGGCAATCGCCCACATACGGGAACACGCGGAAGAATACAATATCGAAAAGGAAAAAATCGGGGCAATCGGATTTTCCGCCGGAGGCCATTTAGTCACAATGGCTGGGGCAAGGACTGTAAACGAGCTGGAGCCAATCGGGATTCATACAAAGGAAAGTCTGCGGGCGAATTTCTGTATGCCAATTTATCCGGTCGTCTCAATGCAGGACGACATAGGCCACAAGTGGTCGCGGAAAAGTCTGATCGGCAGAAAACCAAGCCAGGAATTAAAAGACGAATTCAGCATGGAATTGCAGATTCCAGACGACATGCCGCCGACATTCATACTTGCCTGTATTGATGACCCGGTTGTAATTTACGAGAATTCAGTCCGCCTTGACTCCGCCCTGAGCGCAAAAGGCATCCCGCACGTTTTTGTGACTTATCCGCGCGGAGGTCACGGTTTCGGCATGAAGGAAAATTCCAAAATCATGCAGGAAAGCCACTGGAACGACAAAGACCTTTTGCCTTGGCTTCAGGAAATCGGAATCGTCAATTAACTTTTTTGAAAATCAGCGATGTGTTGATTCCACCGAAAGCAAAATTGTTTGACATCACGTATTCGGCGTTGATTTCCCGTCCAGAGCCTGTGATGTAGTCAAGTTTGCCGCAGTCGGGGTCAAGATCTTTGAGGTTCAGATTCGGGAGGAACCAGCCTTCGTTCATCATGCCGATTGTCAAATAAGCCTCAATCGCGCCGCAAGCTCCAAGCGTATGACCGATGTAATTTTTCACAGTGCTGGCAGGAACCGGGCGTTTGAAAACATCATAAGTCGCGTTGCTCTCACAGACATCACCGGTTGAAGTTCCCGTTCCGTGGGTGTTCACATAGCCGATTTCGTCCGGACTGATTCCCGCATCGTCAAGGGCAAGCTGAATGCACTTTGAGACAGTCGCACGGTTGGGCGAAGTTATGTGAGTTCCGTCTGTGTTTGTCCCGAAGCCTGCGATTTCCGCGTAAATGTGCGCGCCGCGTTTTACCGCATGTTCGTAATCCTCAAGAATCAAAGTTCCGGCACCCTCGCCGATTACAAGACCGTCCCGGTTTTTGTCGTAGGCGGCAGGAGTCAAAAGAGGTGTGTCGTTTTTTGTCGTAGTTGAAAAAAGCGTGTCAAAAATCGCTGTCTCCATCGGGCTGAATTCTTCGGCACCTCCGGCAATCATTATGTCTTGAATTCCTGAGCGGATAGTCTCGTAAGCGTAGCCGATTGAAAGAGAGCCTGATGTACATGCCGTATTTGAGGGAATCAGGCGGCCTGTCAAATGGTAGTAGACTTCAAGATTACAGGCGCAGGTCTGGGGCATTGCCTTGATGTAAGTCGTTGACCCCATTTTTGAGACATCGTGCTCGACAAGCATGGCGTACATATCCATAAGAGGGTCAACGCTTCCAACGGAAGAACCGTATGCGATTCCTGTGCGTCCGGCAGAAAGCTCCGGGCTGTCAGCAAGACCTGCAATTTCCAGAGCCTTATCTGTCGCTACAAGTGACATCTCGGAGATGCGCCCCATTCCACGGATTTTTTTGCGGGGATACTTTTTCTCATCAAGGGTAAAATCAACAGGGCAGGCAAGGCGGGTATTCAGAAGGGGAAAATCCTTGTCCCAGTCCGACATATATCTTACAAAATTCTTGCAGGCTTTGAGGCTTTTTAAAGCGGTCGGCCAGTCGTTTCCAAGCGCACTTACGATTCCGCCACCGGTGACAACAACTCTCCGTCCGTTTTTTCTATTGAAATCCATAAATTCTCCGTAAATTGATTGCATTATAGTGGAATCAAAAAATTAAACCAACAATGACAGAAAATGTAGCGTTTTATATCAAAAATTTTAAGAGTGTGGAAAAAATCCTTCCAATAGTTTATAATAATTAAATTATTTTTTATGAGGAGCTTGATAATGGATATCCGCTATTCAACAGGAAAAGAGCCGTTCAAAAGAATGACTACAGAAGAAGTTCGCAAGGAATTTCTCGTTCAGAATATTTTCAAAGCTGACGATGTTTCTGCCGTTTACAGCCACATCGACCGCATCGTTACAATGGGAGCAATGCCGGTCAGCAAAAAAATAAAGCTCGACAAAAACATCGATGCAATGAAGGACTTCGGCGTTGACTTCTTCCTCCAGAGACGCGAGCTTGGAATGATTAACATCGGTGGAGACGGCGTAGTTGTCGCTGACGGAAAAACTTACGAAGTAAAGCATTATGATGCCCTTTACCTCGGCGCAGGTACAAAAGACGTTACCCTCGAAAGCAAGGACAAGAAAAATCCGGCTAAATTCTATATGAACTCAACTCCAGCCCACTGCTCATATCCTAGCCGCGTGATTACCTACGAGCAGGCCAACCATATCCACATGGGGTCAGCGGCAGAGTCAAATGACCGCACAATCAACCAGTACATCCACCCAGATGTCCTTGAGACTTGCCAGCTTTCAATGGGAATGACCCACTTGGAGACAGGTTCAGTATGGAACACAATGCCGGCCCACACACACGAGCGCCGCATGGAAGTCTACTTCTATTTTGACTTCCCGGAAGACCAGGTTGTTTTCCACATCATGGGAGAGCCGCAGGAGACCCGCCACATCGTAATGCACAACGATGAGGCTGTAATCAATCCGTCATGGTCAATCCACTCAGGTTGCGGAACAAGCAACTACACCTTCATTTGGTCAATGGGCGGCGAAAACCGCACATACACCGACCAGGACTGGATCAAGACTCCGGACTTAAGATAAGCTATTAACTAACTTACGATAGTTTGTATTACTTTTTAATTTCAGACCACGGTGGCGGAGGCCGGGCTGTAAAGCTTTGGCCGAAAATCGAAAAGATTCTCCAAGACCGTGGCATTTCGTACAATTATTGGAAATCCTCTACAAATGCCCAAGCAGCTTCGATTTGTCAATCTCTTTGTGCTTCTGGCGACAAAGATGCAAGACTGGTTGTTTTGGGCGGTGACGGTACAATAAATGCAGTCTTGAACGGAATTCCTGACTTCTCAAAATTAAAATTCGGCGTACTACCGACCGGTAGCGGAAATGATTTTGCACGCGGTATCGGAAGTCCGAAAAACTATAGAAAAGCTCTTGAAAGAATCTTATCCTGTGGTTCAGGGCACTCAATCGATTTAGGTCGTGTAACTTTTAAATCAGGCGAACATGGTATAAAAGAACAGACAAAAATTTTTGGAATTTCCTGCGGAATCGGAATGGATGCGATTATCGGCCGCAAAGCAGACCTTTCAAAAAGCAAAAAATTGATGAATAAGCTCGGCTTGGGAAAATTCATTTATTTTACGGCATCAGTCTCAACTTTGCTTAGTCTTGAAAAAACTAACGTTAGTTTGTTAGTTGACGGAAATGAAAAAAGATTCATGAAAGACGTTTTTTATTTAGCCTTTATGAATTGTCACACAGAAGGTGGCGGAATTCAAATGGCTCCTGGCGCAAAAAATGATGATGGTCTTTTGACTGTCGGAATAGCGAGCGAAGTAACGACTTTTCAGGCTTTCGGACTTTTCCCAAAAATTCTTGCGGGCAAGCAGAATTCTGACAAGCACATTACACAAATTGACTGTCGCTCAATGGAAATTGAATTTGCAAGTCCTCAAACACTTCACACAGACGGGGAATCCTTTACAGGGATAAAATCAGCAAAAATTGAAATTCTGCCTAAGATTCTGACGGTTTTAAGTTGAATGTAAAATCTTTCGTCATCCAAAGAAAAAAGCCGGGGCTAACCGAACTTATTGGACAGCCCCTTCTTTTTTCTTCCAAAATCTAAAAAAATCTTTAGACGAACTTACAGTGTAACTCCGTCCTTGAAGATTGCGATTTCGCGGTAGCCGTTGATTTCGTTCTTTGTCATCTTGCGGCCACTTGCGATGTCACAAATCAGCTTGATGAACTTGTCGCGGGTTGCGTCAAAACCATTCTCAAGGACTTCGGCTGCATCAACATCAATCCAGTTGGCTTTTTTTGTTGCCAACGGATGGTTCGTAGCGACTTTTACAGTCGGAACTGGTGCGCCCATGGGGTTTCCGCGTCCGGTTGTGAACAAAATCATGTTTGCTCCGGCTCCGGTCAAGTCAGTTGTAGAAACGATGTCGTTGCCAGGTCCTTCCAGGAGGTTCAGACCCTTTGTATGGACTCTCTCTCCGTACTTGAGAACATCGCAAACCGGGGCACGACCGCCTTTCTGTACGCAACCGAGAGACTTGTCTTCCAAAGTCGTGATTCCTCCGGCCTTGTTTCCCGGTGATGGGTTTTCGTAGCAAACCTGATTGTGGCGTGCGTAGTAGTCTTTGAATCCGTTGATAAGATTTACTGTCTTGTCGAAAATTTCCTTATTGATACAGCGGTTCATCAGCATCTGTTCGGCACCAAACATTTCAGGAACTTCCGTGAGCATTACCGTTCCGCCCATAGCAGTCAAAGCGTCACAAACACGTCCGACAAGGGCGTTCGCAGTGATTCCGCTCATTCCGTCAGAACCGCCGCATTTCATTCCAAGAGTCAGCTCTGAAATCGGAGCTTCTTCGCGCTTGAACTGACCGACATATTCAGCAAGTTCCTTGAGGAGCTTTTTACCTTCTTCGATTTCGTCCGCATGTTCCTGGCTGACCATGAACTTTACGCGTTTTGGGTCAATGTCGCCGCGTTCTTTGATGAATTTCTCAAAATAAGGAATGTTGTTTTCTTCGCAGCCGAGTGAAAGGACGAGAATTCCTCCCGCATTTGGCTGGTGAACCAAGTCGGCGAGGATTTTAGCAGTCTGTTCCTTGTCTCCACCCATCTGTGAGCATCCGTAGGGGTGGGTCCAAGTGAAAACTCCTTCAACTCCGCCTTCTTCACGGGGACCGGGCTTTCCGCCGCAGAATTCATTGTTTCCCCAATTTGCCAAGACTTCCGAAAGTTTGTTTACGCAGCCGACTGTCGGGACAATCCAAATCTCATTGCGAATTCCGACTTTTCCGTCAGCACGTTTGTAGACGTTTATTGTCGGGATATTTTTTGTCAGGCTTTCTGTCTCTTTTTTCCAGTTTTCCCAAGCGGCTTTTGCTGCCTTTTCGTCATAAGAGTATTCAAGCTGACCTTCGAGCAAAGTGTGGATGTTGTGGGTGTGAACCCAGTGGCCTTTTGCGATTTTTTCTTTTGCTGCGCCAATCGGGTAGCCGTATTTAATTACAGGTTCTTCCGCCGCGATGTCCTTGAGGGCGAATTTGTGTCCAGCGGTGATGTCTTCCTCAAGTTTTACAGTGACTTCGGGAGCGTTTCCTGAGGCTTCGAGAGTCACTTCTGTTCCCTTTGAGAGAGGCTGCAAAGCGACTGCAACTGAGTCTGCGGGATGTATCCTGATTGCGATTTTTTCCATAAAGTTTCTCCAAAAAAGGATTAAAATAAACTAACGAATAGTAACATAAGCGAATGGATTTTTCTATAGCATAAATCTTCCACTCATTTTACTTTTTAAGAATATTTCTTGCCCGTTCGAGCGCGGAATTGATGTTGTCAAAAATATTCTCGCGGCCGAGCTTGTCTGCCATTCCAGTTTTTTCGAGCAAATCGTAGGGCTGCGTGTGAATTCCTGAGATGACAATTGTGATTTTAAGTCTGTCACAGGCGGCTTTTGCCTGCTCAAGCGCACGGATTCCGCCGGCATCGATGTAAATCGTGTTTCTCATCCGCAAAATCAAAACCTTGTAGCGGATTTCTGCCTGCTCAACTGCGACTTCAAATTTTCGGACAGTTCCAAAAAAGAGAGGACCGTCAATTTCGTAGACCATCGCACCTTCTGGAATGTCGAGGGTCTCTTCGTTTTCGTGAGTTCCGCCGATTCCTTCGGTAAGATTCTTGTGTTTTTCTTGAACATCAGACAGGTCGCACATCTTTTTGATAAAGAAGAAGGCCGCAAATCCTAGGCCGACCTCAATCGCCACTGTCAAATCAATGAAGACTGTAATTAAGAATGTCACTGTAAGAACGCAGATGTCAGACTTTTGACCTTTCGCCAGCGCGCGGATTGCAGGAATGCCCGCCATGTTCCAGGCGACGTTAATCAAGACTGCGGCAAGGGCTGCCATCGGAATGTAGACTGCGTATTTTCCGAGGAAAAGCAAAATCAAAAGAAGGGTGAGCGCGTGAATCATTCCTGACACAGGAGATTTTGCCCCGTTTTTAATGTTTGTTGCTGTTCGTGCGATTGCACCTGTCGCAGGAATTCCTCCGAAAAGCGGACTTGCGATATTTGCGATTCCCTGACCGATAAGCTCCGTGTTTGAGTCATGTTTTGCGCCAATCATACCATCGGCAACGACTGCGGAAAGAAGTGACTCAATTGCCGCCAAAACCGCGATTGAAACCGCTGTCGGGAAAAGCGTTCTGATTGTGGAAAGCCTCAAGTCTGGGAGCTTTGGTGCGGGCAGTGATGACGGGATTTCTCCGTAGCGGGAGCCGATTGTATCAGTCTCAAGGCCAAATTTGCTCTTCAAGATGACTGAAACAACTGTCGCGAGGACGATTACAACAAGAGAACCCGGAATTTTTTTGTTAAAATGCGGCCAGATGAAAATCAAAGCGAGCGAAATTGCCGCCATCAAAAATGAATAGAGGTGAATGTGGCCGATGTTCATCGCATAAGTTTCGATTTTACCCACAAAATCGCCGGGCATTTTGTCAAAGCCTTCCGGGAAATTCGTGATAGTCATTCCGAAAAAATCGCCAATCTGTCCTGTAAAAATTGTGACTGCGATTCCTGCCGTAAAACCAGTGATAATTGTATATGGAATGAATTTTACAAGTCCGCCCATCTTGAATGCGCCGAGTAAAATCAAAAGAATTCCGGCCATCAATGTTGCCGTGGCGAGACCTGAAAGTCCGAACTGGGCTACAACCCCGTAGACGATGACTGCAAAAGCTCCCGTGGGACCGCCAATCTGGACTTTGGAGCCGCCGAAAGCTGAAATGCAAAAGCCTGCGACTATTGCTGTGAAAAGTCCAGCTTCCGGACCAACTCCAGATGCGATTGCAAAAGCGATTGCCATCGGGAGGGCGACAAGACCTACGATGATTCCAGACAAAAGGTCTGAAGAGAAAGTTTTAGCTGAATAATTTTTTAATGAGTTGATTAATTCTGGTTTGAACATTTTTTTATTCCGCTTTTTATATTCCGAGCGATTTTTTTGCGCCGAGCAAATCTTTTTTTGCTGCGAGTGAAGCTTTTGCCGCTGAGTCAGCGATTTCCCGCAGGCAGAGGGAACCTTCCTCTATTTTTGCGGCCAAATCCGCGTCTTTTTTCCATGCGCACAAAATTCCGCGTGAAGAATTCACCGTTCCGCCAGCTTTGTCGAGCAAAGTCGCGGCGATTCTTGCAGCTCCACCTTGGGCGCCGTAACCAGGAATCAAAAAGAAAATATCTTTGTAGGCATCGCGAAGGGCACGGGCATCGGATTCTTCTGTACAGCCGACCACAGCTCCGACCGGAGAACAATTCTGCTCTGGGTAAAGGCCTTTAAATTCAGCGGAAATGCGCTCTAGTTCCGAGCCTGTTTTGTCCAAAACCCTGCCGCCAGACTTTAATTCCTGCTGCTCAATGTCGACCATGCCGGGGTTTGAAGTTCTGAGGAGAACGAAAATTCCCTTTCCGCCTTTTTCTTCCGAAGGCTTGCAGTATTCAGTGAAAGGAACGAGTGTGTCGAATCCCATGTAAGGGTTCACTGTGATGATGTCGGTCTCAAAATCACCGGAAAAATGTGCTTTTGCGTATGCGCTTGCCGTGTTCGCAATGTCTCCGCGCTTGATGTCAGAAATCGCGATTAGTCCGGCCTCTTTTACAGCCTGAATTGTCTGGGCGTAGGCTTTCATTCCTTCGATTCCCATCGCTTCATAGTAGGCGATTTGAATCTTGCAGCAGCAGGCGGATTTGTCAGCGGCGACACGCTTGATAATCTCACGGTTATAGGCGAGGACTGCTTCTGACGGAGAGCCGAAAACTTTTAAAACTGAGGCGGGCAAATATGACGGGTCAGTGTCCAGTCCGACACACAAAGGACCGTTTTTTTTGGCTAGGTCCTGCAAAAGTTCCATTGAATGTTTCATGCCGATGATTTTACCAACTTGCTTTGAAGAAATAAAGACTTAAACCTCTACACCTTATCTACGCCAAGCCCAAATAAGGCAAAATCCCCACGAACAGGATCATCCGGCCAAATTTCTTTTAGACACTCTGTAATTTTACAGGCAGTTTTATACGATGCTGAAGAATTTGCTGCAATCAAATTCAATTTTTCCGCTTCCTGAAGAACGTGTGTGTCCAATGGAATTATCAAATTCTTTTTATCAAACCACTGCCAAATCCCCTTATCAACAGGAGAATTATTTCTAACCATCCAACGCAAAAACATGTGAATTCGCTTGTTTGCTGAATTTTTTCCATGTGGAACAATCGAACAGGATTCAAACTCCCTGGCAATAATCATATCAAGTCTTGGATTCGATACACTTTCCTTTTCATCAAGATATTTTCTTTCAAAGAATTCTCCCAATGTAGAATTTTTTTCCAAAATACATTGAATTACCTGAAACAAATCTCTCAAATCATCAAAAGAATAAAACCTATAAAATTTTCTTTCTCCCTGTGGAAAATCATCCTTCCATTTTCCCTGCTTAAGCCATTGTGACGGAGAATTTTCCGTCAAATCGAAAATGTAATGAACCTTTTTTAAAAATTGCTCACGCTGACCGAAAGATAGCATTGCGGTAATAAAAGAGGCAGATTCCAAATCTCCAATATTTTGATATTCATTTAGAATAAAACTGGGATCACCATTTGAAAACTTAGGATTTTCATATTTATCAGCCAAATATATGAGTTTTTCTCGTATTTCCTTTTCCATCATTCTGACTTTACCTCAATTTACAAAAAAATTATACTATCCACATGGACAAAGAAAGTGAAGAAAGATTCACAGCACTGGAAATGAAATTTGCATATCTTGAGGATTTTGTTCAGAAACTGCAAGAAGAATCTGTAAAGCAGTCGAAGGAAATTGAAATCTTGAGAGAGGAAAACAGGATTCTAGGCTCCCGCTATCAGGAATTGGCTGAAAACATCGACATTCCGAATAGAAAACCGCCACACTACTAACTAACGATAGGTTGTAAAAATGATTAAAGCAAGCACACAATACAAACGCGAGCACAAGGCTGACTACGGCCATGAAAAAATTGAGATTCTCTATGAAGACGAACACTTGGTAGTCATCAACAAGCCGACAGGACTTCTTTCTGTTCCTTATCCAGGGAGCAGGGCAAAAACCGCCCTCGGAATTCTTGAGGAAATCATGCGTAAAAACGGAACTTATTCTGCAAAGCACAAGCCTTTTACTGTTCACCGGCTTGACCGAGACACTTCCGGCGTAATGATGTTCGCTCTGACCGAAGCCGCCCAGAAAAAAATCATGGACAGCTGGCATACGATGGTCACGGAGAGGCTTTATCATGCGCTTGCGGAAAATCCCCGTGACGAACGGAACTTTCTCCCGAACTCTGGACTGATTGACGACCCGCTGGCCTACAATTCCCACAACATAGGCTTTGTTCCAAAAGAAGGTGACAGGCCTTCAAAAGCTGTAAAGCCTCATTTTGATGATGAGGAAAAATCGATTTACGAGCGCAGCGTTGAGAACATTGGCGGCAAGCTGACTTTCAAAACCGTTCCCGCCCGCACGAATTACAGGGTTGTCTTCCGGGGAGAAACGCACACGCTTTTTGAGCTTTCTCTGGACACTGGAAAAAAGAATCAAATCCGCGCTCACTTGGCTTCAAAAGGTTATCCTTTGGCCGGGGACGAAAATTACCGCGCCCATACAGACCCATTTCACCGCCTTTGTCTGCACGCAAGAACTTTGGAATTCGTACACCCATTTACGGGGAAGAAAATGAGCTTTCAAGTTCCAGAACCTTCCGAATGGTTGGAATACGCAAAAAAAGGCGACCCTCATCCTCAAAAACCGCTTTGGGCGAATGCCCAATCTGGAAAGTCGGCTGGAAAATCTGGGGGAAAATACTCTCGTCCAAAGAAAGAGGAAAATTTTTCTCTTGGCTCCAAAAGGCTTTCTGCTAAAGACCGCGCCCACATGAACTTTATCGAGCAGGGAAAGCGTCATTAGTTTTCAAGTGAGGAAATTATTTCCCGGGCTTTTTGGACAAAGGCAGATTCCAGACAGTCCGGGAATTTTTTTTGCATTTCCTCGATTTGGGGTAAAAGTCCCTTGAAATCCGAAGAACCGCCGAAAATAACTTCAGCGTAGCCTTTTTCCCGCTCCTGCTTGGCCACAAGATTTTTTGTCTGATTAACGATTTTCACAAAATCAAGTCCTGCTATCTCCTCAAGTCGGCTTTTTTCAAGCAGAGGCATTTTCATGTTGCAGATTGCTTTGAAATCAGAATCCTTCGGGAGATTTTTTTCTTTGCAGACCCGCAGAATCAATTCTGGCAGGGAAATTCCCAAAGATGCCGCATAACTTTCGCTCATGCCAGAAAGTCTTGTGTTGATTTCAACGACGAACCATTTTTCACCGTCAAAAATCAAGTCCGCCTGAGCGATTCCCTCAAGTTTGAGTTCCCGCGCAAGATTTTCGACTTCTGCTTTCATCTGCTGAATTTTGAATTTCTCACATTTCATCGGATTTATCGGGCCTATTTTTACCGACTGCTTGGGGCTTGTGATTCCGTATTTATTGAGCGAAAAAATAAATGGCGGGCTGACAAAATAATTTCCTTCTAAGTCCGGACCGTAAATTTCCGCACCAAAATGTTCGCCCTGAATATATTCCTCAACAATTCTGTCTGATGAAGTCCGCCCTGAATTCAAGTACGCTGCCGCCTGCTTGTAAGAGACCGCGACTTCCATTGAATATGAACTTAAGCCTACTGTGTCCTTTATAATCACCGGGAATTTCATGGCTTTTACCCGGCTCAAAACGTATTCCTTGTAGACGTTCGACTCTATTTCCCGCCGACCTCGTTCAGCCCAAAAAAGTTCGTGGTGAACGTAAACTGATTCTGGTCTATTGCTCCCGGTTTTTTTCAGGAATTCCGCAGTGTTTTTTTTGTCAAAGCAGATTAATGCGGAATCCGCCGGATGACAGACAGTTTTTATCCCGATTGAGCGTAAAATTTCAGCGGTAATGGAGTCATGCAGACTGAGCCAGTCATAAGGAGTCACCCAAAAAGAAGCGGCTATCGCCAAATCCGCCTTGAATTTCAAAAGCTCATGGGCAAAATCCTCGGCTTTTTTTGAGGAGCTTACAAAATATTCGATGTTCCCAGCCTTTTGAGTTATTTTTCCCTCTGAATCGATGTCCAGCAAAAATCTTCCTGGCAGCTGAGTCGCGATTATAAATTTATCGTCTGGACGTGCGGCAGCGGCTTTTTCCCAGTCAGAATAAAAAGATTGAATCCGTGAAAATTCAAAAGTTCCTGGCGAAAAAACTGACGCGTTTCCAGAAAAAATCAGGACAGTCATAAAAATCAATTAAAAAAAGGCCATCTTAAAAGACAGCCTTTTTTATAATTTATATTCCCTTGTAAATAACCCTTACCTGTTTATAAAGGCCTTCACCCTCTGATTTTGTCTCAACATCCGGGATGTCATTTAAAGTTGTGTGAATCAGACGGCGCTCAAACGGATTCATCGGCTCCAAAAGGATTGAAGAGCGGCTTGAGCGAACTTTGTCAGCAGTCGTGTAAGCAAGGTGAACAAGACTTTCCTCGTGGCGGATGCGGTAGTTCTCAGTATCAAGAATTACGCGGACATCTTCATGACCAAGGCGGCCGGCATAAACATTTGCCAAAAGCTGCATGGCATCAAGGTTCTTTCCCTTGCGGCCAATCAAAATTGATGAGGCAGATGAAGTGAGCTTAATTCCGATTTTTTTGTCTTCGCGGAACATGACTTCAACAGCGACCTCATAACCCATCTTTGTCACCATTTCCTGAACGAATTCTGTAAGTTTCTGCTCGAATTCATCCTGAGGAAGGGGATTTGTAATCACGTTATGAACTGTGTTCTGAGCCGGGACTTTTCCCTCAAACTCAGCGTTTGTATGCTCTGCGACACCGACCGGCTGAACACGGATTTTCACATATCCTTTTTTGAAAAGTGTATTTTTCTGAGACTCGATGATTTCAACATCAAACTGATCACGCTCAAGTCCGAGTTCTGCGGCAGCCTTTTCGATGGCTTCCTTTTCATTTTTTCCTTCGTATTCGTAAACCATTGTTTTACCTCTCTATCGTCTGCGCGCATTTCCAGATTCTGCGCGTGCATTTTTCTGTAAATGATTGATTACCAACTGCTGGCCAAGCTGAATGACGTTGCTGACAGTCCAGTACAAAAGCAATCCTGCCGGAGCGTTGTAGAAAATGAAGAAGAAGAAAAGCGGCATTCCGTACATCATGACTTTCATCTGTGTTGCGTTCGGACCTGCGCTTGTTCCGCCGTTCTGCGTGAATTTTCCAAAAAAAAGCTGGGAAATTACGTAAATTACCGGAAGAATTCTAACCTGATTCCATCCCAAGAAAGGAAGAGAATTCTTAAAAGAATAAACACTGTCACCCGTTGAAAGGTCGTCAATCCATCCAGGAATAAATGAGGCTCCGCGGAATTCAAAGTAATTGTTGAACAAGTTGAACATCGCCCACAAAATGATGAATGTAAAGAGCATAGGCAGACATCCGGCCATCGGGTTATATCCGATTTCCTTGTAAAGTTTGGCTGTCTCTGCTTGCATCTTCTGAGGATTGTCCTTATATTTAGCCTGAATAGCCTGCATTTTCGGCTGCATCTGCTGCATTTTTACAGTTCCCATAGCAGTCTTCTTTGTCAGCGGGAACATTGCGAATTTCAAAATCGCAGTCAAAATGATGATTGAAATTCCCCAGTTGTGGACAAGCTTGTTAATCCATTCAAGACAGATTTTCAAAAGTGTCTCCAATGGACTCAAGAATCCAGAAGTCTTAAGGCTTTCGTTAAAATGAACTCCCTGTAACTTCCAAGCGTTATTTTCAGCCAGATTATAAGAATTCAAGGATTTCTCATCGCGGGGACCGACATAAATTATGTAGGAATCCGTGGTTTTTCCAGAAGAAATCGCTTTGCGGCTCAAATACAACTGAGCGTTAGTTGCTGTTTCTCTTTCAGACTTTGCGACAGAATTTTTTACAGTCGTATATGTGATAGAATCAGTCATATTTCCGGCAGTCTGCGGATAAACAAGAATTTCAAAATACTTTCCTGTAACGGCAGCCCAAAGCCAGTTTTTGTCATAGGATTTTGTCTGGTTTGCGCTAAAAACTATTTCCTTTTTCTTTTCGCCGTTGAATGCAATCAAAGAGCGGTTTTCATAGCGGTCAGCCTTGGGATTGAAATAAGGTCCAATCTGAGGAGCCGTGCGGATTGTGTAAGAAGCACCGTTGAAATCAAGTCCAGTAAATCCTTCTCCGCCCTCAATCGTGACATCGAGCTTAAAAGCATAGTCATCTGGATTAAAGTAATAAGTTTTTACCAAAGTAAATGAAGACTCGCTTCCATCAGAGTTTTTCTGATTGAATCTTTTGTAGAATCCGATTGTCTTGTCATCGATTTTTTTAGCAGTGAAAATTCCGTCAATCGCAGATTTGTCCGAACCACCGAAAGCGATTGAAAATGCCCGGTTCTGCTCGGAAATGTTGTCTGCCATTTCAACACCTTTACCAGTATCGCCGTCTTTGTGGTCTTTCAGCTCATAACTGATGATGTCGCCACCACGATTTGTAAATGTGATTTTAGCCTTGTTCGTTTCAAGTGTAAAAGTTTCTTCTGTAAGAGTCTCAACTTCTGTTGAATTTTCACTCGCAACAGAAAGACTTGATTCCGTCGAGACTGTTGAAATTTCATTTGTCGGGTTTTCAGCGGTTTTTACAGCTTCATTCTCTTGCGCAGGCTGCTGATTCTGTGCTGTATTTTTCGGCATAAAATAAGTCTGAAAAGCGAAAAACGCAACCAAAACCACCGTTGAAAGGCCTATTGCCCATGCGGTATTCTTTTCCATGTTTTCTCCAAATTACGGAACCGGGTCATACCCGCCCTTGTTATAAGGATTGCACCGTAAAATTCTTTTGATTGAAAGCCATCCGCCTTTTACCGGCCCGTATCTTTGCAAAGCCTCAAGGGCATAATTCGAGCAAGTAGGATAGAATCTGCAACAAGGCGGAAACAGTGGAGAAATACATTTTTGATAAAAGCGTATCACAAGACAAAGAATCTTAGTCAGAAACTTTTTCATCTTTGATGAGACCAGCTTTTTCACATAAAGTTCGAAATTGAAGACACCGCGTGCTGAACGAGTCGTTTTCGGAAGGAGGATATACTAAGAAAAGCATATCGTATCCGGTGTTCAGGTGCCTTTTGAAATTCCGGTAGGTTTCCCGGCTGAACCGTTTTGCGCGGTTTCTTTGGACGGCATTGCCAAAATTTCGGGAAAGGGGAAAACCTATTCTGTTAAAAGAAAGGTTGTTAGGCAAAAAAAACAATTTTGCCCCGGCAACGCTGACCCTTTTCCCGTTTTTAAACAGATTCTTGATCTCAACACTCCGTTTTACATGTTCATCCATCGTAAAACAGGAGGAATTAGTTAAATCTGTTTTCATTTTAATCAGCTAAAACTCAGTAAGGTTTCTTTTCGTCAGAAACTGTAAGTTTTGCGCGTCCCTTTGCTCTTCTGCGGGCAAGAACTGCACGTCCACCGCGAGTAGCCATGCGAGCGCGGAATCCGAATTTTCTATTTCTCTTAACTTTGCTGGGCTGATATGTCCGTAACATAGGAACATCTCCTTATTTATACGAGTCTACACAATGAGACCCAAAATTTTTGAGCAGATAGTATGAGACTATAACAAATTTATTTTGAATTGGTCAACATCTCATTTTTAAATCTGTCAAAAATATTCTTTAAATTTTCCGGTAATTCTTTGTTTTTTGAATTTTCCTGCTGATTTTTTCCGGAATATCCACTTTTTTCAAGAATTTTCTCTTCCTCATCAAGTTTTTGAATCATTTTTTCACGATTTTCAGCTTTCGCCTCTTCATTTTGTTCAGCAGCAAGGCGGGCGGAAGTTCCTTCAAGTTTGAATGTCAATGTTGAAATTTTCGCAGCCGGAACGAGCCTGTGAAGTCCGTTCAAAATATAATTTTGATAAAGCTGCAGCATTTGAATCCAACCGGAATGGTCAGTCTCAATCATAAGAATTCCGTTCTTCAAATCGACTACTTTAGAATGACCTGCAAGTTTTTGCCCGATATTGGGGTCACTTCTGCTTTTTATCGATGCGACAGTCCTCTGCCAGGCTGAAATCACCTTGTTTCCGTTTTGAATTTGTGTCGCATCAATGTTCGAGAAAACTTTTGTAATCATCTCGGAAGCGGAAATTACTTTTTCATCATTAAAACTCATAATTCTTCTTTCCAGCTCCCTTTTTCAATTTTATAAATTCTAGTTGTCGAATGCTTGTAACGCTCGTAAGGTTCTCCCGGCAAAAAAGTACAAAAAAGCTGGTCGTATTCAGGAAGATTCGCAGTAACGCTCTGTCTTTTGTCAGGGTCAAGTTCCAAAAGAACATCGTCCATCAGCAAAAGAGGTTTTTTCTGCGAAATTTGGCTGTAAAAAATCGCCTGACCGATTCTAAGCAAAATCGCTGTCAATCTCCGCTGTCCTGTCGATGCTGTCGGGATGAAATTCTCACCGTTTCTTACAAAACGAATTTTATCCCGGTGGGGTCCGCTCATCGTAGTTTGGATAACGCGGTCCATTTCCCTTGTTGACTGCAAAATCTTTAAAATCTCATCTTGCGTAGGAATTTGATTTTCATTCATTTTCCAGGAAGGCTCATATTTTATCGAAAGTCCGTCTATTCCCGTGATTTGCTCATAAAGTTTTCCGAAAATCTGGTTGAACTGAAAAATCGCGTCCCGTCTTTTGCGCTCTATTTCAGCTCCTTCCTGAGCAAGCTGCAAATCATAGACATCAAGCATGTCATATTTGAATTCCTTCAAAGTCTGATTGCGGCTTTTTAAAATCCGCTTGTATTTTCTAATTGTGTCGATGTAAAGAACGTCATACATCGAAAGACACTGGTCAATGAAAAAACGTTTTTTCTCCGGCTCCCCGACGGCGAATTCCAAGTCATCGTGACTAAAAAGAACGCAGGGCATCGTGTTGATAAGCTCTTTTCTATCGGTGATTTTTTTTGAATTTTTTTCGATTCTTTTTTTGCCGTTCTCAAAGGCGACAAAAATCGAGTCTGTCACCCCAGAATCTTCCCGGTAAAGGGTTTTCAAGCTGAAAGACTTCTCGCCTTCACGGACTATTTCTGCGTCAGCGCGTGTTCTGAATGAATTTCCGTATGCCGAATAATAAATAGACTCAAGAAGATTAGACTTTCCCTGACCGTTTTCACCGACAAAATAGACCTCCTTTGAAAGAAGGTCTATCGTCTTGTTTTCGAGATTTCTGTAATTTACGAATGAAGCGGAAAGTACAGGCATTACGCCATCTGCATCGGCATTACGATGTGGAAATAATCTTCTGCAGGCTCCGGACGGATTGTCACAGCGCGCATTGCCTCTGAGAATTCAAAAGTGATTCTCTCGCTCTTGATTTCTTTCAGAGGCTCCTCGATGTAAAGATAATTCATCGCAATCGTAGTCTCTTCTCCAGCATATTCGCAGGGCATTTCCTCGTTTGCGTCTCCCAAGTCTGATTCCTGAGAAGTAACCGTCAAAACTCCTGGAGTGACTTTCATATAAATACGTCCGGCCTTTTTGTCAACCATGAGAGAAGTGCGCTTGAGGGCATCGACCAATTCTGATTTCTGAACCTGGAAAGAATAAAGTTGTTTTTCCGGGATTACGCGAGAATAGTTCGGGAACTGTCCGTCAATCAAAGTTGAAGAAAGCTCATAGTTAGAGAACTTGAAGAAAATCATTTTGTCAACGATTGCGACTGAGATATTTCCCTCATCAGAAGCGTGTTTTGCAACAACATTCAAAACTTTCGGATGAACGATTGCTGCCGGAAAGTCCTGAACCCCGCCAAGAACAGCTTTTGATGCGAATGCAAGGCGACGTCCGTCAGTAGCGACCAAGTTGAGATTGTCATCTTTCTTTTCAAAGAAAACACCGTTCATAAAGTAGCGGGTCTCATCTTCAGAAACAGCGAAAGAAGTCTGTGCAATCATAGATTTGAGTTCTTTTGAAGGAACCTCAAAGAATGGAACTTTCTCAGCTTCGGGGAACTCAGGGAATTTGTCCTGAGACATGCATTTAAGCTGGAATTTGATTTTTTTTGTCGTATGACGAATCACAGCGATTGTCTGATTATCTTTCTGGTCAAGTTTGAATTCAACTTCGCCTTCCGGCATTGAAGAAAGGATTCCAATAAATTTATCACAGAAAATCGTAGTTGACCCTTCCTCTTGGATATCAACAGGAATCTTTGTCTCAAAATTTACTTTGATGTCAGTCGCTTTTACAGTCAACGTATTGTTTTGAGCAATGAAAAGGATGTTTGAAAGAATTGAAAGTGCGCTTTTTGTAGAAATGACTTCCTGAGCAATTGCAATTTCACTTATCATTGCGTTTCGGTCGAACGTGAACGTCATATAGTTCTCCTTTTTTACAAGTGTTTTTCCACTTGCTTATATATTATATAAAATTTTAAAATTTAGTAATAGTAATAATAAGGGCTGTGAATTTGTTGAAAATGAATCTAATTCTTTATTTTGTAAAGTTTTGAAAAGTGTATAACTTGCCATTTTGAAATCACAAGTTTTCCACTTTTACACAGATTTTTTATTTTTCAACAATTTGTTCACAGGAATCTGTCAGTTTTTTAACAGCTTTATTTTAATTCTTATAGTCTTTTATCTCCCTGATTAAAAGGTCAATTGTGGATGCCAGAGAAGAGTCAGTTTTCATTTGGTCCTGAATTTTCTGGTACGAGTGCATGATTGTCGTGTGGTCTTTTCCGCCGAATTCCTGAGCAATATCCGGGAATGAATACTCAGTGATTTCGCGGGAAATATAAATTGCAATCTGGCGTGGAAATACCAATTTTTTCTGCCGGTGCTTGGACTTTATGTCAGAGATTGAAATTCCGTAGTGATTTGCAACGACCTTTTGAATCGTGTCCATGCTTATAGAACCTGAGACAGAAGATGAAAGAGAGTCCCTGAGCTGGTCTTGTGCAACTTGAATTGTAATTGGCTTTCCGACCAAATCAGAGAAGGCAATCATCTGTGTGAGACAAGATTCCAAGTCACGGATGTTTGTTTTGACATTTTTTGCGATGTAGTCGATTACGTCAGCAGGAATATCAACGGGTTTTTCCTGAGAGGCGAGTTTTTTTTCAAGAATTGCCCGGCGGGTCTCGTAGCTTGGCATTGAGAGGTTAAGTTTTAGTCCTCTGGAGAAACGGGTGCGAAGTCTTTCTTCAAGTCCTTTGACTTCATTAATCGGGCGGTCACATGTGAACACCATCTGGCACTTTCTGTCATAAAGACTGTTGAAAGTGTAAAAAAGCTCTTCTTGAACTGCGTCTTTGTTTTCATCGAGAAAGTGAACATCGTCCAAAAGAAGTACATCGAGGTTGCGGTATTTTTTCTTGAACTTTTCGGTAGACTTCTCGCGGATAGAGGCGACAAATTCGTTTGTAAATGTTTCCGCACTGATGTAGCAGATTTTTATATCATCACCTTTTTGGGCATAAAGATAGTTTCCGATAGATTCCATCAGGTGGGTTTTTCCAAGACCGACTCCTCCGTAAATCAAAATAGGATTATATTTATCTCCTGGATCCCGCGCGGCTGCCATACAAACCTGATAGGCGTATTCAGAATTTTCTCCGGTGACGAAATTCTCAAAAGTATAATCATCGCGAAGCTGTGGATGCTTTTTAAAAGCTTTTGAGGGTTTTATCTCAGAATCATTTGAAATTTCTATTTTTTCTTCTGGAGATTCTTCTTTTTTTTGTGGAGTTTGAGGAATCTCTGTTTTTTGCTCACTTTCTGCAGGCTTGTTTTGGACTATATGATTCAGTTGAATTTCAAGTCCTGTCAATTCCGTGATTTTTTTCTGAATTTTTTCGACACTTCCACGGGAATTCATCTGTTTCCACATGAATTCAGAGGCTACGGACACTGTGATTTGAGAAATAGTGTCCTCAACGTAGCTCATTCTAAACCAAAGTTTAAAATCATCTTCCTGATTGTTGTTTTTGTATTCTTCGTGGATTTGGGAAAGGGCTTCTTCAAAAAATTCCCGGTAATTTTGCTCAGACATGGCGTCATTATAAACCGCCTTTACTTTTTTTGGCAATGCAAATATAATTTTAACGCTCTTTAAATCTTTTCATATAAAATACGTCATTAAATCGACGGAAAAAATAAGGAAAAAAAATGTCTGCTTCTTATTCAGCGGGTAATATTCAGGTCTTGAAAGGCTTGGAAGCTGTCCGCAAACGTCCCGGTATGTATATCGGTTCCACAGGTCCGAGAGGTCTCCATCATCTTGTTTATGAAACTGTTGACAACTCAATCGATGAGGCGATGGCCGGTTTTTGCGATACAATCGTAGTTGCCCTTGAAAAAGACGATGTTGTCCGTGTTGAGGACAACGGCCGTGGAATTCCTGTTGACATTCATCCGACCGAGCATATTTCCGCTTTGGAACTTGTTTTGACCCGCCTTCATGCCGGAGGAAAATTTGATAAAGGCTCTTACAAAGTTTCTGGAGGTTTGCACGGAGTAGGTGTTTCCTGTGTAAACGCCCTTTCAGACTGGATGGAAGCTACAGTCACCCGTGACGGCCACATTTACCGTCAAAAATATGAAAAAGGAATTCCCAAGACAAAAGTTGAGATAATCGGTGACTCTGACAAACACGGAACAACAATCCGCTGGAAGGCCGACAAGACAATTTTTACTGAGACAACAACTTATGATTACGATGTCTTGAAAGACCGCTTGCGGGAACTTGCTTTTTTGAATTCGGGAATAGTGATTACTTTCCGCGATGAGCGCCTTGAAAAGCCAAAAGAAGAGATTTTGAAATTTGAGGGCGGAATCAATGAGTTCGTAAAAGAAATTGACGAAGGAAAATCTGTAATTCCTGCCGAGCCGATTTACATCAAAGAAGAGCGAAACGATGTAGTGACAGAAATCTCAATGCACTACAATTCTTCATATTCAGAGAATATTCATACTTTTGTAAACGACATCAATACTCGTGACGGTGGAACTCATCTCGAAGGATTTAAAAACGCAATCCGTTTCGTTCTTAACAAATTCTTTGATGCCAATGAAAAACTCAAAAAGTTAATCGACAAAGACGAAAAGCTGACTTATGAAGACCTTTCTTCCGGTTTGACTGCCGTAATCTCAATGAAAGTCCCGGAGCCTGAATTTGAGGGTCAGACAAAAGAAAAACTCGGTAATACGGAAGTCCGCACAATTGTCGACCAAGTTGTAAAAGAAAAGCTGACAATTTATTTTGAACAGAATCCCGCTGTTCTTGAGTCAATTCTCAAAAAGTCAATTGACGAGGCTAAGGCCAGAATCGCTGCCCGCAAGGCAAAGGACAATGCCCGCAAAAAAACTATGTCTGACGGTTTTGGAATGCCTGAAAAATTGTCAGACTGCTCTCTTAAAGACCCTGAACAGTGTGAGGTCTACATTGTCGAGGGAGACTCTGCTGGTGGTTCTGCTAAAAAAGGCCGAGACCCGAAGACTCAGGCAATTCTTCCTCTTTGGGGAAAAATGCTCAACGTTGAGAAAGTCCGTCCTGAAAAGGTCATGAACAACGACAAATTGGAGCCTGTCATTGCTTCTCTCGGAGCAGGATTTGGAAAGGACTTCAATATCGACAAGCTTCGTTATCATAAAATCATAATTATGGCTGATGCTGATGTTGACGGTTCTCACATCCGCACTCTTTTGCTGACTTTCTTCTTCCGCTACATGCCGCAGCTCATTGAAAAAGGATATGTATATCTTGCTATGCCTCCGCTTTTCAAAGTTCAGCTCGGAAACGGTAAAAACGCGAAAGTAACTTACGTTTACACGGAAGAAGAACGCGAGCAGGCTTTACAGGCTTTGGGAGACCAGCGTGAAAAAGCTGATGTCCAGCGTTACAAGGGATTGGGTGAAATGGACGGAGACCAGCTTTGGGAAACGACAATGGATCCTGCCCGCCGTAAGATGCGCGTAGTTACAGTTCCCGATGCGATTGCTGCTGACAAGATTTTCTCAGTCTGCATGGGTGAGGAAGTAGAGCCACGCCGCCGCTTTATTGAAGAAAATTCCAGCTACGCAAATTTGGATTTGTAATAATTTTTAGGAATAAAGAATGTTAAACGAAATTAAAACGCCGGAAGGCGGTTCAGTTATAAAAATCCCGATTGAGGATGAAGTCAAGCAGGCCTACATTGACTATTCAATGTCCGTTATTGTTCAGCGTGCTTTGCCTGATGTCCGGGACGGATTAAAGCCCGTTCACCGCAGAATTATGTACGCGATGGACACCCTTCATCTTGCGAGCGGTGGAAAGACAAAAAAATGCGCCACAATCGTTGGTGAAGTTTTGGGTCATTATCACCCGCACGGAGACGCTTCTGTTTATGATGCTCTTGTCCGCCTTGGTCAGGATTTTGCCCAGCGTTACACGACCGTAACTCCACAGGGAAACTTCGGTACAATCGCCGGCGACCCAGCCGCTGCCTACCGTTACACCGAAGCCAAAATGTCAAAAATCACCGAGGAGATGGTTGCTGACATCAACAAAGAAACCGTCGATATGATGGCTAACTTCGATGAGACGACAAAAGAGCCTTCTGTCCTTCCTGCAAAATTTCCATTCCTTCTTTGTAACGGAACCACAGGTATTGCCGTCGGTATGGCTACGAATATGCCGACCCATAACCTCCGTGAAGTAGCCTCTGCAATCTGTGCATACATTGACAACAATGACATAAGCATTGATGAATTGATGAGGCACATCAAAGGTCCTGACTTTCCAACAGGTGGAATTATCTACGGAACAGACGGAATAAAAAAAGCCTACAACACTGGCCGCGGAAAAATTGTAATCCGCTCAAAGTTCACAATCGAGACTGACAAGCACGGCCGAGAGTCAATCGTATTTACGGAAGTTCCTTACGGAGTCAACACGACGAACATAATCCGCAGAATCAAGGAACTTGTCCGTGACAAGCAGATTGAAGGTGTTTCAAATGCAAACGATGAGTCCTCTGACCGGTCTGGAATGAGGCTCGTTGTTGACCTCAAAAAAGGTGCGATTACAAAACTTGTTTTGAACCAGCTTTTTGCCAAAACAGATTTGCAGTCAAATTTCGGCGTAATCAATTTGGCTCTGGTTCCTGTCAAGCGTGAAGACGGCAGCCGTTATCTTCGTCCGCAGGTTCTTACTTTAAAGCAGTTGATTCAGTATTTTGTCGGCCACCGTGACGAAGTTATTACACGCCGCACAGAATACGATTTGAAGATTGCAAAACACCGCGCCCATATTTTGGAAGCCCTGATTACTGCAATCAATAATATCGATGAAGTAATCAAGATTATCCGTGGTGCGCGTGATACAGAAGACGCCAAGCTCCAGCTTGAAAAACGTTTTGATTTTGATGACGAGCAGGCACAGGCAATCGTTGACATGCAGCTCAAACGCCTGACTCACTTGCTTGTAGAAGACCTTCTCAAAGAGATGAAAGAGCTTCAGGCTTTGATTGCCTATTTGGAAGACCTTCTTGCCCATCATGAGAAAATCCTTGGAATCATCAAGGATGAGACACAGGCTCTTGCTGACAAATACGGGGACGACCGCCGCACGAATATTATTCACGATGAAGTCGAAGAAATCAATGTCGAGGACATGATTAAAGAAGAAGAAGTCGTCGTGATGATTTCAAAACTCGGCTACATAAAGAGAGTTCCTTTGACCCAGTACAAGCAGCAGGGCAGGGGAGGCAAAGGAAGCCTTTCTGCCAGCTTGATTGAGGACGACTATATCAATCAGATTTTCATCGCTACAACTCATGCTTATATCACCTTCCTTACGAATGAAGGCAAAGCTTACTGGATTAAAGTTCATGAGATTCCAGAGGCTTCAAGATCAAGCCGTGGCTCTCATATCAAGTCTTTGCTGATGGTTTCTGCGAACGAGGAAATAACTTCTATCGTGACGATGAAAGAATATTCAGAGCATCAGTTCATCTTTATGGCAACCCAGAACGGTGTTGTCAAAAAGTGTGTGACTACAGAATTTGCAAACGCAAAGACTCGTGGAATAATCGCGATTAAGCTTAAGGATGGCGACAAGCTTGTTTCTTCAATTCTTACAAGTGGAAAAGATGAGATTATGCTGGTTACACGCAGAGGTCAGGCTCTCCGCATGAATGAGGATGATGTCCGGCCGATGGGAAGAGCTTCTTCTGGTGTGACTGGAATTCGTCTTTCTGAGGGTGACGAGCTTGCTTCTGCAATCCGTGTTGAAGAAGGTACTGATGCCCTTGTAATTACAGAGCGCGGAGTCGGTAAGAGAGTTGACTTTAACGAGTTCTCTGCCCACGGACGTGGAACTGGCGGACAGAGAATTTTTGGCAACACTGACGGCAAAGGCGAAATCATCGGGGCGATAGCAGTAGCTGAGACTGATGAAGTTGTCTGTATGAGCGGACAGGGAAAGACCCTCCGTGTAAAAGCCAGCGATATTTCAAAGCAGGGCAGGGGGTCTTCCGGTACAAGGGTAATCAATATTGATTCTCCTGATTACGTAGTCGGATTTGACCGTGTAGCTCAAGAGGACGAGGAAAAAGAAGAATAGTTAATTCTTTATAATATAAGGAATTAACGTAGTTATTTTGATTATAAAAATAATTTTAATAAATTGAGCTTTTTTGGGTGACAAAAGAATACAAAGTGTTTATAATACTTTGTATTGGGGATTAAAAATACTATTTGAATAAAGTGGGTTTATTCAAAAGCTAACCATCAGGCGGCCGGAAGAATTAATTTTCTTCCGGCTTTTTTTTGTGCCTGTGGATAACTTGCGGATATCTTTATAAAAATTGATTAAACCAAAAAGTTGAATTTTAATTCTTTATAAACTAAGAAAATAAATTTTGACTCATAGAATTTTGGTTTTTCCACAGCGTGAATAACTTGTGGAAAACTTTTTATGTTTCACGTGAAACATAACTTTTAGACTTTTTTACGGGTTAGCAGACACTGGACAAGTCTTCGAGGGGTTAAATCCTTCTCTCAAACAAAAGAATTATTCCTGCCTTTTTAGCTCAAAAGAAAGTCCTTATATTCAATTTTTGCAAAATGTATCTTTAATCAATTTTGCAAGAATATATTGATGATAAAGCTGATAAATATACAAAGGACTCTCATTATATGTTTCACGTGAAACTTTATTCCTACAGGAGGAAAATACTCCGCCATTTGGTATAAAAAGAGTATTGAACCTGACTGCGATTTCAATTACGAACTAAAAAATTGAGAGACTTTCTTATATGGATAAATGCTTCTTCTGTTTCACGTGAAACAGTGTGAGTTTTTTACTGGTCAATAATTCTTACGGTTCATGAATGTTACAATCATTTATCCAAGTAGCTGTATGGAAATGTGTTGATAGCTTTCAGATATACTCAGACTGTTTTTTCGTCTAATCCCAAGTATTTATTTGTCAATTAGTTTTTAATGTTTCACGTGAAACTTTCTTTATCCGTAGTTTTTCTACTTGGCGGGAATATCTGTGCTTTATATATATGTTTATCTTACTTCCGAACGTAAATTGGTATTGAAAAGCTCTCTTATCAGTAAAAAACGAACGATAGGCTTATCCGTGTGGAGGCTTTAATACTCCTATTATGAATCGACATATTCCGGGGGCTTACCACTGTTTTTAGCTTTTATGCAAAAAAATAACCGTTAGGAATACTAACGGTTATTCGTAAGTTATTTTTTAATTTGTAGTCTGAATACTTTTGATCCCCTTTCTGGAGACCATGATTCTTTTCGCTTTTGGGGAATAGAATCAATTGAGTCCGGGTGAAAACCTAGCGTCTCAAACCAATCGGCCGTTTGTGTGGTCAAAATGAAAATGCTTTCAAGAGAAATAGTCTTAGCCTTATCAATCAGATAGGAAATCATTTTAGGACCTATTCCAATATGAGAACAAGATTCATCAACGGCAACAGCTGCGATTTCAGCTTGCTTACGGTCGTAAATATGTAAGGCAGCGCAAGCTCTTATAGCACCGTCAAGTTCATAGACTATATAATCATTGTAGCTACCTAACAGTTGTTTTTCTGTTCTTGGCAGAAGAATCTTTTTATTAACGAACGGGCGTATGACAGAAAGAACTCCAGAAATATCTTCTCTCCGCATGGCGCGGAATTTTCCATAGTTGGAAGAATAAACCATTGTTCCAGAACCTAAATCGCTGAAAATCTCGCATGGCAAAGTTCCTTCAAAGGATGAATTCAAAAGATGGACTCGGGTAACACCTTGGGTACAAGCCATTCTTGCAAGCTCTAGCATTGAGATTATATTTTCAGATGTTAATTCATCAGTATCATTTAAATGCCTATCGTTAGTTTTATTTGCTTTTAGCAGGGAATCAACTTCTTCGATATTCATGGCAGGAATATTCCCTTCTGGGGAAAGGCCTATTTCTTCCGGGATAGAGAAGTATTTTTTTGAAATTTCTACTTCTGGTACCAAAAAGAAAAGTTTGTCTGCCTGCATGTGGATTGCGATTTGTGTCGCCAACTGAATAGAAGAAATATTGTAGGGCTTTCCTGAAAGGCTCCAGCCGATGCATGGAAAAATCGGAATGAATCCATTTTCCAAAACCTGTTCGATAGCGGAGTCTTCAAGCTTGTCAATTTCCCCAGAAGTTCCGTAATCTATTCCATCGAGGACACCTTTTCCGCGTGCCCTGACCCAGTTTCCAATTACAGCTGTGAGATGTTCGCCGGCAAGGCTTGTCATTATTGTGTTTGAAACATCGAAAGCTGCTGTTTTTATAAGCGGGATGGCTTCTGGATTTGTAATTCGGCAACCATTACGGATAGTCCAGTCAATATTGTTTTCGTTTAGGATTTTATCAATTCTTCTGTGTGCTCCAGGAACAATAGAGACTTTCAGTCCTGCATCATGTAAAAGCGAGATGTCATGAATGTGACTTGTGAATAAGGGAGAATCGATGATTCTGTCATCAAGATAAATTACGATGGCCGCATTTTTGAATTTTTTTATGTAGCGGATTACATCGCGGATTCTTTCGGCTTTTGTCTGAATAGATACTTCTTCTGTTTTTTCCATAGAAAAAGTATATCGATGAAAGTATAAAAAAGTCTATTCTTTATTGAGATTTAAATTTTGTTTTGAAAAAATGCAGCCACAATAGTCCTGCCTCCAAAGTCCGTATTCCTGGCTCAATTGGGTTGATCTCAAAAATCCATTTTTCTTTTTAAAATCAGATGTGAGGAATTTTGTAATAGATTTAAGATTATTTATAGTATTACCCAGTTCAGATTCTTCGAGACTTTTTCCGATTTCATTAATCATCTTTGAGTCTTTATATGGGCTGATACTCAAAGTTGTTGTGAACCAGTCGAAATTATTTTGGCATGCGTAATCAAATGCTTTTTTCATGCGAAGCGTGTAACATCTTCTGCAACGTTCACCGCGTTCAGGTTCTGTCTGCAAATCAATTTCTTCCCTGACTTTTGTGGCAGAAAAAAAGTCTTCTGGATTGTAGTCCGCAACGACAAGCTTGACTTTGTTTTTTGTTGCATCCGGAAATTCTGTCAGAAATTTTTCAAGTTCATGCAGGCGGCGTTCATATTCATTTTGTGGATGAATGTTGGGATTATAATAGTAGATTGTAATGTCAAAAATTGAGGAAAGATATTCGATGACATAAGACGAGCAAGGTCCGCAGCAGGCGTGTAAAAGTAAAGTCGGCTTTGCCTGAAGATTTTGCCTTTCTATTTCTTTGAGGATTTTTTCCAGTTCTTTTTGGTAGTTTATTTTTTGAACTTGCTGACTCATGACTTAATTTTAAAATACCGCTAAGAGTAAAAATCTACAAGACAGTCAGCCGGATTATGCGATAAAATCAAAATATGAATAAAGAACAGTTTGAAGCTTTTGACTCTTTTAGAAATGATTTTAAAAATAAATGCCAGGAATGGGATTCTGTCTTTGCTTGTGAACTTAGGACTTTGCAAAAAGAGGCCTCAAAAAAAGACACTCCAGAATATCCGCTTGAGACGTCAGTTGTCTATAATAAGGCATTGGACGAAGTGACTGAAGATTCTGTGATTCGATATTTTGTGATTGGGGATAATCCTGGAAAAGATGAGCAGTTAAAAACTAACAATCGTTATTTAGTTGGACAGAGTGGAAAAATCGCAGCCGGATTTTTTAAAAAGCATCCTGAATTTGAATGTGATTTTAGAAAGAACGTGATTATTCTGAACAAGACCCCGGTTCATACTGCCAAGACAAATCACTTGAAATTCTTAATGAAAAATGGCGGAGATGGAATTGCTAAACTAATTAACGATAGTCAACTGTACATGGCCGAAAAAACGGCTGACCTTCATAAGTCTCTTTGTGTCCTTGCTGATGAAAAAAATCCTGCCCCAGAACTTTGGCTTGTCGGATATGCGGAGCTTAAGAAAAAAGGAATTTTCGGCTTGTACCGGGATACATTAAAAATGACTTATGGTTCGGAGCCAGCTTGGGAGAAAGTTTTTGTCTATCAGCATTTTTCGATGAACAGATTTTCGATTGATTTAAAATCTTATAATGAAAGTGCCCAAGAATCTTTAAAAGATTCTCTGATTCATTTGGGAAAGATTCATAAAAAAGAGATTTTTGGTTAAAGTAAAAAAATTTCATAAGTTATTCCAAAATTGTGATTTCTACGCGGCGGTTTTGGGTGCGGCCTGACTCGCTTTTGTTGTCGGCCACAGGTCTTGTGCCTCCATGCCCGCGGCAGATGAATTTTCCTGCGGCGATTCCGCGTTTTGAGAGTTCTTGAGCGATTTTTTTTGCGCGTTCTTCTGAAAGTTTTTGCTCACCAGCTGCCTTTCCAACTGCGGCTGTGTGTCCTTCCACCAAAAACTGGGAGTCTGGGGCAAGTTTCAGAATTTTTGCAATCTCATCTAGACGGGCTGATTCTCCCGCTGCGACTTCGCTTGAATCCGGGAGGAATTTTATGTCTCTCACACTGAGGCGTAGTCCTGCGTTTGTTTTTTCTGCGACAATGTTCGTGTCATTTTTATCAGCGGGAAGGTCAAAATCCTGCGGGGCTTTTTCTTTCTTTGATGCCTGGTTACTGCCGCCGTCACTGGGGGTGACTTTCGTGCTGGCAAGAGATTCAGGAGCCTTAGGGGTGTCAAGCCGGGCGATTTTTTCACTTTTTGGCAGGTCGAGTTCTCCAGAGATTTTTTCAGCTTGGTCTGTCTTGTACGTCTGCGTGAAGTCCTGATTTTTATTGACGCTTGGAATTTTATCAGCTTTTGCCACGCTATTCTCTGTCTGTGTTCCACCGGAAAATACTGAGCCAGCAGTTTCACGGTTCCCGCTTTTTCCCGTGAGACTCGGATCGATTCTGGCGATTCTCTGCAAGGCTGGAAGGAGCTTATCATGCTCGACTGCGGGCGGAAATTCGGTGAAGAGTGTGATAGAGCCTTTGAAATTCACTGCTGAGCCGTCATTGTAGAAAAATGTCTCGTCAACATTATCGATTACCAAAATAGGGCTGCCGTTTGACTGCAAGACGATTATGTCAGCCTTGTGTCCGCCACGTGCTTTTTCAAGAGAAGAATCTCCTCGCGGATCTTTGTTTGTCAAATCGTAGTAGGTCTGCCAGATTGCCTTTATTCTGTAAACAGGCTGACCATTGTATTCTTCCTCGCCTGAGAATGTGTAACGGACAATCATCGGCATTCGTGTCACGATTCCTTTGTTCAGCGGGTCCACGGCTCTTTCCCCATCGGACTTCCACTGGTCGCCGACTGAAACTTTTTGATTTATGTATGCGGGAAAACTTCTGAACGAAGGGTAGCCATTGTCGGTCAGCATAGTGACTTTGCCTTCCGGTGAAATTTTAAAAGTTGATGGAATCGCCTCATGAATTCCCTGGGCGCTTGAATGTGAATTGCGCAGCGTTTCTTCCATCACGTAAAAGTTTCCGTCAAAAAAAGTTTCGCCTGGCATTCCTGCTTTAGCTGAGTCAGCCGGACTGATAAATGAGCGGACTTCCCGACTTGTCAGACCGATGTATTTTCCATTTACGTAGCGGCGAAGATTCGTGCGTTCAACCAAAGAGTAACTGCGTTTTCCTGAATATTTTAAAGTGACTGGCTGAGTCTGGGCAAAGAGATTGGTGAGCGAGAAAAATATTAAAATTAATTGAAGAAATCGTTTCATAATAGGATTATCGGCAGTCCTTTCTTGCTGACAGAATAGTTTTTTTACCGTATACTGATTTTATGGCTAAAACTTTCGACAACAAACACATTATTTACACGATGGACAGCGTTTCTCGCGCTTATGGAACAAAAGTTGTTTTAAAAGACATTTCAATTTCATACTATTATGGAGCTAAAATCGGCGTAATCGGTCAGAACGGTGCCGGTAAATCATCACTCTTTAAGATTCTTGCCGGAGTCGATACTGAATTCACCGGTGAGACCCACCTTGAAAAAGGATATACTCTCGGTTATTTGGAGCAGGAGCCGCAGCTTGAGGCGGGGAAAACTGTCAAAGAAATCGTCATGGAGGGTGTAAAGCCCATCACAGATTTGCTCGCAGAATTCGACAAGGTGAACGAGGCTTTCGGCGACCCGGATGCTGACTACGATAAATTGGGGGCAAGGCAGGCTGAACTTCAGGACAAACTCGATGCCTGCGATGCATGGAATTTGGACACGAACCTGGAGCTTGCGATGGATGCCCTCCGCTGTCCGCCGGAAGACCAGATTGTTGACCATCTTTCCGGAGGTGAACGCCGCCGTGTGGCTCTCTGCCGCTTGCTTTTGCAAAAACCTGATATTCTTCTTTTGGACGAGCCTACGAACCATCTTGACGCAGAGTCAGTTGCATGGCTTGAGCGTCATCTTAACGAATACCCTGGAACTGTAATCGCAATCACACACGACCGCTACTTTTTGGACGATGTGGCCGGATGGATTTTGGAGCTTGACCGTGGTGAAGGCTATCCGTTTAAAGGCAACTATTCTTCTTGGCTTGAGCAGAAGAACAAGCGTCTTGAGATGGAAGGTAAGGCCGACTCTGCCCGCCAGAAGGAAATCCAGCGTGAGTTGGAATGGATTCACACTTCTGCGAAAGGACGTCAGGCAAAGCACAAGGAGCATATCACCCGCTATGAGGAACTGCTTGCCGAGGAGTCAAAGAGGACAAAACTCCGTGAGACCCAGATTTCAATTCCGGCAGGTCCCCGCCTTGGAAGTCTCGTAATCGAGGCGCATGATTTGACCAAGGCCTTTGGAGACAAACTCCTTTTTGAGAATTTGAATTTTCAGGTTCCGGCAGGTGCGGTCGTTGGAATTGTCGGCCCCAACGGCGCGGGAAAGACGACCCTCTTCAAATTAATCGCAGAGGCCGCGACACCGGGTGCCACAAACGAAAAGCCTGACTCAGGCTCCATAAAAATCGGCGAGACCGTGAAGCTTGTCTATGTTGACCAGCTGCGCTCAAAACTTGACGACAACAAGACTGTCTGGGAGCAGCTTTCTGGCGGTCAGGATTTGATAAAGCTCGGCGCGGTTGATGAAAAGGGAAGACCTGTGAACGGTGCCGTCCGTGAAATCAACTCACGTGCCTACTGCTCTTGGTTCAATTTTAACGGAGCTGAGCAGAGCAAAAAAGTCGGGGTTCTTTCCGGTGGAGAGAAGAACCGCCTGAACCTTGGAATGATGCTCAAGGAGGCGGGAAACGTCCTCATGCTCGACGAGCCTACAAACGACCTCGATGTTCAGACAATCCGCGCGCTTGAAGAGGCCTTGGAAGACTTTGCGGGCTGCGCGTTAATCGTAAGCCACGACCGCTGGTTCTTGGACAGAATCTGCACACATATTCTTGCATTTGAGAACAACAGCCAGGTCTTTTGGTTTGAAGGCAACTGGTCTGACTATCAGGAGTGGAGACGCAAGCAGTTTGGAGAGGAAGCCGATAGACCCCACAAGACTGTCTACCGAAAGTTGACGCGATAAAAATGTGTTAATTGAAAAATCGTTGCTAGATATCTGAAATCATCTGCCTTAGAATTAATTGGAGCTTTAAAGTCAAAAAATTCAAAGGAATGTGCCATGAAAAGATGTTTTTTAATAGCAATTTTTCTTGCAAGTTTAGTTTTGTTTGGTTGTGCGACAATTGATTCTTCTGGCGGCGATTCTTCAGATTCTTCTGGATCTTCATATAATTCTGAAGACAGGGGAAGCATTATAACAGCAACTGAAAATGATTCTTGGACATATTCTTTATCATCACCGATTAAGCAATTAACTTCTCAAACTTTGTCTGTATCTATAAATGGGGATATCGGCGGTAAAAGTGTTTATTTGGTAAAGGCAAATCCGTCTTCTTATGCAATTTCAAGCGATAATACAAGATATATAAATTCGACAAGTCCTGGAATTTCGTTGAATAAGGCTTCTCCTGAATATTCCTATCAGGGAAATGTTAATGCTTCTCTGGCGATTGATGTTGTACATGGTAAAAGTGCCTCATTTTCTGTTTCATGGATAGATTGTAAAAGCAATTTTTCTTTAGTGGAAAATCCTGGTAGCAGGGTTGTGACTCAAAAGTTTTCTCCAGTTGAACAAGTTGATTATAAAGTTGGTGATTCAAAGTCATTGTATTTGGATGTAAATTCATCGTTGAGTAGATTTGAAAAGTCTAAAACATATTTGAGGGCAAAGGGCAAGCATTGCAATGTTTGGGTTGCCGAAGGTTGCTATACAACGGCACAGTCTTGCTTTAAGCAAATCAATAGTTCTATTGCTGATATGATTGCAGATAAATTTGACGCAATTTATGAATTGGTTCGGGAGGTTTATGGAGAGGAATCCGATGAAATTTGGTATTACACTAATTCGTTCCAAAAATATCCGATGAAGTATTTAAGCGATACAGGAACAAAAGTTAATATTGTCGTTTATGATGTTGCAAAGGATTATGGAACAAATTCTCCAAGCGGAATCGTAGGATATTTTTTTGCTAAGGATTTTTTCCCAAATGAGGCTGATATATCACGTCTTGGGTATTCATATCCTTATAGTTGGAATGTTTATAATTATTCAAATGAAGGAAAATATTTTTATATAGATTCATATTATGCGGTCTATTACCTAAATATGGTTTTCTCAACTCTTGCTCACGAATTTCAGCACATGATTCTTTACGGAAATAAGTATATGAATTACAGTGTCTATCCTTCGACATGGTTTAATGAGATGATGTCGATGATTTGTGAAGACATGATGCAGGAATTCCTTGATATAGATGATAAGGATAGCCCGAAAGGTCGTTTGCCAATGTTTGAGAGAGGTTACGATACGGTCGGTTTGGAATATTTGCAATCTTCATCAAAATTGGTTTTACAGTCTTATGCGGACACTTACGCTTTTGGAGCTTGGCTTGTTAGAAATTTCGGAGGAACAAAACTGATAAAAAGGCTTTCAAAAAGTCCTTATATTGATGTCAGTGCTGTAATTGATGCTGTAAATCATGTAAATGGAAAAAATCATAAAACCAATGCTGCGTATACAATTAATGATTTAATGGAATTGTATATACAGGCTTGTTTGTGTACTGATGCGGAACAAAGAGCGGGAAATATGAATTTGTCTTCGTTTGCAAAAGTTCCCGCAACTTATTCTTCAAAATCATTTACTACGGAATCTGGTTCTTATGTTGAATATGACTATCCGTTTACACCGATTAATTTATGGAATTTGTCTACGATCGGAATGCCCAATTATCCTATTTATTATAAATATGATGGGCCTAAGATTTTCCAATATGATTACAACTGTGATTTAAGACCTTACGGAATTGTTTTAACGAAAGTCGGGTCAATTAAAGAAGGGACAACTAAAATCGATGTAAATTTGAATGACTCTGGACTTAGCACGCAAAAGCTTTTTTTGGTAATTAAAGATGATTAAAAAGAAATATTTTTGACAGAATTATCGTCACCATTTATAGTTACCAAAAGAAATTTGTATTTATCTAAATAACCGTCCGTAACATATTCTGTAAGGTTTCGGCTGAGTTTATTTTTGTGGTAATTGTGAATATGTCCAGACAAATAGAGTCTTGTATTTGTGTCTTCGAGTAAAGTCAATAATAGGGCTGTTTCTTCAGGGTTTTGGAGTGAATAGTAACTGTCGAAAGAATCGGCACTTCCATAAACTGGATAATGGGTACAAAAAATTTTGTTTCTGGTGGAGTCTGCCCGCATGGCGGATTTGATGGTTTTTAATTGTTTTGGACCTAAAGAGCCACTGGCCGAATCTGTAAAATAGAAACTGTAATTTCCAATTGTAAAGTGGAATAGCGAAGTATATGGATAAATCATTCTTTCAAAATAGTCCCAACCATCGTTAAATAAATCATGATTACCGATGACTGTATAAACTTTTTCTGATGTAACGACAGATTTTATTTTTTCTACAAAATCATTATAGTCAGAAAACTCGCTTTTTATTCCGTGCTCAACGATGTCACCAAGGCAGATACAGAAATCTGGAGCCGGCGAAATCTTTTTTATTTCATTTATAAAATCTTCAACTTCTTGATTTCCTCGGCCAAAATGAACGTCACTGATGGCGATAAATGAAAAATTTGAAGTATTGCTTACTGTCGGAGCTTCAATTTCTGTTATTGAAGAAGAACTTGAATTTATTCTTTCGTCAACGTCATCTCCGTGATTGAAAGCCTGCCACCAACTGTATTTGCAAGAAAAAAGAGTCAAGGAGGAAAAAAATAGAAGGCATGTAATTAGTTTTTTCATAATTTTAACCCAATCGTAAGGCGATATTCTTTGCCGTCAAAATAAGTTGAGAGTGTAAAGAAGTCAACATAACGGAAAGTCACGTCATAAGCTATGAATAATTTAGAGTCTTTAGGACAAACTTTTGTTCCAAATGTAAAAGACGGTGCTAGAAAAATAAAATATCTAAAGGCTTCATAAGAAGAAGCTTTAAAAAATAAATTTACAGAATCAACAGGATAGAAGTTTGCTTTAATTGAAATAGCTGGACATCTTGACCATAAAATCGGTTTATAATCTTCAATTGCAAAGATTGTTCTAGCTTTAAATAAGTAGCCCAAACTTAAATCAATGCCGAATTTTTGGAAAGGCCGGGTTTGAAAGTATGTATTTATGATAAAGTCATTTGTTCGGCTAACTGCATCGTAATAATTGTAATGATAGTCAAGCCCTAGGCCGACTCTTAAGCGTTCTGTGTGGAAAGGCCAAAAAATTCCAGATGAGGTAAAATCAAAAGAGCCTTTATTGATCTGCATTCCCGTAAAAGCTGAAAAATGACTTGTGTTTACATAGACAAAAGGCTGCAAAAAAGAAATATAAGTTTCAAAACCTTCTTGGGAATTGAAGCCATAGGAAAGACTTGCTTCTAAAAGAGGCTCTGGATATTCAAAATAATTTTTAGATTCGATTGAGAAAGTCTTGGCAAAAAATAAAAGAAAAATAAACAAAAATGCCAAAACCTTTTTTTTCTTTTGCATGATGATATACTATTTCAATAATAAATTTTAGTCTATTCTTATTCCAATTAGAAATTTTTTGCGTTATATTTTTTTTATGTTCAATTTGTTTTTGGGCCAACTGCTTATATTGATTTTGGCGATTATTTGTACTGGTCGTGTCTTTTTTACAAAAGATATCAGAATTGATTCGGCAGCTTTTTTAAGTCCTTTAATTTTTTTGCTTGCCCTTTTGGAAATTTTTGTTTTGGAATTGACTCCTATTCTTTGTTTGATTTTTGTTCTTTCTTGTTTGATATTGATTACGAATGGGCATTCATTGGTTCGCTTGTCAAATAGACTTTTTGTTGATCACTATAATCTGCCTTTTGTTGTTTTTACAATCATAGAATTTGTTTTTGCCGTTTTGCTGCTGATTGCTTTGCTTATTTTTGTGCCGGTAAATTATTCACTTAAAGACAATAATGTAAAAAGTCAAAAAATTCTTCTTTCCGGGACTTTGGCAAAAGGATTTCAAGAAAGTAGCCTAGTGGAAGAAAAATTAAAGTTCGATGGAATTTTGCGGGAATACACTCCGCTTGAAGATTCAAAAATGGATAAAAATACGGTCGTTCTTTTTGTAGGAACGGCAAAAGCGCCGGTTTTGATGTATGAACCGTATCTTATTTTGCTTTCAAAGTTGGGCTACAGGGTTGTTGGGGCGGATTTTTATTCAAAAGACGCAGGAATTTTTAATTCTTATGCAGACTCGCCATCAATGCGGAGAATTTTTGCTTTGGGTAATATGTTCCTAGAACCAAAAGAATTTGAAAAATACGAAAAAATTCAGATGGATTTATTGCCTAGGGAATATTCCGCCTTGGCAGATTTTGTGTTAAAAAAATATGGAAAGGAAAGCAATATCTTTTTTGTAACGGACGGAATTGATTACGATTCAATTTTAAATGTTTTGGATAAATTCTCAGAAAATGGAAAAGGATTTTTTTCTCTGAACCGAATTGATGAATATAAAACTTCTGGCTTTGGTTTCGTGGAACAAAATGATTTAATTTTGGCCAAATATTTTAAAATCCAAAGGGATTCGTCTTTGTTTATTCCTCGATATGCGGCTGGTAAAACAGCAGCGGAGATAAAAGCTATTACTAGACTATAAAATACGATTTCTAATATAATAGTCTATTATGTCAACAGAACCTATTGCAGTCGAATTTAAACCGAAGAAAGCTTCAATTAAGAATTTTTTACCTTTTCTCTTGATGATTTTAGTTGTCCTTGTGGATCAAGTATCTAAGGAACTTGTTGTTAATAATATTCCTTATGGCGCGGCTGGTATCGTCATTGGTACGGCTGAAGGCTTTTTTGAAGATTTCATGCGGATTATTCATGTTTCAAACGGCGGAATTGCTTTTTCAATCGGCGAAGGTTGGTCATTGATGGCCAGAGGACTTTTGTTCCGTTTGGTTCCGCTTGTCGTTTTGATTATTGTTTTAGTAGTCTATTTTCGAAACAAAGATTTTACTGGACTTCAGCGATGGTCAATAATGGGAATTGTTGGTGGCGGTTTTGGTAATCTTATTGATCGCTTTTTCAGAGCAGAAGGTGTTGTTGATTTTATCGATATAAAATTTTACGGTCTGTTTGGATTTGAACGGTGGCCGACCTTTAATATTGCTGATTCTGCTGTTGTTGTATGCGGAATCTTGCTGATAATTTCATTTGCCTTTTCTGTCAAAAATACTAAAAAGGGGTCGGATTCAAAAAATGACTAAACATGAACGGTCGATAGTTTTTACGCTTGTCACGTCAGTTTGTAATATTTTTTTGACTCTGATTATTGAATTGCTTTTAATTGTCTGTTTGGGACTTTTGTTTAAATTTGTTCCGTCTGCTGCAAATGCGATTCCTACACAAGTGGCTCTTCCTTTTATTCTTTTTGCAGGTTTGGTTGTAAGTTTGATGCTTTTTGTCCGTTTTGCAGCTTGGATTATAAGAACCTTTCATTTGGAAGATAAACTTGAAGAAAAGGTTGTCAGACGCTATATCAAGGAAGATTTGTAGTTTTGGGATTCAAATCTAATTTTTTTTCAAAATTATTCTCTTTTTGTTTTTTGTTGATTTTTCTTTTTCCTGCGAAAAGTCAGGTTTTTAAACTTTCTCTTTTAAAGGAACTTGCTTTTTTTGTTCCGGCGGCAACGGTTGAGGGGATTTCTCTTTATTTTGATGACAAAATCAAAGAAGATTACACTGGAAAAATTTATGATAAGTCGGATGTAAATTCATTTGACCGTTTTTTTATGCATGAGTATAGAAAATCGCTTGATTTTGCCGGCGACCTTTGCGTTGCTAGTGCTGTAGCTCTGCCATTTTTAGCTTCTGCTGGTGCAGCTTATTTTTCCGAAGAAAAAGAAGGCCTTTTTACAAATGCTGTGATGTTTGCAGAAACTATGCTGGTTGTAAGGGCTTCTTCCCATGCGGTAAAAAATTTAGTTCAGCGCAAAAGACCTTTTTTGTATTATGAAAAGCCTGGTCCTTCAAAAGATTTAAAGAGCGGGGATGCGGAGCTTTCATTTTTTAGCGCACATTCTGCCTATGCTTTTGCTACAGCCACTTTTGCGACGTATACCTTTTGGTCTTATTATCCAGAGTCCCCATGGCGATTTGCCATTTTAGGCGGCAGTTATTCTTTGGCGGCGGCGACTGGAGTTTTCCGGGTTATGAGCGGCAATCATTTTGCGACCGATGTTCTTACCGGAGCTGGAGTTGGAATTCTGACAGGATTTTTAGCTCCTTTTTGCCATAAAATTTCAACTGACGACATGCAAATTTCTTTTACGCCACTTGGAATTTCACTTTGCAAAAAATTCTGATTTAGATTTTTCGTTCAATGGACTTTTCACCCTGCAAAAGTTATAATTTTCTATCATGAAAATGGAAAATAAGTCGTATTATTCAGATAAAATCCGTGCGATTGACGCAAAAATTGAGGCTCAGAAAATCGCCTTTTCACCACTGACTTTTCAGGCAATAAGAGCTTTAATCGAACTCGGTCTTTTGGAACGTATAAATGCAGCCGGGGATGAAGGAATTACCGTCAAGCAGTTGTCCGATGACTCCAAGATTTCTCTTTACGGTGTTGGAGTTCTTACAGAAATGGCGCTTGGGATGGGAGTTTTAAAGCTCAATCCCGATTCAGAGGAAGAAAAACTAACGTTAGGTAAGATTGGATTTTTCCTTCTTGAGGACGATTTGACGAAGGTCAACCTGCAATTCACAAACGACATCTGCTACAAGGGTGCTTTCAATTTGATTGACTCGGTAAAGTCCGGCAAGCCGGAAGGTCTTAAGGTTTTTGGCGACAAATGGACGACAGTTTACGAGGCTCTTTCAACTTTACCGGAGCGGGCAAAAAATTCTTGGTTCGCCTTTGACCATTTTTACTCTGACGTGGCTTTCCCGGAAGCCCTTCCGATTGTCTACAAAAACAAGCCGAAAAAACTTTTTGACATAGGCGGAAACACTGCAAAATGGGCAATCACATCCTGCAAGTATGATAGTGATGTCCACGTCACGATTGTTGATTTGCCCGGCCAGACTCAGGTCGCAATTGAAAACGCAAAAAAAGCCGGATTTGAGGACAGGATTGACGCGGTTTCCGGCAATATTCTGGACTTGAACACAAAACTTCCCTCTGGGGCAAATGCGGTCTGGATGAGTCAGTTTTTGGACTGCTTTTCCCTCCACCAGGTGACTAAAATCCTGACGAAAATCCACAATTCAGTTGATGAAAATTGCGACATCTGGGTTATGGAGCCTCTTTGGGACATGCAGAAATTTGAGGGCGAATCTTACGCTTTACAGGCGACATCCCTGTATTTTACTTGCATTGCGAACGGCAACAGCAAAATGTACCGCTACGGGGAGCTTGTAGACGCTATTGAGCAGGCAGGGTTTAAGCTTGTGGCCGGACACCATAATTTGGGGTCGAATTTCTACTCACTTTTGAATTTCAGGAAGGCGTAAATTATGGCAGGAATTTTTTCTAGTCTGACTGTAAAAAAAATCTCAGCTTGGGCACCGGAACTTGAAGGCTTGGCGGAAAATCCCACTGCTTGGCTGGAATGGGCGCAGGGAAAACGCGAAATTCCTTTGACTGGAGACAAACCGTCACTTCCTTATGCTGACCCGCTTTTTAAACGTCGCCTGAGTCAAATTACCAGGATGACGATAGAAGCCGTTCACGGGGTTTTTGATGCCGCTCCTGATTCAAAATTGATTTTCGCTTCATTCCGCGGGGAAATCGCCCGTCAGCTCAAAATCAACCAGAATCTTATTGAGAACAATGAGGTTTTGCCCGCAGGATTTTCAATCTCAGTCTTTAACACTGCCCCGGCCGCAACGACAATTGTTCTAAAAATGAAGGCCGGTTACACGGCTGTTTTTCCTGGAAATTCTAATTTTAAGGACGCTCTTTTGTGTGCCGCAGCTCCTGTTCTTGCGGGAAGTGAAAAATCTATAATTTTTGCCTATGCGGACGAGCTAGTTCCGGAGGAATACAAAGACGTTTCTTTTGGCGTTGAAAAAGCCCCTCCGCTTGCCTTTGCCTGCGTGATTGAAAAAGACGGTGAAGGAATTTGCTTGAGTGATGAATGTGCCTCTGAATGGACTCCACAGGCTTTTTTGAAAAAACTTATTTTGGCGGAAAACAAATGACAAAAGTCATTCATCCTGGGGAAAGTGAATATTCTTATGAAAATCCGCCGCCAGTAAAAAATTGGCTCTTTTATATATCGCATTGTATCGGAAAAATCTTTGCATTTGCTGTTTTTGGATTAGGCTCTCTGATTCTTTCTGTTACGGGAGTTCCGCTTTGTATTTTGATTTATCGGGATAGAGTAAAAAGGCGCAAGGCCGGACACAGACTCGTGTCAGTAATTTGGTACTGGTTCATTAAATTTTTGAAAATCCTTAATTTGGCGAATTTGATAATCTCAAAAGAAGACCGGGCAAAATTCCGTTCGCTAAAATCAAAAATCATCGTTGCAAATCATCCGTCATTGTTGGATGTCATGATGCTGGTCTCGATGATTCCCGATGCTGACTGCGTTGTCAATGCCTATTTGATGGGGGCTAATATTCTTCACGGGATTGCTGGAAATTTTTATATTCCGGCCTCACTTTCACATGAAGAACTTGTTTCTGAGTGTGTGAAGTCTTTAAAATCCGGCTCCTGCCTGATTATTTTTCCAGAAGGAACCCGAAGCCTACCGAGTGGTCAGAATCCATATAAAAAAGGTGCGGCTAGAATTGCACTGGCTGCTAGCTGCGAGATTCTTCCGGTGTACATGGGCGGCAACGATAAACGCGGTTTTAGAAAGCACGACCGTCTCTTTAAATACAATACGAGGGCTGTTTATCGTTATAAACCTGTCATAAAAGCGGAAATTTCTCCGGAACCGTACAAAGATTTGCCGGAACCGATTGCCGCTCGTCGACTGATGAAGGAAGTAAAATCAGCATTAGCGGACGAGGCAAACATTAACAATATCGAAATTGATTTGTAATAATTAATTCAATGTGCTAAGATTTTGCCATGTTAAAAGGTCGTCATTTAATTCAGCCAAGTGATTTGACTGTCGCGGAAATCGATGAAATCTGCGCTTTAGCCGAGCAAATTATCGTAGATCCAGTTTCGTTTCAAGATGTGTGTCGTGGGAAAATTCTTGCGACACTTTTTTTTGAGCCTTCCACAAGAACCAGGCTTTCTTTTGAGGCAGCCATGCTCCACATGGGCGGAGCAGTTGAGGGGTTTTCGGATGCGTCGAATTCGTCGGCGACAAAGGGCGAATCCCTTGCCGACACAATCCGCACAGTCTCTTCGTATGTTGATGTAATCGCGATGAGAAATCCGAAGGAAGGCGCCGCGCTTTTGGCGAGCCGCTATTCAGCCTGCCCAGTAATCAACGCCGGAGACGGAGGACACTTTCACCCAACGCAAACGCTGACGGACATGCTTACAATCCGAGCCTTGCAGGGCGGTTTTGAAGGCCACACAATCGGATTTTGCGGGGACTTGAAATTCGGCCGCACGGTTCATTCTCTTTCTGAGGCGATGAGCCGCTACAAGGGAAACAAATTTATTTTTATCAGTCCGAACGAGCTGAGGGTTCCAGAATACATCACGCAGATGCTGGACAGTGCCGGAATCGAATATACGGAAGTCGAGCGTCTTGAGGATGCGATTGGTGACGTTGACATTCTTTACATGACCCGCGTCCAAAAGGAGCGTTTCTTCAACGAACAGGACTATATCCGCCTCAAGGATTCATACATTCTCGATAACGCGAAAATGAAACTCGCAAAGACTAACATGATTGTCCTGCATCCGCTTCCGAGGGTGAACGAAATCGCGCCGGAAGTTGACGATGACCCCCGTGCCGCCTACTTTAAGCAGGTAAAATACGGAATGTATGTGCGAATGGCGTTAATCGCCAAATTAGTCGGCGCGCTTTAATGGAGAAAAATTATGCTTAATGTAGATACAATTAAAAACGGTCTTGTGATTGACCACATAAAAGCAGGCTCCGGCCCGCAGATTTTTCACTGGCTCGGTTTGGACAAGGCTTCATTCAGCTGCGCGCTGATTATGAACGTGGCCTCAAAAAAGTCAGGGCGGAAGGACATCATCAAAATTGACAATATCATCAACATTGACTACTCGGTTCTCGGTTTTATCGACCCGAATATCTCCGTGAACATTATAAAAGATGAGAAAATCGTCCGCAAAATCAGGATGGAGTTGCCCGAACGCGTGGAAAACGTGATTCACTGCAAAAACCCCCGCTGCATCACCGCGAGCGAGAGAAATATCCCGCAGATTTTCCGCCTGACAGACAAATCTAAAGGTCTTTATCGTTGTGAGTATTGTGATTCTGCTTATACGGCTGGGTCAATTGACTGAAAAATTGTCTAAAAAGCAACTATGCTGAGTAGGGCTTTTCTACCAACTTGATGTTGATGGAAAAGCCCTTTTAGAATTTAATTTGATTCTGCGGCACCGGGAAGGCCGATGTCTTTGCGGTACTGCATACCGTCAAAGCGGATTGCCCTCATTGCTGTATATGCGTTTTTCCATGCATCATCGAAAGTTTTTCCGTGGCATGAGCAGGCAAGGACGCGGCCACCGGAAGTAATCATTCCTGTTGAATCCGGACCTTCGTTTCCACTAGAACGTCTGTCTGTAACAGCTCCCGCAATGAAAACTTTTGCGCCTGTCTCATCGATTACCGACTTTGTGATTTTGATCGGCATTCCCTTTTTGTACTCAAGAGGATAGCCACCGCTGACTGCGACCGGAGCGACTTGAAATCCGTCTTTCCAGGTCATGTCAAAGTCTTTTAGAGTGCCATCGATAATTGCACGGCACATTGAGGCAAAGTCAAAGTCCATAAGCGGAAGAACGGCCTGGGTCTCAGGGTCGCCGAGGCGGACATTGTATTCGAGGGCTTTGGGGCCGTCTTTTGTAATCATAAGACCGAAGAAAATGAATCCCCGGTAGTCCATTTTTTCTGCGATTAGACCTTTGAGTGTTGGCTGTAAAATGTCAGTTTCAAAGCGAATCATCGTGTCGGCAGTAACGTCAGAAAGTGGGCAGACAGCACCCATTCCGCCGGTGTTCGGACCCTTTGCACCATCAAGCAGGCGTTTGTGGTCACGTGCAGGAAGAAATGCCTTTATGCAGGCTTTTTCTGGATTGTCGGGAGTCACGCTCACGGCCGCGAGGACAGAAATCTCGACTCCGCGCAAATACTCTTCGATTACGAGTTTTTTTCCAGCTTCTCCGACTCGGCCATCTGCCATCATGTCTTTTACAGCAGCTTTTGCTTCTTCAACAGTCTGGGCAACGACAACACCTTTTCCAGCCGCAAGTCCGTCAGCCTTTACGACAATCGGCGCACCCATTTTATCTATGTATTCGAGCGCAGATTTTTCATCTGTGAAAGTCGCGTCTTTGGCACATGCGACTCCATATTTGTGCATGAATTTTTTTGCAACATCTTTTGAAGCCTCAAGAGCGGCTCCCTGTGATTTGGGACCGACAGTTGGAATTCCAGCCTGCCAGAGCAAATCCGAGATTCCTTCGGCAAGGGGATTTTCCGGGCCGATTACTGCAAATTCAGCTTTTTCAGCCTTGGCGATTTTTACAAAGGCTTCGTTAAAAGAAAGATTTTCAGTTCCGACATAGGATTTTGGGTCGATGTTACGGCAGCCTTTTTCGTGGGCAGTTCCGCCGTTTCCTGGAACACAGATTACTTCTTCAACGAGATTTGATTCAGCGAGCTTATATGCGATGGCGTGCTCGCGTCCGCCTGAACCTGCAACGATTACTTTCATAACATAATTTTAACGATTTTAAATATTAGGAGCAATTAGTTTTGTTACAAGCAGACTGAAGACAATTTTTTCACGAGGGAAAGAACGGGTAGGTTTGTAAATATCAAAACAAATTAGGGCTTTGATTTTTTCACCCTGCTTGCATATAACTTCCAGGGTTGAGGCGATATTATTCTGCATGTAAAATTGAAAGCGTTCGGTGTCCAGAGAATGAAGGGTATTGATGTTTTCTAGGAAAAAATAATCGTAAATGTTGTAGTAACAAAAATAATCTTTGCGTTTTAAAGCTTCTGATCGGAAATCCCGCTGGTCTATTCCCAAAATTAGTTTTGGAATGAAGGATTTTTCACTTTCAATATAGTTGTAAACCGTGACTTTGTGGACTCCAAGATATTTTTGCAGTTCTAAAAGTGTGTTTTTCACAAGAAATGGATTGTTTTTATTTATCAGCGAAAGAATTTTTTGCTGGCTTTCAACGTTGTCCATGTAGAATTTTCCGGACGAGATGTTGCGGCTAGACTCTTCAGCTTGAATTATCATCTTGTCGTGAACTTCCGGCTTGTAGATTATATAACAGTTGCGCCCCTTGCTTTTTGCAATGTAGAGGCACCGGTCCGCCACATTGAAAATATCATCGTAGGTTTTACCGTTTTGCGGGAACCTTGCGATTCCTATTGAACAAGTTACGACAGACTCCGGATTCAAGGCTGGAATTCCCCATTGAATTCCGAGCCTTATGTTGCGGGCGACATTTCTTACGGTTTCTTCATCATCGGTGTCGATAAGGACTAAAAATTCATCGCCACCAATTCTGCCTGCGATTCCTAGCCCCCTTGCAGCATCTTTTATAACTTTTGCCGTTGTTAAAAGAACCGTGTCACCGAATGCGTGACCAAAATTGTCGTTACATTCTTTGAATTTATCTAAGTCGACTATGAAAAGTGCCCCACCAGTTTTTCCCTCGGAAATTTTCTTTCTGGCCATTTCTGTGATGGTCTTTTTGTTGAAGAGATCCGTTAGTCCGTCTTTTTGGTAGTAGCCGGTTTCATGGGGAAGTTTGACCCCGTTCATATTGATTACACCGACTATAAAATCTCCGTATGAGGTTTTGACCAAATTTGTGCTGAGAAAAATATGCTTTGAATCTTGAAGAAGAATTCTGTAGTCAAGTTCACCTTTTTTCTTTTCAAGATTTGTAAAGAGGCGGTTAAACATTTTTACGGAACTTGCCGTTGTAAGGTCAATTTTAAAAAATTCAGGAAGAAAATCTTTGAATTCGCCCAGACTGTTTTCAAAAATTGGGATTAAATCTTTTGAATTTGAAAATGAAACTTTGCTTCCGTCAAAGGTAAAAAAATACGAGTCAAAGTGCGTTAGGACCTTTTGCAAGGTTTCGTTTTTTATGACGGATTCGCAAAGCTGTTCTTTATAGTAAGTAAATTCGGTTAAATTGATTTTAAAATTTTCTTTTTCCTTTATTATATGAAGAATGCAGAGAAGTTGCTGGCCTGCGATTTTTAAATTCGCCAGAAAATTTGAATTGTTATTTTTTCTATCGAAAGTTTCAAGAAAATGGGAGAGATTTTCTACGTCAGAAGGGTCAAGAAAGTCTCTTAGGGAGCAAAAAGAATCAGGAAGTTGAAAAAAAAGCAGAAAGCTTCTGTTTGCGTTAAGAACGTTCAACTGTGCGTCAATAGTGAAAATCGCATCACTAACACGCATTTGGCTTGTTCTGTTGTTCATTTAATCCTCAAAATGATTTATAAATTTTTTTAAAGATACACATTTATTATAACACAAAATTTTGTTATCATAAAAAAATGTTTGGAAATTTAGTATTTTTTGGATTTGTTTTTCTTGCCGTCGTTCTTCTTTCGGTAATTTTTTTCTTTATTCGCTTTCAGGGTAATCGATCTGCCAGAAAAAGAAATGCGGAGGGGCTGCGCACGCAAAAAAATGAGTCCGGCGGAATCGAATTTATCCGCTGCCCACTTTGCAACACGCCGCTTGCAAAAAATGAAAATATGGTTTCTCGCGTCTTTCGCCCGATGGATGTCTCAGACCAGAGAATGACGGTTTTGGGCTGCCCGCATTGTTACCCCAAATGCGAGCCTAATGTCGAGAGAATTTGCCCAGTTTGCAAGGCCCACGTCCCGATGGACGGCTATCTGATTGCCCGACTTTTCAATAAAACTGCCGGAAAAAAGCACGTGATGATAACGGGTTGCACGATTTGCTACGGGCCTAAAAAGCGGTAGGGATTGGAGGGGCGGCGGAGCCGATGCAAAGCATTGAAGCGAAAGCGGAACCCCGCAAAGCCCGGCCCGCCGCACGGCGGGAACCGCCCTAAAATTTAAAAAAAATTAAAATTTTTGTTAAGGTTTTTTGTCAGTTTCCGATTATCTAATTGTAAGGGCGGTAAACCCTAGAACAACAGGTTCTTTAAGGCCTGTCGTTAAGAACCTGATCTTACAAGGAGATATTGTATGGTTATCAATCACAACATGAGCGCAATGTTCGCTCAGCGTTCAACAGGTCTTACAGAAGTGAACAACCAGAAGAACATGGAGAAACTTTCTTCTGGCATGAAGATCAACCGCGCAGGCGATGATGCTTCTGGACTTGCTGTTTCAGAAAAAATGCGTTCACAGATTCGCGGCTTGAACAAGGCTTCAGAAAACGCACAGAACGGCATTTCATTCATCCAGACAACTGAAGGCTACCTCCAGGAAACAGAAGATGTTATCCAGCGCATCCGCGAATTGGCCGTTCAGTCATCTAACGGTATTTACACAGACGAAGACCGCATGCAGATTCAGGTTGAAGTTTCTTCACTCATCGCTGAAGTAGACCGCATCGCTTCACAGGCTCAGTTCAACGGCATGAACATGCTCACTGGCCGCTTTGCCCGCGCTACAGGCGAAAACACAGTCACAGCTTCAATGTGGTTCCACATTGGTGCAAATATGGATCAGAGAACTCAGGTTTACATCGGAACAATGACAGCAGCTGCTCTCGGAATCCGCCAGGTTGGAACAGAAGAGATTCTTTCTCTCGAAACACCGGATTCAGCAAACCGCGCAATCGGAACATTGGACGAGGCTATCAAAAAGATTAACAAGCAGCGCGCTGACCTCGGTGCTTACCAGAACCGCCTTGAGAAGA